>JBBRZH010000012.1:0-58800 GCA_038236935.1 Lysobacterales bacterium
CGTCCTGGCGTCGACCTGTGCCAGTAGTGGTTCCCATGTCTTCGCGGCGCCGGCGGGGTTTCCGGCTTGGCGCTCGGAGATCCCGAGGAACCACCGCGCCCGCTGTTCCTGCGGCTGCACCTGCAATGCATGCTGCAACAGTGCGACAGCCTGCGTGTCGAAGCGATGCTGTGGATCGGCGAGCGCGCTTGCTTCGGCGGCTTCCACCAGCACGTCGGGCTGATCGGGCAGGAGTTCTGCGGCATGGATGTACGCGTCGCGCGCCTGCTTGGGTTGCTGGTTCGAGGCATACGCACGACCGAGCAGTCGCCAGCCTTCGGCTTGTTTTGGATCGCGTTGCAAGGCGGCCTGCAGTTGCGTGATGGCATCCTGCAACGTCGCGGGCGCGTGTACGGACTGTGGATGGAGGGCGGCGGGCGTTCCAAGCAAACGGTATAGCCCGGCAACGGCAAGCAGAAGGATGCCACCTAACGCAGCAGTGGACATCGGTGCTGCGCGCCACAGCGGACGCAATACCAGCACCATTACAGCCAAACAAACCAGCGCCGAAAGAATGATGAATGTGGCAGTCATCATCACCACTCCTGCGCGTCGTCGACAGGCAGGGCAGTCGTGCCCGCATGCTGGCGGATGACGCGCGCGACCACGAAACCGCCAGCGAGCAACAACAACGCCGGGCCAAACCACAACAGCCAGGTCTTGGCTTCGACGCGCGGCTTGTACAGCACGAATTCACCGTAACGCGCGACCAGGTAGTCGCGGATTTCGTCATCGGTTTTCCCTTGTCGCATCAGCACCAGCACTTCGCGCCGCAGGTCGCGCGCGATCTGTGCATTGGAGTCGGCCAGCGTCTGGTTCTGGCACATCACGCAGCGCAGTTCGGTGACGACGTGAAGGAAGCGCTGCTCTTCGCCGGAACTGTTGAAACGCAGGGGGGCAGGGTCGGTGACGACCTGTGCGCCTGCGGCCGCCGCGATGAGCACAAGCATCAAGCCGAGCAGCCAGGATTTCCGGCAACGCATCATCGTGCCCGTTCCGCCGACGCCAGTGCAGGCAACAGTTCGTCATGGACGATGTTGTCGGTCAATGCGCCAACATGCTTCCAGCGGATGATGCCGCGGCCATCGACAAGGAAGGTTTCCGGAGCGCCGTAGATGCCCCAGTCCAGCGCGTAGCGGCTGTCGATATCGACCAGCACCAACCAGTATGGATTGCCGAACTGCTCAAGCCAGCGCAAGGCGTCGGCGTGGTCGTCCTTCCAGTTGTAACCGATGACCCGCACGCGCTTGGTCTCGGCAAAACGCGTGACGACAGCATGTTCCTCGCGACAGGACGGACACCAGCTGCCCCAGACGTTCAACACGAATGGCGCGCCCTTGAGGTCGGCCAGGGTCACCAGGCGGCCGGGTTCGTGCAGCACCGGGAGTGAGAATTGCGGCGCCGGTTTGCCGATCAGCGGCGACGGCAAGGCGTCGCGATCCGGCCTGCGGCTGAGCCACACGCCAGTCGCCAGCAGGATCGCGAGCGCGCCGAAGATCGCCAGCGGCAGCCATCGTCCTGGTTTCATGGAAGCGGCCTGCGTTTCGTTTCGTCATCAGGGCGTTCGCTGGAACGGCGAGTTGTCCTGAATCGGCGATCGGTGGCGGTGACGAATCCTCCCAACGCCATCAACACCGCCCCCAGCCAGATCCAGCGCACGAAGGGTTTGACGTGCACGCGCAAAGCCCAACTGCCACCACCCAGCGTTTCGCCCAGCGCGACGTAGATATCGCGGGTGAGACCAGGCTCAATCGCCGCTTCGGTCATGACCTGGCCGCCGCTGGCATAACTGCGTTTTTCCGGATGCATCGTTCCCAGCGCGATGCCATTGCGCGAAACCGCTACATCGCCGCGACTGGCGATGTAATTGGGACCGACGTGTCGTGTCACGCCATCGAAACGAAATGCATGCGCGCCGAGCGTGACGGTCTGCCCGGGTGCCAGTGCGAGTTCGCGTTGCCGGCTCAGGCCTTCGGTCAGCAATGCACCGACCAGGAAGATGGCGACACCCGTGTGGGCCAGCGTCATGCCCAGCATTTCCGGCGTAAACCGGCTACCTGTCATGCGCAGGCGCGACCATAGGAAACGTGCGGTTCCCAGGAGCACCCATACAGCGCCTGCGACACCCGCGGCCACCTTCCAGGGACCTTGCGGCGCCAGGAAAAACGCGGCGATGCCGATGCCGATCGCAAGCCCCGCCCATGGCAGCAGCATGGCGATGGGGCGCGATGGTTGTTCGCGCTGCCAGCGCGTCAGCGGGCCGAACGGCAACAGCAACACCAGCGGGGCCATCAGCAACACGAACAACAGCGCGAAGTAGGGCGGCCCCACCGAAATCTTGCCCAGTCCCAGCGCGTCGGCGAGCAGCGGGTACAGCGTGCCGAGCAGCACCATCGCACACGCCGATGTGAGCAGCAGGTTGTTCGCGAGCAACAACGTTTCACGTGAGGCGGCGGCGAAGCGGGTGTTGTCGTTCGCGCGCGGTGCGCGCAATGCGTACAGCAGCAGGGAGCCTCCGATGACGATCCCAAGGAAGACCAGGATGAACAGGCCGCGCGTCGGGTCTGCGGCGAAGGCATGCACGGATGTCAGCACGCCCGAGCGCACCAGGAAGGTGCCCAGCAAAGACAGAGAGAACGCCGCGATTGCGAGCAGAAGCGTCCATCCGCGAAAGCTTCCCCTTTTTTCGGTCACGGCCTGCGAATGCAGCAGTGCCGTGCCGGCGAGCCACGGCATGAAACTCGCGTTCTCGACCGGATCCCAGAACCACCAGCCTCCCCACCCAAGTTCGTAATATGCCCACCACGAGCCCAGCGCGATGCCGATGGTGAGGAAACCCCACGCGACATTCGTCCACGGCCGCGCCCAGCGCAGCCAGTCACGCCAGATTTGATCCTGGTCGTTCTGCCCCGCCATCCTGCCGTCGAGCAGCGCCGCGATCGCGAAGGCGAATGGCACGCTGAAACCGACGTAACCCAGGTACAACATCGGCGGATGGATGATCATCCCCGGGTCCTGCAGAAGCGGATTGAGGTCGCGGCCTTCGACCGCCGCCGGCAGCAGGCGAGCAAACGGGTTGCTGGTGAAGATCAGGAACGCGAGGAAGCCAAATGCGACCCCGCCCATCACGCCCAGCACGCGGGCGATGACAGGCGGCGGCAGCGATCTGGAAAACATCGCGACCGCGGCGGTCCAGATCGACAGGATGAGGGCCCACAGCAACAATGAACCTTCGTGCGCGCCCCAGACCGCTGTGAAGCGATACACCAGCGGCAACAGGGAATTGGAATTCACCGCGACGTACTGAACCGAAAAATCGTGCGTCACGAAGGCGTGCGTGAGGGTTGCGAAGGCGCATCCGACAAGGGCCAGTTGTGCATAGGCTGCGGGACGGGCAACCGCCATCCACGATGCCATCCCGCGATGTGCGCCGATCATTGGCAACACCGCCTGCAGCCCGGCAACCAATAGCGCGAGGATCAGTGTGACCTGACCCAATTCCGGCAGCATCGACATCACTGCTGCGCTTGCGCCGGCATGTCCGCCGAGGCCTCCACGCCATGCCGCTGATGCGCTGCACTCATCTTGTCGGCGACTTCCTTTGGCATGTAGGTTTCATCATGCTTGGCCAGGACTTCATCGGCGACGAAGGTGTTGCCCTGCATGCGCCCGGTCGCGATCACGGCCTGTCTTTCCCGGAACAGGTCAGGAAGGATTCCCGTGTACGTCACCGGCAAGGTGCCATCGCCATCGTCGACGGCAAAGCGTGCCTGCATCGATCCCTGCGCGCGCTTGAAGGACCCAGCCTGCACCATGCCCCCCAGGCGAAAGCGCGCCTCGCCGGAGGCCACGCGTCGACCCGCTTCGCCCTTCAACACTTCGGACGGCGTGTACAGATACGCGACGTTCCGCTGCAGCGCCATGGCCACCAGCGCTGTCGCGGCGGCAGCGGCGACCAGAAGTACCAGCACCATCAGTAGGCGGCGTTTGCGGATTGGGTTCACTGGTTCAACTCCGCAGATGCCACTCGCGATGTATTGCGTGCCACCCGCAATTTCGCGGCGCGCAAAAACGCGCGCCGCTGCATGATCGGTACGACAAAGTCCCACGCCAGCACGATCGCGAATACGCAATATGCCGCGATGACGTAGTCCCGGTAACTCATGGGGTCACACGCAAGGACACGGAATCCGCCAAGGTTGCAACCCATTGCTTGCCTGATTCGCGCCGCAGGTTATCCGCGCGCGCGCGCGCCAGCAATGAGCCAACGAACCACAGATGCGTACCGACCACCATTGCCCACAACGGCGGCAACATGCTTGCATCCATATGGGATTTCCCGAACAGGCTGATCGTCTGGCCCTGGTGCAGTGAGTTCCACCAGGTGACCGAATAATGGATCACGGGCAACAGCGCCACCCCGACGATGGCCAGCAGTCCGGCGGCGCGCGCCGCGGCGCGGCGATCGTCGATCGCGTTGTAGAGCCCGATGATGCCCAGGTACAGGAACAGCAGGATCAATTCCGTCGTCAGGCGGGGATCCCAATCCCACCACGTCCCCCACATCGGCTTGCCCCAGATCGAACCGGTCGCCAGCGTGATCAGGGTGAAGCCGGCGCCGACCGGGGCACAGGCCATGGCCAGGATTTCGCACAACTTGATGCGCCAGATCAACGCGATGGCCGCATAGAACGCCATCAGCCCGAACGCCGCCATGCTCATCCATGCGCTGGGCACATGGATGTAGAGAATGCGGAAGCTGTCCCCTTGCTGGTAATCGGCGGGCACCACGAACAATGCCCCATAGAGGCCGTAGGCCATGACCAAGAAGGCGATCCCATAGGCAATGGGCGCCCAGCGGGCCGCGAAGCGCTCGAAGTACGGCGGCGAGCCGAGTTGATGGAACCAGTGGGTGACGCGATTCATGGATGGAATTTCAACCCGGTGTTCAACTCATCGCAATACGGATCGCTGCAGCGGCGGCCAGCGGTGCCAGCACCAGCGCCAGGACGAGGCCGGCGCCCAGCAACAGCAATGCACCACTCGAATCCAGCCCTTGCGCTGCCGCAGCGACACTGCCGGCACCGAATACCAGCACCGGCACATACAGCGGTAACGCGAGCAGGGCGACAAGAATACCGGAGCGGGGCATGCCGACGGTCAACGCCGCGACTACCGCGCCCAGCAGGCTCAGCAATGGGGTACCCAACGCCAGGGAGGCCAGCAGGATGGGAAGTTGATCCCGTGGCAGGTGCATAAGTTCCGCAAGCGCGGGCGTGGCGATCAACAGCGGCAGGGCGGTCGTGGTCCAATGCATGAACGTACGCACGAGGACCAGCCAGGCCAGCGGCACCGGCGCCAGCATCCATTGCTCCAGCGAGCCATCCTCGGCGTCACCCCGGAACAGCGTATCCAGCGCGAGCAGGCCCGCCAGCAGCACTGCCAGCCACAGCACGGCAGAGGCGACCTTCGCCAACACCTGCGCCTCGGCCCCCAGCGCCAACGCGAACAGCACCACCACCAGCACCGCGAACAACACCGGCTGCAACGCATCGCCGCGGCGACGCCAGAGCAAGCACAGGTCCCTCACCATGAGTGCTTTTGCGGCAGGCCACATCATGGCGTGCGCTCCAGCACCAGCATCCGCGTCCGCACGGGTGGCGCGGCGTACGCCCCGTGTGTCGTCAACATCGCAGCGCCCCCATCACGCAGATGCGCCTGCACCATGCGGTTGACGAGATTGATCCCGTCCAGATCGAGATTGGCGTAAGGCTCGTCCAGCAGCCACAAGGGGGCGGGTGCCAGCCACAGCCGTGCCAGCGACAGGCGTTTTTTCTGCCCAGCGGACAGATGCCGCGCCAACGTGTGTTCGAATCCCCCAAGCCCGACAATCGCCAGTGCATTGCCAGGCAGCTGCCCGCGCCGTCGCCCATGCAGGCCACACAGGAAGTCGAGGTTTTCCAGCGCGGACAAATCCTGCTTCAGGGCAGGAAGATGCCCCAGGTAGGACATCGCCGATGCGCGCAGCAGCACGGTCGCGCGCCTGCCATCGATGTCGACTTCCCCTGTCTCGGCATGCAGCAACCCGGCCAGTACGCGCAGCAAGGTGGTTTTGCCGACGCCATTATCACCTTGCACAAGCAGCGCTTCGCCCGCATCCACGGCAAAATCCAGCGGCCCGAAGACACACTGCTCGTTGCGCATGAACGAAAGCCCGTGCGCTGCAAGCAAAGGCAGGGAATGTGGAACGGGGTCGGACATTGGGGTGCGCATGACCGGCACGAAACCGTCAATTCTACAGGGCCGTTGTCGGATCGCCCGGGTTGTTCGATCAACCGGGGCGACTGTCCTACACTGGATGTCGATTTACTCCAGTCGATCAACATGACCGCACCGACCCTATCGACCAAACTTCCCAGGGTCGGCACCACGATCTTCACCGTGATGTCGCAACTGGCCGCCGAGCACAATGCCGTCAACCTGGGGCAGGGATTTCCGGACTTTTCTCCGCCTGCGCGCCTGGTCGATGCGCTGAACCAGGCCATGCGTGCCGGCCAGAACCAGTACGCGCCGATGACGGGGATTGCATCACTGCGGCAGGCGATTGCGCACAAGACCGAGCGCTGCCACGGATGGCAGCCGGATGCAGACACGGATATCACCGTCACCTCAGGCGCGTCGGAAGCAATATTCGACGCAGTGGCGGCGGTCGTGCGCGCAGGGGACGAAGTGATCGTGCTTGATCCCTGCTACGACTGCTACGAACCGGCCATTACCCTTGCGGGTGCCACCGCGGTCCATGTTCCGCTGGACCCGCACACCTTCGCACCGGATTGGGGCATGGTGAGGGATGCGATCACTCCACGCACGCGCATGTTGATGATCAACAGCCCGCACAATCCATCCGGGGCGATGCTGACGGCACAGGACATGGCATCGATCGCCGGATTGTTGCGCGACACCAACATCTGGCTGCTCTCCGACGAGGTGTATGAACACATCGTCTTCGATGGCGCGCGTCATGAATCGGTACTGAGTTATCCGGAATTGCGCGAACGGGCGTTTGTCATCTCGAGTTTTGGCAAAACCTATCACTGCACTGGCTGGAAGATTGGGTATTGCATCGCGCCGCAAGCCTTGTCCACGGAATTTCGCAAGGTCCATCAATACAATACCTTCTGCAGTTTCACTCCGGCCCAGCAGGCATTCGCGGCGATGCTCGAAGAGCAACCCGAGCATTACGAGCAACTCGGCGCGTTCTACCAGCCCAAGCGCGATCACTTCCGGCAGCAATTGCTGACCACCCGGCTGAAGCCATTGCCGGTCGCCGGTGGTTATTTCCAGCTCGTCGATTATTCAGCTGTCAGCGATCTGGACGATCTTGCATTCTGCCGCTGGCTGACGGTTGAGCACGGGGTTGCCTCGATTCCGCTATCGCCCTTTTATGCCGTGCCGCCAGTCGGACAGCGCCTGGCGCGGCTGTGTTTTGCGAAGAACGAAACGACGCTGGATGCGGCGATCGCCCGGCTGCAGAAACTCTAGTCGACATCGCATGGAGCAAGTCATGCCAGACCTTCGCATTTCTCTCGTCCAGGGCGCGACGCGCTGGCATGATCCTGCCGGCAACCGCGATTACTACGGCGGCTTGATGCACGGCCTGCGCGGCTCGACAGACCTCATTTTATTGCCGGAAACCTTCACCAGCGGTTTCAGTAACGAGGCCATCCACGACGCGGAGACCATGCAGGGCCTGACGGTCGACTGGCTACGGGAAAAAGCACGTGATTTGGATGCCGCCATCACAGGCAGCGTGCAGATCCGCGACTCGGGTGCTGTGTACAACCGGCTGTTTTTCGTGACACCCGATGGCGAGCTGAGACATTACGACAAGCGGCATCTATTCCGCTATGCCGGCGAACACGAGCGCTACGCAGCCGGCCGGGAACGCGTGAGCATCGAATGGAAGGGTTGGCGCATCTGCCCGCTGGTCTGTTACGACCTGCGATTTCCCGTGTACTCACGCAACCGTTTCGATGTCGAGCGAGCCGGCGCCCTGGACTACGACCTGCTGCTGTATGTCGCCAATTGGCCATCGGCGCGCGCGCACGCATGGAAGACGTTGCTGCCTGCGCGGGCGGTGGAAAACCTCTGTTACGTTGCAGGCTTGAATCGCGTGGGCATGGACGGTAATGGCCTGCACTACTCCGGTGACAGTGCAGTGCTGGATTTCCTCGGGCAGCCATTGGGCGTGTCGAAGGACGAGGAAGGCATCCTCACCACCACGTTGTCATCGGCGGAATTGCTGGCCTACCGCACGCGCTTCCCCGCGATGCTGGATGCAGATGCCTTCTCGATGGTTGAAAGCGGATAGTGCGTCCACACAAGAGGATGGCTGGAACGGGCAGGGCGCTGAAACCGCACTGAAAACTGACCGTCATGGCCAGGTCACCTAGCCTGGGCAACATGCTCCCGTTTACCCGCCATCGTTGCAGAACGCATCGGTGTGAGCCGGGTTTGCAATGACGAGGGCATCGCCATGAAAAAAGCCAGGATAGTGTTGAGTTTGCTTGCTGCCGCACTTGCCGGTATTGCATCGGCTGCCGAGGGTCCCATCCCACAAGGCATCCCACACCTGAACCACGTCTACCTGATCATGATGGAGAATCATGGCTACAGCCAGGTCCTCGACAACCCCAACGCGCCCTTCATCAACCGCTTCGCACGCAATGCCAATCTTGCGACCAATTATTACGCCATCGCCCACCCAAGCCTGACCAATTACCTTGAAGTCGTCGGCGGTTCGAACTTCGGCGTCCTGAACGACAACTACCCGGACTGGCACAGCACCATGTGTACGACCAACCTTGCTTCGGGTGTCGCGGCGACCGAGCATCCGGCAAGTCCTGCGAGCATTTGTCCGATCCGGGGGATGGGTGTCGAAGCCGCCACCCCCGCGATTGACATGACCAATGAGTCCCAAGGTGCGCCGGGCACCAACAACATCGACGGTGTACAGGCCATTGCCGCAGCCCGCAATGTCATCGGCAAGAGCATTGCAGACCAGCTGACTGAGCGAGGACTGCGCTGGAAAACCTATCAGGAAAGCCTGCCACTGCATGGCCCTGACGGCATCGATTTCAGCGATGGCGTCTTCGACAACACCACCAATTTCAGCGCGATCCACCCGACCCTCAACCCGCCATTGTCGTCGAGCGGAATCGTCGCGTTGTATGCGGCCAAGCACAATCCTTTCGAATACTTCCGCAGCACCCAGCAAGGTGGCCGTGATGCCCGGAGCTCTGGCAATGGGCCCGCCAACAGCGTCGACTTCGATGGTCATCGCGGCCTGTACGCTGACCTGCAATCCGACGACATGCCGAGCTTTTCGTTCATTGCCCCCAACCAGTGCAACGACCAGCATGGGCGCGGCAACGCCGGGCCATTCTGCAATTATGATCCCAGCGACAACGGCATGCAGGCTGGCCTGAATCCCGCGCTGATCTATCGCGGCGATGTCGCCGTGCAGAAAATCGTCACTGCGATCAAGCGGTCGCCATCATGGAACATGGGCAAGAACGCCATCGTGCTGGTGTGGGACGAAAACGACTACAGCGCCGCGCCGAACACGAACCAGGTCATGCTGGTCGTCGACACCAATTACGGCACGGGTGGCAGGCAAAGCGCGCGGCGCTACACGCATTTCTCGTTGCTCAAGACGCTGGAAGCCGGATTCGGCCTGCCGTGCCTCAACCATGCCTGCGATGCCAATGTCGCCGTGATGAACGATCTGTTCGAACGTCACCGCTGATCGGGTTGTCCGATGGGAAACGGCGCCACGCCTGCGCCGTTTCCCATTGTGGTTGTCAGGGCTGATCCGTTGGTTCCGCAGCGGGTTTCAATTCGGCAATGCCCGCGCTGCGAAGTTGTGCATTCAGTGCAGGCAAGTCCGTGGACAGCAGTGCTTTCCATGCGGACAAGGCGCGATCCAACGTTGTTGCCAGTGCGTCATAACCAAGTAGGGCGTCGGGTGATGGGCTGGCATCGGCATCGCCTGCCGCATTCGCCAACTTGCCGAGCGCCTGCGACAGGAAAGCGAAACTGCGTGTGGTTTTCGGGGGGAATGCGAAAGCGTTGTTCGGATTGATGGCATCGTTGATGCCGGCGGTCCCGACGATTTTTTGATCGAAGGAAGCCAATAGTTCGTCCGCACTGGTGTTCGACTTCTTTGTTCCCAGGATCATCTTGTGCAGTTCCCGGGCTTGGCCTTGCGCTACAGCCAAGCGCGCCTGCGCTGATTCGACTTTGCGTGCAAATGCAAACTGCTGGACATAGGCGTCCTGTGGCAACTTGACGCGAGGGTCGGACGCCACTGTCAACGGCTGTCGATAGGTATGGCCATCCACGCTGAGCGCAACCACGTAGTGCCCGGGTGGCGCCCAGACTCCATCGGCAAAGGCATTGCCGTCGGCGACTGCTGGAAGCGCGGGATAGTGCAATGGCCAGATGAAACGATGCATCCCGGGCGTTGCGGCCAGCGTCGCAGGCGGCTGGAACCATTCAGGCGCGGTGCCGGCTGTCGAGGGATTGAACGGCGGCACGGTATTGGCGCTGGAATATGTCCGAACGGGTTGGCCCATGTTGTCGTAGATCGCAAGCGTTACTGGCGTTTTCGGAGTGCCAGCCAATTGGTAGTCCAGCCGTGCACCGAAAGGCGGGTTTTCCGCAGTGGGTTCGTCCTTGGGCAAGGGCGTGCCGGTGAAGCCTGCGGGATGCACGCGAATTGCCGTGGATGGCGCGAACAGGCGGGTCGTCCCGTTCGGCGAATCCTTCCACTGTCGCAATGATGAGAGATCGTCGAGGATCCAGATCCCGCGTCCATGCGTGGCGATGACCAGGTCGTCGCCGTGGACATCGATATCGCGCACCGACGTGCGCGGCAGGTTCATCTGCAGGGGCTGCCAGTGCTCGGCATCATCGAACGACACGTAGATGCCAAGCTCGGTTGCCGCATACAGCATTCCCCGGCGCACGGGATCCTCACGCACGGCATTGACGAAGTCGCCGTCACGAATGCCGGTGACACTGTTCTTCCACGTCTTGCCAGCGTCGTGTGTGCGGTAGAGATAGGGGTGGCGATCATCCAGCCGGTGCCGGTCGATGGCGGCGTATGCCGTACCGGCATCAAAGTGCGAGGCTTCGAGCATGCCGACTTTGGACCAGGCATCCAGCGCTGCGGGGGTGACGTCATGCCAGTGCGCGCCATCATCCGCACTACGCCAGATCAGGCCGTCGTCGGTGCCCGTCCATACCAGTTTCGCATCCAGCGGTGATGGCGCAATGGCATAGATCACGCCGCGACGCGGCCCGGTGCCGAGATTGTTGGCGGCGGTATTCGCATCGAGGTTCACCGGCACCGCGGGATTTTCCCGGGTGAGATCGGGACTGATGGTCTCCCAGTGCTGTCCGCCGTCCTGGGTGCGGAACATCTTCTGGTTTGCGTAATACAACTCCCTGGGGTCGCGACTGGAAAACGTCAGCGGCAAGGTCCATGTGCGCCGATAGAGTTCATCGGGTTCGGCGAGCGTGGGATCCACGGAATGCGTCTGTTCCGTGCGCAGATCGAGTCTTTGCACGCCACCGCCATAGACGATGTCCGGGTCCTTCGGATCCGGCGCGATCATTCCGCTTTCCCCACCTGCCGTGACTTCCCGGAATTGCTCCATGGTGATGCGTTCGTTTCCGATCGCAACGCTGGGCAAGGCCACGGCACCGGAATCCTGCTGTGCTCCGTAAACTCGAAACGGAAACCGGTTGTCGGTACTGATGTGGTACAGCTGTGCTGTCGGCTGGTTGTGCCAGCTACTCCACGTCGCGCCGCCGTTCAAGGTCACCAGCGCGCCCTGGTCGACGCCGAGGATCTGCCGATTGGAATCGGTAGGATCGATCCACAATTCATGGAAGTCGTCGCCGGTTTCATCACCTTTGAGCGGACTGAAATGCGCGCCGCCGTCGTCGGAGCGCAAGACAATCGTGTTCATCGCATAGACGCGGTCGGCATTGCGTGGGTCGACCGTGATGCGTCCGAAATACCAGCCGCGCTGCCAGATGCGTGGGTCGCCGCTCGTCTTGCGCCACTGGACGCCCGCATCATCGGAGCGATACAAGCCACCCGCATCCCCATCGACGATGGCATAAACGCGTGATGGCTGGTTTTGGGCGACGGCGACGCCAATGCGCCCAACGTGCTCGGGAAACCCGTTGCCGCGAACCTGCGTCCAGGTGTCACCGCCGTCGCTGGATTTATAGAGGCCCGAACCTGGACCGCTCGCGGGTGGATAGACATTCCACGGCGTGCGCCGCACCTGCCACAAGGCTGCATAGATGACCTGCGGATGTCCTGGTTCGAACGCGAGGTCGATCGCGCCAGTGTCTTCGCCCTTGCCGAGCACGCGTTGCCAGTGAATCCCGCCATCGCGCGAGCGGAACACCCCTCGTTCGGCATTGGGCCCATAGGGATGCCCGAGCGCGGCCACGAACACGGTGTTCGCATCGCGTGGATCGACCAGGATTCTCCCGATCTGCTGGCTGTCGGCCAAGCCGATCTTCGTCCAATGCTTGCCAGCATCGCCGGAGCGATACATGCCATTGCCCTGCGCGATATCCGAGCGCATGTCGGCTTCGCCGCTACCGACGTAGATGACATTCGGGTCGGAC
This sequence comes from Lysobacterales bacterium, assembly GCA_038236935.1. Taxonomy (GTDB): domain Bacteria; phylum Pseudomonadota; class Gammaproteobacteria; order Xanthomonadales; family Xanthomonadaceae; genus Cognatiluteimonas. The sequence goes on from JBBRZH010000012.1 coordinate 12,754, forward strand.
GGCGCGATGGCCAGTGCACCGATGGAGCCGACCTCCTGCTCATCGAAAATCGGCTTCCACGTGCGTCCGGCGTCCTGCGTTTCCCACACGCCACCATTGACCGCACCGAAATAAAAATGCTGCGGTTGTCCGGGTACGCCGGCGACCGTCAACACGCGTCCGCCCCGGAACGGACCCAGCAGACGCCAATGCAGGTCTCCGAAGTCCGATGTCGCGGCAAAAGCACTCCAGGTGGCAACCAGGATGGCAGCGACGCAAAGGCTCCTCAACGCGAATGCAGGGATCGGGGGCTTGCGCGATGACATGGGTGCTCCAGGATTCAGATGAGGCCAATGGCCAACGATACTAAATCAACCAGCCTGTTTGCTCTCACAAGCGGCGCGTGGCAAGGCGAAGTCGCGGGGTGATTCGGAATGATCGAAGCAATGACCTTGGGCCAGCATCCAGCCGCCCTTCATTCAGCGGGCCTCAATGAGCCTTATCATCGTTTCATCGTCCTTATGGGATGCAGATCAGCAAGGCAGCCATGGCAACCGGTTGGGCCAAAGAAGGCGCGGTGCAGGAGCAGATCGACGCCACCATCCAGGAGGCGATCCTGCGCGCGCGCAGCCAGCTGCCGCAGGGTCCAGGCCTGATGCATTGCGAGCAATGTGATGACGAGATTCCCGAGGCTCGGCGCAAAGCAATCCCAGGCGTCCGCCTATGCGTGTCCTGCCAGTCTGCACGCGATGCGGAGCAGGGAGTCGTCGGCGGCTATAACCGGCGGGGCAGCAAGGACAGCCAGCTGCGTTGACGGATGCTGGGTGCCGACTCGGAACCCAGCAGTGTCATCGAACTGCGCCGACGTGCCTTAGGCCTGGCATTCATCCATTGGTTGTCCAGCGCCTTCAGTTCGCAATGGGCACTGATCGTCATCGAATTCGTCGCCAGAAAGCTTTGAACGATCTTGCGGAGCTTGTGTTTCCGACGTCGTTTTGGCGTGAGCACCAACTGGAATTGGTGCATAACCCGGCGTGAAGGACACTTCGCCCAGCCGCCATCCGGATTTCATCCGCACGACCACCCAGAATCGTTTCAGCGTCACCCAATGCAGTCCGATCAGGCCATGGTCGTTGTCGGCATCCACCGTTGGATCACCCACTCCAGTCGGACGCGGCGCCAAGCCGAACAGTGCGCTTCCGAACATGACGTCCCAGATCGACAACACCTGACCGTAATTGCAATTGTGTAGACCCGGGTGCTGCGCTTCGGCGCGCATGTGATGCAAGCGATGGAACCTGGGATCGACGAACAACTTTTCGAATACCGGCCCGAATCCAATGCGTGTATTCGTGTGCGACAGATTCTGGCCAAGTTCGCCGACCAGCATCAACCATGCGAACTGGTCCGGAGCCACGCCCATGGCCAGGCCAACGACGGACAAGACCATCGACTGCAGGAACCCGTCCACCAGCGTGCCGCGATCGTTCGTCCAGCAACTCATCTGCCGCTGGCTGTGATGCATGCTGTGTAGCGCCCACCACCATGGCAACTCATGTTGCAGGCGATGCATGGCGAAATACACGAAGTCATAGGCGAGGTAGTAGATCGCGAACAACACGGTCGGGTGCCTGCTCAACGCGGGCACCCACGCAGCCAAGCCGAACGTGACAGCGCTGGAGGTGTCGCCACCGCCGGCGACCAGCGCGCTGAGCGGAGAAAGCACGAGGAAGGTAAATAATGGAAAGATGCCGAGCAGCATCCAAAGCGTGTATTGGCGATCGACTCGCGTGAGCCGCCGATCCGTCCAGCGTTCGGCGGGAGCGAAGGTCTCGAGCGGCCGGAACAGCAGGGCGATGATGGCTATCTGCAGCAAGGCGACCAGCAGCGCTTCGGCGATTTCATGAGGATCGCCAGCGAACCTGGCTAGATGCAGGGCCTGCAGCAGCGGGGCGACGACAGCATCACCGAGGAATGCGCTCAGTCGGGTCCAAAGCTCAATCATTGGATTCGCGAGTCATGCGTTCGCCCAGGTAATCCGGCTGCAAAACCGAGTCGAGGCAATGATTCAGAACTTCACGCCGACCGGCAAGTAACGCCATTCGCCAGCCGCAAGCCTGCTCAGCGGGATCCTGCCGATACGAATGCGCCGCATGGCCACCACCTCCAGTCCGACTTGTCGGCACATGGCACGCAACTGTCCGGGTTGCACATCCTTGAGTGCAAACCGCAGGCGGATTTCGTTCTGCCAGCTCACTTTGCAAGGTTGGAGCATTCGGCCCTGGTAGCGCAGGCCATGGGCGAGACGTGCCATGCCGTAAGGGGCTAGTTCGCCGGACACTTCGACCACGAACTCCTGTTCGATGGCGGAGTAGTCTTCGGTCAAGCGTCGCCAGATGCGGCCATCCTGCGACAGCACGACCAGTCCGCTGGCTTCGTCGTCCAGAGGCATCAGGGGCGTCAATCGCTGGAAATGACGGTCCAGCATGCGCATGCCCGTTGCACGGTCATCTTCGGCACGCGTTGCCGGAGTCGTCAGTGTTGGGACGGCAGCCATGCCGACGCCGCTGGGTTTGTGCAGCAGGATGGTCGCCGGTTCGAGCGCTGCGAGCTTGGCGTCGTCGGCGATTTCGACCAGCTGCGCCGTGATCATGGTCTGCGCCTTGTCGACGATCAGGCCATCCACCGACACCCATCCGCCCTCCACGTATTGCTGCGCTTCGCCACGCGAGCAATGCATCAGTTCGGCGACACGCCGGTCAAGGCGGAGGGGGTTTGACATGGATTTTTCCCGTGGGTAAGCAAGTGTAAAAGCATTTGTCGGCGGTGTCCGGCGGGCTGACATCCATCCGACCCGCCAGTACGCGAGGCGTCTGTCGGTGACAATTCCATCAGGGCCACCCGACGTCCTATCCGACGGCGAACGCATCATTCGTGCGAAGGGATTCGCTGAGCATCTGGGAAACACAAGCGCTACTGCCCACAGGAGCCGGTAGGCATTGCGATTGGCTTGTTGATCGTCGCGTTGCGCCCTGCAGGATTGTCGACATTGACCCATACCCCCAGCCCGATAGGATTCCTCGATGAGTTGCTCGGGCGTCCGCGAACCGAGATGCCTGACCTGCTGGTGGTGGCTGGACATCCGGCGGAAAACTGCCGCGAGCCCGATATCCAGCGCTTTCCGCTGGACGCCGTGCCAGCTTCATCTGCGGCGATGAGCCTTTGCAGCAACGCTGACCTGCCTGGACAACTGAACGGAGCGCTGGCTGACGAAGCGCCTGGCGGGCAGCATGGCCCATAATGTCCGGCTTACTTCGCGATCAGCCGTTGCCATCCAATGAGAATCCCAAAGGGCCTGCAGCCATTGATCGACGATGGCGTGATTGACGAGGTCATGCGACCCCTGAAGAGTGGCAAGGAAGCGTCGGTTTACGTCGTGCGTTCCGGCGACGAGGTGTTGTGCGCCAAGGTCTACAAGGACATGGCACAGCGCAGCTTCCAGGCACGAACGCAATACCAGGAAGGCCGCAAGGTGCGCGGCAGTCGCCAGGCTCGCGCGATCGGCAAGGCCAGTAAATTTGGTCGTCGCGAACAGGAAACAGCCTGGAAGAGCACAGAAGTCGATGCGCTCTACCAGCTGTCAGACGCAGGTGTGCGCGTGCCGCGTCCGCAAGGCTATTTCCATGGTGTGCTGTTGATGGAGTTGGTGACCGATGCGGACGGCCATAGCGCCCCACGCCTTGGTGAAGTTGAGTTGAGTCCGGCGCAGGCTCGCGAATTCCATGTCGAACTGGTCCGCGCTGTCGTGCAGATGCTGTGTCTTGGGCTGATCCATGGTGATCTGTCCGAATACAACGTGCTTGTGTCGCCCGAGGGGCCGGTCATCATCGACCTGCCACAGGTCGTCAGCGCAGCGGGGAACAATGCGGCGCGCACCATGTTGCTGCGCGATGTGCACAACCTGCGTGACAGTCTCGGGCGGTTCGCGCCGGAACTGGCGGCCACGTATTTCGGCGAGGAAATGTGGGCGCTGTACGAGAAAGGCGAGTTGAAGGCGGATACACCGCTGACAGGTGAATTTGTATTCGACCGGCACACCCCCGATGTCCGCGCCGTGCAATTGTCAATCGAGGACGCGCGCCAGGAAGCGATGATTCGCCAGCAGGGTCGCGAGGAAGCGGCAGCACTGGATTGAGAAGGGCGGGGTGCCTTGGCTCAATGCACCGCTTGTCGAACTTTCACACGCCGATGCGGGGATCCGTAAGCCACTGCTGTAGCTCTGCAGAGGACATTGGCTTTGCGAACAGATAGCCCTGCACGACATCGCACCCGATCGCTTCCAGTTTACGCAGGGTGGCTTCGTCCTCGACACCTTCGGCCGCCACGCTCAGCCCAAAACGATGTCCAAGCTCGACGATCAACGAAGCGATATCGGCGCTCGCCCTGTCGGTGGCGATTCCGTTTACGAAGGACTTGTCGATCTTCAACTCGTCGACCGGAATGTCCTTGAAGTACGCGAGGCACGAATACCCGGTGCCGAAGTCATCGATCGAAATCTTTACGCCCGATGCGCGGATTCGCGTCAATGACTCGAATCCCTGCTCCTGGTCCATCAACGAGCGCTCGGTGATCTCCAGGACCAGCTGGATGTGCTGAGCTCCCCACAGGCCGAGTGCGTTCTCGACCAGTTCGGCAAGCGCACGCTGCGAGGTCAGCACGCCAGGCAAGTTGACCGCGACCGAAAGCCGACCCCAAGGGTGCCGCCACTCATTGGCCTGGCGCAGGGCGGTATTGAGCGCCCAGGTCGTCAATGCCTTGATCTGGCCACTGCGTTCAGCCATGGGAATGAAAGCGTCGGGGGGGACTTCACCAAGTGAGGGTGACGTCCACCGCATCAACGCCTCGACCCCGACCGGATGAAGGTCCGTCATCCGCATGATCGGCTGGTAATGCATCGACAATTCGCCGCGCTGGATTGCGTTGCCCAGTTGCATCTCCAGGTTCCACAGATCCGAAGCATCGTGGCCGGCTGCGATTTCCTTCGCCATGCGCAGTGGCTCGCCATTGCGTCGCGCCGTGGACAGGGCGCTCTCGGCCTGGCGCAGCTGGTGCTCCTCAGTGCTGGCATGTTGGGGGCACATCGCAATGCCCGTGGTCACCAACACGCGTACCGAGTCGCCGCAGAAGTGCAACGGTAGTTCCAGGAGCCGGTTGATTTTCCGCGCGGCCAGCTCGGCATGCCCGCGATTGAGGATGTTCGGCAGGATCAAGGCAAACCGGTTGTCGCCGATACGGGCCACATGGTCGCCGCTCCTGGCCACGACAGCCAGTTGCCGCGCAACATGGCGCAACACTTCGTCACCAAAGGCATACCCGTGGGCCCCGTTGATCTGGGCGAATCCATTCACATCGACCACAAGCAGGGCGAGGCTGGCCTGATCGACGTTGGTCGCGTCGATCTGCTGGCGAAGCGACGCCAGGAACCCCGGGCGGTCGGATAATCCAGTCAACGCATCAAGCGTCTCGGGCGCGTTCAATCGAGGAACAACTCGAAGTTGTCCACGCCGTATGAGCCAGGGCTCAGGCTGCACTTGACGTTGAGGGGGCGACCATGGACGTCCTCCAAGGTCACTCCCAGGTCCAGCGAATGAAAATCCGGCAAGCGCTGTTTTCCCTCGTCGAGCAGCAGCATCAGGGAAGGGCGAAGGCGCTTCAAGGCATGGACTTCGGTGACGACCCCGACGCGTCCGTCACTCAACTCCACCAGCGAACCGGCCGGGTAGATTCCACAGGTCTGGATGAATTGCTCGACCAATTCCGACTGGTACAAAGTGTCGCGACCTTCGTAGAGTTCCATGACGGCATCGTGGGGTGCGCGCGCCTCCGCGTGGGGCCGCGGGTTTGTCATTGCATCGTAGCTGTCGATGATGCCATGATGCGTCCGAACATCGGGGTCTCGACGCCTTGCAGCCCATGGGGGTAACGGCTGCCGTCGTGACGCTCATGATGCGTTGCCACCGCATCCAGGACGGTGTGCGGCAGGCCTGGTGTTTTCGTCAGGATATCCAGGCCGGCCTGGACATGCTGGCGCACTTCAACCATTTCGGCAGGATCCAGGGCGCCGGCTCGGCCAAGTAATTCCGGGCGGACGCGTATCTTGCCGATATCGCAGAGCAATCCGGCCAGGGCAAGCTCGCCCAGGTCGGAGCGTTCCAGCCCAAGGTTCCTTCCAAAGGTGGCGGCCCATACGGAGCTGCCCAGCGCGTGCCGGTAGGCGTCGCCATCCTTTCTCTTGAGTTCCTTCAGCCAGATGAATGCCGATGGGTGTCGCGTGATTGATTCGATCATCGCGTCCATGCCAGGGGTGAGTTTGTCCAGGTCAAGGTCACGACCGTTGCGCAGGTCCTCGGCGACTTCGCTGATCCCCCGCTGCAGCATCGTGTGCGCGGTTTGCGCATTGGGAAGCTCGTCCTGCAGCGTTCCCTGGTTGATCCACGTTGTCTTGCGAAGCCCTGCGATCTGTTCAACCGCTCGCACCTTGCGAATCAGGGCGTCGTTGGGTTCGATGAAACGTCGATGCGGGGCACGTCCCGCATCGACGTCCACGTACACATGAGTGCAAATCCGCTGCAGTAACTTCAGGTCAGCTTCGGTCTGCAGCTGAAACCCCTGGAAGGGGAACGAAGTCCCCAGCCACGGCCGATCCAGCCGGGCGACGAACATGTCCAGTTCCAGCCCCTCGACCGCGATCTTCAATTCCTGCCGACCCATGGCCATTCATTGCTCCCCGGACTGCTGTCAACAGTACCTAATGGCAGGTATCAAGGAAATGATTGCGTTACAGGCCCACTGGCGAACCCGGTGGCATTCAGTTTCCATCCAGCCGCGAAAGCCGCCGAAGTTCAGGCCTGGTTCTAAGCTGTAGTGACGGGTCGAACCGACTTTCGAGAACATGGTGGCAGCGAGCCGAGCCGCGGGCGGTGTTACCTGTATGTCCTGCCGTGCGCGTATGAAGACATCCTCAAGCTCGGGTTCTCGCGTGAACCGCTTGATCGCGTCCAGGCGCTGCATCCGCGCTGGTTTGAGTTCTTCGATCTGGACCGCGCTTTCCTCATCGAAACGGAAACCGTGCGTGACGCGCGGAATCTCGAGACGGGGCTGGCGGGCGTGATCAAACTGCACAATGCACCCGCGCCACTTGTCATCCGCAAACAGGCAGGCGGGCACACGGAATGGTATCGCGGCGCATATGCCGTGCTCGAGCAGGCAACGCGAGCGCTGGCAGCCGGCGGCTACATCGTGCACCGCCCGTTGCGCGCGAGGATCAGCCAGTTGTTGCGAAGTCGTGGCGACACATTGTTTTCATGGTCGTCGGCGATGTTGTCGCCAGACGAGCTGGAAACTCCAAATGCGGGTTATGACGGTCGTCCGACTCTGACGCAGCGCACGGTACGTAATGCGCTTGACGCTTACATTGCGCTGGATATCGACCTGGAACCGATGCTGCCGCCCAAGGTGCTGGATTGGTATTCTCGGAATCAGGACTGAATGTAGAAACCACACGTGGAAGCCTTCGACACCACGCGTCTGCGCCTGCGCCAAATCAGCAACGTTGATCAGGCGCTGTACTGTCATCTCTACACCGATGACGCGTTGATGCAACATATTGCCACGCCACTGTCCGCCGAAGCCGCGCAGCGCAGTTTCGTCAGCGCTTGCGCACAGCAGTCGCAGGACAGGCAGCGCTGGATCATCCAGGAAAGAACCAGCGGTCATGACATTGGACTGGTGGCATTGTTCGCGACGGGAGAGGTCGCCGAGATCGGCGTCATGCTGGTCGCCGATGCGCACGGCCGTGGTCTGGCTACCGAAGCCATGGCAGCGATCGTTGATCGCGCGTTCGCCGATGGGTCGATCCGCTTGGTGTGGATCCGGCAGCAGGTCAGCAACGTGCCGGTGGTGGGAATGATGCGGCGGCTGGGGTTTGCGCGCTTGCCAATGAGTGATCCGGAGGCGGCAGAGGTGAGATGGAATCTTGGACGTGAGCGCTGGCTGGATCGGCAAGCGACGGTGGTGTAGCTGTCCGCATAGGGTTAGATTCGCCGGCTCAGATCAGCCGGGGATTCGAATGACGCAACAAGGCAGCCTGTCCTGCGTGGGCTTGGGAATGATGCTCGGCGCGCACCTCGCGCCGCGCTCGCGCAGTTATATCGAGCAGGCCGACGTGGTGTTCGCACTGGTGTCCGATTCGCTGGTCGAGCTGTGGGTGCAGGACATGCGCCCGGATGCCCGTAGCCTCCAACCGTACTACCGGGAGGGGAAGGTCCGCCTGGACAGTTATCGCGAGATGGTCGAGGCCATGCTGGTCGAAGTTCGCGCAGGCCGTCGCGTCTGCGGCGTGTTCTACGGGCACCCGGGCGTGTTCGCGCTGGTGCCACATAAAGCCATCGCCGGCGCGCGGGCCGAGGGCTTCGAGGCGCACATGGAACCCGGTATCTCAGCCGAAGACTGCCTGTACGCTGACCTCGGCATCGATCCCGGAAGCTATGGCTGCGCCCACTTCGAGGCGAGCCAGTTCATGTCTTACCAGCGCCGGATCGATCCTTCGGCGTACCTGGTCCTATGGCAAGTGGGCATGGCGGGTGATCGATCACTGGCCCGGTTCGCGACGGGGCCTGCATACCGGCAACTGCTGGTGGACGTACTGGCCCAGGATTACCCACTGAGCCATCCCGTAATCGCTTATGAAGCTGCTACCCTCCCAATTACGGTACCGCGCATGGATAGAATGCCCTTGTCCGCGCTGGTCGACGCTGATATTCGATTGCAGACGACGCTGGTGGTTCCACCGGATCGTCCTATGCAGTGCAACCAGGTCATGCTCGGGCATCTGGCCGCGCTGGATGCCCGGTGAAAGGAAATGCCGCCAGGCTGATTTAATGTCAGGGCCTATGTTTCAACTACGAAGGGGAAGTCATGCTCAACACGATCCGTTTCCTTGAGTCTGTCGGTGCGAATGTCATGTCGCCTGCTGAATATGCGGCAGCCATCACGGTGCTGGACGTCGATCAATCAGAAAAAGTTGCATTGCTGCAACGCGACCATGCTGGGCTGAACGGCCTGCTTGAAGGACGGCAAACGATGTTTTTTGCGGTGATGGCACCCGAAGAAGCGCCGTTCCGGGAAGACCCGCCGGCCGAAGATGAGCCAGTTGGGATTCCACCCGATACCGAAGTTCCCGACTGACATCCAGCGGGGCTCATATGACCGCACGCGATGCGGCGGCAATAGTGGTACTGGCGCTGGCGCTCATGGTGGGGCCGCCAGTGTCGGCGGCTGCGCAGAGTTCCGTCGGGACGCTGCTGGCCCAGGCCGAAGTCGCGCGAAGCACCGATCCCGTGCGATTCCAGCAGGATTTGCGCCAACTTAATGCCGGCATGGCGCAGGCTACGCTTCTGCAGCAGCAACAGATTGCCTACCTCAATGCCTACGCCCAGATATACGCCAGCCACTTCGATCAAGGTATTCACCAGGCCAAGCAACTGATCGCGGCTACGGCCGATCTCAAGCTGAAGTTTCGCGCCGGTGCCTTGATTGTCAATGCCGATGCGTTGAATGGCCAGTTCAACGAAGGCCTCCATCAACTAGAGCAGACACTGTCCCTCATTGGGCGCGTCGATGATCCGGAATTGCGCCAGCACGTATTGGTGAGTGGTGCAATGCTGTATAGCGAGATCGGGCAGTTCCAGCTCGCGCGCCATTACGCCGAGACGATCATGGCCAAGCCAGTCTCGGCCCACTTTCTGTGTGGGGCATCGTATGTCGAGTTCGATGCTTTGCTGCACGAGCATACGTTGCCCCGCGATGATGGCTCGCTTGTGCAAGCTATCGATGAATGCATTGCAAAGCGGGAATCACTGAATGCCAACCTGATGCGCGTCACGCTTGCCCGCAAGTGGATGGAACTGGGACAGCGCGATCAGGCAATTACATACTTGAGGAATCACCTGGAGGAGGTCCAGGCGACGCACTACCCACGCCTGATCGCTGAAGTTCACTCGCTGCTCGGCGAATTGCTCTATGCCAACGGGGACATGGAAGGCGCGCAAGCCGAAGCCAGCCTGGCAGTCGCACAGGGCGCCGGCATCCTCAACGCTCCGCCGCTCGTTGCCGCGTACAAGACGCTGTACCAGATTGCGGAAAGCCAGCATGACATTGCGGGCGCACTGGCTTACTACAAGCAGTATGCGGAAGCCGATAGGGGCTACCTCAACGAGGTCAAGACGCGCGAGATGGCGTACCAGATCGTTCGCAACGAGAACCAGCAGAAGAACCAGCAGATCGAACTGCTGAATCGTCAAAACAGCCTGCTCCAGCTGCAGCAACAAGTAGACCGGACCTCGGCGCAGAATTCCCGCCTGTTGATGCTGCTCGCCAGCATCCTGGCGCTTTTCATTGGCCTGTGGGCGTACAAAACCCGGCGCCTGTCAGCATCGCTCCGGCTGATGGCAGAAACCGATGCGTTGACCGAAGTTTGCAATCGCCATCACTTCACGCGAGAGTCCGAGTTGTGCTTGACCGAGTGTGCTGCTGCCAGCGAGCAGGCAGCCTTGATCATGTTCGACCTCGACCATTTCAAAACCATCAACGACAGCTATGGACATGTCACCGGCGACTGGGTCCTCAAGGCCGTGGCAAATACTTGCAATGGACTCTGCAGGAAGATGGACAAAGTCGGTCGACTGGGTGGCGAGGAGTTCGCGATCCTCATCCATGGGGCTGACTTGAAGTCGGCAACACGGATGGCCGAGGACTGCCGGGTGCGACTGTCGCAGATCGATACGCGCCCGAGCGGCTACAGCTTTCCGATCACCGCGAGTTTTGGTGTGAGCTCAACCGTAATGTCGGGTTACCACCTGGACAAGCTGTTGTCGCATGCCGACCAGATGCTGTATCGCGCCAAGCGCGAAGGCCGCAATCGTGTTCGGGCCTACATCCCTGATTTCCCGATGGAAACGACTGAACCCAAGGCGAGTAATGACTCATCGGCGATGCCGGAAGGCCTGACTCCCACCCCTGTCGGCGCCTTCGACGCCTGACATCCGCAGTGTTCATCTGGTCAATTCGATCTGCGCATACAGCGCGGCATGGTCGGACAAGTGCGACCACGGACGCATGGATAACACATCGACACTGACTGCCGTCGCATTTCGCAGGTAAATCCGGTCCAGCGGGAGCAGTGGAAGCCTGGCTGGAAACGTCCTCGCAAGCCTGCCTGTGGCATCCTCGAAAGCTTCGCGCAGCCCAGTGTTGCGCAGTGCCGAATGGCTATGCTTTCGCCAGTCGTTGAAATCCCCCGCGACGATCAGGGGCGAATCGCCAGGGATGTCGGACTCGATGAAGCGACACAACCGTGCCACCTGTTGTCGTCGATGCGACTCCAGCAGCCCAAGATGGACATTGATCACATGCAGGTGGCGGCATTGCGGTATGCGCAACACTCCATGCAGCAGGCCACGCGGCTCATGCGATCCGATGGAAACATCGTGGTTGTAGGATTCGATGAACTTGAACTTCGACAACAACGCGTTGCCCTGATCCCCATCGGCAAATACCGCATTGCGACCGTAAGCGCGATGCGGCCATCGTGTCCCGGCAAGGTATCCGTGGTGCGTGATGTGTGGCGATTCCGGATGTCGCTGGGCATGCAGGACGTGTTCGCCGAGGACTTCCTGGGCACACACGATATCGGCATCAACGGCATGGATGGCGGCGCGGAGCGTGGGCAGCACGTAGCGACGCCGGGTCACGTCGAGCCCCGCGTTTGCGTTGATGCTCAGGATCCTGATGGATGTCACGCCAACCTTCCGCTGCGGTTTGCGACAAGTATCCACAACCAGTGCAAAGTCCCCTGTGACTGACGCCGTGCCAGCGTAAGATCGACCAATGTCGAAATTACTGCTCAACCTGCGCATGGTGCTGGACGACGAAGCCGATGACGTGCGCGCCATGCTCGCTTCGCATGGCATCGAGTTCTACGAAACCCAGCCGAGCCGTTGGGGAATTTCCCACGGCGGCATCTGGCTCACCCGCGATGAGGACGTCGTGCGGGCCAAGGGGCTGATGTCCGAGTACCAGTCCCAACGCGGAAAACGGGTCCGGGAGGAGCGTGCGACGGCGTTGCGTGATGGCACGGCAGAGACATTTGCCTCGACCTTGCGCCGCGATCCGGTGCGGGTCGGGCTGTCGGTGCTGGCGATCCTCGCATTGCTCGGGCTGGTCGCGCTGGTGCCCTTGCTGCTGATGCGCCACTGACGGATGTTGGCCGCAGATGCGGCCCGATTGCGTTGCCGGATATGCGGTTGCGGCTATTCAGCTGGCCGCCCGCCTGGGGATCCCCGTGCGGACTCCACAGGAGCACGATGATGAACGCTTTCAAAGTCTGCGGTGCGATAACGCTATTGGCGATCGCGGGGCTGGCTGGTGCGCAGGAACGGCCTTACACCGAAGGAGCGGTGCTGGCGGTGACTTCGGTGAAGGTAATGGATGGCCAGTCCGAGAATTACATGAGATTCCTGGACGGCACCTACAAGGCCTCGATGGAAGCATCCAAGAAGGCTGGCGTGATCCTCGACTACTCGGTGTTCAGTGCCTCCCCGCGAAAGCCCGAAGACGCTGACCTCTACCTGGTGGTGACGTACCCGAACATGGCGATGCTGGATGGCCTCGATGCCAAGATGGAACCCATCATGTCCAGCGTGACCAAGATGAATGTGATGCAGCGCGACGAAGCGTCGGGAAAGCGCACGGTCATGCGCACCATTCTTGGCACCGAATTGATCCGCGAGCTCAAGCTGAAGTGATGTAGCAAACCTGCTGTTGCAATCTGCATGCAGGATCAGCATGGCGGCGTTTGCGCCGCCATGCTGCGTGGATGATCAGCGCTCGACCATTACCAGCGGGATCCCACGGAGCATGTGCTCGCGGTACGTCTTGCGCTCGTCGCGACAATAAGCGCTGCCCATGGCGAATTTGCGGCAGATGCCGGGGCGCTGGTCGTAGATGCTGCAACACATGTTCTTGGAGTCGAGCGCCACGCACCAGCCGTCCTCGTCGCGCGCCATCACCTCCAGCCCGTGCGAAGTGCGTTCGACGAAATGCCGCGGCACGATGTCCTCGGGCATCACAACCACCGTCAGTCGACAGCACACGGCATCGCAGGCACTGCACGACACTGTCGGATCGACCCGCATGTCATCGTCGTCGTAAGCGGCGATCGTCATGGGACAGCTTTCATTGCAGGCCACGCCGGCGATAACTCAACAGCCGCCCGCGAAACGGTGGAAGGTCAGCTTCGTCCAAGCGGCTGCGCTGCTCGTGGACGACATAACCTTCGCCGGTCAGTGCGCGCGTGAACGAGCCACTGTTCCCGCGACCTGGATCGGTGATCAGGACTTCGACATCCGGTTGTGCATGCCGCCGCAACAAGTCCGCAATCATTCCGGCGTGTCCGCGCTCGTAAAGGATGTCACTGCCGATGATGAGGTCGAACCGGCCGAGCGTGGGGTCTGGAATTTCCCACGGCAGGTCGCGGTAGTCGACATGCGGAAGCTGGTTCTGGGTCGCGTTGTATTCCAGGAAGGACTGGGCGAGCGGATGATGGTCACTTGCGGTGATGTCGGCGCAACGACGTTGCAATACCAGGCTGGACAACCCAAGTCCGCAGCCGATTTCCAGGATGCGCTTGCCTTCGATGTCGAACGTGCACATGGCTTCTGCCAGCAAGCGCCCGGACGGCCAGACCTGACCGAACAGGCACCACTGGGCCGAGGAAATCCCGATGCGCGCAGCGGCATGATCGGGATCCGCGAACTGCTGGCGATCGCTCAGCGCACGCACGCGGTAGTCGTGCCCGCCGAGTCTGACGTCAAGCTGTCGGGTGGTGTAGCCCGGCATGGAAGCTCCTGGCGAGGCGGTCGTCCATGTCGGACGTCATGGAAAGAGGAGCTGACGACCAGGATCCGGTCGTGAGATCGAAAGTGCGATGTGGCTATCTTACGCCGGGCATCGCAGGCGGGCCTTAACAGCGGCCATGGACACCCCCGGCAGGGTCAATGTCACAATCGCGTCGATCCCGCGGACATTCCCGCGCCTGTCCAGGAGAATCCCCGATGACGATTTCGATGTACAGCGCCTCGGTGCCCGTATTCCAGCAGATGTTGCAGGCACTGGATGACATGCTGGCAAAGGCCGACGCCCACGCGTCCGCACGAAAAATCGATCCCGATGCGTTGCTGCGTGCGCGGCTGTTTCCGGACATGTTCGCGTTGACGCGGCAAGTCCAGATTGCCTGCGACTTCGCCAAGTCGGTTCCGGCCCGGCTGGCCGGCGTTGAAGTTCCCGCCTATGACGACTCCGAGCAGACCTTTGCCGAACTGCATGGTCGAATCGCACGGACACTGGAGTTCCTGCAGGGACTGGATGCCGCCCGGTTTGCCGGCAGCGAGTCGCGCAACATCGTCCTGCGCCCGGGCACGCCCAAGGAACGTACGCTCGATGGCCACGCGTATTTGATGGCGTATGGGTTGCCGCAATTCTTCTTCCATGTCACGACGGCCTACGCACTGTTACGGCATAACGGGGTGGAGTTGGGCAAGAAGGATTTCATGGGCGCTTACTGAGCGACATCGGCCGGAACCTCGATCGAAAATCACAATGCCCAACGACATGGCTTCCAACTCGACCCGCCGCATCCTGTTTGCAAGCCTGGTCGGTACCACGATCGAATTTTTCGATTTCTATATTTTCGCCACCGCTGCGGTCCTGGTGTTTCCACGATTGTTCTTTCCCGATAGCGATCCGACGACCGCTGTATTGCAGTCGTTCGCGACGTTTGCACTGGCGTTTGTCGCACGCCCGGTGGGTTCGGCGCTTTTTGGACACTTTGGTGACCGCCTTGGCCGCAAGACCACGCTGGTCGCTGCGCTGCTGACGATGGGTTTGTCGACGGTCGCCATCGGTTTGCTGCCCACCCACGCCACGATCGGCCTTGCCGCCCCCTTGCTGCTTGCGCTGTGCCGGCTCGGGCAGGGCATCGGGTTGGGTGGTGAGTGGGGCGGGGCGGTACTGCTGGCCACGGAGCATGCACCCCCCGGCAGGCGGGCATGGTTCGGCATGTTTCCGCAGCTGGGCGCGCCGCTGGGTTTCCTGTTGGGGACCGGGGTATTCCTGATGCTTGGCGCAACGCTTGATGACGCCTCGTTCTTCGCCTGGGGTTGGCGTCTTCCGTTCCTTGGGAGCGCCGTGCTGGTCGCGTTCGGCTTGTGGATCCGCATGAGCATCAAGGAGACACCGGCCTTCGAGCGCGTGATCGAACTGCAACAACGAGTGCGAGTTCCCATGCTGGACGTGCTCAGGCGCCATCCACGCACCTTGCTGATCGGAACGCTTGCGTCGATTTCGACATTCCTGGTCTTCTACCTGATGGCCGTGTTCGCGCTGAGCTGGGGAACAGCCCACCTTGGATATTCGCGCCAGCAGTTCCTCCGGCTGGAGATGGTCGCCGTGGTGTTTTTTGCAGGGACCATTCCATTGTCCGCATTGATTGCCCAGCGCCTTGGCAGTCGCAGGGCCATGCTGCTGGCAACGCTCGCGATCATGGCCTTCGGCATTGCATTCGCGCCGTTGTTTGTCGCCGGGAGCCTGTCCACGACGCTCGTTTTCCTGACGCTGGGCATGTGCCTGACCGGTCTGACCTATGGTCCGATCGGCACATTGTTGTCAGGGATGTTTCCCGCCGCGGTGCGCTACACGGGTGCTTCCTTGTGCTTCAACCTGTCCAGCATCCTGGGGGCTGCGGTGGCGCCCTACATCGCCACGTGGCTGGCGACGCATTTCGGGCTTGCCCATGTGGGGTATTACCTGACAACGGCGGCCACGCTGTCGCTGCTGGCGCTGTTGGTGGCCAAGCCTGACGACCATGACAGCCTCGCCATTCCCGGTTCTTCCAGCCAGCCCACGATGGCCTGACCCCAATGAATCGCAATCCGCAAGCCGAACAGATGGGCAATGAATCCATGGCGCGCAACCTGGCGCATCAGGCCGAGGCGATCTGGCCTCAGGAGCGCCGATTGTTCGACCGCTATGCGCTATCGGGTGCGCTTCGCATCCTTGATCTTGGCTGTGGCACGGGCGAAATCACGCGTCGCCTGGCCACGCACTATCCACAAGCAAACCTGCTTGGTATCGACATCCTTGAAAGCAACCTGATGTTGGCGCGCCGAGACAGCGCAGACCTCGGCGAGCGCGTTCAATACGCACAGGGCGACGCGTTTGCGATCGACATTGCCGACGCCTCGATCGATCTGGTCGTGTGTCGCCACATGTCGCAATCGGTGCCGGATTTCCCGTTGGTGCTGGCAGAGATCACACGCGTGCTGAAGCCCGGCGGGTGGTTGCACCTGCTGTCGGAGGATTACGGCATGCTGCACTTCCCGGCGGCAAACGACAGCAGTGGCTTCGATCCAGATCAGTTCTGGAATTCCAATGCGATCGCCTTCCTGGGCAGCATCGGTTGTGATGGACGCATTGGCCGACATTCGCCCGCGCTGTTGCAGGCGGCAGGCTATTGCCTCGTGGCCATGGACTACGTCGTGGTGGATACGTTACGCGTACCGCGCGACATCTTCGCCGGCATCATCGGCGCATGGCGCGATGGCTATGCGAAATCCCTTTCCGGCGCTTCAGGCCGCACGGAGGCCGCCGTGGCTGCGGACTTCGACCGCATGATTTCAGCCATCCAGACCCCGCCGCAGTATGTGGTGTGGCAAGTGCCCGTGGCATCAGGCTGCAAAACAACCAGAGCGTGACGTCTGTCAACGAAGGATTCAGTTTGGGGGGAAGCGTGTTCGTCGATTCTTTTTCGCACGATGTGCAACCCATTCACGGCACACTGCGGCCATGTCGCAATCCTCATTGTTCACCGCAGAGCCGCGAGTGCTCGCACAGGATGCCGAGCGCGGGATTCGGTATTTGCCGCAGTTCATCGACATTGAACGCGCAGCGCGCTGGTTTATCGCCATCCGCGATGAAGCTCTGTGGCACAGCGAGCGTCGACCGATGTACGACCGTGTGGTTGACGTTCCTCGCCTCACCGGTGGTTACGCGCTTGACGGCGGCGATGCGTTGCCTGTCGCGTTGCAGGAAGCCGCGACTGCGATGTGCACAGGGCTGGGTGTCGCATTCACCCATGTCGGCTTGAACTACTACCGCGATGGTCGCGACAGTGTGGCACCACACAATGACAAGCTGCACAGCATCGCACCCGGATGCCCCATCGCCCTGTTGTCGCTGGGTGCGACACGCCGCATGGATATTCGTGAAAAACAACCAAAGGAAGGCCAAGCCAGACGGCGGGGCTGGCGCGTCGAGCTGGAGCCTGGCAGCGTGTTGGTCATGAGTTTCGAGTCTCAGAAACACTTTGACCACGGGATCCCGAAAGTGTCCGGATCTGTTGGTCCTCGGATCAGCCTGGCTTTTCGCGTACGGCCATCAGGAAAATCGCTGCAATCGGCCCAAATCCTTCCGGGCGAGCGATTGAAGGGCAAAAATACCTAGCCCCGTTGCGAATGCCTCGGGTACGCTGAGGCCATGCCTGCATTCATTGCAATGACGCGCGATGTCAGCCCGAGTCTTATGGACTGCGAGTTGTCCTTCGTCGAGCGCAGCCCCATTGATCCAGAACGCGCGGCTGCACAACACCAAGACTATCGCAATGCCTTGCGTGCGCTTGGCTGCAAACTCATCGCGTTGCCGATGTTGACGGACATGCCTGATGCCGTGTTCGTCGAGGACATGGCGGTGGTGTTGGACGAGGTGGCGATCATCACGCGGGCGGGTGCCCGTTCGCGACATGGAGAAAGCGTCTCGGTAGCCGATGCGTTGATGCCGTATCGCAGGACGCGCGCGATCCAGGCACCGGGAACCCTTGAAGGCGGCGATGTGGTGCGTGTCGGCCGCACGCTGTACGTCGGCCAGGCCGCACGCAGCAACGAAGAAGGCATTGCGCAACTGCGCTCGTTGCTGGCGCCATACGGCTACCGGGTCAAGGCGGTTCCCACCCACGGTTGCCTGCATCTCAAATCCGCCGCGACGGTCGTCGCCGACGGCACCTTGCTTGTGCAGCCGGCATGGGTTGATGCCAGTGTCTTTGCAAGCCATCGCCTGATCGAAATTGATCCGGAGGAAGAGCACGCGGCCAACGCACTACGCGTCGGCGACAGCGTGATCCATCCCGCCTGCTTTCCGCGGACCCGACAACGGCTGCAGGCGGCGGGGATCACGGTGGTGCCGGTCGACATTTCCGAACTGCAGAAGGCCGAGGGCGCCGTGACCTGCTGCAGCCTGGTGTTTTCTGAATCGATGCCTACGGCCGCGATGTAAAAACACGGCCTGCCGCACCTCCCGGGCTGCCTGCGGTCTCCCTATGACAAATCCTGGAGGTCAATCGATGCGCAAGGTGCTTGTGGGTTCAATGATGACATTGCTGTTGGCACAGGTGCCGGCAATCGCAGCGCCGCTGTGCGCAGTCCAAAGCGGGCCGCAATCCATCCCGTTGGTGGAGTTGTACACATCGGAAGGCTGTAGCAGTTGTCCGCCAGCGGATCGGTGGTTTTCGTCACAGGCACTTGCGTCGCGCACAGATGCCAACTGGCTGGCATTCCACGTGGACTATTGGGACAGCATCGGCTGGGCTGATCGTTTTGCATCACCCGTATATTCGCAGCGGCAGCGTACGCGGGTGTCCGCTGTAACAGGCGAGGGTACGGTCTATACGCCGCAGGTCATGGTTGGATCGCAGGTGCAGTTGCCGTGGCATCGCGGTATCGACGCGGTCTTGCGGCAGGCGCGGACACCGGCGTCCGCAGGCTTGGCGCTGCAGTTGCGGCCAGCCCCAAACGGCTGGAACGTGGCGCTCGGTGCGACCCGGACATCCACCGCGCCTGCCGGCGATGCGCAGGTATGGCTTGTCCAATACAGTGATGCTCAAACCACGGCAGTGCGCGCAGGCGAGAACAGCGGCGTCACGCTGCATCACGAACGCGTGGTCCGCCATCTCTGGGGTCCGTGGCCGCTGAACGCGACAGCGGTTTCGCGGCAGGTGGGCTTGACTGCGCCGTCGCTTGAATGGGGCCTCACCGCCTTCGTCCAGGACAGGAAAGGCCATGTCTGGCAGTCGCTGTCCTTGCCGGCTACGCATTGCAGGTAAGTGATCACGATTGGCTAGACTAGCCGCTGGAGTCCACCCGGCCGGATGCGTAGATGACTGATGGGCAAGCAGGGTCCGAGACCACATGCCTGATTGCGGGTAAGCCCTTGAACGAATCAGCGCGGCTGGCCGCGTTGCGCTCGTACGGCATCCTCGATACGCCAGTTGAAGCTGCGTTCGAGGACATCACCCGCATTGCGGCGCATGTCTGCTGTGCGCCGATCGCATTGATCAATCTGATCGACGCCAGCCGCCAGTGGTTCAAGTCCGAAATCGGCCTGGGCGTACACGAAACTCCGCTGGAGACGTCGATCTGTTCCCACGCGATCCTGCAGTCGGATTTCCTCGAGATCCCCGACATCCTGGACGATGACCGCTTCAATCGTTACCCAATGGTCATTGGATCTCCTTACCTGCGCTTCTACGCAGGTGCGGTGTTGAAAACATCGGAGGGCCACGCGCTAGGCACGATCTGCGTGCTGGATACCCAGCCGCGCGTGCTCGACGAAGAGCAGCGCGGCGTATTGCGTGCATTGGCTCGGCAAACCATGGCGCAACTGGAGTTGCGACGCGCATTGGCGATCGCCGATCGTGCCCATCAATATCGCAGTCGCCTGGTGGCCGTCGCCGGACACGATCTGCGCCAGCCGTTGAGCGTGATGACGGTGGTGATCGATGAAATGCGCCGCAAGACCACCGACGCGTTCGACAGTGAGCAACTCACGATGGCCGGTGCAGCCGCCGGTCAACTGGCTGACGGGCTCAATCGCCTTGCGCGCGCCTCGCGCGTGGATGACCTGTGTCCGATACAGTTGCAGGCGCTGTCGATGAGCGACATCCTGCTGACGGTACACGAAACATGGGACTTCATTGCAAGGCGCAAGGGATTGCAATTGACGGTGGTGCCGTGCGACTCAGCGATTTCAAGCAACGCAGAGATGCTCCAGACGATCCTCGACAACCTTGTTGGCAATGCAATCAAATACACGCAACATGGCATCGTCAGCGTGGAATGCCATGTGGACGAAGACGTGCTGGAGATCCGCATTTCCGACACTGGGTGTGGAATCCAGGCACGCCTGATGGGGAAAATATTCGAGGCCTTCCAGCAACTCGATCCCACCAGTGAAGGGCTTGGATTGGGCTTGTCGATCGTGCAACGCACAGCTGACCTGCTTGGGCACTCGCTGCGAGTCGTGTCCGAACCAAGGCAGGGCTCGACCTTTAGTGTGATCGTTCCCTTGGCGCTGACATCTCTGCCGCAGGAACCGGCATGATCCTGAATATCGCCGCTTATCATTTCGTCCATGTCGACGATCCCCAGGCGCTTGCGACGCACCTTCATCAGCATGCCCAGGACTGCGAACTAAAGGGTACGGTGTTGGTCGCGAGCGAGGGCGTCAACCTGTTCCTGGCGGGCGACCCTGCCGACGTATCCCGGTTCGTCGATGTCCTGCACGCCGACACGCGCCTGGCTGCGATTCGCATCAGGAAAAGCCATGGCGATATGCAGCCGTTTGCCCAGCTGAAGGTCAAGGTGAAATCCGAGATCATCAGTTTTCGTCGCAATGGCGCATCGCCACTTGAGAACGGCCCGGCGCCCGCCGTTGCGCCTCAAGTGCTCGCCCGCTGGATCGAGCAGGGGCATGACGATGCGGGCCGCCGCCTGGTGTTGCTCGACACGCGCAATCGCGAGGAGGTCGGTCACGGCACATTCGCCGGCGCACTGACACTGCCAATCGACAACTTCTCCGATCTGCCGGAAGCAATCTCACCGAATCTCGAAGATTTGTGTGATGCCACGATTGTCGGATTCTGCACAGGTGGAATCCGCTGCGAGAAGGCGGTGCTGTGGCTGCGCAATGCCGGCATGGATAACGTACTGCAGTTGGATGGCGGCATCCTGGGATATTTCGAGGAGGTGGGAAACCTTGGATATGTGGGCCGCTGCTTCGTCTTCGACGAGAGGGTGGCCGTCGATGCCCAACTCAAGCCATTGATGGATGCGATGCCAGCCAGTTGATCGCCCCAAGTCCTGCGCGTCGACCGCTGGCAAAACATGCGGTCAGGAGATAGCCACCTGTTGGGGCTTCCCAGTCGAGCATTTCGCCCGCGCAAAACACGCCCGGCATTGCGTGCGTCATCAGCATCGATTCCATAGTTTCCAAGCGTACGCCACCTGCGCTGCTGATTGACTCCGCCAATGGGCGTGGGCGAAGCAACCGCAACGGAAGGTATTTGATGGTGTCGGCCAACACGACAAGATCATCGCCGCAGTTTTTTCCCAGGATTTCGTACAACAGCGCCGCTTTGACGCCACTGATGCCAACCTGCCTGCGCAGATGCTCGCTGAACGAGCGACCTGCACGTGGAGCGGCCAGTTCGCGTTGCAACCGCGCCAAATCTCGACCAGGTGCGAGATCCAGATGCAACGTCGCGCCGCCGTCGCGCGCAATGGCGTCCCGCAAGGTCGCAGAGAGCGCATAAACGAGGCTACCTTCAATACCGGTGGCCGTCACTACGCACTCGCCCTGCATGGCATGCGCATTGCCGTTCAAATCGTCCCAATGCGCGATGATCGGTTTCAATGGGGCACCGGCATGGCGTGCGGAAAAGTGCGCGCTCCAATCGATGTCGAATCCGCAATTGGAAGGCAGCAGCGGTGTTACGTCGATGCCCTGCCGACGCAGCACCGGCAGCCACGCGGCGTCGGAGCCCAGCTGCGGCCAGCTGCCGCCTCCCAATGCAAGGATCACGGCATCGGCGGTCGCTAGATGCTCGCCCGCGGAAGTTGCGAAGCGCAGCGAACCCTCTGCAGTCCAGCCCAACCAGCGATGGTTCACATGAACCCGCACGCCGTTGTCGCGCAGGCGTCGCACCCAGCCACGCAGCAGGGGCGCCGCCTTTCGATCCATTGGAAACACGCGGCCTGATGTGCCGACATACGTATCGATGCCTAGGCTGCGCGCCCACTGGCGCAACGCGTCGGCATCAAAGTCATCCAGCCATGTCGCCACGTCTGGCTGGCGTTCGCCATAACGCACGTCAAACGCAGGTCTGGGTTCGGAGTGGGTGAGATTGAGGCCACCTTTGCCGGCGACGAGGAACTTGCGCCCGACCGAACCTTTTGCCTCGTAAAGATCAACCTCGACCCCAGCACTACGTACGGTTTCGGCAGCCATCAGGCCGGCAGGCCCTCCACCGATCACGACCATGCGTTTCGGGTCACCACCGCTCACAGCGAGATGCCCGCAGCGTGACCCGATGCCCATGCCCACTGGAAGTTGTAGCCCCCCAGCCAGCCAGTGACGTCGACGACTTCGCCGATGAAATAGAGACCTGGTATGCGACGCGACTGCATCGTCGTGGAAGACAGCCCATCCGTATCCACGCCGCCGAGCGTGACCTCGGCCGTGCGATAGCCTTCGGTCCCGCTCGCGATCAATGGCCAGTGATGGAGTTGCGTGGCAATTCCATGCAGCTGCGGAAGGTTGTATTGCTTCATTGGCTTGTTCGCAAGCCACGCATCGCACAGGCGTTGGGCAAAACGTTTTGGGAGCAGTTCACCCAGCAACGTCTTGAGCTCGGCAGCTGGACGTGCGGTTTGCAGGTGCTGCAAGGTCACGAATGCATCGGTGCCTGGCAATAGATCGATACGCAGGTCGTCACCCGGCTGCCAGTAAGAGGAAATCTGCAGGATCGAAGGGCCGCTTATGCCGCGATGGGTGATCAGCATGAAATTGTTGAAGCTTGCGCCATTGCATTGCACTTCAACCGGCAGGGCGACACCACTCAGTCCAGCCAGTCGATCTTGATGCGTGCCGCTGAGTGTCAACGGCACCAGCCCGGCGCGAGTCGGCAAGACCGCATGGCCGAACTGGCGTGCCAGTTCATACCCGAATCCACTTGCGCCCATGGTGGGAATCGACAGGCCACCGCTGGCAACAATCAGCGCGGGAGTGCTGAAGCTGCCACGCGTCGTGTGCACATCAAAGTCGCCATCGCGGTGTTGCACGCCAGTCACGCTGCAACTGGTCTCGATACGCACATTGGCAGCGGTGCATTCGTCCACGAGCATCTTGACGATCTGCCTGGACGAGTCATCGCAGAACAGTTGCCCCAACTCCTTCTCGTGCCAGGCGATGCCGTGTTGCTCCACCATCGCGATGAAATCCAGCGGCGTAAAACGCGCCAGTGCCGATTTGCAGAAGTGCGGATTTGCGGACAGGAAATTTCCCGGCGAGGTACCGGTGTTGGTGAAATTGCAGCGACCACCACCCGACATCAGGATCTTCTTGCCGACACGGTTGGCGTGCTCGATCACCAGCACCCGTTTTCCGCCGTGGCCGGCAGTCAGGGCACACATCAGCCCGGCGGCGCCACCGCCGATGACCACGGCATCGAATGCATGCATCGTGTTTGCGATTTCAGGCGGGCGGTGAGGGCGCCATGCGCACGCGCGGCGTCAATGCGATGTTGGCGGTATCGCTCATCAACTGCATTTCGCCGTCCTGGATCATCGCCGTCAGGCGCATGCTCCGCTGCAGAAGCGTGCTGATGGCATCGACCGAAGCCGGGTCGATATCGATCACGGTCAGGTTCTTGAGCCGGGTCAGGCTGGGCGCAAGCTTGTTCCACCAGATGTCCGCGGCATTCCCGCTGTAGTTGACGACAATGACCCCTTGCGCGCGGCCGCATGCCTTCTTGATGCGCGATTCGTCCGGTTGCCCCAGATCGATCCACTGCTCGATGTCACCGGTGTAATCACGTCGCCACACGTCAGGGTCTTCCTCATCGCTCAACCCGCGTCCGAACTCCAGCCGCTCGTCGGCAAACAGTGCGAACGCGAGCAGGCGCACCATCAAGCGCTGCTCTGTTTCCGACGGGTGCTGCGCCAGCGTCAGGTTGTGCGACGCGTAGTAATGCCGGTCCATGTCGCTGACCTGCAACTCGACTTTATGGACGGTCGCCTTGGGCGCCATTGATGATCCCGGGAAGCTGACCAGACGACGGTCGAAGACACCTATTCTAGGGACTGGCGCAATTGCCGTGCTCAGGGGCAACAATACAGATGATTGCCCAGTCCAGTTGAAGGGGTCGATTCCGTGTCTGCAAACCCCATTGCCAGCCGACTTCAACTGCCGCCCGGTCCGTGGACGACAGTGCTCGACGGGTTGTGTGCCCGGTTTCCAGCCATTGCACGTGAATCCTGGATCGCCCGATTCGCACACGGCCGCGTACTGGACGGCAACGGATATGTGTTGACCATCGACACGCCATACCGGGTCGGCATGGAAGTGCGCTATTTCCGCGAAGTTGTCGGCGAGCCGGTGCTTCCCTTTGCCGAAACGGTGCTGTACGCCGACGCCCATCTGGTGGTTGCAGACAAACCGCATTTCCTGCCGGTGACGCCCTCCGGTGGCCATGTTCGCGAGACGCTGCTGTCGCGATTGCAGCGACGATTGGACAACGTGGATCTGGTCCCGCTGCATCGGATCGATCGCGACACCGCGGGGCTGGTGATGTTTTCCGCACATCGCGGGACGCGCGCGGCGTATCAGGATCTTTTTCGCCTGCGACGGATTGAAAAATCCTACGAAGCGCTGGCTCCGGCGTTGCAACAGCACGTGTTTCCAATGACGTATCGCAGCCGCATCGAACCAGGGACGCCTTTTTTCCGCACGCAGGAAGTGCTGGGCGACGCCAACAGCGAAACATGGATCGACGTCATCGAACGGGGTCCGCTGACCTGGCGCTACGAACTCAAGCCCGTCAGCGGGCGCAAGCACCAGTTGCGGGTCCAGATGGCGGCGCTGGGAGCACCCATCATCGGCGACGCGTTGTATCCGCACCTGCAGGAGCGTGAATCAGGCGATTATTCGCAACCACTTCAGTTGCTGGCGAAGTCGCTGGTGTTCGTGGATCCATTGAGTGGAGAGCCACGCCGTTTCGACAGCCGGTTTTGGTTGCCGGCAGTCGGCTTCAACCACGCGGTGGCCGCGGTTTCTTGAAACCACCAGGGCCACGTGGCCCGCCACCATGCGGTTTACCGGCATGCGGCGGGCGCGGCGGGCGGGCATCGCCGGTCGCGTGTCGTCCATGTGGCCTTTGCCCGCGAGTGGCGCCGCCGGTATCGGCTGGTCCTGCACGCTGGATGCGCAGTGCCTGTCCTGCGATGCGCACCTTCTTCAGGTGATCCATCAACTCCGGCGGCATGCCTTCGGGCAGGTCGACCAGGCTGTAGTCATCGCGGATGTCGATGCGCCCGATGTAACGGCTTTCAAGATCGGCTTCATTGGCGATTGCCCCGACGATGTTGCCGGGTTGCACGCCGTGCATGTGGCCAACCTCGATGCGGAAGGTTTCCATGCCGACTTCCGTGCCGGACGCATCGCGCGGTGCGCGCGGCGGCGTGTCATCGAATAACGCTTCGCCGGCATTGTTCGATGCATGAGGCAGTGCAGAGGGTGGCGTGAACTGGCGTTCGCCATGACGCGGCGGACGGGGTTCGAAAGCAGGACGTTCCGCGCGCGGCGCGCGGTCGCGCGGACTGCGGTCATTCGAAGCACGCTCCTCACGATCGAATCGTGGCCGCTCGGGCGGTGGTGCCTGAAGAAACAGTGGTGTCTTACCCTGCACCAGCTTCGCCAACGCGGCCGCGATGTCGACCGCAGGCACGTCGTGCTCGCGCTCGTAGCGTTCGACCAGTTCACGGAACTGCAATAAATCGCTGCTTTCCAGCGCCGCGCCGATCTTGCCGAGGAACTTCCCGACACGCTGTTCGTTGACCGCATCGACGCTGGGCAACTGCATCGGTTCGATCTTCTGCCGGGTTGCACGCTCGATCGCACCCAACATTCCGCGCTCACGCGGCGCGACGAAGAGGATCGCTTCACCGCTGCGTCCCGCGCGGCCGGTGCGGCCGATGCGATGCACGTAACTTTCGGTGTCGTAGGGAATGTCGTAGTTCAGCACATGGCTGATGCGGTCGACGTCCAGCCCGCGCGCCGCGACATCGGTGGCAACGAGGATGTCGATCCGCCCATCCTTCAGCGACTGGATCATCTTCTCGCGCTGCTTCTGCTCGACATCGCCATGGATCGCGGCAGCGGACAAGCCGCGTGCGGCCAGTTTCTCGGCCAGCTCCTGGGTGCCGAGCTTGGTCCGCGCGAACACGAGCATGCCGTCGAAGGGTTCGGCTTCAAGGATGCGCGTCAACGCATCGAGTTTGTTGACGCCGCTGACCATCCAGTACCTCTGGCGGATGTTGGCAGCGGTCGCAGTGGTCGACTTGATCGCGATCTCGACGGGATCTTTCAGGTAGGTCTGCGCGATCCGTTTGATCTGCGCGGGCATCGTCGCCGAGAACAAGGCGACCTGACGCGTCGCTGGCACTTTCTTGAGCACCGTCTCGACGTCGTCGATGAAACCCATGCGCAGCATTTCGTCGGCTTCATCCAATACCAGGCAGCGCAACTGCGAGAGGTCGAGCGAGCCGCGCTCCAAGTGATCGATCACGCGCCCGGGCGTGCCGACGACGACGTGCACGCCGCGCTTGAGTGCGCTCAGCTGCGGTCCGTAACTCTGCCCACCGTAGATCGGCAGCACATGGAAGCCGGGCAGGTGGGTGGCGTATTTCTGGAACGCTTCGGCCACCTGGATTGCGAGCTCGCGGGTCGGCGCCAGCACCAGTGTCTGCGGTCTGGTTTGCGCCGCATCCAGTCGCGCCAGGATCGGCAGCGCGAAGGCGGCGGTCTTGCCGGTGCCAGTCTGCGCCTGACCCAGCACATCGCGGCCCTGCAACAGCGGCGGGATCGTGGCGGCCTGGATGGGCGAGGGCGACTCGTAACCGATGTCGCTTAATATCCGCAGCAACGGTTCAGGCAGGCCCAAATCGCTGAAACGGATTGATGAAGTGCCAGTCACGGCAGAAGTCGAAGACGCGGCAGGGTCGGCGCTCATGGCACTCTCATGGGCCGGGCGGCCGTACGGGGAAGCGGACAGTTTACGCGGCGGCCGCAGGACAAGCGTGCTCGCTTTACTCGCGATGAGTGGACGGGTCGTCCTGGCCGGGGTTTTCCGGCGGGTTCGCGGCATCCTTGGCCGACTGCTTCTTGGCCAGTTTCTCGTCTTGTTTCTTCTTCTTCGCGATCTCGCGTTGGCGCTTTTCGAACGAATAATTGGGCTTTGCCATGGGCAATCTCCTTTGGAAGCGTCCTAGTTTAGGCCAACAGGGCTGAAGCCGCCGTTGGCTGGCCGCGGTTCAAAGCCGCCGAACCCGGAAATTGCGGCCCTTGATGCGCCCGGCCTGCAGTTGCGCCAGCGCTTTGTCTACCTGATTGCGCGCAATGGCGACATAACTGCGAGTGGCGAAGACGTCGATCTTGCCGATGGCCTCGACCTTCAACCCGGCATCCCCAGTCAGTGCGCCGACGATATCCCCGGGACGCAGCTTGTCGGTGCGGCCGGCATCGATGCGCAGGGTCGCCATTGTTGCGGAGGGCGCGCGGCAGGTCTTGAGGTTCGCAAGCGTGGCGCGCGACCAGCGCAGTGGCGCGCCTTGCTGCGCTTCCAGCTGCAAGGCACGCGGCATCTCCCGCGGGCTCACCAGGCTCAACGCCAGTCCGCTGCGTCCGGCACGGCCCGTGCGGCCGATTCTGTGAACATAGACATCAGGATCGGTTGGTAATTCGTAATTGATCACCGCGGCCAGGTCCTCGATGTCCAGCCCACGCGCGGCGACGTCACTGGCGACCAGCACGTTGCAGCTTCGATTGCCGAACTGCACCAGCACCTCGTCGCGATCGCGCTGTTCCATGTCGCCATGCAGTGCTGCGGCCGAGAAGCCGACGTGGGCGAGTGAAGACGCGACATCGTCGGCATCCCGGCGCGTATTGCAGAACACGACGGCCGATTCCGGGTTGTGCTCAAGCAGCAACCCGGCTAACGCCGCCGGCTTCTGCGCGAGTTCGACTTCGAACAACAGCTGCGAGATGACGACCTGGTCGGCGGCGCCGTCCACCGAAACTTCCAGCGGGTCGCGCATGTACCTGCGGCCGATCTCGCGGATCGCTTCAGGATATGTCGCCGAAAACAACAGCGTCTGACGATCCTTGGGTGTCTTTCCGATGATTTCGCGGATGGGTTCCTCGAACCCCATGTCGAGCATGCGGTCGGCCTCGTCCAGCACCAGGACGCGAATGCCGCGCAGGTCGAGCGCCTGTTTGCGCAGCAACTCCTGTACGCGGCCGGGCGTGCCGACCACGACATGCGGTTCGTGCGCCAGCGACGCCAGCTGCGGGCCCAGCGGCATGCCGCCGGTGAGTGTCAGCAGCTTCAGGTTGGCGATGCCGGTGGCGAGCTTGCGGAGGTGCTTGCTGACCTGGTCGGCGAGTTCGCGCGTGGGACATAGCACCAGCGCCTGCAACCTGATCTGGGCAGGATCAAGCCGATGCAGAAGACCCAGGCCGAAGGCTGCGGTCTTGCCGCTGCCGGTAGGCGCCTGCGCGATGACGTCGCGGCCGTCCAATAGTGCAGGCAGGCTGCGGGCCTGGACTGGTGTCATCCGGACGTGCCCCAAGGCGTCGAGGCCCTGGAAGAGCGTGGGATTGAGCGGCAGGTCGGTGAATTCGGTGGGCATTTGGCTCATGGCGGCATGATCGCAGCTTGGGGTTGTTCACGCAGGCCCACGGCTGAAGTGCAGACACTGGGTCGAATGGATGAGTCATCGCATGCAGCGCCATCAGCCTGTCCAAGGGTAAAGTCCGGGCTATGCGAATACTGAGGGAATGCCCCATGAGTCAGTCCAAAGTGAGTGTGGAATGAAAACCATTACTGATTTCGACGCGGTTGACCTCCAGGGCAATGAGCAAGCCTTGTCGCAATACGCGGGAAAGGTGCTGCTGGTGGTGAATGTCGCATCCAAGTGCGGCTTCACCGCGCAATACGCAGGACTGGAACAACTCTGGCGCGACTATCGCGATCGCGGCTTCGTGGTGCTCGGGTTCCCATGCGATCAGTTCGGTCACCAGGAGCCTGGCGATGCGACCGAGATCCGGAATTTCTGTTCGCTGACCTACGACGTGGACTTCCCGATGTTCGGCAAAATCGACGTCAATGGCAGCAACGCACATCCGTTATGGCAATGGCTGAAAGACGAGAAAGGCGGTTTTCTCGGCATCGATGCGATCAAGTGGAACTTCACCAAGTTCCTGGTCGGTCGCGCTGGCCGCGTCATCGGGCGCTATGCACCTACGCAGACCCCAGAATCGTTGACCGCTGATATCGAGGCTGCCCTGGGCTGACGGCATGCGGACACCCTACGAAATGGAGTTCCGTGGCTCTGGTGGCGAGTTGCAGGTCGTGATCCGGGGCAATGACCGGCACCCCGAAAATGTGCTCGCCTGCTGGCGGGAGATCGCACTGCAGGCGCAGCGGCGCGATGCGGTTCGCCTGCTGGCCATCAGCCATGTCGCCGGCGAACCCATGCCGATGGATAAAATGCCGGCGTTCATGGCCAGCATGGCCGGACTCGGCCTGGAAGGCGTGCGCGTGGCGTACGTCGACATGCAGGGCTTCAAGACGTCGTTGATGGAAACGGCCGAAATCATGGCCACGGAGCAGGGGTTCAGTGTTCGCGTGTTCGACAACGTGGTTGCAGCCGGGATGTGGCTGCGACATGGCGACGAGTGATGATGAATTCGTCGCAGGCGATCACGCAACGCATCACTTTGATCACTGCCCAGCAGCTGTTCGCTCCTGGTTGATTCGCCCGAAGATGTCGCGCGCTGCCGGCGTCCATACCTTCCAGGCATGGCGGCCGCTGCGCACCAGCACATGGGGCGGCATCAGCAAGGGAATCAGCGCTGGCATGGTGTCGCGCAGGTAGTCGTGGTCGCCATACGCGAGCCAGACATTGCGGGCATGTGCTGGTTCGCGTGACCACGATTGCAGGTGGCGCCAGAGCTCGTGCTGGAAGTTGTCGCCATTGATCTGCTCCGCCACCGGGCCAGCATTCCAATGCGCAATGCCGCCCGCCGCCGCGATTTCCTGCAGCAACGGTTTCTCGCCAAGATACGGCGCCATCAGCACGATACCGTCGACGCTGTCCGGCCATTGCGCGTCCTGCATCAGCGCCCCAAGGCCCCCCAGCGATGCCCCGAGCAGCCAGATTTCGCGGTAGCCGCGCGCGCGCGCCGGCACGATGATCTCGTCGTGCAATCGCTGTACGGCGCTGCCCTGCAGGTAGTAGTCCATCGTCAGGCCGCTGAGCGTCACGTCGGCATCAGGCCATTGCGACTGGATTGCCTGGGCAATGCTGGTGCGTTGCAGACCGGCAAGGCCATCGCCACGACCCGGCAAAACCACCACCAGACGCGTGGCTGGCTGCTGCAGCGCCGGTATGAGGGTGGTGGGGATGGGCTTGTCAGGATTTCCCTTCGGATAACAACCAGACAGCATGCCGAGCACGACCAGCAGGCCAGACCAGGACAGGCGCATGGACATCTCATTGAGGGACTCGTGATGGTCGATGGAAGCTTGTCAGCGCTTCGTGAGCGTGAATGACGTTATCCGGTCATGCGCAATTTCATGGCGTCCGAGGGGTGCGCGCTCGCACCTTTGGTTTCGTCGCAAAAAAAGGACGCCGAGGCGTCCTTTCATGGTGCTGTGCGAATTCATGATGACATGGGCGACGTCGCCAGCCGGTTTGCCAATTCCTGACTCAGCGATTGCCACCTTGCGGGCCGCGGTTTCCTCCGCGATCCCCTCCGCTGCCTGGACGGCCTGCACCGCGAGGGCCACCTGGTCGCCCACCAGGCTTACCACCCGGTCGGGGACCCGCTGCCGGACGCGGCGGAAAACCGCCCGGCCGTGGATTGCGGGGCTTGTCGCCATAGGGGTTGAAGCTGCCGGGATTGGCATGGTCGGAGGGGAAACTCGGTGCATTGCCGGGGTGACCATACGGACGCGGCGTGCGCTGACCCTGGCCTGCGCCCGGTCCACGCGGGCCGCGTGGTGGTGCATCCTGGTTGAACCCGCCTTCGCGCCGTGGCCCGCCGCGCTCACCAGGCTGTCCGGCAAACCCACCGCCAGCGCCGCGATCGCTACGACCTTTGTAGCCGCCTGGTCCAGCTGGGCCCCCCGGACGTGGAGCTCCG
This sequence comes from Lysobacterales bacterium, assembly GCA_038236935.1. Lineage (GTDB taxonomy): Bacteria > Pseudomonadota > Gammaproteobacteria > Xanthomonadales > Xanthomonadaceae > Cognatiluteimonas. The sequence continues at coordinate 44,158 of JBBRZH010000012.1, forward strand.
CCGGGTTTGTTGCCATAGGGCTTGCGTGGACCACGCGCACCGTCTGGATTGCGATGCCCGGACGGCCCTGTCGCCACGCCTTCTGGCACATACCAGGTGCGGAACGCGGCCGGATTGCCGGCATCATGGCCAGCTCCGGGCTGCTGATCGCCACGCGGGCCGCGTTGGCCAGGCTGGCGCGGGCCTTTGGGCTTGAACGCCTTGTGCACCTGTTTGGCTGCTGCTTCGCCACTGACGGTCAGCGCGCCACTCTTGCGTGGACTGCCGCGGCCACGACCGCGATCTTCGCGCACATTGTCGAATCGACGCAGCTCGCGGCCCTCGTCAGCGGTGTTGTGGCCGCTGATGTACCCCTGCGAGCGATGCTGGCCACCGACCTGCACGGTTGCCTTGGCTGCCTTGCGCTGTCCGATGACCGGCTGCAGCGTCAAGGCCGAAGGCGTGCCGTCTTCCAGTCCCAGCTGCTTGCGCAATGCGTCGACCTTGTCGGCCGCGACCTCCTGCGAGTGGCCGCGCAGCAACGGCTGCGGCAGTTCGATGGTGCCGTAGCGGATGCGCTTGAGCCGGCTGACCTGGCAACCCTGCGATTCCCAGAGGCGGCGTACTTCGCGATTGCGGCCTTCTTTCAGCAATACGCGGAACCAGTCGTGCCCGACCTTGTCGACCGCGCCGGTACCGCCGATGCGCTCGATCTCGTCGAATTTCGCCGGGCCATCCTCCAGCGCGACGCCACGCTGCAAACGGTCAACCAACTTGTCGGAGACCGTCTCCTCGCCTTCGGGCGCACGCACGCGGCAGACGTATTCGCGTTCGACTTCAAACGAGGGATGCATCATCGCGTTGGCAAGTTCGCCATCGGTCGTGAGCAGGAGCAGGCCGGTGGTGTTGATGTCGAGCCGGCCAATGGCAATCCATCGCGCGCCTTTCAATGCGGGAAGCGCTTCGAAAATGGTCGGACGGCCTTCGGGATCTTCGCGCGTGGTGACTTCGCCTTCGGGCTTGTTGTACATCAGCACGCGGCTGGGGTCGGTCAATGCGCTGGCGACGAAGGTGCGGCCGTCGATCTCGATCTTGTCGCCGCCGGTGACGGACATGCCGACCTGGGCGACTTCCGCGTTGACCTTGACCAGGCCATCGGCGATGCGCTGTTCCAGCGCGCGGCGTGAGCCGAGCCCAGCCTGCGCGAGGACCTTGTGCAGCCGCTCCTCCAGGCGCGGCGCGTCGGAGGCGGTGGCATCACTGTCGCGCTTGAGCGTCAGCGGGCGACGTTGTTTTTCGATCATGTGTGGCTCCGGTCGCTGTCGCCGTCTTCGGCGAGGGCGGTGTCATTGGTTGAGTCGTCTTGCGATTCGTCTGGGTTGAGGGTGTCCCCGTCGCCATCCCGGGCGTCGGAATCGGACGTGAAGTTGGCGATGCCTTGGGTGTCGTGTTCGCCTTGCGGTGCATCGCTGGAAATATCCCCAAGCAGCAACGGCGCTCCGTCGAACTGGAGTTGGGGTTCCAGCTCGCCGATGTCCTTGAGTTCGGATAACGATGGCAATTCGTCCAGCCGTTTCAGGCCGAAGTAATCCAGGAACGTTTTCGTGGTGGCCAGCAGTTCCGGTTTTCCGGGGACGTCGCGATGGCCGACGACCCGGATCCATTCGCGTTCCTCCAGCGCCTTGATGATGTTGCTGCTGACGGCCACGCCGCGCACCTGCTCGATCTCGCCGCGCGTGATCGGCTGCCGGTACGCAATCAGCGCCAGCGTTTCCAGGGTCGCGCGGGTATAGCGCGTCTGGCGCTCCGTCCACAGCCGTGCAACCCATTGGTGCACGTCGGCCTTGACCTGGTAGCGGAATCCGGAGGCAAGTTCCACCAGTTCGACGCCGCGTTCGGCGCAATCGGCCTGCAGCGATTCCAGCGCCCGCTGGATGCTGCCATCCGGGGCGGGGTCATCAAGCGAAAACAGCGTCTGCAACTGAGCAATCGTCAACGGATGGTTGGCGGCAAGCAGCGCAGCTTCGATGATGCGGGTGATGAGGAGTTGGTCCATAGATACGCGTCAGTCAGCAAGAGTTGGCGTTGTGGAATGCGCAGGCGTCATGCAGCATCGTTGGCTGCTTCATCATCGAACTCGCTGGACAATGCCAGTGTCGGGTCGCCTTCGCCGATTGCCAGCGACTTGATGTAGATCGTTGCCATCGGCGCGTCCTGCACCAGGTCGAGCAGGTGTTCCTTTGCCAGTTCCAGCAACGCCAGGAACGTCACCACCACGCCGAGTTTGCCTTCGCGCGGCTCGAACAGTGACTCGAAGCGATGGAAGGCACCGTCTGACAGGCGAGCCAGCAGGTCACCCATGCGCTGGCGAACGCTGAGCGCGTCGCGCTTGATGGCATGCCGGGTGAACAATTCGGCGCGTTTCAGCACGTCATGCAATGCCAGCAACATCTCACGCAGGTCGACGGGCGGTGGCAGTTTGACCGAGGCCCGATCCGGCAGGAACACAGTCGCAGGGGTTGTGTCGCGATCCTGCCGGGGCAGGGCGTCGATGTCCTCGGCGGCCTGCTTGAAGCGCTCGTATTCCTGCAGGCGGCGGACCAGCTCGGCGCGCGGATCGCCTTCCTCGGAGTCGTCGAGGGTCGAGCGCGGCAGCAACATGCGCGACTTGATCTCGGCCAGGATTGCGGCCATCACCAGGTATTCGGCAGCCAGTTCGAAGCGCATCTCGTGCATGCCCTGGATGTAGGCCACGTACTGGCGCGTGATCTCGGCGACCGGGATATCCAGGATGTCGAGGTTCTGTCGGCGGATCAGGTACAGCAGCAGGTCCAGGGGGCCCTCGAACGCATCCAGGATGACCTCAAGTGCGTCCGGCGGAATGTAAAGGTCCTGTGGGATCTGCAGCACGGGCTGGCCAAGCACCATCGCCAGCGGCATTTCATGCTGTTGGGGAGCCTCATGCTGCCTGGCAACAGGCAGCTGCGGCGTAGTCGGCAATGGTTGGGTCGCGTCGGGCGCGGATTCGACAGTCATGCGGCAATGGTCGTGCAGTAATGGTCTTTGGAGCAGGGCCGTCAAGACCACGGGATGTCGCTGGAGCGCGCGCCTGGTTGGCGCGGCCGTGGAGGATCACTTGCAAGGCGTCGGGTCAAGCGTCGCCAAGGTGCTGTTGGCAGTCCATGCTGTCGTCATTTCGTTGCCTCGCTGCAACTCGCACACGAGGCGACAGTCGAACGTGTGTCAGCAAAAAGCTGGGGCTGGCAGTGCTCACGTCGGCTTGGGGCTGGGCATTCCCAGTGGTGGCTCATCACCACTGTCGTCCGGCCTCCAGCAATGCGGGCAGGTTACGGGGTGGGCGGCAACGTGTCCAGCGGCTGCGGAATGCGGTCGTCCGGATGAGTCGCGGCTACAATCCCGCGTCGCGATTGGAGAACACGACGATGTGGTATGCGATCGAAGGATACGACGGTGCTGACGTGCTAGATCGACGCATCGGTGCGCGTGCAGAGCATCTGGCCCGGCTGGAAGCCTTGCGCGACGCCGGGCGCCTGCTCCTGGCCGGTCCATGCCCTGCCATCGATGCGGAAGATCCTGGACCTGCGGGATACAGCGGCAGCATCGTGATCGCCGAATTCCCCTCGATCGAGGACGCGCGCTCATGGGCGGAGGCGGATCCGTACGTCTCAGCCGGCGTGTACCGGACGATCGAAGTCCGGCCCTTCCGCCGCGTCCTGCCGTGAGTGTGGAAGAGGGCAATGCCTCGCGCATGGTTCGCATGCGCGGGTTGCTCACGGCAGCGTTCGCACCCGAGTCGTTATTGGTGACGGACGACAGCCACCGCCATGTCGGACATGCCGGCGCACGCGATGGCCGCGGACATTTCACCGTCGAGATCGTCAGCGACGCTTTCGCCGGCATGACGCCCTTGGCGCGTCACCGTGCAATCTACTCAGCGCTGGGCGAGATGATGTCAACGGACATCCATGCATTGTCGATGCGGGTGACCACCGCAAACGAGCATATGCCCCGGAACGACGACTGAGAACTCAGGGGCACCAATACACATCGAGCGGCGCGCCCGGGGTGGTGATCGCGATGCGGATTGGCATGTGGCGCGGATCCGTCTCGGCCACTGCGCGTTCGTAGACGTGCCGTTTTTCGATACCGCGCAGCAGAAGCAGGCGTGTGGACGCTGGAGCCAGGCCTGCTGGCGTCAGGCTGATGCGTCGCGGCCAGGACCCGGCTCCAGGGCAACCGCTTGCGTCGACTGCAACATAGGCATGCGCGCTGGCCAGCGCGGCCTCCAGCCCCGCCATGTGCGGAAACAACGAGGCGGTGTGCCCATCGTCGCCCATGCCAAGCACGATCACGCCAGGCACCTGACGGGCATGGAGGTTGGCAGCGGCAACGGCGGCTTCGATGGTGCGACCGGCGCGGGTCAAGGTTTCAAAATGCGCTGCTGCCGCCTGGTTGCGCAGCAGGTGCTGGTGCACCAGATGTGCGTTGCTATCGGGATCGCTGGGCAACAACCAGCGCTCGTCGACCAGTCCGATGTCGACGCGCTGCCAATCCAGGGGGATCTGTGACAACGCACGAAAGACCGGACCTGGGGTGGTGCCGCCCGACAGCAGCAACCGCGCCCGCGGTCTCGTCTCCAGGTCACGGCGCAATGCAGTGGCAATGGCGACGGATGCCGTCCGCGTCCATGTGTCGTCGTTCTCGCAGGCGTGGAAACGAGGAGAGGTGTCACCACCGGCATCGTCAATCAGGGCTGTGTCATGGTTCAAATCCAGTCTCGCAGTGTCGCTATTCTCATGAGGGCCAGATGTCCCAGGCAAATTCGGCGCGGGCGCTGCATCCCAGGCGCCTGACGATAGCAAACGACCACAAGCAAACAACCGCAAGCAAACGACCATGGAGCGGTAGCCAGTGAAGCCACGTCCAGCCCCGCTATACTGGGGATGGGGCGTGACAATCCAGTGTCGGCTCACAAGCCGTTGAGTAGGGGCGCCACAGGGTCAGCCTTATCAATAACTTATAGCTGTAATGTTACCTATTTACTGACAATACAAAGACAGCGCTGATGCGAAGCCGCATGGCGTTGCAGGGACCCTGATCGCCGCATGCGCCTGTCCACCATCAAGCTCTCTGGTTTCAAATCCTTCGTCGATCCGACAACACTGCACCTGCCGACCAACATGACCGGCGTGGTCGGTCCGAATGGTTGCGGCAAGTCCAACATCATCGACGCCATCCGCTGGGTGATGGGTGAGAGCGCGGCCAGCCGCCTGCGCGGGGATTCGCTGACCGACGTGATCTTCTCCGGAAGTTCCGCGCGAAAGCCGGTCTCGCAGGCAACGGTGGAGCTGATCTTCGACAACTCCGATCACACCATCGCCGGTGAGTTCGCCGCGTTCAACGAGATTTCCGTCAAGCGCACCGTCAGCCGTGATTCGACCAGCAACTACTACCTCAACGGTACCCGCTGCCGCCGACGCGACATCACCGATCTGTTCCTCGGTACGGGGCTGGGCCCGCGCAGTTATTCGATCATCGAGCAGGGGATGATCAGCCAGATCATCGAGTCGCGGCCCGAGGACCTGCGGGTGTACCTGGAGGAAGCCGCGGGCATCTCCAAATACAAGGAGCGGCGCAAGGAAACCGAAACCCGCATCCGCCACACGCGCGAAAACCTCGACCGCCTCAACGACCTGCGTGAAGAGGTTGGCAAGCAGCTTGAGCACCTCAAGCGCCAGGCACGCCAGGCCGAGCAGTACCAGGTGCTGCAGGCCGAGCGCAAGGTCAAGGACGCGCAGTGGAAAGCGCTGGAATACCGCGGGCTGGATGCGCAATTGCGCCAGCTGCGCGAAAAGCTGTCGCAGGAGGAAACGAAGCTCCAGCAGCTGATCGCCGAGCAGCGAGAGGCCGAGCGCCAGATCGAAACCGGTCGCGTGCACCGCGAACAAGCCGCGCAATCCTTGAACCAGGTCCAGGCCGAAGGTTATGAAGTCGGCGGAACGCTGGCACGGATCGAGCAGCAGATCGCGCATCAGCGCGAGATGGGCCTGCGCCTGCAACACGCCCGGGACGAAGCGCAGGTTGCATTGAGCGAGCTGGGCACGCACATCGGCAACGACGAGACCATGCTTGGTGTCCTGCGTGCGGCCATTGCCGAAGCCGAACCGCAACTCCAGCAACTGCAGTCCGACGATGGCGCCCGACAGGATGCGTTGCGCGATGCCGAGGTGACGCTCGCCGACTGGCAACAACGCTGGGATACCCATGTCAAGGCGCAGTCCGAAGCGGCCCGCACGGGTGACGTCGAACGCACACGCGTGGATTACCTGGATCGACAGGCACTGGACGCGGAGCGCCGTCGCGAACAACTTGTCGCCGAGCGTGCCGGGCTCGACCTGACGGCGCTGGCGGAGGCCTTCGATCAGGTCCAAGCGCAACATGACGCGACGAAACTATCGCTGGATACGCTCAATAACGATGTCGAAGTGCGCAAGCAGGCGCTCGTCGCACTGCAGGAGCAGCAACGCAGCGCGCAGACCGATCTTGCAGACGTGCGCAAGCAGGCGCAGGCCAGTCGGGGGCGGTTGTCTTCGCTGGAAGCGTTGCAACATGCCGCGCTTGGGCAGGAGCAGGGCGCGGCAACGACATGGCTGCAGGCGCACGGGCTGGATTCGGCTGCGCGCGTCGGCGAAACCCTTGTCGTCGAGGCGGGCTGGGAAAACGCCGTCGAGAGCGCGCTGGGGCAACTGATTGAAGGTGTGCTCGTTGAATCGCCCGAAGCGTTGGTGGAAGCGCTTGGCGACCTGGGCGAGGGGCGGCTCACCCTGGTGTCCCCGGAGCATGACGCCCACCAGTACGCACCGACCTCACTGGCGGCGAAAGTGCAGGGGCCAGCGGCCATCCGACGCATCCTGTCCCGGCTGCACGCTGCCGAAACCCTCGCCGATGCGCGCGCGTTGCTGCCGCGGTTGCAGGATGACGAATCGGTCATCACGCGCCAGGGTGAACGCCTTGGGGCGGGTTGGGTGCGCGTGCTGCGCTCGGGCGCAGCCAAGCAGGGTGCGTTGCTGCGTGCTCGTGAAATCCAGTTGCTGCGCGCAGAGATCGATCAGCTGCAGCAGCGGGAGCACACGCTCAATGAGGCTTTGACGCACCTGCGCGATCAACTGCTTGTCGCCGAACAGCAACGCGAAGATGCGCAGCGCGCGTCGTATCACGGCCATCGGAGCGTGTCGGAACTTGCTGGACAACTGCAGAGCCAACAGGGTCGCCTGGAGTCCGCACGCAACCGCATCGAACGCATCGATGCCGAGGTTGCGCAGCTGGTCGCCACGCTGGAAGCGAGTCGTGAACAGGCACGCGAAGCCCGGGCGAATCTCGAACGTGCCGTCGGCATCATGGCTGGGCTGGAGACCGCGCGCCACGCGCTTGACGATGAGCGCCGAACGCTGGGTGACAGGCGTGATGCCGTGCGTGGTGCGGCCAGGGAGTCGCGCGATGCCGCGCATTCACTGGCATTGACGCTGGAGGCGCAGCGAGCCCAGATGATTGCACTGGCGCAATCGCTGGATCGCATGGTCGGCCAGCGTGGCCAATTCTCGATCCGCGTGGACGAGCTTGCGTCGCAGCTGTCCGAGGGCGATGCGCCGGTGAAGGTGCTGGAAAACCAGCGCCAGCTTGCATTGGAAGAACGGGTGCGTACCGAAAAAGCGCTGGCAAATGCCCGCGCCGCGCTGGAAGGCATCGACAACGAATTGCTAGGTCACGAACACACCCGGCATCAGCGTGAGGAACAATCGTTGGCGCAGCGCGAGAGGATCTCGCAGCGCAAACTCGACCAGCAGGCGCTGGTGCTCAAGGCCGAACAGTTGTCTGCCGCCGTGGTGGATGCAGGATTCGTGCTTGACGATGTCGTCGCCACGCTGGCAGCCGATGAGGAGGTGTCCGCCTGGGAAAAGATCGTCACCGACCTGGATGGAAAACTGCGCCGGCTGGAACCGGTCAACCTCGCCGCCATCGCCGAGCATGCCGAGGCAGCACAGCGCAAAGAGTATCTGGACGCGCAGGATGCCGACCTCACCACGGCGCTGGACACGTTGGAAGATGCGATCCGCAAGATCGATCGTGAGACGCGCGGCCGCTTCAAGGACACGTTCGACCGGGTCAACGCCGGCGTGCAGGCCTTGTATCCACGACTGTTCGGAGGTGGGCACGCTTATCTTGAATTGACCGGGGATGACCTGCTCGACACCGGTGTCACGATCATGGCGCGGCCGCCCGGGAAGCGGGTGTCGAATATTTCGTTGTTGTCCGGCGGCGAAAAGGCGATGACGGCCGTGGCGCTGGTGTTCGCGATCTTCCAGCTCAATCCCGCGCCGTTCTGCCTGCTCGACGAAGTGGATGCGCCACTGGACGAATCCAACGTTGGGCGCTTCACTGCTGTCGTCACCGAAATGAGCGAACACGTACAGTTCCTGTTCGTGACCCACAACAAGGCCACGATGGAAGCCGCGCAACAGTTGAGTGGCGTTACCATGCGCGAGCCCGGTGTCAGCCGGCTGGTGTCGGTGGACCTGGCTGAAGCCGCACGCCTTGCCGGCGCTGCCTGAGAGGAGAAAGCGCGATGACGGATGTGTGGTTGTTACGAACCGGAATCCTGATTGCCGGACTGGTGCTGATCGTGGCGATCTACGCCTTTGGCCGTCCGCGCAAGCCCGGGCAGGGCAGGCGGATCGATGGTGGTCGCGGTGACGGCGCGCGCGTCGAGCCCACGCTGGGTGCGCAGATCGAAGACATGCTGGCATCCGATCAGGGCAATGCCGGCTACAGCAGCGACACTGCCGTTCAATCGGAAATCGACCTGCTCGACCGAGGCATCCCGGCCAGCGACATGGGTCGGCGCACCAGCGAGGATTTCGAGAAGATCGTGACGCTGTACATCGCGGCCCGCGCCGGCGAAAAACTGCGCGGTCCGGATATCATCGTCGCGGCGGAAAAGACCGGCATGGTCTACGGACACATGAATGTTTTCCATCGCCTGGTCGAAGGCCATCCGGAACGCGGCCCGGTGTTCAGCGTCGCCAACATCATGAAGCCCGGAAGTTTCGACATGGCGACGATCCAGTCGCTGGAAACGCCGGCGATTGCTTTTTTCCTGACGCTGCCAGCGCCCGTCCCGGCGCTCGATGCGTGGGAAACCATGCTGCCCACTGCGCAGCGCATGGCCGAACTGCTTGATGGCGTGGTGCTGGATGAGTCGCGTAATGCGCTCGGCCGCCAGCGCATTGCACACCTGCGCGACGAACTACGCGCCTACGATCGCCAGCATGAGGTGGCGCCCATCACGCGCAGTCCGCGCTGGTAGGTGTCCAATTGCGCTTCGTATCAGCGACGGGTGAAGCGAACAATGAAATCCCTTGAAGGCCGCGTGGCACTGGTTACCGGCGCCTCCTCGGGCATTGGCGAGGCCACGGCAATCGCGCTTGCGCAAGCCGGGGCGCGTGTTGCCATTGCCGCACGCAGGCGTGACCGGCTGGACGCGCTGGCGGCAAAGCTCAAGCCGTTCGGGGCCGAACCACTGGTGTTGGAAGCCGATCTTCTCGACGAGCATGTTGCGCAACGGATCGTTGCCCAGACCGAATCGCATTTCGGCAAGCTCGACATCCTGGTCAACAATGCCGGCGTCATGTACCTGGAGCCGGTGGCCGACGCTGACCTTGGGCGTTGGCGGCGCATGCTCGAACTCAATGTCCTGAGCCTGATCGCATCCACGCAGGCCGCGTTGGCGGGGATGAAGGCGCGTCGCGACGGCCACATCGTCAACATCTCTTCGACCGCCGGGCGCATCGCCAATCCCATGGCGGCGGGATACTCGGCGACCAAATTCGGAGTCGTTGCTTTTTCCGAGGCACTGCGGCGCGAGGTATGCGCCGACAACATCCGCGTCAGCGTGATCGAACCCGGAGTCGTGCAGACAGAGCTGCGTGATCACATCGGCCACGCTGCGACCAAGGACAGCCTGAATGCGTGGGCGGACAACATGCGGCAGCTGCAGCCCGGGGATGTCGCCGATGCGATCGTGTTCTGCGTCAGTCGGCCGGCCCATGTCAACGTCAACGAGATCCTGATGCGTCCGACGGACCAGGAACGCTGATACCCGCTTCAATGCCGGCCATGCACCCGGCTCTCGGTAGAATCCGGACATGAGCAAAGCGTCCATCGCCGTCCGCATTGCCGAGCTTCGTCGACGCATCGACGATGCCAATCATCGTTATCACGTGCTCGATGATCCCGATCTTCCGGACGTCGAATACGACCGGCTGCTGCGCGAACTGGAAGCGCTGGAAGCCGAGCATCCGGCACTGCGCGACATCAATTCCCCCACGGCCCGCGTAGGCAGCGCGCCGTCGGGCAAATTCGCCCAAGCCGAGCACAAGCTGCCGATGCTGTCGCTGGGTAATGCATTCAGTGACGATGAGGTGCGCGATTTCGTGGCGCGCATCGAACGGGAAACCGGCGACACGGACCTCGTTTTTTCCGTTGAACCAAAGCTCGACGGATTGGCGATCAGCTTGCGCTATGAAGCTGGGCAGTTCGTGCGTGGCGCGACCCGCGGCGATGGTGCAACCGGAGAGGATGTCACCGCCAACCTGCGGACGGTGCGCACGATTCCGCTGACCCTTCACGGCACTGCCCCAGCGGTGCTCGAGGTGCGCGGGGAGGTGTACATGCCAAAGGCGGGGTTCGAGCGCTACAACGCATGGGCACGCGAACACGGTGAAAAAACACTGGCCAATCCGCGCAACGGTGCGGCGGGATCATTGCGCCAGCTCGACCCGCGCCTGACGGCGCGACGGCCGCTGGCGTTCTACGCCTACGCACTGGGCGAAGTGGAGGGCAGCGCGTTGCCGCCCACACACTCGTCAACGCTGTCGTGGCTAGGCGGGCTTGGGTTCCCCGTCAGCCCCGAGGTCGACACCGCACGCGGCGTCGAGGGCCTGCTGTCGTATTACGCACGCATCGGCGACTGCCGGGATGCGCTGCCGTACGACATCGACGGGGTTGTCTACAAACTCGACCGCTACGACCAGCAACGTGCGATGGGATTCGTCTCGCGTGCGCCGCGCTGGGCGTTGGCGCACAAATATCCGGCGCAGGAGGAAATGACGACGGTCGAATCGATCGAGGTCAACGTCGGTCGTACTGGTGCGGTGACGCCGTGGGTTCGGATGGTCCCGGTGCGGGTCGGTGGCGTCGTGGTCAGCCGCGCGACCCTGCACAACGCCGACCAGGTGGCGCGCCTGGACGTTCGCGTTGGTGACAGCATCATCGTGCGTCGAGCGGGCGACGTGATTCCTGAAGTCGTCCGTGTCATCGACGATCTGCGTCCGCGCGACAAGCACGGCAGGCCGCTGCATCCGCCATATCGATTGCCCACCGCGTGTCCTGATTGCGGATCGGCCGTTGAGCGCGAGGAAAGCGAAGTCGTCGCGCGCTGCACGGGAGGGCTGGTGTGTCCCGCGCAACGCAAGCAGGCGCTGTTCCATTTCAGCTCGCGCCGCGCCATGGATATCGAAGGCCTGGGCGAGCGCTTCATCGATGCGCTGGTTGAATTTGGCTACGTGCACGGCGTCGCTGACCTGTATCGCCTGACGCTCGACGACTTCATCGAGATGAAACGCCGTGCCGACGAGCTTGCGGGAACGATCCCGCAGACAGTGAAAGCCGGCAAGATCGCAACACGCTGGGCCGAGAACCTGGTGGCGGCGATCGACACAAGCCGAAACACCACGCTGGAGCGATTGTTGTTCGCGCTGGGCATCCGCGACGTCGGCGAAAGTACGGCCAAGACGCTTGCGCGTCACTTTGGCGCGCTCGACCCCATCATGGTCGCGGACAAAGCCATGCTTGTCGAGGTTCCTGACCTTGGGCCGATCATGGCGGCGCATATCGCGCATTTCTTCGCCGAGCCGCATAACCGCGAGGCCATCGCTGCCTTGCGTGCGGCAGGGGTGCACTGGAAGGAGGGCGCGCCGCAACGCGCGAGCGACGGGCCGCTTGCGGGCAACAGCGTGGTGCTCACCGGAGGGCTGGAATCGATGTCGCGGGATGAGGCGGGGGTCAAACTCGAAGCACTCGGCGCGAAGGTGTCCGGTAGTGTTTCCAAGAAGACCAGTTTCGTGGTTGCGGGCGCAGCGGCGGGCAGCAAGCTTGCGAAGGCGCAGGAACTTGGCGTTGAAATCTGGGACGAGGCGGCGTTGCTGGCCTTCCTCGCGCAAGCCGCGTCCTTGGGAATTGCGTCCCCTTGAGCGATTGGGAACCGACTGCGACGCATGATGTGCTGCGACTGCGCGCAACACTCAATGCCGCCATTCGCGGCTTCTTCGCACAGCGCGATGTGCTGGAAGTCGAAACGCCGGTGTTGTCGGTGGCCGGTAACACCGATCCCAACATTGCATCGTTCCAGCTTGAGTTTTCCGGCCGTACCGACGGCGCATCGCGCACGCGGTGGTTGCGGACATCGCCCGAATTCGCGCTCAAACGCCTTTTGTCGGCTGGAGTGGGTGATTGCTACGAGCTGGGTCGCGTGTTCCGCGATGGCGAAGTTGGTGGTCGCCACAACCCGGAATTCACCATGCTGGAGTGGTATCGCATCGGTTGGGATCATCACCGGCTGATCGACGAAACCGCGGCCCTGGTGGCGTGCGCGTTGGCGCTGGTCGACCGGAATGCCACGCTCGAATGCATCGCGTGGCGTGACCTTTATCGGCAGCGCCTGGACCTTGACCCCATCTCTGCCAGCATCGCGCAGTTGCAGAATGCGCTTGGCGACGTTCATATCAATGCCGATGGACTCGAGCGAGATGACTGGCTCGACCTGCTGCTCACGCATCGGTTGCAGCCGGAATTCGACCACGACGTCATGCTGGCGGTGCATGACTATCCGGCCACGCAGGCGGCACTGGCGCGGGTGCGCCCAGGTGATCCGCCTCTGGCCGAACGCTTCGAGTTGTATCTGGGGCCGCTGGAACTTGCCAATGGGTATCACGAACTCACCGACGCGGACGAGCAGCGACTGCGTTTCCAGCATGACCTGTCTGTTCGTCGCAGCCGGAGGGCAGCCACGCCGCCGTTGGATGGGCGATTACTGCAGGCGCTGGATACTGGGCTGCCTGCGTGCGCGGGCGTTGCGCTGGGCATCGATCGCTTGCTGATGGTGATGCTGGGCACGGATCGGATTTCCGACGTGCTGGCGTTTCCGTTCGACCGCGCCTGACACGCGGACGATCGTGCCACCCTTGTAAACTTCGACGATGACTGACGATTTCAACTATGCCCGCTACGATCGCATCCGGCCATTGCGCTGGACGGGCAAAACACTGGAAGTTCTCGACCAGCGCAAGTTGCCGTTCGTGTCCGAATACCTGACGTGCGCCACCAGCGACGAAGTCGCGTCCGCAATCCACGTATTGGCGGTACGTGGTGCGCCGGCGATCGGGATTGCCGCGGCTTGGGGTGTCGTGCTGGCTGCCAACGCCGTCGATGCCGACGAGGTGGGACCAGACGCCATTGAAGATGCGGCTGTCCAGATTGAACCCGCAATGCAGCGCCTCAACGCGGCGCGTCCCACTGCCGTCAATCTCGCATGGGCCTTGGCCCGCATGCGGGGGGCGCTCGCGCGTGCCGACGGCGACTGGCGGCAGGTACTGGAACACGAGGCGCAGGACATCGACAGCGAGGATCTCGCCGCCAACCGGCGCATGGGCGTGCTGGGTGCATCGCTGATCGAGCCAGGCAGTGGCGTGTTGACGCATTGCAATACCGGGTCGCTGGCGACGGCCGGTTTCGGCACGGCGCTGGGCGTGATTCGTGCCGGTGTTGCGCAGGGGCGCATCTCGAGTGTCTTTGCGGGCGAAACGCGACCCTGGCTGCAAGGCGCGCGCCTGACTGTCTGGGAGTTGCAGCAGGACGGCATCGGCGCGACGTTGATCGCGGATTCCGCGGCCTCGCACCTGATGAAAACCGGCAAGGTGCAGTGGGTCGTGGTTGGTGCAGACCGCATCTGCGCCAATGGTGATGTCGCCAACAAGATCGGGACCTACCAGCTCGCGATTGCAGCCCGCCATCATGGCGTCAGGTTCATGGTGGTGGCGCCGTCGTCGACGGTGGACATGGCCACCGCCAGCGGCGAACTGATCGACATCGAAGAGCGCGATGCCTCCGAATTGCACGCAGTGGGCGGCACACGAATGGTGGCCGAAGGCGTGCGTGCATGGAACCCGGTATTCGATGTCACCCCGCATCAACTCATCGATGCGATCGTGACGGAGAGGGGTGTCATCCAGCAACCGGATTCCACCTCCATGCGGGCCGCTTTCAGCAGCTGACCAGCAGCATCTCAAGTGCACCCTGAAATGAGCCGCAAGTGCTTGTTTTTACGCGAGAATCATCAGCGGTAACAGTGCGATTCCGTGCTACAATTCACACGCTGAAATTCCCACCTGTTTGCCTGCCTGTTGGCGCTTTGCGGAGCCTGATCCGCAGGCCGTCAGCGGGCGTCGCATTTACCCATCTACGGAAGCCAAATGGCTGAACTCGCCAGAGAAATCATCCCCGTCAATCTCGAAGACGAGATGCGCCGCA
>JBBRZH010000013.1:0-58659 GCA_038236935.1 Lysobacterales bacterium
AGGAGAACAGGACCTGTCACTCTGCCAGCTCATCCACTTCCCGCCCTTGGCCACCGGTGTCGCATTTACTATGGCAATCTTTGAGGCCTAACAATTCATTCAAGCCGAACCCGCATCGTAGCTTCAAGACTCCATCTGGCTCCTCGGGCGGGTCGGCTTAATTCAAGGTGTTAGGCGACAAGGCGGATAAACCCAGGACTTGATGTGCTAAGAAAAGCGCTCTCTCTGTGTGGATTCTTAGTGGCTGCCGCAGCCGCACTGGGTCTATTTTTCATCCATCATCTGCTTGCCCACAACCCAATATTGCTAGTAGTTCAAGCCTGCGCCGTCTTACTGATGCTTTGGGCGCGTGCAACGTTTGGACTTCGCAGCTTTCATCCCACTGCAAACACGACCAAGGGAGGCCTCGTTACAACTGGGCCTTACCGCTATTGGCGCCACCCGATATACGCTTCCATCATCTATTTCGTTTGGGCCGCCCAAGTCGAGATGCCCACCACACTTTCTATTGCACTGGCTTTGGTGGCAACGATAGGCTTAGTGGTGCGGATGGTGATTGAGGAGCAGTTCCTCGTCACTGCCTACCCCGAGTACTCGGAGTACAGGCGTCACGCCAAACGTCTAATTCCCTTCGTTTTCTAGGCGCTCAAGTTGTCGCCTAACAATTCATTCAAGCCGAACCCGCTTCGTGGTTTCAAGCATTTCTGTCGGCTTTGCAGTGGACTGGCTTAATTCAGGTGTTTGACTCAACGGGAAAATTTCATGGCTAGCGCAAAAAAGCATTGGGTTGTTGTTAACGTGTTCGCCCGCGTTGTCGGTGTGGTTTGGCTGCTTGCAGGAGCTTACTTAATCGAGCACGCCCTCACGCTAAATCCCCAAGTAGAAGCCGGAATCAGATCTACCATGCTGGGATCGGCCTCTAAGGATTATTTGACGTTTGGAGTGCTCACCTGCCTCACTGCACTAGGACTGCTTTTCGTAAAACCCATTGATCCGGCATCCGGGACACGGCCAAAAACTTTAACTGGCTCAGGAAGCTGGCTAACGGGCTTACCAAAAGGACCTTCGTCAGGAGCCTAAAAATTCGCCTATGCCGAATCCACCTGGTGGTTTCAAGGCCACTGGCTGCTCGGGTGGTTGGCTGGGTTCGGATAAGGAGCCTCGCCCCCTGAGTTAAGACGGTTGAATTTCGCAGGGGATCGACGTTTTGCCAGGTAGCTTCATGACTGGCGCGGTTCAGGGGGCTTTGCCTGGTGTGCTCCAGTTTGCCGCCGGCCTACCTCTCCTTTTTGTCGCAAACCGCGTACCCAGCAAGCGCAGCGCCAAAAGAAGCAGCCAACGGAAGCGCTTTGTAGCCGATGCCTTCAGTCGAAGGCTCGAACCGTCGAGTTCTAGAAAACTCCCGACGCACCGGAACTTCAATCACACAAGCTGCAGCTCAAACGCTTTCAACACCGCGCGCGTACGGTCGCGTACGCCGAGTTTTGACAGGATGTTGGAGACGTGGTTTTTGATGGTACCTTCCGCAACACCGAGCGAATTGGCGATCTCCTTGTTCGAGAAGCCCGAGGCCATCAAGCGCAGGATCTCGGTTTCCCGATCGGTCAGTGGATCGGGGCGATCGAGACTGACGAACTCGTTTCGCATGTGCTCCAGCCCCGACAGCAAGCGCTGGGTTACCACCGGTTGCACCAGTGATCCGCCGCCGGCCACGACCTGGATCGCGCCGACGAGCTGTTCCAGGGAAACATCCTTGAGCAGGTATCCCTTGGCGCCGGCTTTCAGGCCGGCCAGCACCAGCTGGTCGTCGTCGAAGGTGGTCAGGATGATTGTTGGCGGCAGCGCGCCGAGCTGTGCAAGCGCCTGCAGCGCTTCCAATCCGGACATCGCCGGCATGCGCATGTCCATCAGCACGACATCAGGCTTGATCTGCGGGATCAGTTCGACCGCCTGCTTGCCGTCACCGGCTTCAGCCACGACCTCGATGCCCTCAGCCAGCGCCAGCAGCGAACGGATACCTTTGCGCACCAGGGTTTGATCGTCGACAAGACAGATACGGATCATGCAGTGCCTCCACGCGGGGCGGTGTTAGTGGATGGCCTAGATCGAAGGCCGATCATTTCAGGGCAACTGCCGCTTCCGCCGGGCCCATGGTGGGCCGCCGCGGAAGTGTGGCAACTACAGCACCTTCAAGCACGCCCTCTGCCAGCGGCAAAAAAATGTCCAACGCAAATCCATGTCCGATGCTGGTGTCGATGTCGACGTGTCCGCCATACGCGACCAGGCGCTCGCGCATGCCGCGCAATCCATTTCCGGGAATCGGCGCCTGTGCGCCGCGGCCGTCATCGCGCGCACTCAGAAATACCGTGCGCGCATCCAATCGATAGCGCAGCTGCAACTGTTGCGCATGCGCGTGGCGCACGGCATTGGTGATGATCTCCTGCGTGCAGCGCAGCAGCACGTGCGCGCGTTCGGGATCATCAAGGAGGAAGGGTTCAGGCATTTCCATTGCGATATCGAGACCAGCGACATGTTCGGCCAACGGCAGCAATGTGGCCGCCATGTCGATGGCGTCGTCATCGCGCAGGCGGCTGACGGCTTCCCGCACATCGCTGAGCAGTAACTTCGCCAGCGTATGCGCCTGGTTGACGTGTTCCTGCGCCTTGCCATCGACAAGATGACCGGCGACCTCCAGGTTGAGGCTCAAGGCGGTCAAATGATGTCCCAACAGATCATGCAACTCCCGCGAGATTCGCGTGCGCTCGTTGACGCGGGCGCTTTCGGCCAGCAGCGCACGTGTAGCGCGCAGTTCGGCGTTGAGGCGTCGCTGTTCCTCGCGTGCCTGGGCCTGTTGTCGCGCGACCAGGCTGGTCACGAAGACGAAGCCTGAAAAGCCCGCGTACAGCAGTGATTGCATCAGGGCTTCCAGCCACGACATGTCCAGCCAACGCACGTACACCGGCACGACCAGGAATTCGCTCAACACCAGCCACGCCACGCCCATTGGCAGGGACAGTAGCCACGGCAGGACACAGGCTGCGACCATCAGCAGGATGCTGCCCAGGCCACTGGCGCTGTAGTAGCTGATCGCAACCGCGCTGCCGGTGAGCACCATCAGCAACGCGTAGTCGAGGGCGCGCACCCGGCGGGTGCCCAGGCCCTGCGTCAGCCACCCATAACTGATACCGAACGCGGCGTAGGCGACCCACGCCTGCCAGCCAATATGGGAAGTAGCCGTAGCCTCCTCGCCCAGGCGCGCCTGATCGGGCGGCATCAGCGATAGCAGCAGCAGCGGCATGCCGATCACCGCCCAGGTGAAAAGACCGGCGTAGCGCAGCAAGCGGCTATGGTTCAAACGGGCGAACATGCCGCATTTTAGGCGCAAAGCCGCGTACGGCGACCCCCACGAAAGTCATGCATCGGGCGCCCTCTTCGAGATCCCCACGGTCGCCCATCCCTGCCCGTCATGCGATAATCGCCGTTGCGCGGCCATGGCGGCTGCAGCGCGTCAGCCATCCGTAGGGAGCCATGAATGTCGATTGCCATCCGCGACGTGCGTGAGCACGAGCTGGATTCCGTTCTTGCCCTCAACAACGCCGCCGGCCCCGCCATTTTGCCGCTGGATATGGCCCGTCTGCGACGCCTGCATTCCCAGGCCGAATATTTTCGTATCGCCGAGCGTGACGGTGGCTTGGCCGGTTTCCTGATCGGGTTTGGCCACGATGCCGCGCATGACAGCGACAACTTCCGCTGGTTCAGCGCACGCCACCCCCAGTTCTTTTACATCGACCGCGTTGCCGTCGCCAGCCGCCGTCGCGGCGGCGGCGTCGGCCGCGCCCTCTACGCCGACGTGCAGAGCTTTGCCGAACTGCGATATCCGCAGCTGGCCTGCGAAGTCTTCCTCGAGCAGGGCAGCGATCCGGCGCTTTTATTCCACGGTAGTTTCGGATTTCGCGAGATTGGGCAGCATGTACTGCCGCCCAACGACGGAATGCCCGGACGGCGTGCGGCAATGCTGATGAAGGAGTTGTGCAGCTATGCCTGGGTGCGTGACACCTACGGCGCGCAGTTGCCGAACGTGCCCTGGATCGCTTCTGCTCGGCCGGCCATCGACGCCACCGCGCATCGCGCCACGGGCACCTGACGTGGGCGGGGCATCATGGCAACCGCAACAACGTGAAAGCTGCAATGACTGACGCCATCGACTACACGCCAGCCGGCGAACTCAAGATCGGCCAGGTGGGCATCGCCAACTTGCGCGTGCGCACGCTGGATGTCGGAAAGCTTGGCGAGGAAATGCGCGATCGCGTGGCGCGTGCACCGAAACTGTTTGCCCGCGCGGCCGTGGTGGTGGACTTCGGTGGCTTGTCAGCGACGCCAGATCTCGCCACCGCACGGGCGCTGCTGGATGCGTTGCGCGAAGCTGGCGTGCTGCCAGTCGCGCTGGCCTATGGCAGCGGCGACAACGAGCATCTGGCGATCACATTGGGATTGCCGTTGCTCGCCAAATTCCGCGCGCAATACGAACGCGTGCAGGAAGGCAGCGTCGGTGACGTCGCCTCCAAGCCAGCAGGCAAACCGCATGCTGTCGATACCGCAACAGTGAAAGAGTCATCGGCCGGTGGTGGCAGCCACGGCGAACCCGGATTGATCCAGACAGCACCTGTGCGCTCGGGTCAGCAGGTCTACGCCGAGAATCGCGACCTCACCGTCGTCACCGCTGTGGGTGCCGGCGCCGAAGTCATCGCCGACGGTTCGATCCATATTTATGGCGCGTTGCGCGGCCGCGCGCTCGCTGGTGCGCAGGGCAATGAAAAAGCGCGCATCTTCTGCCGCGAATTCCATGCCGAGCTGGTCGCGATCGCCGGCCATTACAAAGTGCTGGAAGACATCCCCAAGGAATTGCGTGGCAAAGCCGTGCAGATCTGGCTGGAAAAAGAACACGTAAACATCGCCACGTTAGATTGACTGTTGCAACCAGGAGAAGTGTTTTGGCCGAAATCATCGTAGTCACCTCCGGCAAGGGCGGCGTCGGCAAGACCACCACCAGCGCCAGCCTTGCGTGCGGCCTTGCGCGTCATGGCAAGAAAGTCGCCGTAATCGATTTCGATGTCGGCCTGCGCAACCTCGACCTGATCATGGGTTGCGAGCGGCGCGTGGTGTACGATTTCGTCAACGTGATCCACGGCGAGGCCACGCTCAAGCAGTCGCTGATCAAGGACAAGCGGTTCGACAACCTGTACGTGCTCGCGGCATCCCAGACACGCGACAAGGACGCCCTGACCAAGGAGGGCGTGCAGAAAGTGCTCGACGACCTGTCTGCCGATGGCTTCGAATACATCGTCTGCGACTCCCCGGCGGGTATCGAGAAGGGTGCATTTCTCGCAATGTATTTCGCCGACCAGGCGGTCGTTGTCGTCAATCCGGAAGTGTCTTCGGTTCGCGATTCCGATCGCATCCTGGGCTTGCTGGCCTCCAAGACCCGCCGCGCCGAAAATGGTGAGCGCGTCAAGGAACACCTGCTGCTCACCCGCTACAGCCCAGGTCGCGTCGAGTCCGGTGAAATGCTGTCGATCACCGATGTCGAGGAAGTCCTTGGCCTGAAGACAATCGGCGTCATCCCTGAATCCGGCGACGTGCTCAACGCATCCAACAAAGGTGAGCCTGTCATCCTGGACATGGAATCACCAGCGGGCCTCGCCTACGACGACGCCGTCGCGCGATTACTGGGAGAGACCCGGCCGATGCGCTTCACCCAGGTCGAAAAGAAGGGCTTCTTCAGCAAGCTCTTCGGGGGTTGAGCATGGGCCTGTTTGATTTCCTCAAGGTCAAGAAGAACACCGCTTCGATCGCGAAGGACCGCCTGCGCATCATCATCGCGCAGGAGCGCAGCACGCTCGGCGGGCCGGACTACCTGCCGCTGCTACGACGCGAACTGCTCGAGGTGATCCGCAAATACGTCAATGTCGATGTCGACGCGGTCAAGGTCGACCTGGTCAAGGAAGGCGAGCACGATGTGCTGGATATTTCAGTGTCGTTGCCGGATCGCGCCTCGGCGGCATGACCCCTGCTAGGTGGGATTCAACCCATCGCCCCTTCGATTGGCCGCGGTGGCGGGTTGAATCCCGCCATCCAACATCGCCGCGATGAATCCTGTTCTCACGCTCGCCGACATCGCCTTCGCTGATGTCGCTGCCCTGCTCTCCCGCTACGACCTGCAACTCCAGTTCGTCGAAGACAACGCACCCATCCCCGGCAGTTATTGGGGCGAGCCTGAAGCAGGCATCATCGGCAAATTGGTCTACGCACGCGCCGATACACCGGTGCATTCCCTGTTGCATGAAGCCGCTCACCTGATCGTGCTCGATCCGGCACGCCGCGCGTGCGTGCATACAGACGCCACCGATTCGATCGAAGAGGAAGACGCCGTCTGCGTACTGCAAGCGCTGCTAGGCGATGCACTGGATGGCGTAAGCGCCAGCCGCATTCTCGCCGACATGGATGCCTGGGGGTACACGTTCCGGCTGGGCTCGGCCAACGCATACGTGCAGGCTGATGCCGAGTCCGCGTGGCTGTGGCTGCTCGAACGCGGACTGGTTTCCCCGGAAAGGCAACTGCGTCTCCCCATGGGGGATGGCCAGCGCTGAGCGACATGGAGCCTACGCTTGGCGCGATCTCCGGCAGCGCTTGCACCGCCAAGCGCACCACACTAGCCTGCGGGTTCCAGACGCTCCATCGGATCCAGCCGTGATGCATCGCCCTGCCCTGCCTGTGCTCGCCATCGTGATCATGATGCTGATCGCCACGATGGTATCCAGCGGCTGCAAACGTACGCCAACGCCACAGACAACGTCCACTCCCCAGGCGGCACCGGCAGATGAAACCGCCGATCAGTTCGTCGCACGCATCAACAGCGAGTTTCGCAACAGCTATGCCGAACTCAGCGCCGCGCAATGGATTTCCTCCACCTACATCACCGATGACAGCGAGATGGTCGCTGCCAAGGCCAACGAGCGCTGGTTGACGCAGCTCAATGGCTGGATCCAGCAGGCACGGAGGTTCGAGGGCCGCCAGATGTCGCCGGCAACCGCGCGTTCGATCATGCTGCTGAAATTGATGTCGTCGATGCCGGCTCCACGCGATCCGCAGCACCTGGCGGAACTCACCCGCATCGCCAGCAGGATGGAAGGCATGTACGGCGCCGGTGAATACTGCAGGACGCCGGGCGACAAGGCCAGCTGCAAGCAACTCGGGGATCTCGAAGACGTGCTTCGCAGCAACCGCGACTACGACACCCAGCTCGACGCATGGACTGGGTGGCACACGATCGCAAAACCCATCCGCAAGGATTACGTCCGCTTCGTCGATCTTGTCAACGAAGGTGCGCGCGACATGGGCTTCGCCGATGCGGGGGAAGTGTGGCGTTCGGGCTACGACATGCCGCCCGCGCAGCTCGCTGCCGAAACCGACCGCCTGTGGAGCCAGGTCAAGCCGCTGTACGCGCAGTTGCATTGCTATGCGCGCACCAAGCTTGATGCGAAATATGGCAAGGACAAGGGCGAAGTGGCTGGCGGCATGTTGCCCGCACACCTGATGGGCAACATGTGGCAACAGGACTGGAGCAATCTCTGGGACATGCTGCAGCCGTATCACAATGCCGGAACCCTCGACATCACCGGTGCGCTGCAGCAGCAATACCAGCTCGACTACAACACCGAGATCGCCCAGCAGACCAGCCCACCCACTCCTACCCAACAGGTGGAGATCGAACGCACCGCACAACTGGATATCGCCAAGGAGATGGCGCATCGCGCCGAAGATTTCTATGTCTCGCTTGGCATGCAGGGACTGCCGGGGAGCTATTGGAACAACTCGCAATTCATCAAACCGCGTGATCGCAGCGTCATCTGCCATGCGAGCGCGTGGGACATGAACATGGCCGGCGACGTGCGCACCAAGATGTGCATGAAACCCGACGAGGAAAGCTTCACGACGATCTACCACGAGCTCGGCCACGTCTATTACGACCTGGCGTACAACAAGCTCACCCCGATCTTCCAGCAGGGCGCGCACGACGGCTTCCATGAAGCCATCGGCGACACGATCGTGCTGTCGATGACACCTGGCTACCTGCAATCGGTGGGCCTCGTCGGGCCCCAGCAGGCGTCGCATGACGCGCTGATCAATGCGCAGATGCGGATGGCGCTGACGAAAGTGGCCTTCCTGCCGTTCGGGCTGATGATCGATCGCTGGCGCTGGGGCGTCTTCGACGGCTCGATCAAGCCTGCTGACTACAACAAGGCATGGTGGGACCTGAAGGCCAAATACCAGGGCGTAGCGCCGATCGCCAAGCGTGGCGAGGAATTTTTCGATCCGGGCGCCAAATACCATGTCGCTGGAAACACGCCGTACACGCGATATTTCCTCGCCAACATCCTGCAGTTCCAGTTCTACAAGGCGCTGTGCGATGCGTCGGGCTACAAGGGGCCGCTGTACGACTGCAGCTTTTACGGCAACAAGGCTGCTGGTGGAAAATATCTCGCGATGCTGCGCACTGGCGCGAGCCAGCCATGGCAGGGCACGCTCAAGACGCTGACCGGCAGCGACAGGATGGATGCATCGGCTTTGCTTGAATACTTCGCGCCGCTGCAGCAATGGCTGACGCAGCAGAACGAAGGAGAGACCTGCGGCTGGCAGGCGCAACCCCCACCACATGCGGTTGCAACCATGACATCGGCTGCGACGACGCACGGTTAGGTCACCGCCATGCACACGGCAACTTCCGCCGGAGATCTCACATCCCAGACACTTGACGACGCGACCACGCTACCCGCGCGTTATTACGTCGACCCGTCGCTGCGCGCGATCGAACGTGTCGGCATCTTCGACACCAGCTGGCAACTCATCGCGCATCTTTGCCAGTTGCGTGATGCCGGCGACCACGTCATCGCCGATCTCGCTGGCCTTCCAGTACTGGCGGTGCGCGGGGCGGATGGCGAGGTCCGCGTGCTCCACAACGTCTGCCGCCACCGTGCCGGTCCGATTGCGAAGTGCGACGGCCTGGCTTCGAAGTCGCTGCGTTGTCGCTACCACGGCTGGACATACGCGCTCGACGGACAGCTTCAATCTGCCCCGGAAATGTCATCGACGCCTGGTTTCGACGTTGGCGAGATCCGCCTGCCGCAGTTGCAGGTGCGCATCTGGCAAGGCCTGGTGTTCGCGGCGGTGGACGACAACCCGATGGATTTCGATGCGCTGGTCGAGGGCATCGATGCACGGATCGGTGCGCAGCGAGGTCTTGAACAGTACGGCCACCACCAGCGAATCGGTTACGACATCGCCTGCAACTGGAAGGTCTACATCGACAATTACCTGGAGGGATATCACCTGCCGCATGTGCATCCCGCACTCAATCGCATGCTCGATTACCGCAGCTACGTCATCGAACTGGCGCAATGGCACTCGTTGCAATGGAGTCCACTGGAAAGCAGCCCCGGCCTCTATGGCAATGGCGATGCGCTGTACTACTGGTTGTGGCCCAACACGATGCTCAACGTCCTGCCCGGACGCCTGCAGACCAATCGCGTGATTCCCCTGGCGGTTGATCGCTGTCGCGTGGAATTCGATTTCTACTACCCTCTCGACGCTTCCGGCGAAGCGCGCGCCCGGCGCGAAGCCGACCTTGCCTTCAGCGACGACGTGCAGCATGAAGACCTGGGCATCTGCGAAGACGTCCAGCGCGGACTGGCGTCGCGGTCGTATGTCGCTGGGCGGTTGAATCCACTGCGCGAAAATGCCGTGCACCACTTCCAGGAATTGATGCGGGCGGCATACCGGGAAGCCGACGATCTTTTGTAGGACCGGCTTCAGCCGCGACCGGGTATTCGACGCGATCATATGGACGCGACTACGTCGCTCCGACGAAACGCTCGCCACTTGTGAGGGGATCACCGCATGACCGCGCTACCCGATGAGCCACGGAGTGGGATCACCTCCCCTTCCCGACCACTGGGCCTCTGGTCTGCCACGGCCCTTGTCATCGGCAGCATGATCGGCTCGGGCGTGTTCCTGCTGCCCGCATCACTTGCGCCGTATGGTGCCGCCAGCCTGCTTGGCTGGGGCGTGACGTTGTGCGGTGCGATGCTGCTGGCATTGACGTTTGCGCGGCTTGCTGCGAAATGGCCGCACACCGGCGGGCCCTACGTGTTCGCGCGCGAAGGTTTCGGCGACGCATCGGGATTCACCGTGGCATGGAGCTACTGGATTTCCACCTGTTGCGGCAATGCCGCGATCGCGGTGGCATTCGCGAGCAGCATCGGTGCGATCTTTCCAGCATTGACCGCCACGCCACTGCGCTCGGCCGGCTGCGCACTGGGCGCGTTGTGGCTGTGCAGCGCCGTCAACCTGGCCGGCGTGCGCGAGACCGGGCGCATGCAGGTCGTCACCACGGTGCTGAAACTGTTTCCGTTGCTGTTGTTCGGCGGCATCGCACTGTGGTTCGTCGACGGCAGTCACTACAGACCGTTCAATCCCAGCGGCGAATCACTTCCCAATGCCGTGCAGGCGACCGTTGCGTTGACGTTGTGGGCGTTCCTTGGACTGGAAGCCGCGACGGTCCCGGCAGGCGCGATCCACGATCCCGCGCGCATCATTCCTCGGGCCACGCTGTTCGGCACACTGCTGGCCGGCATCGCCACCATCCTGGCGTGCACCGCCGTGCTGGGACTGCTGCCGGCCGACGTCGTCAAGTCGTCGCAGGCGCCAATGGCCGACGCCGCCAGCAGCGTGTGGGGAACGGCTGCTGGGATCGGCATCGCCGCGGTCGCGGCGGTGTCGTGCTTCGGCTCGCTCAACGGTTGGGTGCTTGTCGCCGCGCAGATACCGCTCGCGGCAGCACGAGACGATTTGTTGCCGCAACGTTTCGCACGACTGAATCGCAACGGTACGCCCGCGTTTGGCATTGTCGTCAGCAGTGCGTTGTCTTCGGCGCTGGTGCTGGCGAACTTCACTCATTCGCTGGTGCAGCTGTTCACCTTCTCGATCCTGCTGTCGACGGCTGCAATCCTGTTGCCGTATGTCGTCAGCACCGCGGCATGGTTGCGACGCGGGGATGGCAGCGGACGCATGACGGCGGCGCTGGCATTGCTTTACAGCCTGTATGCGCTCATTGGGACAGGCAGCGAATCGTTGTTGTGGGGTGGCGCGCTGGTGCTGGCGGGCTTGCCGGTGTATTCGTGGCGCAAGTCGAGCAGCCGATCGGGCATGTCGCAATCGCAGGATGGGTAGAGCGCAGCGACACCCGTCAATCTGGCTTTGGCACGGCATGAGTATCACCTCGGTTCAACCCAGCCTCCGCTTTACATCCGATCAATCGGTTCGATCGCCGGAACGATCTGCGGCGCATCCGGGATGCGATGGCCCGTGTGCATTTCCACCGCCAGAACGCCCAGCCCAAAAATGCAAATGCCGCCGCGCCCAGCGCCAGGTTCAACGGCACCCCGCTGAGCCAGGGTGAGAGCACGCCGGCGATCAGCGCATTCGACATCAAACTGGTGAATGCCTGCAAAGACGAAGCAGATCCACGCTGGCGCGGGTACATGTCAAGGATGGACAACGTCAGGATCGGGAAGACCAGTGCGATCCCGAACGAATTGAGCATCATCGGCAACACCGCCCACGGCACGGAGGGATGCGGCTCCAGCAGGTTGTAGAGGACGTTTGCCGTCACCGCGACGCCGCAGCAGGCAAACCCGATCGCACTTTGGCGCGCGCCGCTGATGCGACCTGCGGTGCGGCCAGAGACGAACGCCCCGATCATCATTCCGCTTATCATCGGAACGAAGAACCACGCAAAGCTGCGCTGGTTCAAATGCAGGATACCCAGCACGAAAGCCGGCGCCGATGCGATGTACAGGAACAACGCACCAAAGTTGAACGCGCCCGCCGCCGCGAGCCGCTGGAAACGCGGATTAAGGAAGATTGCCAGGTAATTGCGCAGCAAACCTGCGGGTTGCAGCGACAACCGTGCAGCAGGTGGATGCGTTTCCGGCAACCACAGCCAGGTTGCGCACAGCAGCAACAGCGAAAACAACACCAGGAACCAGAAGATCATCGGCCAGCGCTGCCAGCCAAGGATCCAGCCTCCGATGACGGGCGCGATCGCCGGCGCGATCCCGAAGATCATCGACACCTGGCTCATCAGGCGTTGCGCGTCGTCACCGTGAAAAAGGTCGCGAATCACCGCGCGCCCGACGATCAGGCCGACGCCAGCCGAAAGCCCCTGCAGCACGCGCCACGCGAGCAACGCCGGCAACGTTCGCGACAGCGCGCACCCCACCGATGCCAGCACGAACATCGCCAGCCCACCGAGAATCACCTTCCGCCGGCCGATCGCATCGGACAGCGGCCCATGGATGATGCTCATCAGCCCATAGGCGATCAGGTACACGCTGATCGTCTGCTGCATCGCCAGCGAATTGGCCCCCAGTTGCGCGCCAATCTGCGGAAATGCCGGGAAGATCGTGTCGATCGAGAACGGGCCAAACATCGCCAGCCCGCCGAGAAGCAGCGCAAGTCGGCGGATGGTGATGGAGCCAGCGCTGGTTGGGGACGTCGCCTCCATCAACGCACCCGATCCAGCGGCAACAGGGGTGAAATCATCACGATGCCATCAAAGCAAGGCGTACATGGTAGCGCTACCGTGTTTTCTAAACGGCACGTTTTTACGACCTCGACACCGGTATTGATGCGCAAAGCAGCGCGCGTGCCTCCCCCCTGAAGGATTCCACATGGCCACCCGCAAGAACACCCGCTCATCCAAGCTTTCGGATCCCAAACCCGGTGCTGGCGATCAACGCGGCAATGGTGACGAGTTGCACCAATCTGCCAACGGCAAGCATCCGCCACTAACGACCAACCAGGGCACGCCGGTCTCGGACAACCAGAATTCCCTTCGCGCCGGCGCACGCGGGCCGACCCTGCTGGAGGATTTCATCCTCCGCGAAAAAATCACCCACTTCGACCACGAGCGCATTCCCGAGCGCATCGTGCATGCACGCGGGTCCGCGGCCCACGGTTACTTCGAGTTGACGTCATCGCTCAAGCGGTACACGACAGCGAGAATCCTCACCGAAACCGGCAAGCGCACGCCGTTGTTCACCCGTATCTCGACCGTCGCTGGAGGCGCAGGCTCGATCGACACACCACGCGATGTGCGCGGTTTCGCAGTCAAGATCTACACCGACGAAGGCAACTGGGACCTGGTGGGCAACAACATCCCGGTGTTCTTCATCCAGGACGCGATCAAGTTCCCGGACCTGGTCCACGCGGTGAAAATGGAGCCCGATCGGGGATTCCCGCAGGCGGCATCCGCCCACGATACTTTCTGGGACTTCATCTCGCTCACGCCAGAATCCATGCACATGATCATGTGGGCGATGTCCGATCGCGCCATCCCGCGTTCGCTGCGCATGATCGAAGGCTTCGGCATCCACACGTTTCGCCTGCTGGATACCAAAGGCAACTCGACCTTCGTCAAGTTCCATTGGCGTCCGAAGCTTGGCCTGCAATCCCACGTCTGGGACGAGGCGGTCAAGATCGCCGGAGCCGATCAGGACTTCCATCGTCGCGATCTGTTCGAGGCAATCACTGCCGGCAATTTCCCGGAATGGGATCTGGCCGTGCAGTTGTTCACCCAGGAGCAGGCCGACACATTCCCTTTCGATCACCTGGATTCGACCAAGCTCATTCCGGAGGAGTTGGTTCCGCTGAAAGTGATCGGGCGCATGGTGCTGGATCGCTGGCCGGACAACTTCTTCGCCGAAACCGAGCAGGTCGCATTCTGTCCATCGCACCTGGTGCCGGGAATCGATTTCTCTGAAGACCCGCTGCTGCAGGGGCGGTTGTTTTCATACCTGGACACGCAGCTGTCGCGGTTGGGTTCACCAAACTTCCACCAGCTACCTATCAACGCGCCCAAGTGTCCCTTCGCCAACCAGCAGCGCGATGGGCATATGCAGATGCAGGTGCCGATCGGCCGCGTGAACTACGAG
This sequence comes from Lysobacterales bacterium, assembly GCA_038236935.1. Classification (GTDB taxonomy): domain Bacteria; phylum Pseudomonadota; class Gammaproteobacteria; order Xanthomonadales; family Xanthomonadaceae; genus Cognatiluteimonas. Next base: position 14,052 of record JBBRZH010000013.1, read on the forward strand.
CCAAGTTCGCTAGATCCCACTTCTGCTCGCGAAACCCCACGCGGATTCCGCAGCGCGTCAGCGACCAGCGGGGACGGCACGAAGACGCGCATCCGCGCCGAGAGTTTCGCGGATCACTACAGCCAGGCGCGACAGTTTTTCCGCAGCCAGACGCTACCGGAGCAGGCGCACATCGCCTCGGCGCTGGTGTTCGAGTTGTCCAAAGTTGGCACCGCGCATGTGCGCGAAGCCATCGTCGGTCACCTGCGACATGTCGATGCCGACTTGGCCAAACGGGTTGCCAACGGACTCGGCATGGAGGTACTTCCGCCCGCTCCCAATGCTGCCGTAAAGCCGAAGGACATGCCACTGTCGCCCGCCCTGCAGATCATCGGCAAGATGAAAGACACGCTGGACGGACGCAGTGTCGGCATTCTTATCGCCGACGGTTCAGATTCGGCGACGATCAAGGCGCTTCGCAAGGCCGCCGAGGACGCCGGTGCGACTGTCAAGATCGTGGCGCCCAAACTCGGTGGCGCGAAATTGTCCGACGGCAAGATGCTGATGGCCGACGGCCAACTCGCGGGAACGCCTTCCGTCATCTTCGATGCCGTGGCATTGGTGTTGTCGGATGCCGGCGGCAAGCAACTCTCGCAGGAAGCAGCGGCAGTGGACTTCGTGCGTGATGCGTTCGGTCACCTCAAGGCCATCGCCGCCGATGCCGGCGCTCAGGCAGTGCTGAAAGCTGCCGGTGTTGGCAAGGATGACGGTGTGTTGGATGCTGCGGATCGCAAGGGTTTCATTGCTGCAGCGAAAACGCGGCAATGGGCGCGCGAGCCAAATGTGCGGATGCTGGCGTAGTACGCCAAAGCATTTCCCCTCTCCCTGCTTAGCTTCGCGAAGCTGTCTCTCTCCCCCACGGGAGAGAGGACGTGTCCCGCGCGTACCGTTTTCTCAATGTCTTTTCTTCCTTGGTCGATCCTTCCCTCTTGAGGAGGAAGGTGCCGAAGGGCGAAAAAGGGGCGGTATTCCTCGTCGGCGTACCTAATCGAGCAACGGCGCCAACACCGCCCACACATGATCGCGAATCAAAGGTTGCACGCGTGCTACCGGATGCATGTTGTCGGCCTGGAAGGCAGTGGCGTCACTCATGATCGGTGCCAGCAGGAACGGGACGAACGCCGTGTGGAAAAGCGCGGCGAGGTCGCGGTAGTTGCCTTCGAATTGATGCGTGTATTGCGCACCGTAATTCGGCGGTAGCCGCATACCGATCAGCAATACTTTTGCATGCACGCCCTGCGCGGCACCGATCATGTACGCCAGATTCCGACGTGTCTGCCGCAACGGCAGCCCACGCAGGCCATCGTTCGCGCCCAGTTCGATCACCACGACGGATGGCAGGAGGTGGGCAACCTCATGTACCACGCGCGATGCCCCGCCATCCGAGGTCTCCCCGCTGATGCTGGCATTGATCACCCGCCAGCGCGGATCTGCGGCGGCGATGCGATCGGCCGTCAGCGTCACCCAGCCTTGCGTGGCGTCCAGTCCATAACCGGCAGCCAGCGAATCCCCCAGCACCAGCACGATGCGCGGCTGGGTCGCGGGGTAGATGGACGACGTGGCGGCAGGCCGCGCTTGGACCTGCAAGGCTAGCAGCAACACGACTGCGCCCAGCATCCATTGAGGTGCGACCCATTGAACCCAGCGCCTTGAAGCCGCACTTCTATCCTTCATGCCGTGTCTCCTGATATTGGGCGACAGTGACGCCATCCCATCCAACCGCCGCTGAAGGGCACCGTGCCCATCCTTGCGTTGCGCAATGAATAAGGCCGACGACATCCCCATGCAAGCCAACTGTCATCTTCCACCCATCGCGACCCGACCCTTCGCCTTGCAGGTCACCAACCTGGGCAAGCGTGTGCCGCTGCCCGCGGGTGAACTGACCATCCTCGACGACATCAGCTTCGATATCGCCCGTGGCGATACGGTCGCCGTGGTGGGTGCGTCGGGTTCGGGCAAGAGCACGCTGCTCGCCCTGATGGCCGGCCTGGACACGCCCAGCAGCGGCAATGTCCTGCTCGATGGCGGCGCGATGTCGACCCTCGACGAGGACGGCCGCGCGCGCGTGCGAGGTGAAAAGGTCGGCTTCGTCTTCCAGAGTTTCCAGTTGCTGCCTTCGCTGACGGCGCTGGAAAACGTGATGCTTCCACTCGAACTGCGCGGCGATGCCGATGTCGACTCCCCTGCCCGTGCGATCCTCGAAAAAGTCGGCCTCGGCCAGCGACTGGATCACTACCCGCGCCAACTCTCCGGTGGCGAGCAGCAACGCGTGGCGCTCGCGCGCGCCTTCGTGACGCGGCCTTCGCTGCTGTTTGCCGACGAACCCACCGGCAACCTCGATACCGTCACCGGCCAGGCCATCATCGAACTGTTGTTCGCACTCAATGCCGATGCGGGCACCACGCTGGTGCTGGTCACGCATGACGAACATCTCGCCACCCGCTGCACCCGGGCTCTGCGCCTGGATGGTGGCCGGCTGGTGGCGACATGAACCTGATGCGGCTCGCATGGCGACAACTGCTGCGCGACCTCAAGGCCGGCGACATCCGCATCCTGATCGCGGCGCTGATGCTGGCAGTGATTGCGGTGACCGCGGTCGGCTTCATTACCGACCGCGCCGAACGCGCACTCGCCATCGAAGCCAATCGTCTGATGGGTGGCGACGCGGTAGTACGTGGCGACAAGCCCATCGTCGGAGGCGTTCGCAGTGCGGGTAACGCGACCGGATTGCAGCGCACAGAGTCCGTCGAACTCGACAGCATGGTACGCGTCGGCGAAGGCATCGACGCCAACCTGCGGCTGGGTGAACTGCACGCGCTTGGCGCCGGCTTCCCTTTGCGCGGGCAATTCAAGCTCATCGATGCGGCTGGCGCTCAACACGCGACCACGACGCGCCCAACGCGCGGCAGTGCATGGATGAGTCGCGCAGGTGCGGTGGCCTTGCACGCGAAGATCGGCGACATGCTCGCGATTGGTGAATCCAGACTGCGCCTGACCGCACTCGTGCTCGAAGAACCCAACGCCGCGCTCGACTATTTCAACGTTGCACCGCGCGTATTCCTCAACACCGACGACCTCCCTGCAACCGGCCTCGTGCAGGAAGGCAGTCGTGTGACATATCGATTGATGATCGCCGGCGACGCAAGCGCGGTGGAACGATTCGTCACCACCATCAAGCCACGACTCGCGCGTGGCGAACGGCTGGAAACCGCCGGGCAAACACGTCCGGAAGTTCGCTCCGCACTGGATCGCGCGGGGCGTTTTCTTGGCCTGGCGGCACTTGTTTCTGTGGTACTCGCCGCCGTCGCGGTGGCCATGGCCGCGCGTCGCCACAGCGAGCGTCACTTGTCCGGCGCTGCGGTCATGCGTTGCCTCGGCGCCAGCCAGCGCACGCTGGTTGGCATCCATGTCGGTGAGATGGTGCTGCTTGGATTGATCGCCAGCGTGCTGGGCGTGGTGATCGCGTTCGCGTTGCAGTGGGCGGTCGCCGATTGGCTGGCGACATTGCTCAAACTCTCGATTCCACCCGCTGGTTGGCTGCCTGCGTTGCAGGGCCTGTGCGTTGGCATGGTGGTGCTGCTCGCATTCGCGACACCGCCGGTGCTCGCACTGCGTCGCGTGTCGGCGCTGCGGGTGTTGCGGCGCGACCTGGACACCGCCGAACCCAGCGCGCTGTTGGTCGCGCTCGCCGGATTCGGCGGCATGGCCGCATTGCTATGGTGGAAAGCCGGCTCGGCCACGCTCGGCGGCGCGATGTTGCTCGGCATTGCCGCCACGCTCGCGGTGCTGGCGACACTGGCATGGCTGCTGATCTGGGTCGTGCGACGGCTGCGCCCGCGCCTGCGCGGCAGCCTGCGTTACGGGCTGGCCAACGTCAGCCGTCGGCCCGCGACCAGCATTGCGCAGGTGTCGGCACTCGGGCTGGGATTGATGGCGTTGCTGCTGCTCGGCTTCGTGCGCACCGACCTGCTCGATCGCTGGCAACATTCGCTGGCGCAGGACGCACCCAACCGCTTCCTGATCAACGTGCAGGCCGACCAGGTGTCCCCGGTGCAGGCCTTCGTGAAGTCGCAGCATCTTCCCGCGCCGACGTTGTTCCCGATGGTGCGCGGCCGCCTGCTGTCGCGCAACGGCAAGCCCGTGCTTGTGCAGGAACAACGTGGCAATGACGACTCAATGGCTCGCCCGCGCGCGGATCGCGAATTCAACCTGTCGAGCGCTGCAACACTGCGCGCCGACAACACCATCACTGCCGGCACGTTCTGGCCTGCACATGGATTGCGTACGCCACAGATTTCCGTGGAGCAGCGCTTTGCCGATTCGCTGGGATGGAAACTCGGCGATCGCATCGCTTTCGACATCGCGGGCGAACGCTTCGAGGCACCGATCGCCAGCCTGCGCAGCGTCGATTGGGAAAGTTTCAAACCCAACTTCTTCGTCATCGCTTCGCCCGGCGCGCTTGATGCTTACCCCGCCAGTTACGTCGCCGCCGTCAAGGTGCCGCCGGCCGACACGCGCTTCACGGCCGCGCTGGTGGAACGCTTCCCCAACGTGTCGGTGATCGACATCGACGCCGTGCTCAAGCAGATGCGCACCACCGGCGACCAGGTATCGAAAGTCGTGCAGGTGGTGTTCTGGTTCTCGCTCGCGGCCGGTGTGCTGGTGCTGCTGGCCGCGATCAGCGCCAGCCAGGACGAGCGTCTGCTCGAAGGTGGCGTGATGCGCGCGCTTGGCGGCAGCCGCCGGCAATTGCGCCTGGCACAGGCATCGGAGTTCGCCGCGATCGGATTGTTGTCCGGACTTGTCGCCGCGATTGCGGCGTCGATCCTCTCGGGTGTCGTCGCAAAACGCGTGTTCGACCTGCCGTGGACGCCGAACTGGACGCTCGCGGCAATTGGCGGTGGCATCGGCATGCTGGCCGCCCTGCTGGCCGGGTTGTTCGCCACCCGTCGCGTGCTGGATGCACCGCCCAGCGTGGTCCTGCGCGAGCAGGGATGACTGTCCGCCGGCAGACGCAGACGCCCGTTCATGCGATCTGAAGCGGAGCGGTGCCTTTGCTGGATGTTCTAGACATGAATGGCAGTTCATGGCGGGGGAGTATGCTCGACTACTGTTCGAGCAGTGATCGATGCAAAACGCGAAGCAAGTCATCCAGTCGGCATTGACGCAACTGTCCACCGACGGCGCGGATGCCTCACGCATTGCGCGCGGGACGGTCGCAATCCTGCATGCCATCGATGCGGCCTTGGCGCCGATCATCAGCCAGCGCGGCGTGGCGGCGTTGTATCAACGCAGCCTGTTCCTGGTCCGGCCTGGATTTCCGTGGCTGGTTGCCGTGTACGAAGGTGCGCTGGTTCCCGGAGATTTCTCCTCCCTGCAGACCGCGCTGTCAGGACAGTCCGCCGAGGATGCCAAGCTCGGCACGACCGCCCTGCTCAACACTTTCCATGACCTGCTGAGCGGCCTTATCGGCGCATCGTTGACCGAGCGCCTGCTTGGCTCCATCTGTGACACCCCTACCAGTAGCGACGCCGTACAGGACAACCACTCATGAAGGACAAACCGACGATCCATCGCCTGATGACCGGCGTACCGGGGCTGGACGAGGTCCTGGGCGGCGGACTGCCGGAGTTTTCGTTCAACATCCTTGCCGGCCCGCCGGGCAGCGGCAAGACCACGCTGGCGCATCAGATGATGTTTTCGCTGGCGACGCCCGAGCGGCCGGCGATCTTCTTCACCGTGCTTGGGGAGCCGCCGTTGAAAATGCTGCGCTACCAGCAGCAGTTCGGGTTCTTCGATCAGGACAAGGTCAATCGCTCGATCCACTACATCAACCTGTCCGAAGACATGTCAACCGGCGACCTGGGCAAGGTACTCGCGCGCATCGCGGCGGCGGTGGAACTGCATAGCCCGGGAGTGGTCTTCGTCGACTCGTTCCGCTCGGTGACCATCGCCGGGAAGGACAGCGAGGCGAAATCCTTCCTGAGCCTGCAGCAGTTCGTCCAGCAACTTGGCATGTTGATGACCAGCTGGCAGGCGACGACCTTCCTGATCGGCGAATACTTCAGCGAGAGCGACCCCAATCCGGTGTTCACCATCGCCGATGGCCTCATCTGGTTGCGCCAGAGCGTGGATCGCAATTCCGTGGTGCGCAAGCTGGAGGTCACCAAGATGCGCGGCCAACCGTCGCTGCCAGGCAAACACACCTTCCGCATGAACGGCTCCGGCATCCAGGTGTTTCCGCCGGCGCAGGTGGTGGTGCGGGGCGAAGCAGTCTCCAGTCCCCCTGTTGGTGCACCCCTCAGCATGGGCGTGTCCGGCCTGGACGAGTTGATGGGTGGCGGTTTGCCGCGCGGCTATTCGCTGCTGGTGGCAGGGCCGTCGGGCTCGGGCAAAAGCATCCTGGCGGCGGCGTTCCTGGCCGAGGGCGCACGCCAAGGGGAAACCGGCGTGATCGCGTCCTTCGAGCAACGCCCGAGCCTGTCGCGCAACCGGATCGTCGCCGACCTGATCGATCGTGGCGCCGTCGGCCTGATGCGCGCACCGGAATCGGACCTGTCGGTCGATGAGATCACTACGCTGGTCCTCAATGAGATCCGTCGGGTCGGCGCCACCCGACTGGTGCTGGATTCGTTGTCCGGCTTCGAACTGATGATGGCGCCCACCTTCCGCCAGGACTTCCGCCAGTCGCTGTACCGGATGGTGACCGCGCTGGCCAGCACCGGTGTCACGGTGCTGTTGACGACGGAGCTGGAAGACCGCTACACGGATCTGCGCTTCAGCCCCTACGGCGCGGCATTCCTGACGGACGCGATCATCGTGCAGCGCTACATCGAGGTCGACAGCAGGCTGCTGCGGATGATCGGGGTGGTGAAGGTGCGCGCCGCCGCGCATTCCGACGAATTGCGCGAGTTCACCATCGACGACGACGGCATCCGCATCGGCGCGATGCTCACCCAGTTCCAGGGCTTGTTCGGCGGACGGCCAAAGCGGCGCGAGGTGGACGATGCCGATGATTCCAATGACGACGTGGGCAATGGTTGAAGTCGACTCATCTGTGAGTGATTCGTCGTGATCAGCGCCTCCGACAGCCCATCGATCGCGGTGGAAACGCTTGCGTCGCTCAACCGTCAAGCCGACGACGTACGCATCGAACTGGCGCGATTGCGTAGTCATCTAAGTGAGGTGAAACAGGAGATCGGCAGCCAGCGTAATGTCCAGTTGCTGGAAGCCAACGAGTACCTGGTGGCTGCTGCGCTGCATGCAAACACGATCGCCGACACGGCGGTCAAGACCATCGCCGACATGGTCAGCACCAACCAGCGCGACCCGCTGACCAATACCCCCAACCGCGCGCTGATGCTGGAGCGCCTGGACAACGCCATCGCGTTGGCGCAGCGGCATGCCGCATCGCTGGCAGTGCTGTTCGTCGATGTCGATAATCTCAAGACGATCAACGACACGATGGGCCACGCCGCCGGCGACAGCGCGCTGCAACTCGCCGCACGCCGGCTGGAATCCGTGGTGCGCGCCACCGATACCGTCAGTCGTCATGGTGGTGATGAGTTCGTCGTGCTGCTGGCCCAGATCGGTCAGCCGTCCGAGGCGGCGGCCATCGCCAGCAAGATGCTGCATGCACTTTCACTGCCAACCCAGATCGGGGCGCATGTCGTCAGCCTCCAGACGAGCATCGGCGTGGCCCTTTATCCCGAGGACGGCACCACCGCAGCCACGCTCATCGCGTCGGCGGACGCGGCGATGTATGTCGCCAAGCGGCGCGGCGGCAGCGGTTTTTTCCAACGTGATCCGGCGCTGCCAAACGATCCGCGGCTGGAACTTTCCGGGCAGGAAGTCGTGCTGCATCCGGTCACGGCGGGAGTCATTGCCATCAGCGAGCATTCGCCGATGGCCGACTTGCGCCACGCCAACGAGCGCTTGGTCATCGCCGCACTCACTGCCCAGGAGTTGAAGGCACTGGCCGAAGAAGCCCATGGCCGACAGATCAAGTTCATGGCGATGGTCGCGCATGAATTGCGCAATCCGCTGACACCGATCCGCATGGCCGCGGGTCTGCTGAACCTGTCCGGCACCGACGAGGCACGTCTGGTGCGCCTGCAAGGAATCATCGAATCGCAGGTGACGCACCTGGCGCGGTTGGTCGATGACCTCCTCGACGGCTCGCGCATCAGCACTGGCAAGCTGCGGTTGGAATACAGCGCCGTCGAGCTCGCCGGGATCCTGACGTTGGCAAAGCAGACCTGCGAGTCGGCAATGCAGGCGCGCAAACAGCATTTCGATATTGACGTGCCAGCCCCACCTGTCATCACACAGGCGGACCCGGTGCGGCTGGCGCAGGTTTTCAGCAACCTGCTCGACAATGCATCCAAATACACCCCGGCCGGTGGTCACATCACACTGTCGCTGGCGACACAGGACAACAACGCGATCGTCACCATCGCCGACAACGGCATCGGCATCACCGCCGAGGCATTGCCGCATATTTTCGATTTGTTCATGCAAGACGCCGGCGCATTGACCTTGCACAGTGGCGGGCTCGGGATTGGCCTGGCGGTGGTACGTGAACTGGTCGGAGCCCACGGCGGCAGCGTCGTGGTGCGCAGCGATGGCCGAGACAAGGGCAGTACCTTCGTGGTCACGCTCCCGCTGGCCGATATGACTAGCGATTGAGTTGACGCCCCAACGACGTTACATGCCCTGCAACGACTGTCGCCCTGGCGATGTGCCTTCGTCGACGCCCGCATCCCCACCGTGCGAGAACCGGGGATGCACCACCACCTGGTTGCGACCGCGACGCTTGGCCGCGTAACACATCTCGTCAGCGACGTTGAGCAACTCGACACCCGTTGCGGAATCGTCGTGGAAATTCACTTGTCCCACGCTCGCGCCGATGGTGAATTCCTGCCCCTGCCAATGGAAGCGGAATCTCTCAAGCCCCGAACGGATCTTCTCCGCAACGACCGTGGCCTGCCCCGGCTGGCAATGCTCCAGCAGCACCGCGAACTCATCGCCACCCATCCTCGCCAGCGTATCGTGCTCGCGCAATTGCTCACGCAACAGCACGGACAGCTGCCGCAACAGCTCGTCACCGGCGAGATGACCACCACGATCGTTGACGGTCTTGAACCGGTCCAGGTCGACGTAGATGATCGAGTGGCAGGCATGCTTCCCGCGTGCCGACACGATGGCCCGCTGCAGCTTCGATTCGAAGGCACGCCGGTTGTGCAGCCCGGTGAGCGAGTCGTGGTTGGCCTGGTATTTCAGCTCGTCGGTCAGACGCCGGGTGGCGGTGACGTTACGGAAGGTCACCACGCATCCGATGGCAGCTTCGCCATCCTTGGTCATCGGCGTGATCGCCCCCTGCACGAACACCACATGGCGATCGCGCCGTCGCAGTGAGCTGATCGTCCCGCTCGGTGCCAGGACATCGATGCGTGTTCCGTGGTCGTCGGACAACATCAGGACATCGGTGACGGGTCGGCCGAGCGCTTCCTTCTCGGGCCACCCGATCAGGTGCGAGGCAACTGGATTCAGGAAGCTGATGTGGCCCTGCAGGTCGACCGTGATCACGCCATCGGTGATGGCCCGCAACGCGCCTGCCCGGAACTCGCTGCGCTTGCGACATGCATCCAGCTCTTCCCGTGCACGCGCGAGTGCCTCGGCGAGGTCGAGCGGACTGGTCAAGTCGGATTCGGGGTGTCGTGTCGTGCGTGCATTCATCGGCGCAACATACCGGTGCACGCGCCAACGCGAGGTGAGGTCGAAAATGAATTCGCTCACGCTGGCGCAACAGGATGGCCGCACAATCCACCTTCCCTTCCAGCCGCAACGATCATGCGAACCACCGACGACACACTACCCATCCACGCCAATGCCATTGCTCAAGCGCCGCGGACACCCACGCCTACCCGCAAGGAACGCGCGTGGCATGACCTGTTCCTGGTGTCCGTCTGGATCAAGGGCATCGTCGGACTATTGCAAATGGTGGGTGGCGCGCTGCTGCTGGTGGTCAGCCAGGACCAGCTGATCCGTCTGGCGATGCGGTTCACCCAGCCCGAATTGATCGAAGACCCGCATGATTCGATCGGTATGTTCCTGCGTCACTCCGCCGAACAGTTCGGCCACGGGACGCAGCTATTCGCCAGCATTTACCTGGCCGTGCATGGGCTGATCAAGGTCCTGCTCGTCGCGGGCCTGTTGCGACGAAAGATGTGGTCGTACCCGGCGTCGATCTGGGTGTTGGTCGCTTTCGTGGTGTACCAGTGCTACCGCTACACGCAGACGCATTCGCCGTGGCTGATCGCTCTCACCGTGCTGGATATCGTAGTGATCGTGCTGGTGTGGCACGAATGGCGTACGCGGCAAAGACTTGGATTTGCAACGTCGCGCCGCATGCGCTGAGACATTCGCGACAGAGATTGCCGCAGGCACGTCCCTGCGGCAATGGCGTCGGTTCCTACGCGATACCTCCGTGCTGACTACGCTTGGTACATGGCCAGCAATTCGGTCTTGCGTTGCAACATCTGGTCGCCGAGTTCGACCAGCTGCTCCTTGCTGAGAAGTTCACGAGCGCGTGGAAACATTTCTTTCTCTTCCTCGCCCGCGTGGTGCTCGATCAGTTCCTTGAGCACCTTGGCGCGGCCACCAAACTGATCGGACGTGACATCGGTCTCCAGCAGGTCGGGCAGGACCAGTTCACCGGCAGCGCGATGCTCCTCCAACGCCTCGAAATACATCTTGCCGTCGTCGGCCTTGTCGCCAGCAGCCTTGAACGCCGGATAGAAGATTTCCTCCTCGATCGCCGAGTGCACGCGGATTTCCATGGCGATCTGTGCCAGCAACTCAGGCCGAGTTTTCTCCGCCCGATTGGTGGTGTCGTCCAGTTCCTTGAGCAGCTTGCGCACCTTCTGGTGGTCGTCCTTGAGCAGGCTGATGGCATCCATGGTGTGTCCTCTTTGTTGGGGGCATGTACTTTGCTGACGCAGGCGACAAGCGGGCGTGAAGCGTTGCGTCGGCTTGCATCCACACATCGCGGACCTGACCTTCCAGACGCAAGTTGATCCAGATCAAGGAGCTGGGCGCTCGATTCGTCGATGCTCTGGCTTCACGCTGTTTTCGCCGGTCCATTCGGCGATACCAGCCCATTGACGCCTCGGGGAGTACTGCACGTGGAAAGTGGATACCAGCTGAGGGTGAACGGTTCATTTGGGCGCATGGCCCTTCGTGCCATGGTGTTGGTCACGCTGGCGTGGGGCGCGATGCACGCGCCTGCGGCACATGCGGTGCCCTCTTACGCGCGACAGACGGGGCAGCCATGCACCGGTTGCCATGTCGGCGGCTTTGGCCCCCAGCTCACGCCCTTTGGGCGCCAGTTCAAGTTGATGGGGTACACGCTCAAGGTGGGCGACAGTGCCAACGTGCCGCTGTCGGCAATGATGGTGGAGTCGTACACCCATACGCAGCAGGCGCAGGCCGATGTGCCGGCCAAGCATTTCCATCGCAATGACAATGTCGAACTGCAGCAGGCTTCGGTGTTCCTGGCCGGACGCCTTGGCCCGCACCTTGGCGTGTTCGCACAAGCGACGTATTCACAGAATGGCGGACTGCTGGGCTGGGACAACGCCGAACTGCGCTATGCCCGCACCTTCTCCGGCAAGAAACACAACGGGGTGTGGGGATTGACCGTCAACAACAACCCCACGCTCACCGATGTGTTCAACACCGCACCTGCCTGGCAATACCCGTACATGTCTCCCGATCTCGCGCCGGGCGCACCCGCCGCGCCCATGTTGTTCGGAGGACTGGGCGGCCAGGTCATCGGTGCCAGTGCCTACACGCAGATCGACGGCACGTGGTACGTCGAAGTGGGCGGATACCGCTCGTTGTCGCCATCGTTCCTGCGCAAGGTCAATGCGGATTACAGCGGGCGCCTATCAGGCATCGCGCCCTATGCGCGCCTGACGCGCAGCTGGGACATCCCTGGTGGCAACGTCGCCGTCGGCGGATTTGCGTTGAATGCGAACAGGGGCCTGGTGGATAGCGACCCGTCCGGTCATGCAATACCGATTGGCGGACCGACCGACCGGTTCCACGACCTGGGCGTGGATGCCAGCTACCAGCATTTCGGCAAGGGCATCCACACCTACACCGTCAACGCGCTGTTCGTGACAGAAACCCAACGACTGGATGCGACTTACGGAGCAGGCAATTCCGAACATCTGCACGATTCGTTGCAGGCGCTGAACATCAATGGCAGCTACTGGTACCGCAACACCTGGGGCGCGACGCTGGGCGCATTCGCCTACAACGGCAGTGCCGATGGCCTGCTGTACGGGGATACCCGCACGCCCAACACGCAAGGTGGCACTGTCGAGCTCAACTGGACGCCGGGCCATCACGAGATGGCGGCAATGGATAAGCACGACTCGCACTGGGCGCACGTGCGCGTGGGCGCGCAGTACACGTTCTACACCCGCTTCAGTGGCGCGGCTGGTGACATCGCAGGCCGCCCTGCCAGTGCCAACAACACCGCGTTCGTCTACCTCTGGGTAGCGCTGTAATTCCTCTTCATCCCCACAAAAGGCCAACATCATGCGCACTCTTGCACCCCTCGCATTCGTTCTCGTCGCCCTGGCATTTCCGTTCGCTGCCTCCGCAGCCGCGCCTGCGGGCAACTGCAACATCGACCTCAAGGCCGGCGACAGCATGAAGTTCGACAAACACACCGTGACGGTTTCCTCTTCGTGCAAGACCATCACCGTCAACCTGGTCCACCAAGGCCAGATGCCTGCGCAGATGATGGGGCACAACGTGGTGATCACGGCCACGGACGCCTTCCAGTCCGTCGCCAACGATGGACTCAAAGCTGGACTCGCGGGGAACTACGTGCCGCTCAATGACAAGCGCGTCATCTCATCGACCAAGATCGTCGGCGGCGGCGAGAAGGCCACGACGTCGTTTCCCGGCAGCGCATTGAAGGCTGGCGGCGCCTACACATTCTTCTGTTCGGCACCGGGCCACTGGTCGCTGATGAATGGCCAGGTGGTGGTCAAGTAAGGGGCGTGGCGTTCCTCGCAACCACATCTGCAACGGCACGCAAGTAAAGGTAAAGACAGGGCCTCCCATGATCAGCTCGACAACATCGACGAAGCAGCACTTCGCACTCGAAACGCGCCACGACATCACGGACTGGTCTGACCGGATCGCCTACGGCATCACCCGCAGCCTGCGGTTCCTGGCCGACACGTTTTTCGCCAAGCGCTACGGTAACCGTGCGATCGTCCTGGAGACGATCGCCGCCGTCCCGGGCATGGTCGGTGGCGCATTGATCCACCTGCGCTGCCTGCGTCTGATGCGGCACGACCACGGCTGGATCCGCGCGCTCATGGACGAGGCAGAAAACGAGCGCATGCACCTGATGACATTCATCGAAATCGCCAAGCCGAACTGGTTCGAGCGATTGCTGGTGATGGCGGCACAGGCAGGATTCTTCACATTTTTCCTGATCCTGTATCTGGTCTCATCACGCACTGCGCACCGGCTCGTCGGCTACTTCGAGGAGCAGGCCGTCATCAGCTACACCCAGTACCTTGCCGAAATCGATGCCGGGCGCGTGGATAACGTCGCCGCGCCCGCGATCGCAATGAGTTACTGGGATCTCCCCGAAGGCGCCCGGCTGCGCGATGTCGTGATCGCCGTGCGCGCCGACGAGGCCGAGCACCGCGAAGTCAATCATGCCTTCGCGGACATCCTGCAGGTCTGCGGGCACATCAGCTCGATGGAGGTCATCGAGGACCTGCATCCAGCCGGGGTTGCCGTCACCAGCTAGGACCGCGCCTGCCCGGGCGAGGCGATGCAATGGATCGCCTCGCCCGCCGACCTGAAGCAGCTGGAAGCCATCGTCGCGCGTCGCAGCCCGACGCGGAACACAGCCCTACTTCGCGTGCCGTGCCAGCCACGCATCGATCGAAGGCAACCGCTCGTTGCGAACCTGCATCCGGTACTTGATGTTGGCGATCGCCGTTTCCGCTTCCCGACGGGAACTGGCGGCGACGTACTTGTCGGCATACGCCTGGATCTTGCCGATCATCGCCGCGTCCAGCGAAGCATTCCCCAGTCGCGGGTAATAGCGGCTGCTGGAAGTCGTATCGATTTTCCTGTCCAGCTGTTCGCGATGCGCCATCGCAAAATCGAATGCCATGTCCGGATGTTCCGCAGACACGCGCGCCACCATGCCCGCGCTGTTGGTCGCCCCCGGCTCGTCAGTGAGCGCCAACTCCAGCGCGCGGCGCGCCAACGCGGGCTCCTTGGCAACCGACAGCAGGCGATACATCTGGTCTTTCACCAGCGCGGATTTTTCCGAGCGCGCCGTCGCGTGCAGCGTGTCCCATGTCGCGGCATCGGCATGCGTCGCGACCACACCCAGGATCGTCCTGCGCAGTTCCGCTGGCACCGCCTTCGGATCGCTGTCCTGCACGGAGTAACGGCGCGTCGCCTCGGCAATCACCTTCGCATCGCCAAGGTCACCAAGCGTCCCGATCAACTGCGTGCGCAGGTTGGTCACCGGCGCGCTTTCGCCAGCGCGCGCCTGCCAGCCAATGCGCTCGAACACCGGCGCCAGGCGCTTGATCGCGAACGACTCGAACGTCTTCTGCCGGGCATCATCACCACGGTAGTAATTGTTGAGCGCCTGCAGGTTGTCGGCGATGTCACCCCAGATTTGCGGATCCGCAGTGGCCGGCGTCGCGTCGACCAGCTCCAGGTAATCCGACGCCGGCTGCAACCCGGACATGCCCAGCGCCCAGGTGTTGCCCATCAGGCCCAGCTGGTCGATTGGTGCGACCTTCGCGAAGTCATCGCGTAGCGCCGCGAAATCCTTCGCCGTGTACAGCGTGCGGTAGTAACCGCTCTGCCCGGCATTGACAATCACCGGCCCACACCCCGGCACCTCAAGCGTGCCTGCACCTGCGGTGACCAGCGTGCGCACCGGCTTGCCACCGACCACCTGCGCGATCACCGGCACGCGCCATTTCAGCGACGTCTTGCCCGGCCGATCCTTGGTGAATTCATCCTGCGTCAACTGCAGCGTGGTCTTGCCGTCGCCGCAGGCTTCCGTGGCAACACGGATCAGCGGCACGCCCGGCTGCAGGGTGAAATCGTGCGCGATGTCCAGGATGGGTTTGCCCGCCGCGGTCTCCACCGCGCGCCACAGGTCGTCGGACACCGTGTTGCCGTATGCATGCTGCTTCATGTAACTGCGAACGCCGCTGCGCCACGCGTCAGGGCCGACATAGCCCTCCAGCATGCGGATCACCGCCGCGCCCTTCTCATAAGTGATCGCATCGAAGGCCTGGCTCGCCTGTTCCACCGTTTCCACGTGTTGCACCACCGGGTGCGTGGTCGCCACCGCATCACGCGACATCGCCGCCTCGCGCTCGCCGACGGTCTCCAGCACCGTGTTCCACTCCGGATGCAGCTTCTGCGTCGTGCGCGCCGCCATCCAAGTCGCGAAGCCTTCGTTGAGCCACAAGTCGTCCCACCAGCTCATCGTCACCAGGTCGCCGAACCACTGGTGCGCCATTTCATGCGCCTGCACCGAGAAGATGCCCTGCTTGTCGCCCTGGGTGGAGATCGTCGGGTCGAGCAGCAATATGCGTTCGAAGGTGTAGATCGCGCCCCAGTTTTCCATCGCACCGAAGAACTGGCTGCTGCCGGGCGATGCGATGTTGTCGAGTTTGGGCAGCGGAAATGGCGTTGCGAAGTACTCGTTGTATTCGCGCAGCACCTGCGCCGACGACGCCAGCGCGAACTTGCCCTGCTCGCTCAAACCCGCCTGCGTGACGACGCCAACTTCGGTCGCCCCTGACTTGGCCGTGATGCGATCAAAATCGCCCAGGCCGAAGAACAACAGGTACGTGGACATCTTCGGCGAGGTCTGGAAATGCACCCGCTTGGTGCCGTCGTGCAGGTCCGTGGTGTCCGCCGCCGGCATGTTGCTCACTGCCATCTGCGCCGACGGCACCGTCGCCGTCAGGTCAAAGGTCGCCTTGTAGTTGGGCTCATCCCATGACGGAATGAACTTGCGCGCATCGGAATTCTCGAACTGCGTGTACAGCGCGCGCTTCTTGCCGGCCTTGGTGTCGTAGTCGATCGCAAACAATCCGTTGGCCTGGGTGCCGATCTTGCCGGTGTATGCGATCGCCAGCGTGTACGACCCCACGCCCAGCGGCTGCGCGAAGGTGAAGGTCGCCGTCTGCGCCTGCGCATCCACCGAAATCTTCGGCTCGTAGGCCCGGCCCTTGGCGCCACCGGACACCAGCTGCGCCGACGCGAAGGTCATGTCGACCGCGTTGAGCGTGATGCTCGTCGTCGGCTCCAGCACCTCGATCCTGATCGAAACCTTGCCCTCGAACGTCAGCATCTGCGCATTCGGGACGACGGCCACCTCGTAATGCGTGGGCCGCACGGCGCGTGGCAACTGCGTGGTGACATTCGCCACCATCGGCGCCATGTGCGGCTGTGCTGCGACGGCGAGGGAGGTTCCGGTCATGGCAATGGCGATGGAAACGGCGAGCGTGCAGCGCATGGAGAGTCCTTGTGGAAGGGTCGTCGATCCGGAGTTGGTGGATCGCAGTCCGTGGAGAGTGCGGGATTGAGGGTGCCGGTCACAGCGCCGTAAGTCATGGGTAATGCAGGCTCTGGGTGACGGGCGTCACATGATGCTCCACCGAATTGTCGCGTCCTGTGATTGGGTAAGTTATCCCGTGCCGCACGACAGGCGTCCCGCCCCATGTGAAGCGAGGAACGGATGGCCACATCCCTCCACCGTAGGATCGGTAGAGCGCAGCAAAACCCATCACCCTGAACGCCCGCCAGCCACTGTGTAGGGCGGGTTCGAACCCGCCTTCCGCGATCCTTTCTAACAACGCGGAAATAGGGTCAGAGTGCAATTTCCTGACGATGAATGCCGTCGAGCCGGAATGGTTATCAGGAAACTTAACTCTGATCCCATTTCCCCACCATCATGTTTCCCTCACCCCGCATGCGGGAGAGCGCCAGCGTAACTCAGGGTGAGGGGTGCGGCTTTGGTATTTATGCCGATCGCAAGGTGTGGAGAGCGGCGCGTATTTGCAATTTTAGGCATCATCAACGCTACCAGATAACTTGCTGGCGCCTTCTCTTCAGGGTATCCAAAATGCTTTCTTTCTCGAAGTCCCCTTATACGAGGAATGCCGCTCGTCTTGCTGACTTGATCGCCGCAATCCAGGTGCTGGGTACCTACCGGTTCGCAAGTCGCTACCTGTCGAAGTGGGAAATGCGCCTCGGTCGCACACCCGTGAGCGCCGACAACTGGCTTTCAATCTTCATCGAGCATCCTGAGTTCTTTACCATTCAAGGCGAAAACGTCGCGCTGGTCTGGCGACGCAGCAAGGAACGCGATTACGACACCTTCGAGCATCGACAACTGTCCAGAGAAGAAGCTATAGCTTTGGCCAATGGCGACCCCGAAGCCAACGCCGTCCGTCTCTCGCGTCCCCCCTTGGATACTGCTGAAATTTGCAAGCTTGTCGACCTTGCTGTGAGCCTGCATGAGCGGGAAATCAATCACCAGCAGGAACGACGCTGGTGGTTCGCAGCAGTCGTTGCCGTCATTGGCCTGATCGTCGGTTGGATCTCGCACAGGTAAATACCATGCAAAACGAGCACGTTTTCGAATTCAACATCGGTGCGGAGATTAATCGTTACTTTGACGATTCATCGCTTCCCGACGGTGCTGACTCGCGAATTGTCATTTTCATGGGAGGCGTCGCTTGTGGAAAAACCACCCTACGCAAGCAGCGCTATTCGACGGGTTTCGTTCTTGTGGATGCCGCCGAGATTTTTCTGAACCTGAGTCGCGGAAGTTTTTTCCCTTTCCCCGAGGCCTTCGAAGAGCCGATGCAGATCATCGGATCGATTGTGGCGAAACGGGCCATTGCCGAACGTCGCCATATCGTGACGGAACTCATCGGCGCAGAGCTTCAGCCCGCGAAGGACTTGATCGATGCCATGCTGGCCATTGACTACAAGGTAGACCTGCAGGCAATCACTTGCGACGTCAAAGAGGCTCAACGTCGAAACTTGAATCGCAGTGACGACTGTATTTCTGCTTATTACGCAGAATCTTTCCAACGGGAGTGGCTTCGGGAAGCAGCGGTCGCCGAAAGCAAGGGACGGCCGCGTTAATCCGCTTCCAGATAGAGGTACTTCTGGAATCCAACAAACAAGCCCCGAATCTCATCGACCGTACCCAACTCAGCAGCCGCATCCGCGATGGCGTTGTATTTGAGGCGCAACAATGGCGTGAGCTTGTCGAGGTCGAGTTCGTCCACGCCCTCATCCACGTAATGCCCCAGCACGAATTCAAGGAAAGCCAGCTGCCTGTTGTTCTTGTAGCTGGTGTTGATGCCTGCCTTGGCTTGGACAGCTCGTTCCCCGCGGGTGAGCGGCGCGCGGGTGTATGCGACATAGGCCAGCACGTCGAACAGGTCGCTGTTCTCTGCCTCGATCGCCTTCTGCATTTCGGCCAGTGCTTCACGCCCGAAACCCTTGTCCGCCAGTCCAAGCAATAGCGCCTTGCGCGTGGCGGGATCGCTCCAGATTTCGCGCAACTGATCTTCGTCCTTGAAGAATTCCGGCAGCACGCCGAACAGGCTTTCCAGAAATTGTGCGGCGGACATTGGACGGCCATCCGCGCTCCAGAAGGTGGTTGCGAACATGCTCTGGATCTGTCGCGCCTTGCCGTCAGCCAGCTTCACCTGGATTTTCACAGGCCGCGGGTCGGTCGGCGCGGACTCGACGGACGGCGGCACGTCTTCATCACCTTCTGCCTTCAGGTGCGCAGTCCGCGCCTCGGGCTCGACTGGCTCGCCATCCCACTCGGGATCATTGAAATGCATGTACGCCTTCACGAAGTCGTATATCGTGAAGTAGTCCTTGCCGTCATACAGGCGCGTACCGCGGCCGATGATCTGCTTGAACTCGATCATCGAGTTGATCGGCCGCATCAGCACGATGTTGCGCACGTTGCGGGCGTCCACGCCGGTCGAGAGTTTTTGCGACGTGGTCAGGATGGTCGGGATGGTTTTTTCGTTGTCCTGGAACTCGCGCAGGGACTGGTCACCCCGCGCGCCATCATCGGCGGTCACACGCACGCAATAAAAAGGATCGGTGCTGGTCTTGGCCTGGTTGATCAGGTCACGCACCATCGCTGCGTGCTCCTGCGTGGCGCAGAACACCAGCGTCTTCTCGCGCTGGTCGATCAGGCGCATGAACTCATTGACGCGGTAGGACTCGCGTTCGCGGATCACGATGGCGCGGTTGAAGTCGGCCTCAACGTAGCGCTTGCCCGGCACCACCTCGCCCTCCACCACTGCGTCGTCAGAGGTGTAGGTGTAGTCGTCGAGGGTAGTGGCGAATTGCTTGACCTTGAACGGGGTCAGGAAGCCGTCATTGATGCCTTCCTTCAGCGAATAGCTGTACACCGGCTCGCCGAAGTACGCGTAGGTATCGGCGTTGCTCTGGCGCTTGGGCGTAGCGGTCAGGCCCAGCTGCACGGCGGGCTGGAAGTACTCCAGAATCTCGCGCCAGCTACTCTCGTCCTTGGCACCGCCGCGATGGCATTCGTCGATGATGATGAAGTCGAAAAAATCCGGCGGATAGTCGCCGAAATATGGTGAGTCCCCTGGCCCACTCATGAAGGTCTGGAAGATGGTGAAGAAGATGCTGCCGTTGGTCGGCACGCGGCCCTTCTTGCGGATTTCATCCGGCGCGATGCGTACCAGCGCGTCTTCATCGAAGGCGGAAAACGCGTTGTAAGCCTGATCGGCCAGGATGTTGCGATCCGCCAGAAACAACACACGCGGGCGGCGTGTGGGTTCGCCATCCTGTTTCCAATCAATCAGGTTCCAGCGACTCTGAAACATCTTCCATGCGAGTTGAAAGGCGATGAACGTCTTGCCGGTGCCGGTGGCCAGCGTCAGCAGGATGCGGTCGTCACCTTCTGCAACCGCATCGAGTACGCGCTGGATGGCGATGTCCTGGTAATAGCGGCCCTGCCAGGTGCCGCCCTTGTCCTCGAACGGGATCGCGGCGAAACGGTCACGCCAAATGTTGGCGGTGGCGAACATGCGTGCCCAAAGGTCTTCCGGCGTTGGGAACGCGGCGACATCGCCCTCGCTGCCGGTCTGCATGTCGATGCCGTAGATCTGGCGGCCGTTGGTCGCATAGGTGAAGCGCACGGCGAGTTTCTTCGAGTAGCTTTTCGCTTGGCCAACGCCTTCGGTGTACGGCTTGTCCCAAGCCTTGGCCTCGACCACGGCCAACTTGATGTTGCGATAGACCAGCACGTAGTCGGCGATCTCCGGCTTGGCACGTTCGCCATGACCCTGCAATCGGCCTTGGGTGATGCCGAACTCGCGGCGGATCTGGCTGCCTTCGACCACGCCCCAACCGGCCGCCTTCAAGGCGGGGTCGATATGCTCGGCGCGGGTCTCGGATTCGTTCATGGCTCCCCTTGCGGCGAGGGTAGCAGGGGCCGCAGGATCAATGGCAGGTACAGGACGTCAGTGCTAGTCTGAGCGGGTGAAATCACTCTCCGCCAGCAATCGCCATCTGCAGTCCGCCTCCGCCCGCAAGCAGGGTGTCGAGCGGAACGTGCGCAGTTCATCGGCCATAGAGGGTGTGTCTGCAACTGTGTTCCGCAGCGCCGTGAGCGATCAGCTCTTGACCAGAACAAAGGGTAATGCGTCCCGCACAGCTGCCGTCAACGCTCCACACCCGAAGAAGAAGTAGCCGTCCGCATTGTCCGCCGCAGTACGGCGGCGAAGACCCGTTCGAGTGGTAGGTAGTCGTTGCCTTGAGCGGCGTGAATCGCGCCGATGTAACGTCTTTTGGCTTCGCCCCTCAGTCCGTCGAAGTCCAGCAGCGGCCATCCCGCCTGCAACGCCATCATCGTGTTGAGCAACCGCACCAGCCGGCCATTCCCTTCACGAAATGGATGGACAAGGATGTATTCCGCGTGGGTCAGCGCAAGCGCGTGGATTAGCGTCTCCTCACCCTTGCCGGTGCAGGGCGTGTGCGCGGCGAGCACGCTACGACTGTAGTCCGCCATCAACGACGGCACGAGCCGGGCAGCGGCAAACGGAAAGCCATCCTTGCTCAAGTTGACGTTGCGGTAGTGTCCCGCCCACTCGTAAATCTCGCCCAACCAGCGGGCATGCCAATCGCAAAGATCGGCGGCGGTGAACTGCTGGCCCTCGGTCACTTCGCCAAGCAGGTCATTGGTCAGCTGCAGAAGTTCGCCTGTTTCCGCGATCTGCATGTCGCGCACGCGCACAATGCCGAGGCGATTGGCCAACACGCGTCCACGCGAACCGGGTTGCGCTTCTGCTTCTGCACCTTGCGTGGCGTAGCGGCCAGACATCGCTACAACTGACCCGAAAACGCCTGATGCAGCAGGGATTGCTTGAGTTCGTCGAGGGCGGTGAGTTTGCGGGTGTAGATGGATTCGAGGCGCTTGAACTCGGCCTCCATAAGCTCTATCTCGCGAAGCATCTCGATTTGACGATCTAAAGTTGGCAAAGCGACCTGATAGCTACTCAAGTCAGAGTTGCTCAAATTCGGCATTACGGCGCCGCCTGCAACTTTTTCCAATCGCTTTTTATGCACATCCGACCTCAGAAGTCTGGACAGATAGTCAGAGTTAAATCTGTCGCCAGCCCTGATGACAAAGCTTCCAGTTCCGCACAGCCAGCCGGCCTGACTCTCCGTGACTACAGCGCAACGACCCATTTCGCCTCGACGGCCAATCACAATGTCGCCAGCGTGCATCGCGTAACTGGAGAGACGCGTGGCGGTCGCCGCTGACACTGTCTTTCGTGAATCGGGAACAATTTCACCTGTCGAAATATGCGCAGGATTCACCAAAGGAATTCCGTTCTCGACGTAATCCCGTTTGTGAAGCAACGAGCCAAATGGTCCAGTAAAAACCCCACCTGTTACGTCACCAATTGCAGCCTGCAAGTCGTTACCAGTAATCGACGCGAACTTCGATTCCAAGCATCCTTCAAACACCTCCCGCGCATTCCGCAAATTCCTTTCGGCATTGGCCTTGGCGGAATCGATACCCGCAAATACTTCGTCGAGGATGGCGACGATGCGTTGCTGTGCTTTCAATCTAGGAAATGAAATCTCGATTGCCTTGTAGGCGTTGCCATCGAGATTACGAATGCCCGTGGAGTTGCTCTGAATCTTTTCCGTCACGCCAGAGACATAAGTCCAGTGCAGAAACATATGCAGAAAACGGAAATCAAGAAGCTCCGGGTCACGAACACGTATCGCGGACGTGAAATTACTGAAGGAGAAGTCACCTTCTTTCTTGTCGAACAACACAACCCGACCGACCGCCTGTTTCGGCCCGCCTCCTGACTTTTCGAGGATAACGTCGCCGTACTGCAATCGTCGTTTTTCGAACTTTCGAGATTCAACGTCTAGGTATGCAATATCCGAATCATCGAGCCATCCCTCTTTTGTAAAATTCGTATTCCGGATCACACCAACATTAACGAAGGGCTCTTTTTCGCCTTTCCAGAGGCCATTGTAGAAATCACAGGCCTCTTCCAGTCGTTTGACGGTCCAGTTCGCCGTCATACCAACGCCCTAATCCCCGCCAACACCAGCGCACTCTCCGCATCCAGCATCGCAATCTCATCCAGAATCTCCCGCGGACTGCGATGCACCACGACCTCGCCACCATCAGGATTCTTCACCGACAGATCAAAACTGACCGGATCAATCCCCGCCGCATCCACCCGCCAGCTTTTCGGTGACACTGCAAAGCTCGATTGCAGCGCCACGAACTCCGCCATATCCGCATCGTTCAACGGATTGGTCTTGCCCATGTTGCGGCCCGGGTCCAGCTGGTAATACCAGGTGCTGCGCGTCGGCGCGCCCTTGTCGAAAAACAGCACCACCGTCTTCACGCCTGCGCCCTGGAACGTGCCAGACGGACAGTCCAGCACGGTGTGCAGGTTGCAGCTTTCCAGCAGCAGCTTGCGCAGGCTCACGCTGGCGTTGTCGGTGTTGGACAGGAATGTGTTCTTGATCACGATGGCGGCGCGGCCACCGGGCTTGAGCCGCTTGATGAAATGCTGCAAAAAAAGAAACGCGGTTTCGCCGGTCTTGATCGGGAAATTCTGCTGGACTTCCTTGCGCTCCTTGCCACCGAACGGCGGGTTGGCCAGCACCACGTCCATCTGGTCCTTGGGCTGGATGTCCAACACGTTATCGCCCAGCGTATTGGCGTGGACGATGTTGGGCGCTTCGATGCCATGCAGGATCATGTTCATGATGCCGATGACATAGGCCAGGCTTTTCTTTTCTTGCCCGTAGAACGTGCGCGTCTGCAGGGTCTTGGCGTCGCTGGTGGAGAGCTTGCCTTGCTTGTTGAGGTATTCGAAGGCTTCGCACAAAAATCCCGCGCTTCCACACGCGCCGTCATAAATGCGCTCGCCGATCTTCGGATCGACGACTTGAATCATGGCGCGGATCAACGGGCGCGGCGTGTAGTACTCACCGCCGTTGCGCCCGGCGTTGCCCATGTTCTTGATCTTGGCTTCGTACAGGTGGCTGAGTTCGTGCTTTTCGATGTGGCTACCGAAGCGCAGTTCATCGACGCGGTTGATCACATCGCGCAGGTTGTAGCCGGACTGGATGCGGTTCTTGATCTCGCCGAAGATCTCGCCAATCTTGTATTCAAGCGTCTGCGGGCCGCTGGCGCGGGCCTTGAAGCCGTGCAGGTACGGGAACAGTTTGCCGTTGACGAACTCGATCAGGTCCGGGCCGGTCATCGCCTTGTTGTGGTCCAGCGTCCCGTCTTTGGATTTCGGCGCGGCCCAGTGTTCCCAGCGGTAGGCATCTTCCAGCAGGAAGGCGTAAGGCTTGCCTTGCAGTTCCGCTTCCATCGCCCGGTCGCGCTCCAGCGCATCCAGGTATTTGAGGAATAGCAGCCAGGACGATTGCTCGGTGTAGTCCAGCTCACTGGTGCAGCCGGCATCCTTGTGCAGGATGTCGTCGATATTCTTGAAGGTCTGTTCGAACACTGCGCTGTTGTCCCCATTCACGAATGGCAACTGTAACGGGTCGGGGTAATTCGAAGTACTGGCAAGGGCGCCCCTCATCCGCCCTTGGGGCACCTTCTGCCCGCTGCGCGGGACGAAGGAACGCGATGGGTTTCGCTTCGCTCTACCCATCTTACGGGTCCTTGGTTGATTGGGCTTGGAGGTCGTTCGGTGGTGCTGCGTTCGAATTCGATGGGTTGCGCCCAGGCTGAGGCACACGTGTGTTCAGTTGTGCTTGTGCCCATGGCGGAGTCCGCATGTGTCTGCAATATGTGAACTGTTCAGCCAACGCGAGAGTGCTTGAATCATGGTGTTTTTCATGTCGCATGGCGTGATGTGTGTGGCAGCAAGGCGTCGGAACAGTGGGGCGCGCGCTGCGGTCTATACACGGCGTTGACTTGCCCACTCGCACATTGTCGCCACCGCGGCATGGCGCCGTCGACGAGGATTTCCACATGGGTATCAATGACAACAATGATCTGAATCGCGACCCGATCACCGGGACGCCAGGTGCGCATCCGGTCGGGACCGGCGTGGGTGCGGGTGCGGGTGCATTGGCCGGTGCGGCCATCGGTTCGGTGGCGGGCCCGGTGGGCACGATCATCGGTGGCGCGGTCGGTGCGGTCGCTGGCGGATTGGGCGGCAAGGCGGTCGGCGAGTCGGTCAACCCGACGGCGGAAAACGCCTATTGGCAGGACAATTACAAGAACGAGGCGTACGTCAAACCCGACTACGCGTACAACGATTACGCACCGGCCTATCGCACCGGTTACGAGAACCGCGCCAAGTACGCTGGTCAGACCTTCGACCAGGCCGAAGCCCACCTGCGCAACGATTACGAAGCCGCCAAGGGCGACTCACGACTGGGCTGGGAAGAAGCAAAGCATGCCACCCGCGCTGCATGGCACCGCGTCGAGCGCGCGATGCCGGGCGATGCGGATGGTGACGGCTACTAAGCCAGTACCCTGCTGCTACTGAGATGACATCGAAGGCCCCGGGATCGGGGCCTTCGTTTGTTGCGCAGTCGTGCCAAGCCTCCTGCGACGATGCGGAGGTGACCCAGTCGCGGATCAGGCGCGTCGCAATTCCCGGCGGCGCGATTCCAGCAGTTCGACCGTGAGTTGCGCCAGGTACTCCAGGCCGGTGCGCTGGGAGTCGGTGAGCACGCGCGGCTTGCGATCGATGACGCACAAGGTTCCCAATGCCGTGCCTTCGCTGGTGACCAGGGGAACGCCTGCATAGAAGCGGATGCCGGGGAACCCGGTGACCAGCTCGGACGAGGAGAATCGCGCATCCTTGGTGGTGTCCTCCACCTCAAGCAATTCATCAGGAAGGATGATCGCGCACTCGCACAGCGACCCCTTGCGCGGCACCTGCCGCGCATCCAGCCCGGCATGGGCCATGAAGAACAGCCGCTCGCTGTCCACCAGTGAGATCAGCGCAATTGGCGAGTCGCACAGCAGGCTGGACACCTGGACGACATGGTCGAACGCCAGTGGTGGTGGCACATCCAGCACCTGGAACGAGCGCAGCGCGGTCAAGCGATCTGCTTCGGGGATCTCAAAGACAGCGGACATGGCTTTCCCCCCGGCTTGGTCTGGAAGACGAATTTTATAAAGCCTGTCGGACTGCTTGCAACCGGCAGGCAAGCCTCGAGCCACCCCTAAAGAACGGGCTTCCTGAAGTGTTCAGTGGGCCTTTCAGCTTGCAGGATGGGTAGAGCCAAGCGATCCCATCAGCACACGGCGGATCGTTGGCGGTTCCACCCGGGAAATATGGTGGGTTTCGCTGCGCTCTACCCATCCTGCGAATCCGGCATTACCCCGCCCACTTCGACAAGTCCTGCTTGAGCGTGTCCATCCCTGCCCACGGGTCCTTGCGGCGACGTTTGAGCATGGCCGGAACGTCCTTCAGCGTGTACGCATCGCCTCGCTTGAGCGCCTTGAGTTGTGACCACGCCAGCGGCATCGCCACCGGCGCACGGTCGCGCGCACGCAGCGAATACGAAGCCACCGCGGTCGCGCCGCGGCCATTGCGCAGGTAGTCGACGAAAATCTTGTTGGGCCGCAGCTTGAGCGTGGACACCGCCAGAAACCGGTCCGGCTGCGACGCCGCCATGGCCTCGGCGAACCCGCGCGCAAAGCCCTTGACGACGTCCCAATGCGCGCCCGGATTGAGTGGCACCACGACATGCAGCCCCTTGCCGCCGGTGGTGCGCAGGAAACTTTCGAGCCCTGTCTGTTTCAACAGGTCGCGCACGTGCACGGCGGCGGCTTTGACCTCACTCCATGGGACGTTGGGGCCGGGGTCAAGGTCGAAGATCACGCGATCGGCGATGTCCGGGCGATCGGCGTGCGATCCCCACGGATGGAACTCCAGGCCGTTCAATTGCACCAGTTCCATGACACCGGGGGCGTCGTCAGCGACGAGGTAATCGGCGTTGTTACCGGCCTCTTCCTTCAGGCGCACGAGGCTGACATGTTCCAGTCCCGGGGTGTGATGCTTCTGGAAGAAGCACGCCTTGCCGACGCCATCCGGGCAGCGAATGATCGACAGGGGGCGCCCGGCGATTCCAGGCAGCAGGTGCTCCATCACCGCCAGGTAGTAGTCGGCAACCTCCTGCTTGGTGACGTGGATGTCGGGGTAGATGACCTTGGTGGGACTGGTGAGGCGCATCGGCGGTGCGGGAGCAGCGGACGTCTTCCTTGCAGACGGTTTCTTGCCTGGCGTCGCCATTGAACTGGTCTCCTGATCGGAATCGCCCAGGTCGGCGATGGTCTTGTCCGGGCGGATCGCCTTCAACGAGGCCTGCCGCAACACACCCGAACCACCGGTGCCGCGCACGAAGGCCTCGACCACGAACATCGGATCAAACCACAACGCATTGCGGATCTCCTTGCGCGTGGCTTCGGTGACATGCACGGTCGGCGTGCTGCTGCCCGCCTTGCCAATGCGCCGCGTCAACTCACGGATCTGTTCGTTGTTGAATCCCGATCCAATGCGGCCGGCATAGCGCCATCCATGTTTGGCATCGGGCCGCGCGAGCAACAATGAGCCGAAGCCACCACGGCTGCCCTTGCCCGGTGTGTAGCCGACGACGGCGAATTCTTCCGATTCCAGGCGCTTGGTCTTGCGCCAGTCGTCGCCCCGACCAGGATGGTAAGGCTCGTCGGCGCGCTTGGAGATGATGCCTTCGAACTGCTGCTCGCTGGCCAGTGCATACGCGGCATCGCCGTCGGCATCGATGTGCGTGCTGAAGGCAAGATGCCTGGGCGGGTTGTCCAGCAGTTCGGCCAGCAATCGCTTTCGTTCGACCAGAGGCGACTTGTCGATGGCGATGCCGTCGACATGCAGCAGGTCGAACACCACGTACACCAGCGCGCCCTGCTGCTCGCCGGACAGCGTCGCCTGCAGCAGGTTGAAATCCTGCTGCGTGCCCTGCCCTGCGATGAGTTCACCATCCAGCGCGCCACTCTTCAAGCCGAGCTGCTTGATGGCATCGACGATTTCCGGCAGTTTCGCCGTCCACTCGATCGCATTGCGCGACCAGATGCGCACCTCTCCCGCGACAATCGAAGCGACCAGCCGATAGCCGTCCCACTTGATCTCGTGCAGCCATTGCGCGCCATCTGGGGGTTTGTTACCGAGCTTGGCCAGCTGCGGCGCGAAAGCGTTGTTCTTCAGCGTCGAAGTCTTTGCGTTGGTCAGTTTCGCCGCACGCTTCGCCCAGTCGATCCGGCGCGGCTTGCGCTTGGGCGCGACGGTCGTCTTGCGTTGCTTCCCGGCCTTGCCGCGCCCTGCCCGCTTGGCGTCTTCCTCGGGCGGCGCGGTGATATCAGCCAGCAGGTCATCGGCTTCCAGATGACCGGCGTACTGGTCGTCTTCCTTGAACAGCAACCACTGCGGTTGCTTCGCCGGTTTACTACTGCGCACGAGATGCCAGCCACCCTTGAGCTTGTGGCCGAACAACTCGAAGCGCAGATGGCCTTTCGCCAGTTGCGCTTCAACATCGTACGGCGTGGACCACACGCCGGAATCGAAGACTGCAACATGTCCACCGCCGTATTGGCCTTTGGGGATGTCACCTTCGAAGGTCGCGTAATCGACCGGGTGATCCTCCACTTCCACCGCCATGCGCTTGATGGTGGGATCGTAGCTCGGCCCTTTCGGCACCGCCCACGACTTGAGGGTATCGCCCACCTGCAGGCGGAAGTCGTAATGCCGTCGGGATGCGTGATGCAGTTGCACCACGAAGATCGCCCGCTTGCCTTCCGGCAGCGGCTTGCCCGGCGCCGGCTCGCGTGTCTTGTCGAACTGACGCTTGCGTTGGTAGTCGACCAGGCTCATCAACACGACCGTGTCACGGGCACTCCCCGCACGATCATGCTGAACATGCCTGCATGAAAAAAATGTGGAGAAAAAAAAGCCCCGCAGTGCGGGGCTTGATGGATCGTCTGGAACAGGGCCGGACTACCGGTTGATTTCCATTCCCGTCGCGCGGTGCCCGACATCCGGTGACGCATGCACATGAGCATGAACCGGATTCGCGTGGGCTGCTTTCTGTAAAGCAAGACTACTGTGGTCGACGACGTGCCTCACCGCCTCCGCGCGGTCGACGTGCGTTCGCAGATGCGCGGGATCGTCAACCCGGCCCTGCACGGCGAACACATTGACCCCATTCGTGCCTAGCACGACGTGATCGACCTTCTTCAAGCCGTCGACATGTGCCGCGATGGTCAACGCCACCGCAAGGTTGCGTTGCTCGTCTTCGCTTGCGAAGGTGCCATGCGGAATTCTATGGATGCCGTGCATCACCTGCGTGTACAGCGGATGCGCCGGATGCGTCGCTTCGGACAGCAACGGCGAATGGCGTGCATCCACCAGCGCCGCCAGTGTGTCTCTCCCGGCCACACCATCAACATGCAGGTGGTGTGCGTGCTGGAAGGATTTGATGGCGTGCACGGTGTTGGGACCGGTTGTGCCGTCGATGGCGAGGGGGTGGCCGTGGGGGTCGTGGTAGCCCAAGTGGGCTAACGACCGCTGCAGACTGATCATATCCCCGCTCTGAAGACCTTCAGGATGCGTTGAGTGGTGATGAAGCTTCTCGTCACTCGAGGCTTTCTTCTCGGGACCCGCTGGCACCGAATCGATTCTTGCCGAAGCGGTCGCAGTGTGCGAAGACACAACCCGCGCGGTCCCTACCTGCCAACCTTCGAAACCCTTGATGCCATCAGCGAGCGCCTCCCGCTCGGGAATGCTCATCTGTGCGATTGTCTTAGCTCGCAGGTTGCAACCCTGTCGGTCGCCTTCGCGATAAATGAAATCTGCCTGCGCCTGGTGATGCGTGGCGCCTGTGTAATCGGCTGTCGAGTAGCTCTGCAGCATGGCTTCTACGTTTTTGCTTCCATGCATGCGTTCAAGCAACTGCAGCTTTGCGGCACGTCCAGCTTCATAGGTCTCAAAGACGGCGTTGCCCCATTGATCCAAGCCTACGATGCCTTGAAACCTGGCTTGCGCATCCTCTAGCGCTCTTTCTTTGGTACGCCGAACGTGGACGGTCTTGTCTGCGCTTCCAGCATATTCAAACTTGAGGTTTCCAGGATTGTTGTTGCGCCATGAGGCACTCCCGCCATCGCGTTGGACGACGCTACCGTCATCCATTTCAACAACGCGTGTTTTCCCGTGCGAATCAAGCAGACGATCGATTTTTTGACTATTCATTTGCCAACGCTCCTTGTTGAAATGCAACGCTACTTCAATTTGCCCATCAGCTCCATGTCATTGGTGTCTACCCACCCCATTGCACATCCACCGTCGTAACGACCTGCGCCGATTTCCACACATGGGGAAGATGTGTGCCTAACCCTCCAAGCCACTTTGCGCTCACCATACTTTCCGCAACCAGAGCAGGCTTCATTTTTTGTCATTGGAATAGCGGTTACGAAAAGATAAGCAGGGCGTTTTCCCGGCCGAGCCACGACTTGCACACAAACAAGTTGCCCCTGAGGTAGTACGGCACGCTCGACAGTGTCGTGCGGGGGCACACCATTCGACAGTGATGCTCCATGAGGATTGCGAACGCCAGCGTAATAACCACTTTCAGCGCAGCTGGGTGAAAGTTCGAAGTCGAAGCCTTCACTTAGGCACTTCAATCTGGTCGGCACAGTTTCGCAGGGTTTACCAGAAAGCTTAACCAGCTCAGCAACTGTGAGCGGCTTGGCAGAAGAGTGATCGACCGGCATTGAACTGGCTGGAAAATTTAGCCCGTGATTTGAGTCGAAAGAGAACTCAGATTGTTGCACTGTGTGCGCTGCAGGTGTGGCCGCAGCTTGCGGGGCGAGTGCATTAGAAGCTAGCGATGCGGCCGACTGCTTGCCGCATCCGCAAATTGACGCGACCAACAACCCCGCCACAATCATTTGCCACGTCGCACCGCGCTTAATCAAATTGTTAAGGACATATCTCTGACTCATATATCGCTCCTTGCTTCCATGTCAGTAAAAACCGATCTATCTGATCGGCATCGCAAGCGTAACGTGTCACGCGCTGCTTGCGCCAGAGTCGGGTCGCCAATACAAAAAAGCCTCGCCGAAGCGAGGTTTTTTCTGACGCAATGCGAACACTCAGGCCCAGGGATCCCGCAACACGATGTTCGCGTCGCGATCCGGGCCGGTCGAGACCAACGCCAGTGGACAACCGGGTAACTCTTCCAGCGCACGCAAATAGGCACGCGCGGCGGGGCGGAGTTTGTCCCACTAGCGCTTTAACCTCGATTTGATCTAACGGCTTATCCCCATTCCTGCCTCAAGCTGCTCGATTTGCGCGTGTCCATGAACTGCGTGCGGTCGAGCCACCGGCTGCAATGCAAAACTGCCGTGGTCGACGATATGCGCCGTGGCCTGCACGCGATCCACGTGTGTCCGTAGATGCGCGGGATCATCGACCCGGCCTTGCACGGCGAACACGTTGACCCCGTTCGTGCCCAGCACGACGTGATCGATCTTCTTCAATCCGTCGACATGTGCCGCGATGGTCAACGCCACCGCGAGGTTCCGTTGCTCGTCTTCGCTTGCGAAGGTGCCATGCGGAAGTCTATGGATGCCGTGCATCACCTGCGTGTACAGCGGATGCGCCGGATGCGTCGCTTCGGACAGCAACGGCGAATGGCGTGCATCCACCAGCGCCGCCAGTGTGTCTCTCCCGGACACACCATCCACATGCAGGTGATGTGCGTGCTGGAAGGATTTGATGGCGTGCACGGTGTTGGAACCGGTTGTGCCGTCGATGGCGAGAGGGTGGCCGTGGGGGTCGTGGTAGCCGAGGTGGTTTAATTGCTGTTGTAGATCTTTTGTTTGATTGAGCGGCTTATTTGCTGGCGCAGAATGTTCTGGGCCGGGATGGGCCGACGAGGGGATTGAATGAGTCGTCATGAGATTTGCACTTGGGGGCGGCGGCGAAAGCTCTTTTGCAGAACGCGCCTGACCAGTAACTGATTTCCACGCCTCGGCAGAAGACAAACCCCGGTTTAAATCCCTTTGGTATTGCTCCCTCATTTGATTCAGTGCATCGGCAACGTGGGCGGCGCGAATGCTTGAATGGTTACCGTGCTTGGCGTACTCCCCATAAGGTCTGCCAAGTGTGTCAGGGTCGTCGATACTCGCCCATTCTTGAGAGGCCGCTTTTTGCGCAGCATGTAGAGATGCGCTTGGCTGTCCAATGATGTAGCTATAGATATCTGGTCGTTTGTCGCGAATCAGATAGTCCGCAAATATCCTTTCCTGAATTTCAGGCGTGTAACGCTCGTTAGTATCCAAATGAAGTCTTTCAACAGCACCATGCATAGTTGGAGGAATGATTTGGTACTTTCCTACTGCAAATACCTTGCCGGGGTCGCTGATAGGCAGGCTTTGTCGACGCGCTAGCTCATCCAACGTCATTTGCGAAAAGTCGAAATGCTGGTTGGCGGGGACAATGTGCCCATATTGAGTTCCGCGGTTATACGAGTTGTAGCCGCCTTCACCGCGGCTGATTAAATCTCCGAGAGGGTTTGTCATAGAGCTTCCTGCTCAAGTGGATTGAATGGACGGCTAGGACGCCGCGCTTTTGAAGTGCTCGCGAGAGCTAGGGTTTCGAGAATTCCAATCCGCTTACGCTCATCTGGGACTGATTTCCAGAGACGTTCCAATCTGTAAAATCACCATATGTCACGACGTGCAATCGTTGAATACCATTTGAGAAATGCATTCCACAATAAGCGTCACCACTGCATGCGCTTAATTCAGGCAGACGGTCGCAGATTGTGCAGGAGCTAAGTGTCGGATTAGATTTGCACAGGCTCTCGTAGCCGCGACCCATGACGTTGGATTTGCATTCCGCATCCATTACTGGCTTCCAACCCGCATCAATGACGATCTTCCTGAGGTCGGCATATGCCATGCCCTCCTTCAGCTGGGCGCCAATGGACTCGGGGTTTGCCGTCTGCTTCGCTTCTGTAATGCGCTGAGTCACTTGGGGAGTGCCAGCCTTGTTTACCGCTGATTGAGCGATCGGCTGCTGGCATGCAACCAGCATTGCACTTGTCAACACGATCCAAGTAGTTGCACTGAAGATTTGTAATGCGAGCCGTTTCGCCTTGGTGGCACGGCGCTTTCTGAGGTCGGTGTCGACCCGTATCTGACTCATATATCGCTCCTTGATTCCATGTCAGTAAAAACCGATCTATCTGATCGGCATCGCAAGCATAACGTGTCACACGCAGCTTGCGCCAGAGTCGGGTCGCCAATACAAAAAAACCTCGCCGAAGCGAGGTTTTTTCTGACGCAATACCAGGACTAGGCCCAGGGATCCCGCAGCACGATATTCGCGTCGCGATCCGGGCCGGTCGAGACCATCGCCAGTGGGCAACCGGACAACTCTTCCAGCGCACGCAAATAAGCACGTGCGGCGGCGGGGAGTTTGTCCCACTCGGTGATGCCGTGGGTGCTTTCTTCCCAGCCGGGGAATTCGAGATACACCGGCTCGCATTCGTTCCACCCTTCGGCGTCGAGCGGGGCGTATTCGGTGCGTTTGCCGCGGTACTGGTAGGCGATGCACATCTTCAACGTCTGCATGCCGTCGAGGATGTCGAGCTTGGTGATGCACAGGCCGCTGATGCCGTTGATGGCGACGGCGCGCTTGAGGGCGACGAGATCGATCCAGCCGCAACGGCGTGGACGGCCGGTGGTGGCGCCGAATTCCTGGCCGCGTTTGCGGATGTCTTCGCCGATGGCGTCGTCGAGCTCGGTCGGGAACGGGCCGCCACCGACGCGTGTTGCGTACGCCTTGGCGATGCCGAGTACGTAATCAATCGCGTCCGCGCCGACGCCGGTGCCGGCGAGTGCGCCGCCGATCGTGGTGTTGGATGAGGTGACATACGGATACGTGCCGTGGTCGATGTCGAGCAACGATCCCTGCGCGCCTTCGAACAGCACGCGTTTGCCCTGCCTGCGCAGGTCGTGAAGGATGCCGGCGACATCGGACACCATCGGCTTGACGTAAACACCGAACGCAAGCGCGTCGTCGAGCGTCTGCTGGAAGTCGACGGCGTCGACACCCAGATATTTCGTCAACACGAAGTTGTGGTAATCCAGGACACCGCGCAGTTTTTCGGCGAGTTCGGCCGGATATTGCAGGTCGGCCACGCGCACGCCGCGGCGTGCGACCTTGTCTTCGTAGGCAGGGCCGATACCGCGCCCGGTGGTGCCGATCGCGTCCTTGCCGGCAGCCTTTTCGCGCGCCTGGTCCAGTGCGATGTGGTACGGCATGATCAGCGGCGTCGCCGGGCTGATCTTCAGGCGCGAACGCACCTCGATGCCGGTAGCCTCGAGTTCGGCGATTTCCTTCTGCAGCGCGGCCGGGTGCAGCACGACGCCGTTGCCGATCAGACACAGCGCGTCGGCGCGCAGGATGCCGGACGGGATCAGGTGCAGGACGGTCTTCTTGCCGTTGATCACCAGCGTGTGGCCGGCGTTGTGGCCGCCCTGGAAGCGGACGACGGCGCCGATGTCCTGCGTCAGCAGGTCGACGATCTTGCCCTTGCCTTCATCGCCCCACTGGGCTCCTAGAACGACGACTGATTGACCCATGTTGATGCACTCCGGTATTTGTTGAATCGCAAACGGGTTCAGTTAGCGCGCGGCGGCGCGTTGCAACTATGTTGCAGCCTGAACTTCCTGCGGCGCGACACAAAGAAAGCCGGCGGGAGGGCCCGTCCGGCTTTTGTGCATTATCCGGGTTTTGGAGGCGCCGCGAAAGCACTTGGTTTGGGGCAGGCTATAACGCGCCGCAGCGCGCCTGGGACTTCAAATGCGGGGTCAGACCTTGGCGGCGGAGGGAAACTTCAACGCGTGATGGGTTTCGCCTTTGGCTCTACCCATCCTACGGGAGCAGGGGTTATCCGCCCCGCACGAAATACAGAGCCAGCAATCCCACGATCACGACAATTCCGCCCACCGCACGCAAGTTGCGATCGGGCATCGCATGCAGTTTCTCGGCGGCACGTTTCCAGCCGCCGGGTGCGGCGAACAGGAACAAGCCTTCCAGCACCCCGACCAGGCACAGCGCCGACCACAGATCGCGCATGGTTATTTGTCGCTGTGCAGGTATTGCAGGAACGGATCGGTGCGATCCAGCACGATCACCGCGTTGCCGTCGGCGAAGGCCTTGCGGTACGCCTCGAGGCTCCGGTGAAACGCGAAGAACGCGGGATCGCGGTTATACGCCGCTGCATAGATGCCTGCGGCCGAGGCATCGCCCTGGCCCCGCAACTCCTGCGCATCCCGCTCGGCTTCGGCCATCAGTACCTGTTGCTGGCGATCGGCTTCCGCGCGGATCGTCTGCGCCTGCTCGACGCCTTCGGCGCGCAACCGGCTGGCGACCTGCTGGCGCTGCGAACGCATCTGGTCGTAGACCGACTTCAGCACGTTGCTGTCTTCCGGCAGGTCGACGCGCTTGATGCGGATATCGATGATATGGACGCCCAGCGTGCTGGCACCCTTGTTGATGCTGCTGAGTTGCCGTGCGACCACTTTTTCGCGATCGCCCGACACCACCTCCTTCAAGGTGCGCGAATTGATTTCACCCGTGAGTGCGTTCTTGATGATCGGAGCCAGGCGCTGCACGGCGACTTCCTCATCGCCACCGGTGGCGCGATAAAAAGCGCGCACGTCGGCAATCCGTCCGATGGCGAAGAAATCCAGGCTGATGTCCTGCTTGTCGGAGGTCAGGTATCGCTCGGGATTGGCGTCCAGCACCTGCAGGCGCTGGTCGAACACGCGATCGCTTTCGACGAACGGAATCTTGAAATGCAGTCCTGGACCGACACCGCTGCGCACGACCTTGCCAAGGTTGAGCACGATCGCGCTTTGACCCTCGGATACGACGTAGACCGAACCCAGCAATGCCAGTAACAAGGCAATCACCAAGGGAACCCATGCGGAAAATTTCATCGCGACGGCTCCTCTCGGCCCGTGGGACGCTTGCTGCGCTCCGGGCGTGCTTCGCTGGTGGTGGCATTGACTGTTGGCGCGGCCAGATCGGCCGGCACGACGGGCGGAGTCGTGGGCGTTGCCTGCGTACCGGCTGGCATCGGCACGTAGATCAGCTGGCGGCCATCACCGCCGATCACTTTCCGGTTTTCGCTGAGGACTTCCTGCACGGTTTCCAGCCACAACCGCTTGCGGGTGACATCCGGCGCCAGCTTGTATTGGTCAAGCAGCAACGAGAAGCGCTCGGCATCGCCAGTGGCTTTCGCGATTGCCGCGGTCTTGTAGCCTTGTGCTGAGGTGCGTCGCTGCGCCGCCTCGCCACGGGCTTCGGGAACGATCTTCGCCGCATAGGCCTTCGCCTGGTTGATCGCGGTGGTCTTGTCGGCGTTGGCGCGCTGCGCTTCGTCGAAGGCGTCCTTGACCTCCTCAGGGAAGCGCGCGTTCTGCAGGTTCAATTCCGACACGATCAGGCCGGTGTGGTATTCGTCGAGCGATGCCTGCAACTGGCGGTTGACGGTGCCGATCAAGCCACCGCGCGCGCCCAGCACCGTGTCCAGGTCGGAGCGCCCGACGGTTTCGCGCACCGTGCTCAACGCCGCCTGCTCCAGCACTTTGTTGGCATCGCGGGTGCCGAACAGGTAGAGCTTGGGATCGCTGATCCGGTACTGCACGTTGAGCTCGACGCTGACCATGTTGCCGTCGCGGGTCAGCACCGGCACGGTGTCGTTGAACGCCTGGCTCTGCGTCGCATTGACCTTGATCGCAAGTTCCACCGGCCACGGCCATTTGAGATGCGGCCCGGGCTGCAGGACGCGGTCGAACTGGCCGAACCGCAAGACCACGGCCCGTTGCTGCTCGGTCACCAGCACGAAGCAGTTGAAGGCCAGCCACAACGCGAATGCCACGCCAATCCAGCGCGCCATGCCGCCACCGGGGCCTTGCGCCAGCATTGCGCGTACCGGATCCAGCAGCCGGTCGACGATGCCGCCCGCACCGCTGCGCGGCTGTCGCTTGCGGCCGTCATTGTCGGAACCGCCGGGAATATTCCAGGCCATGCCTGCTCCAGAAAATGCATCGACGCGCGAATGGGTCGCGCCCAGTGGAAGCCAGCCTTCACAGGCTGGCCGGGGGATTCTACCTGCCCGTGCCCTCGACGATCACCCGGGCGGGATGGTCAGCGACCTCAGGCAGCAGCGCCTGCAGCGGTGCGCCATAGGCGAGCGACGCAATGCGTCTGGCATCGGCTTCGGCAAGATCCAGTTGCAGTGTCCAGCCATGTTCGTCGGGGTGTTCCCCGCGCACGGCGCCCAGCTCGTGGAGTTGCGCACGCAGGCGGCCGGCGGAAGCGGGCAGCAGGAGTTCGGCGTGGATGCGTTGCGAGCCGAGCCTGGTGCCGAGGGCCTCACGCAGCAAGACGATCCCGTCGCCATCGCGCGCCGACAACCAGACACGCTCGCGTGCGCTACCGTCGACACCGCCGTTTTCGACGCCGTTGTCGGGCTGTTCGTGTCTTGCACTGCCGCCTTCGAGACGGTCGATCTTGTTGAACACCAGCAACTGCGGAATGTCGCCTGCCCCGATGTCCTGCAGCACAGCGTCGACCTGGGCGATGCGCTCATCACGCAACGGATCGGCGGCATCGATCACGTGCAACAGCAGGTCAGCATCACGCGCTTCGGATAGGGTCGAACGGAATGCTGCCACCAGGTCGTGAGGAAGATCGCGCACGAAACCGACGGTGTCGGCAAGCATCGCGGCGCTTGCCGACGGCAGGAGCAGGCGGCGCACGGTGGGATCCAGGGTCGCGAACAGTCGGTCATCGGCGTAGGCATCGGCGCCGGTCAACGCATTGAACAGCGTCGACTTGCCGGCATTGGTGTAACCAACCAGCGCGACGCGCGGCAACTCGCTGCGTACGCGCGCACGACGCATCTGCGTGTGCTGCACTTCGACCTTGTCCAGCCGTTTCTGTAATTGTTCGACGCGTTTCTGCAGCAGCCGGCGATCGGTTTCCAACTGGGTTTCACCGGGGCCGCGCAGCCCGATCGAGCCGCCGCGCTGGCGCTCAAGATGGGTCCAGCCACGGATCAAACGCGTGGCCATGTGTTTAAGCTGCGCCAGCTCGACCTGCAGCTTGCCTTCGTGGCTGCGGGCGCGCTGGGCGAAGATGTCCAGAATCAGCCCGGTGCGGTCGACGACGCGGCGCTCGAGCACCTTCTCCAGGTTGCGTTCCTGTCCTGGCGACAATGGATGGTTGACCAGCACCAGGTCCGCACCGGTGGCCTCGCAGGCGGCCTTCACTTCCTCGAGCTTGCCGCTGCCGATCAGGGTCGCCGGGTTGGGCTTGTCGATGCGCGCATTGAGCGTGGCGGCGACGGTGGCGCCGGCCGAGCGGGCGAGATCGGCGAATTCCTCCAGGGCGCCGTCTTCCGGCGGACCGCCGGCGTGGGGCTGGATCAACAGGGCGATCTCACCCTTGCGGGAACGTTCAAACAAGGGCGCGGGACTCCGGAACTGCAACAGGGATGCCGACGAGGCTGTCAATTGCCACCGGCTCCCCACAAGATGCGGTTGGATCGACCGATATCAAGCGACCGATCCCGCCATCGCCCGGATCACTCGGCCTCGTCTTGGCCTTCGTCGGATTCGTCTGGCTCGGACTCGTCACCCGATTGCACATAGCCGCCGCCTGGCCCGACCCGGACGTTGCGGGCAGGAACAACCGTGGAGATCGCGTGCTTGTAAACCATCTGGCTGACGGTATTGCGCAGCAGGACGACGAACTGGTCGAAGGATTCCACCGTGCCCTGAAGCTTGATGCCATTGACGAGGTAGATCGAGACGGGCACGCGCTCGCGCCGCAGTGCATTCAGGAACGGGTCCTGCAAGGATTGGCCTTTGGACATGGGTGTTTCCCCAAGTTGCTGGTCGTGTTGTTGGTGCGGCCGGTCTGGCGCCGGTTCCGCATCGCCCGACCCACTCCCCGTGGCGGCGACCAGCCGATGGTTGCACAACATCGACCGGTCGGATAGCGACCTGCGTCGCCCTTCAGGCGGCACTGCAGCTTGCGTAGGATGGGTAGAGCACAGCGAAACCCATCAATCCGAACTTCGTACACCTCGCCCCGCTTCCGCCCTGTGGGCGCCGTCTCCCTCAAGGGGAGAAGGAGCAGCGTCAACGACGCAACGGGAGAAACAACTTCAGGGCGACTCCCAGATCAGCCGCTTGAGTCATCGGATCGAACCATTGCACGTCCATTTGCGCGCGCAGCCACGTCAACTGGCGCTTGGCCAGTTGCCGCGTGGCGAAGATCGCGCGGTCGCGAAATTCAGCCATGTCTGTCACGCCTTGCAGGTGTTCCCAGGCCTGTCGATACCCGACGGCGCGTATCGCAGGTAATTCAAGCGGAGATGGATGCGACTGCAACGCCGGCAAGGCGCGCAGCGCGCGGACCTCGTCGAGGAACCCCTCCTTGAGCATCGCATCCAGCCGCCCTGCGATGCGCGCATGCAACGCGGCACGATCCTTTGGCGCCAGCACCAGCTTCAGCACACGCAGCGGCAGTGCGGACTCACCGCGTTCGCGCTGCCAGTCGCTGATCGACCTGCCGCTGAGCCGCCAGACTTCCAGCGCGCGCTGGATGCGTTGCGCGTCGGTGGCATGAATGCGCGCGGCGGCTTGCGGGTCGATCAATGCGAGCTCGGCATGCAGCGCTGTCCAGCCGCGCTCGGTCGCTTCGTTTGCGATATGCAGGCGCAGCGCCGCATCGGCAGTCGGCATCGGCGACAGGCCCTGCAGCAGCGCACGGAAGTACAGGCCGGTTCCACCGGCGAGGATCGGCAATTTGCCGCGCGAGAGGATGCCAGCGATCGCTGCGCGAGCATCGGTGGCGAAGTCCGCAGCGGAGTATGGCTGCCAGGGATCGCGCACGTCGATCAGGTGGTGCGCGACTCGTGCCTGCTCATGCGCTGTTGGTTTTGCCGCACCGATGTCCAGTCCGCGATACACCAGCGCCGAATCGACGCTCACGATTTCGCCGTCAAATCGCTGCGCCCATTCCAGCGCCAGGGAAGACTTGCCCGAGGCGGTCGGGCCCATCAGGGCGATCGCGATCGGGCGCTTGTCGGCTGTCATCAAAGCGCCAGCGCGGCTTGCGTCATCGTCCGGAAAATGGCGCGACCCGGATCATGCTGCCTGTGCACGTCCCAACACACTGCTGCGACGTCCATACGCCAGGTAAGCCACGACGCCGATCGTGTTCCAGATCCCGAACCAGATCTGCGTACGGTGCGGCAGGCTCCAGAAAAGATACAGGCAGCCCAGGATCGCAATGGGAGCCACCAACCACGCCAGCGGCGTGCGGAACACCCGCGTACGCGCCGGATCGCGTTTTCGCAATACAAGCAGGCACACGGAGACTGCGATGAAGGCCGCAAGCGTGCCGGCATTGGCCAATGCGGCGATCTCGTCCAGTCGCGCCACGCCTGCCAGCGCAGCCACCAGCACGGCAGTGAACAAGGTCGTGGCAATCGGCGTGCCGGTGCGCGCGTTGACCTTCGACAGGCCGCGCGGCAGCAGGCCATCGCGCGACATGACGAAGAAGATGCGGCTCTGTCCGTACAGGAACGCCAGCAACACCGTCGGCAATGCAATCACAGCCGCGGCTGCAATGATGGTTGCAGCCTTGCCGTGCCCCAGTTCGCGCAGGATCAACGCCAGCGGCTCGGGGCTGTTGCCGAACACCGTGTACTTCAGCGCGCCGACCGCGGCCAGCGCCACCAGCATGTAGATCAGGGTGCAACCGACCATCGAGCCGACGATGCCGATCGACAAATCGCGCGCCGGATTCTTCGTCTCCTCGGCGGCAGTGGAAATCGCGTCGAACCCATAGAAGGCGAAGAAGATGATGGCCGCCGCCGCCATCACTCCGTGTTCGACGCCATCGGGCCCGGTCGACTTGGCGAACCCAAAGGGCATGAACGGATGCGTGTTGGCGGCATCGAAATGCGGCAACGCGATGGCGACGAACATCGCCAGCGCAATGATCTTCAACACCACCAGCACGGCATTGAGCGTGGCGCTTTCCCGCGTGCCCGCCATCAGCATCCCGGCCACCACGAACACGATGCCCACCGCGGGCAGGTTGATCAGCCCTCCCGCATGTGGTCCGACGGTCAGCCACAACGGAAGACCGACCCCCAGGCCCTTGAGGAAGCCCACCGCGTAGCCGGACCAGCCAACCGCCACGGCACTCACCACCAGGGAATATTCGAGGATCAGGCTCCAGCCAACCACCCACGCGATGCTTTCGCCCAGCACGATGTAGCTGTAGGTGTAGGCGCTACCGGCGGCGGGCATCATCGTCGCCATTTCGGCGTACGCCAACGCGGCGCACGCGCACACCACGCCAGCAACGAGGAACGACAGCAACACGGCAGGACCTGCAAGGTTGGCGCCCACGCCGATCAACGTGTAAATGCCGGTACCGACGATGGCACCGATGCCCAGCGCAACCAGGTGCGGCCAACTCAAGGTCGGGACCAGGCGGCGCCCCTCCTCGTGCACGGTGACCAGATCGATGTCCTTGCGCCGAAGCCATGTCTGCATGCGACTCTCTGCCTACGGGAAAGATGCCCACATAGTGAATGATCAATTGCCGCAATGCGACGTGCCGGCCGCCCAGGTCGCGCCGGGATGGCAGCGCTAGTCGTCATCGGGCCAGCGGATCGCAGGCCCGGTTTCCTTGCGTGGCATCGGCACCGCAGCCACCGCATTCCACACCTTCAGCGCGTCTACGGTCGCGGCAACATCGTGCACGCGCAGCAGTTTCGCGCCTCGTTGCGCGGCGATCAACGCGGCGGCGACCGAGCCGTGGACACGTTCGCGCGGATCGCTGCGGCCCGTCAGGTCACCGATGGTCTTCTTGCGCGACAACCCTGCGAGCACCGGCACGCCGAGTTCGGTGAACCGCTCCAGCTGCGCGAGTAACGTCAGGTTGTGGGCGATGGTCTTGCCGAAGCCGAAGCCGGGATCGACCACGATGTTCTTCTTGCTGATGCCCACCATTTCGGCGGCAAAAATACGTTCAGCGAGGAATCGATGCACCTCGCCGACAACGTCATCGTAATCCGGAGCTTCCTGCATGGACCGCGGCTCGCCCTGCATGTGCATCAGGATCACCGGGACCCCAAGCGCAGCGGCGGCATCGAGCGATCCTTCGTGGCGCAATGCATATACATCGTTGATCATGCCGGCACCGGCGGCGACCGCGGCGCGCATGACTTCGGCCCTGGACGTGTCGATGCTGATCGGCAGCGACGATCGCTTCGCCAGTTGTTCGATGACCGGGATCACGCGTCGCAACTCTTCCTCGACGGAGATTTCGTCAGCACCCGGACGAGTGGATTGTCCGCCGACATCGAGTGCGTCTGCACCCTCCTCGGCCAGCCGCAGGCCATGGGCAACGGCTTCATCCAGCGTTGCGTGATCGCCGCCATCGGAAAACGAATCCGGGGTGACGTTGACAATACCGAGCACGCGCGGACGATCAAGCTTGAGCAGCCGTCCAGCGCAGTCCAGTTGTGGGGAGAGGTCGAACATGGGCATCGATTCCATCAGGCAGGCCGCGTCTTTACGCGAAGATAACCGCTGGTTCCGGCTTTTCACCGGATGGCGCACTGAAATAAAAAAGGACGGCCGAAGCCGTCCCGTGTATTCGCAAAAGATTACCCAGATCAGGTCTGCGGAGCAGGTCCGCCGATGGTGAACGGCTTGGGCTGCTCGCGCGCCGGGCCGCCCTTGGTCCAGTTGCCGGGCGGGGGCGGGTCGCGATCGGTCATCACGGCCTCGATCTGCGGCGCATCGATGGTCTCGTACTGCAGCAGCAGCTTGGCCATCGTGTGCAGTTTGTCGAGGTTCTGGGTCAGCATGGTGCGGGTGCGTTCGTAGGCGCGATCCAGGATGCCGCGCACGACTTCGTCGATCCTGCGCGCGGTTTCGTCGGACACATTCTTGTGCTGGGTGACCGAACGCCCGAGGAAGACTTCATCCTCTTCCTCGCCATAAGTGATCGGGCCCAACTCGGACAGGCCCCACTTGGTCACCATGTTGCGCGCCATCTTGGTGGCGCGTTCGATGTCGTTTGATGCGCCAGTGGTGACTTTGTCTTCACCGAAAATCAATTCCTCCGCGACGCGGCCGCCGTACAGCGAGCACAACTGCGACTCGATCGCGGTGCGGTTGTAGCTGTATTTGTCGCCCTCGGGCAGGTACATGGTCACGCCGAGCGCGCGGCCACGCGGGATGATCGTGACCTTGTAGACCGGGTCGTGCTCGGGCATCAGGCGGCCGACAATCGCATGGCCTGCCTCGTGGTAGGCGGTGAGTGTCTTTTCCTGCTCGCTCATCGCCATCGAGCGGTTCTCGGTGCCCATCATGATCTTGTCGCGCGCCTTGTCGAAGTGCTCCATGCGCACTTCCTTGCCATTTTCGCGGGCGGCGAACAACGCCGCCTCGTTGACCAGGTTGGCAAGGTCGGCGCCACTGAAGCCAGGCGTACCGCGCGCGATCACCATCGGCACGACATCGTCCGCCAACGGCACCTTGCGCATGTGGACCTTGAGGATCTGCTCGCGCCCGCGCACATCGGGCAACCCGACCACGACCTGGCGATCGAAACGACCGGGGCGCAGCAGCGCCGGATCCAGCACGTCGGGGCGATTGGTCGCGGCGACCACGATCACGCCTTCGCCACCTTCGAATCCGTCCATCTCCACCAGCAAGGCATTCAACGTCTGCTCGCGTTCGTCATGGCCGCCGCCCAGGCCGGCGCCGCGATGACGGCCGACGGCATCGATCTCGTCGATGAAGATGATGCACGGCGCGTGCTTCTTGGCCTGCTCGAACATGTCGCGCACGCGCGAGGCGCCGACACCGACGAACATCTCGACGAAGTCGGAACCGGAGATCGAGAAGAACGGCACCTTGGCTTCGCCGGCGATCGCCTTGGCGAGCAGCGTCTTGCCGGTGCCGGGCGGGCCGACCATCAGCACGCCGCGAGGGATCTTGCCGCCAAGCTTCTGGAAGCGGCCGGGGTCTCGCAGGAATTCGACCAGCTCTGAGACTTCCTCTTTCGCCTCATCGCAGCCTGCGACGTCAGCGAAAGTGACCTTGGTCTGGTCCTCGGACTGCAGCTTGGCGCGCGAGCGGCCGAAGCTCATCGCCCCCTTGCCGCCGCCCTGCTGCATCTGGCGCATGAAATACACCCAGATCCCGATGAACAGCAGCCACGGCAGCACGTTGATCAGGATGGCAGCCAGCGACATGCCGCTTGCCGGTGGTGCCTGGGTGGTCGTCACGCCATGGTTGATCAGGTCGTTGACCAGGTCCTTGTCGCCCGGGTTGTAGGTGGTGAACTTGGTGCCGTCCTTGCGCTCCCCGCCAATGGTGGTGCGGTCCTCGCCGATGTTGACCTTGGCGACATGGTTGCCCTGCACTTCCTGCACGAACTGGTCGTAGGTCAGCGCATCCGCCCCCGCCGTCTTCGGGCTGAAGCTCTGGAACACCACCATCAGGACGACGGCGACGACAACCCACAGCAACAGATTCTTGGCCAGATCATTCATCGGGATACCTGCATGCAGTCGCCTGCGTGGTTACTTTTTCATCTGCAGAAGCTTGCCTTGGGCCAAGGCATAGACTTCGGCGGATCGCTTGCGTGAGGCTTCGGGCTTGCGGATCACCACTTTGGCATATCGCCGCCGCAGGCCCCGCACATAATCGTCGAATCCGACACCCTGGAACA
The DNA here is from genome assembly GCA_038236935.1 of Lysobacterales bacterium. Taxonomy (GTDB): domain Bacteria; phylum Pseudomonadota; class Gammaproteobacteria; order Xanthomonadales; family Xanthomonadaceae; genus Cognatiluteimonas. The sequence goes on from JBBRZH010000013.1 coordinate 58,595, forward strand.
ATTTGATCAGGAACGATCCATCCACTCGCAGGTGACGATCGGCAAATTCCATCGCCAGTTCCGCC
>JBBRZH010000014.1:0-55539 GCA_038236935.1 Lysobacterales bacterium
AACGCGGCCTTGAGGTAGCGCGATTCCTGCACGTCCACACGGAACGGATGGTCGGGGCCCGCGCCGGCGACTTTCAGCACCTGCACCGTGCGCCCGGCGTAAAACGCAGCCCGGCGAAGCATCCCGAGGAATTCTTCTTCGCTGACAAGGCCCGTGCAGGAAAAGGTCGCGAGCAATCCACCCGGCTTGACCACGCCAAGCGCGAGCTTGTTCATGTCCAGGTATTTTTTGAGCGCCGGCAACACCTGATCGCGATCACGGGTGAGTTTGGCCGGATCCAGGATCACCACGTCGAACAGGTCGCCGCGGGTACTGGCATCGCGCAGCCACGGGAAAATATCGGCCTGCACGAACTTGACGTGCGCGCCGTTGAGTTTCGCATTGCCTTTCGCAATCGCCAGCACGTCCTCGTCGATGTCGATGCCGACCACCTCGGCCGCGCCGCGCACCGCTGCATACACCCCAAAGCCACCGGTATTGCAGCACAGGTCGAGCACTCGCTTGCCGGCGACATGCTGCGAGAGCCATTGCCGGTTGTCGCGCTGGTCGGCGAAGAACCCGGTCTTGTGCGCACCGGATGGATCGGCGCGAAAGCGGATGCCGTGCTCGCTGATGATGGCCGGTGCCGCCGGTTCCGTGCCGCGAAAATCGAACGACTCCTGCTTCTGCACATGCTCGTCGGCGAATCCGTGGAACCGGCAGCCGGGAAACTGTGCGCGCAAGGCGTCGTGGATCCACTCGCGATGGCGGAACATGCCGGCGCTGAAGTATTCGACCACCAGCAGGTCGGCGTAACGATCGACCACCAGGCCACTGAGCCCGTCGCCTTCCGAATGCACCACGCGCCAGGCGTCTGACACCGCATCCAGTTGCAGCACGTCGCGGCGCAATGACACTGCCGCGGCGATCTTGCGCGCGAACCAGTCCGGGTCGATCGGCACGTCGCGATCGGTTTCCAGGATGCGCAATGCAATCCGTGAATGGCCATTGTAGAAGCCCCGGCCGATCCATTCGCCATCCACGCCGACGATGTCGACGAGGGTCCCCGGCTTGGGCTTGGCCGCCGGCTTCTCCACCAGTTTCTGGAAGATCCACGGGTGCGTCGACCGCCAGGCGTTGCGCAGGCGGACGGTCGGAAGGTCATTCGTCATCGCGGCATTCTACTTGGGGCGTGGCTGCGTCCTGCATTGGCGACTTGCATCCGCCCATTCCGTCGCCATTCTCCCGTCATGCACTTGCCCACGCCCGAGGCGGTTCCGGACACCCCTGCGCAACGCAGCGTCGATCGCCGCCGATTGCAGCGGGCGCTCAACGCCAGCCTTGGCTTCGTGCTGCTGCTGGCGGTGGTGTTTGCCGCGCAGCACGCGTTCAACTGGAGCGCGTTTACCATCGCGCCGCATGACTGGCATGGCCTGATCGGAATTTTGACGGCGCCTCTGCTGCATGGTTCACCCGAGCACCTCGGCGGTAATGCGGTCTCACTGCTGTTGCTCGGCACCCTGGCCGGCACCGTCTATCCACGCGCGACGTTGCGATCGCTGCCATTGCTGTGGCTCGGCTCGGGACTGGCAGCATGGACGCTGGGTGAGCCGGGCACCCATCACCTGGGCGCAAGCGGCGTCGCGCATGGGTTGATGTTCCTGGTATTTACACTCGGTCTGCTGAGGCGCGACCGGCCCGCGATCGCGGCGGCAATGATCGCGTTCTTCCTCTACGGTGGGATGTTGTTGACGGTATTGCCGCACGAACCCGGCGTGTCATGGCAGGCGCACCTGGGCGGGGCATTGGCCGGCATCATCGCCGCCTGGATGTTCCGCGACAGCGATCCGGTCGCGCCACGCAAGCGGTACTCGTGGGAGCTGGAAGACGACGCCAGCGCTCAGCTTGGGAACGAAGATCGCGAAGCGCTGGAACCTCCGCGACCCGATGACGTGCCGGTGCTATGGCAACGCCCGCCCGCCGAGAGTGGCAAGGTCCTGCACTTTCCGCGCGGCGACTGACGCCTCAGGCAGCGTGTGCCGCGATGGTCGACCATGCTAGCGTCGCGCCATGCCTGCCGGAGCCACCATGACTGCCAGTCGTCCCATGCGAATCATGCCCGTGCTGCTGATGCTTGCCTCGTTTGCAATCACGAGTTGCCATCGCGCACCTGCTACCGCTGCTCCAGCGACCACCACTGACGTTGCCGCCACGCGCATCGAAGCCGACGTCCGCACGCTCGCCGCAGATTCCATGCAGGGGCGGGAAACCGGCACGCCCGGTTTCGAACGCGCGGCCGATGTCGTGGCCGCGCGCATGCATGCGCTTGGGCTGCAACCGGCAGGCGACAACGGCACGTTTTCACAACGCGTCCCATTGCTGAAAGGCACGCGCATCGCCGACGGTACGCGCCTGGACGTGGTGCGCAGCGACCGCACGATTGCGTTGCGGTTCCGCGATCATTTCCTGTCCGAGCCCAATTTCGATCAACCCGATAGCGCGGTGCGCGCACGGGCCGTGTTCGTTGGCCAGGGCATCCACGCGCCCGAGCTGCAGCATGATGATTTCACCGGTCTCGACCTGCACGGCAAGATCGCGGTGGTGTTCGGCGGCGCGCCGACGCGCTTCGACAATGACCGTCGTGCGTTTTATGCCTCGCGCGATGAAAAACTGCGCGCGCTGGTCGAGCGCGGCGCGATCGGCGCGGTGTTCGTCGACACCGCCGACGACGAAACGCGCGCGCCGTGGGCACAACAGGCCAGCAACTGGGAGCGTCCGGTCCTGCGCCTGCGCGACCGCGATGGCCACGGTATCGACACCTTCCCGCAACTGCGTGTGGTCGCCCGGGTCAGCACCGCCGCCGCAGACCTGGTCTTCGATGGCAGCGGCCACACCGCCGCCGATCTGGCGCACGCCGCGCTGCTGGACCAGCTGCATGGCTTCGCATTGCCGGTGACGTTGTCACTGGCGGCACGCACGCATGTCGAGCCGCTGGACAGCCGCAATGTGGTGGCGCGATTGCCGGGGCTCGATGCCACGCTTGGCCGTGACGCGATCGTCTACAGCGCGCACCTGGACCACCTGGGTGTGCGCGCCCCCGTGGCGGGCGACGCGATCTATAACGGCGCGCTCGACAACGCGCTCGGCGTGGCGATCGTGCTGGAAACCGCGCGCGAACTGCATGATGCGGCAAGCAGGTCCAAACGCTCGCTGCTGTTCGTCGCATTGACCGGCGAGGAAGAAGGCCTGCTCGGCGCGCAATGGTTCGCCACCCATCCGCCGCAGCATCTGCTGGCCGACATCAACCTCGACATGCCGATGCTGCTGGCGCCCACGCGCGACGTGGTCGCGATCGGCGATGCGCACTCCAGCCTGCACGAAGCATTGCAACGGGCTGCCGGCGCGCTTGGCGTCGGGTTGTCGGCCGATCCATTCCCGGAAGAGTCGGTGTTCGTGCGCAGCGACCAGTATGCGTTCGTGCGCGCGGGAATTCCTGCGCTGTATCTGGACGGCGGCGTGATTCCCGCCGCATCCAGCGCCGGTAAGGAGGCCGATGTGCATACGATGCCAAAGCTGGCGCAACGCGATTTCCTGCGCCGCTGCTACCACCAGCCCTGCGACGACGTCAGCCTTCCGATCCAGTACGGCGATGCCGCACGGCTGGCACGCTTGAACGTGCGGCTTGGCCTGCTGTTGGGCAATGCCAACGCGCCACCGCACTGGAATGCCGGCGACTTCTTCGGAGATCGTTTCGCCCAGCGCTAGGATTTGCCTTTGGCTTTTCCAGCCTGTGCCAATGCACTACCGGCCGCGGATTTGGATGCAGTCGAGGTGCGGCCGTCCCGCAGCGTCTTCGAGGCGGCCGTCGCTGCCCTGGTGCCGGTTTCCTTGCCGGGGCTGCGGCTTTGCGCCAGCGCGCTGCCAGCCGCGGACTTCGAAGCCTTCGCCGTTTCGGGCGAGCGCAAGGTCTTGGAAGCCGCCGTCGCCGGGCCGGGTTTGGTGGTCTTGGACGTCGCCATGGTGTTCACTCCTGTCAGGTTGTGAAAGCGCTGCTGGCGCCCGCCGCTCCTGCGTGCCGGTGCGAACCGCGCCCCGAGGGTAAACTGCCCGCTCGTACCTGAGGATGCAGTGATGAACGTAACCGGTGCCACGCCCGGGCGTGTCGAACACCAGCAGACCGACAAGGGCTACGTACCGGTCTACACCACCGCTGTGGTCGAGCAACCCTGGGATGCTTACACCGCGATCGACCACGATGTCTGGGCGCAATTGTTCGAGCGCCAGCGCAAGCTGCTGGTGGGTCGCGCCAGTGATGCATTCCTGCAGGCGCAGGACGCGATGGGTATGACGCCCGATGCGATCCCGAAATTCGCCGAACTCAACAACATCCTGCAGAAAGCCACCGGCTGGACCCTGGTCGGCGTCGAAGGCCTGCTGCCGGAGTTGACGTTCTTCGAGCACCTGGCCAACCGCCGCTTCCCGGTCACATGGTGGATCCGCAAACCCGATCAGCTCGATTACCTCGCCGAACCGGATCTCTTCCACGATCTTTTCGGGCACGTTCCATTGCTGATGAACCCGATCTTCGCAGACTACATGGCCGCTTACGGGCGGGGCGGGGTCAAGGCGCATGGCATTGGGGCAGAGGCGCTGGTCAACCTGACCCGGCTGTACTGGTACACGGTCGAATTCGGCCTGATCAAACAAGCTGACGGATTACGCATCTATGGCAGCGGCATCGTCTCGTCGCTGGGCGAGAGCATCCATTGCCTGGACTCCGATGCGCCCAACCGGATTGGCTTCGACCTTGAACGCATCATGCGCACGCGCTACCGCATCGACAGCTACCAGAAGACGTATTTCGTCATCGACAGTTTCGAGCAGTTGATGCAGGCCACTGCGCCGGATTTCCGTCCGATCTATGAGCGCGTGACAGACATGGATGCACTTGCCGCGGGTGCCGTGCTCGACAGCGACCATGTTTTGCATCGTGGCAACGGCGAAGGATGGGCCAGCGAAGGTGATGTCTGAATAGACCGCAACACGTTGCAGCAGGACAGGGCATGCGCTCAGCAAGCACTCATCCTTGTCACCCGATCATCCACTCTTTCGCAGCCCGTGCGACGGTTGCACACCAGAGTGATCGACATGACATATGCCGCCGCCGAGCTCATGGAAGAATCCACCCGGATCGAGGTGCTGATGCACGATGCGGTGCATCGCGCCGGACAGGGTTGTGGCCCGGACTTCGAACGCCGTCTTGATGCGAGCCTGCGCAGCCTGCGACCGATGCTGGGTGACGACGACTTTGCCGCGGCCACCGACGCGATCGAAGCCGCCAAGCGGGTCATGGTCTCCGCCGACCCGAGCGCACCGCTGCTGATGCTGGCCATGGCCCGCAAGACCCTCAACGGCGTGATCCGCCGCCAAGCCAACACCCAGCGACTGCGTTCCGCGGCCTGAAATTCCGCTCACGGCAAGCGTGGATAAGGAGAAAGCAGGCGACAATGGCGTCCCGTCGTCAATGCCTGCCTCCATGTCTTCGCTTCCCACTGCCCCCATCTCGCTCACCCGATTCCTGATCGAGGAAAAACGCGAAGGCCGCATCAACCCCGACCTGCGATTGTTGATCGAAGTCGTCGCCCGCGCATGCAAGACGATCGCGGTGGCGGTCGGCAAGGGCGCGCTGGGCGGGGTGCTCGGCGATGCGGCGGCGGCCAGCATCAACATCCAGGGCGAGGCGCAGAAGAAGCTCGACGTCATCGCCAACGACGTGCTGCTGGAAGCCAACGCCTGGGGCGGACACCTGGCCGCCTGCGCGTCGGAGGAAATGGAACACTGCCAGCCGATTCCCGATGCGTACCCGCGTGGCAATTACCTGCTGCTGTTCGATCCGCTCGACGGCAGCAGCAATATCGACGTCAACGTCTCGGTCGGCACCATCTTCTCGGTATTGCGCTGCCCCGAAGGCGTGACCGTGCCGCAGGATGCGGATTTCCTGCAGCCGGGCACTGCGCAGGTCGCCGCAGGATATTGCATCTATGGGCCGTCGACGATGCTGGTGCTGACGATTGGCCATGGTACCCACGCGTTCACGCTGGATCGCGAGCAGGGGTCCTTCGTGTTGACCCAGCGCAACATGCGTATCCCGGTGGAGACGCGCGAATTCGCCATCAACGTCTCCAACCAGCGTCACTGGGAAGTGCCGATGCAGGCGTACGTGCAGGATCTCCTGGTGGGCGACACCGGCCCGCGCGGCAAGGATTTCAACATGCGCTGGATCGCCAGCATGGTCGCCGACGTGCACCGCATCCTGACCCGCGGCGGCATCTTCATCTATCCGTGGGATCACCGGCTCGGCAAGAGCGCGCTCGACCATAACGCCGATCCAACCAAGGCAGGCAAGCTGCGCCTGATGTACGAAGCCAATCCCATGGCAATGCTGGTGGAGCAGGCGGGAGGCGCCGCCAGCAGCGGTCGCGAACGCATCATGGACATCGTCCCCACGCAGCTGCACCAGCGCGTGCCGGTGTTCCTGGGGTCGAAGGGGGAAGTCGAGGTCGCCGTGCGCTATCACCGCGAACACGACGCGACGGCTGCGCACGTTGACGCCGGGTTGGCGTCCTCCGGGCAGTCATGACCACCAATATGGGCGTATTGAAAGCGCCACCGGACGCCGCGAAAAAACCGCACCTGGTGACGACACCTTTCGGCGCGTCACGCAGCGACGAGTACTACTGGCTGCGCGACGACGCCCGCGAGGATCCGCAGGTGCTCGCGTATCTCGACGCCGAAAATGCGTACGCCGACACCGTCATGGCGCCGCTGCTGCCGTTGCAGGAACGCCTGTACACCGAAATCGTCGGGCGCATCCAGCAGGACGACAGCTCCGTGCCGTATCGCGAACGTGGGTACTGGTACTACACGCGCTTCGAGACCGGCCAGGATTATCCAATCCATGCGCGCCGTGCAGGCAGCATGGACGCGGCGGAAGAAATCCTTCTCGACGTCAACACAATGGCGGCCGGTAAGGAGTATTTCAGCGTTGGTGACTTCCAGGTCAGCCCGGACAACCGCCTGCTGGCGTGGGCCGAGGATGCCGTCGGGCGTCGCCAGTACACGATCCGCTTTCGCAACCTGGAGACCGGGGAAAACTATCCGGACACGATCAGCGGCGTGGCGGCCAACGTCGTCTGGGCCGACGACAACCGCACGTTGCTCTACATCGAAAACGACCCGGACACGCTGCTGACGGTGCGGGTGAAGCGGCATGTGCTCGGCACGCCTTCCGACAGCGACGTGCTGGTGTACGAAGAGCTCGACGACAGCTTCTACATGGGCATCGATCGCAGCCGCGATGATCGTTATCTCTGCATCCAGGTGGAAAGCACCGTTGCCAGCGAGATGCGTTTTGCACCCGCGGATGATCCGCAGGAGTTCATCGTCTTCGCCCCACGCCAGCGCGATGTCGAATACCAGGCCGAGCACTTGGGCGGGCGCTGGGTCATCCGCACCAATGCGCCAGGCACGGACGGCACGCCGGCGAGCAACTTCAAGCTGATGACGGCGGGCGACGGCGCGCAGGATCGTGGGCAGTGGCAGGAGTGGGTCGCGCATCGCAGCGATGTGTTCATCGACGGCTTCGAACTGTTCGACGGCTTTACCGCCATCGCGGAACGCTCGCACGGCCTGGAGCGCCTGCGCCTGCTGAAGTCCGATGGCAGCGAGCAGCATGTGCAGGCCGATGAGCCCGCGTACTCGATGGGGCTCTCGACCAATGCCGAACCGGACACCGAATGGCTGCGCTACAGCTACACGTCACTGACCACTCCGAAGACCACGTACGAGCTCAACACGCGCAGCGGCGAGCGGCGCCTGCTCAAGCGCGAGCCGGTGCTCGATTACGATCCTGACAGCTATGTGACCGAGCGCCTGTGGGCGACGGCGCGTGATGGCACGCAAATCCCGGTGTCGCTGGTGTACCGCAAAGGCTTCGAGAAAAATGGCCAAGCGGCATTGCTGCAATACGCCTACGGCAGCTATGGCATGTCGATGGATCCGGGTTTCAACCTGTCGGTAGTGAGCCTGCTGGATCGCGGCATGGTGTACGCCATCGCGCACATCCGCGGCGGGCAGGAGATGGGGCGCGCGTGGTACGACGACGGCAGGCTGCTGCGCAAGCAGAACACGTTCACCGACTTCATCGACGTCACCGATGCGCTGGTCGCGGAAGGCTACGCATCCAAGGATCGCGTCGCAGCCTACGGTGGTAGCGCCGGTGGCCTGCTGATGGGCGCGGTCGCCAACATCGCGCCTGGAAAATATCGCGTGATCCTGTCGCAGGTGCCGTTCGTGGACGTGGTGACGACGATGCTGGACGCGAGCATTCCGCTGACCACCAACGAATACGACGAATGGGGCAATCCCGAACACCCCGAGTTCTATCACTACATGCTCGCGTATTCGCCTTACGACAACCTCAGTGCACAGGCCTATCCGGCGATGTTCATCGGCACCGGCCTGTGGGATTCGCAGGTGCAGTACTGGGAACCGGCGAAATACGTCGCACGGCTGCGCGACCTCGACACCTCGCAATACCCGGTGTTGTTGCGCACCAACATGGACGCTGGCCACGGTGGCAAGTCCGGTCGCTTCCGCCGCTATGCCGAGTTGTCTGAAATGTATGCATTCCTGCTCGACCAGCTGGGAGTTGAATCCAAGCAGCGACCGGGTGAGGCCTAGGGTGCAATATCGTGAGCCGCTTGCTCGCCCTATACTTGCGCCCATGACTATTTCCGCACGCTGTTTCGCGCTCGCCGCACTGCTCACCCTGGCTGCCTGTGGCAACAAGGGTCCGCTGGTGCGGCCTTCGTCGGTCCCCGCCCCGCAAGGCACATCCGTGACGCCGTCGGCCGCGTCGCCTGCATCAAGCGACCCCACCACTGTGGCCCCGGTCGAGGACAAAGTCCCCGCGACGCTCGACCCTGCGCCAGCGACGCCTCCAGCATTGCCCCCAGCCGGTGACGGTCACGGCTGACGCGATGTCATTGCCGCATGCGTCACTGCGCTTCAGCAAGATGCAAGGTGCGGGCAATGATTTCGTCGTCATCGACCTGCGCCAGGGGCAAGCACCGCCCACCCCCCAGCAATGTCGTGCGCTCGCCGATCGCCATACCGGCATCGGCTGCGACCAGGTGTTGACGATCGAGCCGCCACGCAGTGCGCACGCCGTCGCCAGCTACCGCATCTGGAATGCCGACGGCAGCAACGCAGGACAATGCGGCAACGGTGCGCGCTGCATTGCCGCATGGCTGGTGCGGGACGGCAGTGCATCGACTTCATCGTTCGTGCTTGACAGCCCGGCCGGCACGCACGACGTCAACCGCGTCGAGGACGAGTACCGCATCGCGATGGGCATTCCCCGATTTGCGCCGCAGGAAGTTCCGATGGACGGGTATGCGACGCCGCAGGACGACTACGTTCTCGACGTCCTGGGCACGCAATGGCATGTTGGCGTGGTGTCGATGGGCAATCCGCATGCGCTGATTGAAGTCGATGACCTCGCGGCGGCGCCAGTCGCCACCCTCGGCCCTGCGTTGCAGGCGCATGCCGCGTTTCCGCAATCGGTGAACGTGGGCTTTGCGCAGGTCGTCGCGCGCGATCGCATCCGCCTTCGCGTGCATGAGCGTGGTGTCGGCGAAACACTGGCCTGTGGCAGCGGCGCGTGCGCTGCGGCGGCGATCCTGATGCGACGTGGCCAGGTCGACCGCGCTATCACTGTCGAGCTTCCCGGCGGCAACCTGCGCATCAGCTGGCACGACGACAATGCCCCGCTCACAATGACCGGGCCGGCGACATTTGTTTTCGAAGGGGACTACCTGCAATGAGCATCTTGCCGTGAGCATGACCGACACCACCGAAAAACTCGGCGCGCATGAAGTCGCGGCGTGGTTGCGCCGTCATCCGAAATTCCTGCAGCAGTTCCCGGACCTTGCGATCAGCATGATCGTGCCGCGCGAGGAAGGCCCGGCCGCCTCGCTGGCCAGCTACCAGTTGGACGTGCTGCGCGACAAGAATCGCGAATTGTCGCGACGGCTGCACGAGTTGTTCGCCAACGCGCAGGAGAACGAACGCCTGGCCGTGCGCACCCACCAGCTCACGCTGGCCTTGCTCAGGCAGGGCAACGCAGCTGGCACCGTGTGTGCAATGGCCGCGTCGCTGGAGGAAGATTTCCACGGCGACCTGGTGCGGATCGTGCTGTTCGAGCCGGTGGCGGGACTCGATGAAGCCGAGTGGCTGCATGTCATCGATGCGACCGATGCCAGGCTCGCACCGTTCCGTGATGCACTGGCCGAAGGTGAGCCCATCTGCGGGCGCCTGCATGCCGACAAGAACGCGTTGCTGTACGGCATGCGTGCCGGAGACGTGCACTCCAGTGCACTGTTGCCGCTGCCGGGCGTCGGCGTGCTGGCAGTAGGCAGCGCCGATGCCAACCGGTTTTTCCCCGGCATGGGGACGCTGTTCCTGCGGATGATGGGGGAAGCATTGACGGTAGCGCTGCAGCGGTTCGACGAGTGATTGTCGACGACTGACTTCGATATTTTTCCAGTCATTTTTTTAAGGGAACGTTTCATGGCCGTTGCTTACTGGTGCATCCTGATCGTCGCGTTGCTGCCGTACCTGTGGATTGGGATCGCCAAGAAATCCGGCAAACGGTATGACAATCGCGACCCGCGCACATGGTTGACCAAACAGGACAACCCGCGCACGTTGCGCGCCCATGCCTCACAGTTGAATGCGTTCGAGGCATTCGCTCCATTCGTCGCAGCGGTCTTGATGGCGCAGCTTGCCGGCGTCGACCCGGCGCGGATTTCAATGCTGGCGATGGTATTCGTCGTGCTGCGCGTGTTGCATGGGGTGTTCTACCTCACCGGTATCCACTTGCTGCGAAGTCTGGTGTGGGCTGGCGGCTTGGGCGTGGTGGTCTGGCTGATGGTGATGGCAGCGATGAAATTTTGAAGTACGCGCTTCCAACGTGATCGCAGTTGCTGGGAAGCGTATACCTACGGCGCGCGGCGGCGCGGCGTATTGCAGTGTGGCTGTACCTTTTCGCTGCGCGCAGCGATGAAAATCGCATGATGTAGGGCGGGCCCAGGCCCGCCTTCCCGCACGTGCCGGCGGGCTTGAGCCCGCCCTATGCGACCTCTACTCGGCCACTAATCGGACCCGCGCGAAGTTGCGCTTGCCGACCGCCAGCACGCCGATGAATCCGGCCGGGAGGACGCGTTGCGCATCCTCGATGACCTCGCCATCAATGCGCACCGAGCGTTCCTTCAACTTGCGGTTGGCTTCGGAGTTGCTCGATGTCAATCCTGCAGCCGTGAGCAGGGCGGCGATGCGCAGCCCTTCGGCGGGCACCACGACATCGGTCAACGGCAATGAGGCAGTGTCGCCCTCGCCACGCACCGCAGCGTTCCATCCGGCGATTGCGACGTCGGCGGCGGCATCGCCATGGAACCGCGCGGCCAGTTCGCGCGCGAAGCGCAACTTGATGTCGCGCGGATTGAGCTGGCCGGCGATGACGTCCGCCTGCAGGTGCTTCGCCTCGTCCACCTTGATGTCAAAGCTGAGCAGCTCGATCCAGCGCCACATCAGCGCGTCGCCGATTTTCATCGTCTTGGTGACGATGTCGATCGCCGGTTCATCGATGCCGATGTAGTTGCCCAAGGACTTCGACATCTTCTGCACGCCGTCCAAGCCTTCGAGCAATGGCATCGTCAGCACGATCTGCGGAGGCTGGCCGAAATGCTCCTGCAATCCGCGCCCCATCAGCAGGTTGAATTTCTGGTCGGTGCCACCGAGCTCGACATCGGCTTTCAGCGCCACCGAATCGTAGCCCTGCACCAGTGGATACAGGAACTCATGGATCGCGATCGGTTGCTGCGCGGCGTAGCGCTTGCAGAAGTCATCGCGTTCGAGCATGCGCGCCACGGTGTGCTGCGCGGCCAGCTTGACCATGTCGGCTGCGGACATCTTGTCGAACCATTCGGAATTGAAACGTATCTCGGTGCGTTCGCGATCCAGCACCTTGAACACCTGCGTGGCGTACGTGCGCGCGTTGGACTCGATGTCCGCGCGCGTCAGCGGCCTGCGGGTGATGTTCTTGCCGGTGGGGTCGCCGATCATTCCGGTGAAATCGCCGATCAGGAAGATCACCTGATGGCCAAGCTCCTGGAACTGCCGCATTTTGTTCAGCAGGACGGTGTGCCCGAGATGCAGGTCCGGCGCGGTCGGGTCGAAGCCCGCCTTGACCCGCAGCGGCCGGCCGAGCTTCAGCCGCGCGACCAGTTCCTCGCGCTTGAGGATTTCGTCGCTGCCACGGCCGATCAGTTCGAGGGCATCGCGTGCGTCAACGGCGTGCGCTGCAGTGGAAGGGGGTGCGATGGGTGCGGGCACGAGGACTTCTCTTGTCGGCCGCCTGGCATCGAGCGTGACGTCCGTTGCAAAGTTGGCGTTAAGTGGAAGTTAAATGGGGCGATCAAAAATATCAATGCGTTCAAGGGTTTGACGCATTCTTTTCGCGCGACTATGGTACCTCCTTGACGCGCTCCTCACATTGCGTCCGTCACCGCGAACCGGGAAACAACGCATGAGCCATTCCGACGAAAGCGGCAGCAGCCGGCGCGCCCGCCTCGACATCCTGCGCGAAGCCGCCCTCCACCGGAAAGTCCTCGCCACCCGCCTGCCCGCTGCTTTCAACGGCCGCTGGACCCGACGCCATTGGGCCCACGCCAGCTTGTTTGCCACGCTCGGCGCCCTGGTCGCCGCGATCGTCCCCGGATTCACCAACACCACGCCGTCTGCTGCGAGGGCGCCACACGCCACGTTGGCGTTGGCGTTGCCGACCTTGCCGCTGACGCAGCTGCGCAGCCACGCCGGTGACAGCTGGCAGCTGGTCACGGTCAAGTCCGGACAGACGCTGGCCGTGTTGTTCCACGAGCTTGGCGTCCCGGCGGACACCCTGCATCGCTTGCTCTCTCACCCCGCCACGAAGGGTGCGCTGACACATCTCAAGCCGGGTAGCGTTGTCGGTTTCGACCTGCCGGTGGATGCACCGGGTGGCCCAGGCAGCCTGCGCACGCTTCGCTTCGATCGCGACCCGACCCACACCGTCGAATTGTCCCTGGCGGGCGACCAGATCCACGAGCACGTGATCGAACGCGCCAACGAAACCCGCACCGTCGTGCTCAGCGGGGAAGTCGGCGATTCGCTCTACCGCTCGGCGCGCAATGCCGGGTTGACGCCCGCCAACATCAACACGCTCACCGATGACATCTTCAAGTACGACATCGATTTCAATGATGATGTTGGCGCCAAGGATCGTTTCAGCGTCGTCGTCGACCAGGTCTGGCGCGATGGCGAGCTGGTGAGCACCGGCCCGGTGCAGGCGGCGACCTTCACCGTCGACGACAAGCTGTATTCAGGCTTCCGCTTCGAACGCAACGGCAAACCGGAATATTTCACCGGGCAGGGCCGCCCGCTCAAGCGCACCTTCATCCGCATGCCGATCCCGTATGCGCGGCTGACGTCGAGTTTCGGCAACCGATTCCATCCGATCCTCGGCCGCATGCGCATGCACGAGGGCGTCGACTTCGCCGCCTCCAGCGGCACCCCGATCCAGGCCGCCGGTGATGCGCGCGTGGATTTCGTCGGCTGGAAAGGCGGCTACGGGCGCGTGGTGATCCTTGATCACGGCCACGGCTACAGCACACTGTATGGCCACATGTCCCGCTTCGGCAGCGAACACGTCGGCCAGCGCATCGCGCAGGGCACGGTGATCGGCTATGTCGGCATGACGGGCCTGGCCACCGGGCCACACCTGCATTACGAATTCCGCGTCAATGGCGTGCATCGCAATCCGCTGTCGATCACCATGCCCGCGCCCGAGCCGCTGGGTGGCCAGGCGCTGGCGCAGTTCCGTGCGCAGACTGGCAACGCGTTGGCGAAGATCCGCAGGGTCGAAAACGTCATCTACGCCGACGTGGCGCCGGCCAGGCATGCCAAGGGCGGCAAGAAAGCCTGATCGCGATCGCCATGCTGTTCACCGCCGATGAATTCGCAGCGTCGTAACGTCTGCAGTTCCCGTCCTGGCCATGGAACACCACGCATGCGCTTTGTGCCGCTCATATTGGTCGCTGTCCTGGGGCTTGGCGCTTGCGCTTCGACGCCAACGACGTCCGTATCGCCCCCCGTTACGACGACGGATCGTTGGCCTTCGTCATCGCCAAGAATGCCGGCAGCCACCGCCACGCGCGCCGTCGCCCATCTTGCCGGCGCATCCGGCAGCCTCGTCAGCGGCACCCTGACGCTGTTACAGACTGGCGCCGGCGTGCGCATCCACGGTGATCTTGGTGGACTGGCACCGGGCAGCACACACGGCTTTCATGTCCATGAAACCGGCGATTGCAGCGCGGCTGATGCCTCGAGCGCTGGCGGACATTTCAATCCCGGCGGCAACCCGCATGGCAAGCCCGGAACATCAAGCCACCATGCCGGCGATATCGACAACATCATCGCCGACGCATCTGGCGTCGCACATGTGGACGTGACGGTGGTGGGGATTTCCCTCGGTGGAGGCGTCAGTACCAATATCCTTGGCCGAGCGCTGGTTGTGCATGCGGCAGCCGACGATTACCGGACACAGCCGTCGGGGAATTCCGGCACGCGCATCGCTTGCGGAGTGGTGCGCACGCCATAGGAGCGTGGTTTGGCGCACACGACTCTACAAAATCCTGCGTCGCTGGCTCCGGGTGGATTCGCACGACGCAAGCGACTGCGTAGGATGGTGGCATGACCTACCGAATCCGTGCTGCCGAATCCGCCGATGGCGACCTGCTTGCGCAATGGGCGCAGGCCATGGCGATGGAAACCGAGCACAGGCAACTCGATGCCGACACTGTGCACGCTGGCGTCGCCGCGGCCATCGCCGATCCGGCCAAGGCGCGCTATTTCGTCGCGATGGAGGACGCCGTGCTGGCCGGCGGCGAAACCATCGGCATGGCGGTCGGCACGTTGATGGTCACGCGCGAATGGAGCGACTGGCGTAACGGCGATTGGTGGTGGATCCAGAGCGTGTATGTCACCGCGCAGCATCGTCGGCAAGGGATTTTTGCGGCGCTGTATCGACATGTGCAACAGCTGGCGGAGGCGACGCCGGGTGTGATCGGGCTGCGTCTTTACGTTGAACGCGAGAATGCCGTCGCCCATCGCACCTATGCGGCGCTGGGGATGCACGATGCGGGCTATGCCATCCAGGAACAGGCGTTCACGTGAGTTGCGGCGGCGACTGACCAGTCTTTCGGATGCGATCGGGGCGCAGGCCTAGACGGGACCATCGGCGGTGTCGCATTGCACGAACAGCACCGAGATCGCGTGCGCCTGCAGCACGGCGGCGAACTGGCGCTGTCGCGCCTGGAAATAGTCGAAGCGACGCTGCAGCTGCTGGGTGTCCTCGCGGGACCCGGCGGCGTGGCGTGCCGTCCACGCGCCGGGCGAGAACAGTGCGATCCGCGCTTCGCCATCGGCGTAGTGCACGAGCGGCTCAGGTGGTGCATCCAGCCAACACTCGCCGCGCGGCGACAACAATGCGGTTTCGATCAGCGGCCACAACGGCGCCAGGCCGGCATGCTGGTACTGCAGCGCCATCATCGCGGCCAGGTCGTGCAGGGTCAGGTAACGCGCGTGTTCAATGCGCAGGCCGAACAACTCCTGCGCGGCAAGCGCAGTCGCCGCGCCTGCCATGCCGCGCTCAAGCAGGTCACGCTCGTAGGCGTCGGCGATGATGCGCAGCGTCTCGTTATCCCCACTCAACACGAATGGCACCAGGCGCAACGGCCCACCGTTGTCGTCTGGCGATGGCATCAACGCGGGCGGTAAACATCCGTCATCCGCGCCAAAGGCAATGATGCGGCCAGTGGAAGCCTCCGCAGGCAAATCGCCTGCACGCGGGCTGGAATCCAGTGGCGCGCGCATGGCGAACTGTTCGAGCTGCTGGTGCAGCGGCCAACCCGGTCGCAGCATTTCGACCGCATCGTAATGCGCGCCAACGGTTGTCAGCTGCAACGACGCGGCTTGGCTGGCGAACCGCGCAAGATCAGCGGCGATATGCGCTGCAAGCGCGCCAGCCTGTGACTGCGTCAGGACATTGCGGCTGCACGTACTTCCTGGAGCCAGTTCCAGCGCCAATGCACCGAACACGTTCAAGACGTGCACGGGCTCATGATTTCCTGTTGGGTTGGGCATGCAGTGCCTGTGTTGATCGTGAAGCGTGATTGGCCCGGCATGGCACCGAGCGTAAACTTCCTTGACATTATGCCCGTCGCCCGTTGGCGGGCCGCGAGGATCCATCCATGCTCCAAGGTCGTCCCGTCGCCGTGCTAGGCGGCGTTCGCATCCCCTTCTGCCGGCAGAACACGGTGTATTCCGACGTCGGCAACCTCGGCATGTCGGTACGCACGCTGGGCGCGCTGGTGGAAAAATTCGGGCTGCACGGGCACCAGCTTGGCGAAGTGGCGATGGGTGCGGTGATCAAGCACTCCAGCGACTGGAACCTCGGCCGCGAAGCGACGCTGTCATCGGGCCTGTCGCCGCTGACGCCGGGGATCACGCTGCAGCGTGCGTGCGGCACCTCGCTCGACGCGATCATCATGGTCGGCAACAAGATCGCGACCGGGCAGATCGAGGCCGGCATCGGCGGCGGTTCGGACAGCACGTCCGACGTGCCGATCGTCTACGGGCAGTCCTTGCGGCGCAGGCTGCTGCAGGCGGCGCGTGCGAAGACGACCAGGGAAAAACTGTCCGCGTTCAAGGGATTCCACCTGCGCGAATTGAAGCCCGAGTTCCCCGGTGTCATCGAGCCGCGCACCGGCAAGTCGATGGGTGAGCATTGCGAGGACATGGCGCGGCAGTGGGCGATTGCGCGCGATTCGCAGGACGAATGGGCGGCCGCCTCGCACCATAAACTGGCGGCTGCGTACGAGCGAGGCTTTTTCGACGACCTGGTGGTGAGTTTTCGCGGCATCGCGCGCGACAACGTGCTGCGGCCGGACACTTCGATCGAGAAGCTCGCCGCACTGAAGCCGGCGTTCGATCGGACCTCCGGGCATGGCACGCTCACGGCGGGAAACTCGACGCCGCTGACCGATGGCGCAGCCGCGTGCCTGCTGTCATCCGACGAGTGGGCCGCCGCGCACGGACACGACGTGCTGTGCCATCTGCGCGACGCACAAGTCGCGGCGGTGGATTTCGTGCATGGCGAAGGTTTGTTGATGGCACCCACCATCGCCGTGCCCGCGATGCTCGCGCGCAATGGACTGACGTTGCAGGATTTCGATGTCTATGAAATCCACGAAGCGTTTGCCGCGCAGGTGCTGTGCACCTTGCGCGCGTGGGAAAGCGAGGACTATTGCCGCTCGCGGCTGGGCCTTGAGGCGCCGCTGGGACGGATCGACCCGGCGAAGATCAATCCCAATGGTTCGTCGCTGGCGACCGGGCATCCGTTCGCGGCGACTGGCGCCCGCATCGTCGCCACGGCTGCGAAAGAACTCGTGCAGCGCGGCGGTGGCCGCTGCCTGGTCTCGATCTGTACCGCAGGCGGGATGGGCGTGGTCGCGATCCTGGAGCGGTAACCGCGTCGGATTTGCCTTGCGGATGGCGGGCTGACCGAGGAACTGCTCCTCGCATCATGCCCGCGCCTACTTCGATAGTCTTCCCGCGTCGCCACTTGAGATGCGCGAAAGAAACGCGTTCGCCGATTCTGGCCTGGCAAAATAAAAGCCCTGCACATGCGCCAATCCCAGCGTCCGCAACACGTCCGCCTGTTCGCGGTGCTCGACGCCTTCGACCACCACTTCCAGCGACAGCGCCGCCGCCAGGTCGCGCACGGCGATGACAATCGCGCGCGCGGATTCGTCGCTGACAAGATCATCGATCATGGCCTTGTCCAGCTTGAGCGTGTGGACCGGAAACCTGCGCAGATATGCCAGCGACGAATAGCCGGTGCCGAAGTCGTCGATCGCCAAGGCCACGCCCAGGTCATGCAGCCGATCCAGCGTGTGCTGCGCGGCGCCGGCTTGCTGCATCAGCGTGGTTTCGGTGATTTCCAGGCACAGGCATGCGGCCGACAGGCCCGACGCCAGCAATGCCGCGGTGACAGCTTCGAATAAACCCGCATGCGCGAACTGGCGTGCGGAAATATTGACCCGCACCATGCGGCCGCGGCCACTGGCGAGAATGGGCCAGCGGCTGGCCTCGATGCAGGCGCGGGTCAGCACGCGGTAACCGATCGGCTCGATCAGCCCGCTGGCTTCGGCCACGTCAATGAATTCCCCGGCGGCCAGCAGTCGGTCGTCCTCCAGCCGCCAGCGCGCGAGCGCCTCGGCGCCGACCACTTCCCCCGATTCCAGGTCGAACTCCGCCTGGTACGCCACCTCGATCCTGTCTTCGCGAAGCGCCATGCGCAGCGCGCGCTCAACCTCAAGGCGCTCGACCAGCGTGCGATGGGCATCGGCATCGAAGACCTCGACACGATTGCGGCCGCCGGCCTTGGCCTGCTTGCTGGCCAGGTCGGCGTCGCGCAGCCATTCCTCGGCGCTTTTTCCGCTGCCCGCATCAGCGAAGGCGATGCCAATACTGGCGCTGATCTCGACCTTGCGCTCACCCTGGGCAAGCGGTTCGGCCAGATGCTGCAGCAATGCCTCGGCTTGTGCGCTGGCCTCCCATTCGCGTTGTACCCGTGGCAGCAACACCGCAAAACAATCGCTTTCCACGCGCGCCAGCACGGCGTCGTCGGGCGTGGCTGCGTTGATGCGCTCGGCCAGTGTCGACAGGGCGGTGTCGCCGCCAGCTTCGCCTAGGGTTTCGTTGACGTTGAAGAAACGGTCGATATCGATGAATAACAGCGCCGCCAGTCGAGGCCGACGCTGCATGCGCAGCAGCAGCTGGCCCAGGCAGGCATGGAACATCGCGCGATTCGCCGCGCCGCTGACGCTGTCGTACAACGAAAGGTATTGCAGGCGCGCTTCGGCTTCCCGGCGGCGGCTGCGCTCGATCGCCACGCCAAGCAGGTCGGAAAAGTATCCGGCCAGCGCGGCCTCGTCCACATGCCAATGACGAGGTTGCGCGCAGTCGAAACGCAATTGGCCCCAGATGCCGTCGTCGACCCGCAACTGCGCATCGATGTGCGCACCAACGCCCTCACGCTGCAGCGTGTCGCGCCAAGCCGGATCCAGCAGCGTGGCATTGTCATGCACGCGCACAAGACGAACTTCGTCACCGCCGTGCTGTTTCGCACGCGAACTGCGCGGGTGTCGCGTTGGCCAATGCGGTGCGCACCGTTGCATGCCAAGCGGGTCCGGCAGTGTTCCATCTCCCACGCACTGCAGGCACGTCAACGTGTTGGCGCCATCGAATTGCCACAGCGCCAGTCGTTGCAGCGACAGCGCATCGATGGCAATCGGCGCAAGCACGGCAAAGGCGGCGTCGAGCCCGTCGTTGGATTGCAGAACGGAACGGGCCGCACGTGCCAGCGCGATCGTCTGCCGTCGCAGGCGTGCGGAGCGGCTATAGGTGATGGCAGTGCCTTCTACCTCGCCCATGACCTCTCTCCCAAGGCCCAGTCATCTAGATGAACACCACAATGCAGATCGAGAGAATACTCCTCCAGTCGCTGAAAAATGCGGCTTCGCCCAAACCGATGCGGATAGGGCTGATTGCTAGAATGGGGGGTTTTTAGACCCCCGTCCGTGCCGGCGCTCCATCGCTGCCGGATTTGCCTGCGAGCCTCCATGACCAGCACCGCCGAACTGTCCTCACCCTCGTCCGCCAATACATCGCTGACCAACAGCGCAGTGGATCGCGACTACACGCTCGAGGACAAATTCACTCGCGTGCAGGGGCGGATCTACCTGTCCGGCGTGCAGGCGCTCGTCCGGCTGCCGCTGATGCAGCGGCTGCGCGACCAGGCGGCGGGACTCAACACAGGCGGCTTCATTTCCGGTTACCGCGGCTCGCCGCTGGGCGGCTTCGACCTGGAATTGTGGCGCGCGAAGAAGCATCTCGAAGCGGCGGCGGTCAAGTTCACGCCCGGACTCAATGAAGATCTTGGCGCGACCATGGTGTGGGGCACGCAGCAGACCAACCTGTTCGAAGGCGCCACCGTCGATGGCGTCTACGCGATGTGGTACGGCAAGGGGCCAGGGGTGGACCGCTGTGGCGACGTCTTCAAACATGGCAACGCGGCCGGCACCTCGCGCTTCGGCGGCGTGCTGGCACTGGCGGCCGACGACCATGCCTGTCGCAGCTCGACCTTGCCGCATGGCAGCGAAGGCGAATTCACCTCCGCGCTGATGCCCATCCTCAACCCGGCCGGGGTGCAGGACATCCTCGACATGGGTTTGCTGGGCTGGGCGATGTCGCGCTTCACCGGTCGCTGGGTCGGCTTCAAGACCATTGCTGAAACCGTCGAATCCTCGATGTCGGTCGACGTCGATCCGTTTGCGTTGCAGATCGTGACACCTGCCGATTTCGTGCTGCCGCCGGGTGGCTTGAACATCCGCTGGCCCGATCCGCCGCTGGACCAGGAAATGCGCCTGCACATGTACGCGGTGAAAGCGGCGCAGGCCTTCGCGCGCGCCAACCGCATCGATCGCGTGGTCATGGATTCGCCGAGCGCGCGCCTGGGCATCGTCACCACCGGCAAGTCCTACCTGGACGTGCTGCAGGCTCTGGAAGTCCTTGGCCTGGACGAAGCTGCCTGCCGGGATCTCGGCATCCGCGTCTACAAGGTCGGCATGACCTGGCCGCTGGAGCCGGCGGGCATCCGCGACTTCGCGCGCGGGCTGGAAGACATCCTGGTCGTCGAGGAGAAACACGCCTTCATCGAAAGCCAGATGAAGGAACTCTTCTACAACTTCGAAGGGCAGCGCCCAAGCATCGTCGGCAAGTACGACGAAGCCGGCGAATGGATCCTGCCTTCAACCAACGAACTGACGCCCGCGCGCATTGCGCGTGTGATTGCCAGCCGTCTTGCGCGCTTTCATACAAGCGAACACATCCAGCAGCAGCTGGCGTTCCTCGCATCCAAGGAAGCCGAACTCGCGTTGCCGCGCGCCGACTTTCCGCGCGTGCCCCATTACTGTTCCGGCTGCCCGCACAACACGTCCACGCAGGTGCCCGAAGGCTCGCGCGCGCTGGCCGGCATCGGCTGCCACTACATGGTCACGTGGATGGACCGCAGCACCGACACGTTCACGCACATGGGCGGCGAAGGCGTGACATGGTCGGGGCAGGCGGCGTTCACCAGCACGCCACACGTGTTCCAGAACCTGGGCGACGGCACCTACTTCCACTCCGGTTCCCTGGCGATCCGCCAGTCGGTCGCCACCGGTGTCAACATCACCTACAAGATCCTCTACAACGACGCCGTTGCAATGACTGGTGGTCAACCGGTCGACGGCACGCTGTCCGTGCCGCAAATCGCGCAGCAGGTCCGCAGCGAAGGCGTGCAGGCGATAGTCGTCGTCAGCGACGACATTGAAAAGTGGTCCGATCATTCGATCTTCCCGTCGGGCATCGAATTCTTCGACCGCCGCGAACTGGACAGCGTGCAGAAGCGCCTGCGTGACGTCAGCGGCGTCAGCGTGTTGATCTACGACCAGACCTGCGCCACTGAAAAGCGCCGCCGGCGCAAGCGCGGCAAGATCGCCGACCCGGCCAAGCGCGTGTTCGTCAACACACTGGTGTGCGAAGGCTGTGGTGATTGCGGCAAGAAGAGTTTCTGCGTGTCGGTGCTGCCCAAGGAAACCGAATTCGGCCGCAAGCGCGAGATCGACCAGTCCGGCTGCAACAAGGACTATTCCTGCGTCGAGGGATTCTGCCCGAGCTTTGTCACCGTGCACGGCGGAACCCCGCGCAAGGGCCGCAAGGTCAATGCGGCGGAAAAGCTCGCGAACATTCCGATGCCGGTCTTCGCCACCGATCTTGCACAGCCATGGAACATCCTGATCACCGGCGTTGGCGGCACCGGTGTTGTCACCATCGGTGCGTTGCTTGGCATGGCGGGACATCTTGAAGGGCGCGGCTCGAGCGTGCTTGACCAGACCGGTCTCGCACAAAAGGGTGGCGCGGTGACGACGCACATCCGCATTGCGCAATCGCCTGCGGACATCCACGCCGTGCGCATCGCCGCCGGCGAAGCCGACCTCGTGCTGGGTTGCGACATGGTGGTGGTCAACGACTACTGGGCGCTGTCGAAGATCCGCGCCGACCGCACCCGCGTGGTGCTCAACACGTACGAAGCGATGCCGGGCACGTTCACCACGCGCCCTGACATGGAATTCCCTGCCGCTGACATCGTTTCGGCCGTACGCACTGCACTTGGCGGACGCGAACCGCTACTGGTCGATGCCACCCAGCTGGCGAATGCGCTGATGGGCGACGCGATCGCCGCCAACCTGTTCATGCTGGGCTACGCCTGGCAGCAGGGGCTGGTGCCGTTGTCGTTCGATTCGATCATGCGCGCAGTCGAACTCAACGGCGCTGCGATCGAGATGAACAAGACCGCGTTCGCGTGGGGACGGCTGGCCGCGGTGGATATCGACAACGTCGCCGAGGCGGCAGGGGTTGCCCGCAGCTCGGCGACCATGTCGCAGCCATCGCACGTGTTGCCGTTGCTGGCCCCGCGCCCATCGGAAGGACACGAGTCGGGGTTGTCCGATGCGCTGGCTGGTACGCGTGTCGTCGACGACCTGCGCCACGTGCCGGCACATGGCGCCGATGTCGCCTTCCTGCCACTGGACGACGCGCGCCTGTCGCGTTCGCTCGATGAAGTCATCGCGCGCCGTGTTGCATTCCTGACCGACTACCAGAACGCCCGCTACGCACGACGGTATTCGGATTTCGTGGCGATGGTGCGCGACGCCGAAGCCGCAAAAGCACCCGGCAGCACCGACCTCACCGAAGCGGTCGCCCGTTACGCGTTCAAGCTGATGGCCTACAAGGACGAGTACGAAGTCGCACGCCTGTACACCAGTGGCGACTTCAAACGAAAACTCGCGCAACAGTTCGACGGCAACTACAAGTTGCATTTCCATCTCGCGCCGCCGCTGCTGGCGAAGAAGGATGCGCAGGGTCACCTGGTCAAGCGCGAGTTCGGATCTTGGGTGTTCAGCGTGTTCAAGCTGATCGCGAAGCTGCGCGGCCTGCGCGGCACGGCATTCGACATGTTCGGCTACACCACCGAGCGCAAGGTGGAGCGCCAGCTGATCGCGGAGTACGAACACACCATCGCTGATCTGCTCGCCTCACTGGACAGCGGCAATGTTGGCCTTGCCGCCGAGATCGCCAGCATCCCCGAACACATCCGCGGCTACGGACACGTCAAGGAAGAACACCTGCACGCGGCGAAGCAGCGTGAAGCCGAGTTGCTGGTGCAGTGGCGCAATCCGCTGCGAATGGTGCAGGTCGCCTAGGCGCGTTCCCGCCGGCGTCAAAAAAAGCCCCGCGCTTGCGGGGCTTTTCGACGGCGGATCCTTCGGCCTTACGGCTTGCGTGTCGCCGTTCGGGTACTCCTTGACGAATTTCGACAGCGGATCGTCGAGTGAGACCTTGCCGGCTTCGACCAGCTTCAACAGGCCAGCTGCGCTGAACTGCTTGGTGATCGAACCGATCTCGAACATGTCGTCGTCGGTCAGCGGCGTTCGTGCCTCGATACTCGCCATGCCCCGCGCGCGACCAGCACCGCTGCCCCGGGCTCGTCGGCGGCGTAGTTGTCGCTGAGAAGTTGTCGCGCGTAGCGAGCGACTTCGGACTTCGACGCGAGTGTGGCAGCGTGCGAGGACACCGACGCGGCGGTCGCGACAAGGGCGACAAACAAAAGGAGGGTTCGCATCGGGATTCCCCAAGTGGCTGCGTGGGTGACGGCGGTGCCGTCGCCAGTCAGCACCACGCCTCCGGCGGCCTGGAAAAGTTTAAACCAGCTCATTGCTTCCGACAGTCAATCCGCCTCCTTCTGCTCGCCCACTGGCTAGTTGCATTGCGGATAGCGCAAGTGGCGTAGCACGTCACAACGCGGGTCCTGCCAACAGACAACTCATTAGGGGTGTGTTAAACCTCGTATTCCAGCTGATTACCTGGATCGAATGAATCCCTCGGCCGCCAACACGTCAGACTCCGACCAGCCACTCGACCCCGCCTGGCTGGGCGCGCTGACGGAGGCGGATACCTCGCGGGCTGTCGCGGCCCACATCGTGCGGTTGGCGCGCAGCCATCCCGATTGCATCGATGCGCAGGTGCTCTGGGGAATGGGCGGGGGCGAGCGCGTGGAAAGCGAACCGCCAGGCGAGCCGGTGGTGGCCGACCTCGTCCGGGCAGCCGCGTCCCTCGCGCCGGGAGCCGCGGAGTGGAGCCAGGCCGGCTGCCAGGTGGCGATCCCATTCTCTGGCCGCGATGATGCCGCGGTCCTGATGCTGACCTTGGGGGCGGGCAGCGGTGATTTTCGATTACCGCCGGCATGGACCCAGCCGCTGCAACTCGGCGATGTCCTCATCCGCCGCCTGCTGTCGCTGGAAGCGCTGCAAAGCTCGGTTGCCAGTCTCAAGCGCGCCGAAAAGCTGCAGGGTGCGCTGTTTGCGATCTCCGACCTCGCCGGCTCCGATCGCGACATGCCGGAATTGCTCAAGGGCATCCACACCATCCTCGGCACTTTGATGTATGCGGAGAACTTCTACATCGTCCGGCTCGATGCAGAAATGGGCATGCTCCGCTTCCTGTATTTCGTCGATGTCGAGGATCCGACGCCCACCGACATGCCGCTGGCCGAGCGCGCGGGCACGCTCACCTGGTATCTGCTCCATGATGGCAAGCCGCTGCATGGCGACATGGCGCAATTGCGTTCGCAAGTCTCCGGTCCGCTGCGTTACGTGGGCACTGATGGAGCGGACTGGATGGGAGTGCCACTGCTGCGCGACGGGGTCGCGCAGGGCGCGCTGGTGCTGCAAAGCTACGAACCGGGCATCGTCTATTCGGCCGAGGACCAGGCGGTGCTGGAATTCGTCGCCAGCCACATCCTGACGGCACTCGAACGGAAACAGGGCAACGAGGAACTCGAGCAGCGCGTACATCAGCGCACGCTGGAACTGGCGCAGGCCAATCGTGGGCTTCACTTGGAGATCGTGGAGCGACAGCGCGGCGAACGCCTGCAGGGGGCGTTGTTCCACATTGCCCAGCTGGCGACTGCCGACATCAGCCAGGAAGAGTTCTACGAGCGCCTGCACGCAGAAGTCGGCAAGTTGATCAACACCGAAAATTTCTTCATCGGGCTGGTGTCCGAAGACGGCCAGGCGCTGGACTTCCCCTACTACATCGATTCGAGCCAGCGCCGCCCTCATTCGCGGCCAATGGGACGCGGACTCAGTGAATATGTCCTGCGCCACGGCACTGCGCTGCTGTGCACGCACGCGCAGATCGAGATCCTGGCCCGCGCGGGAGAAATCGACCTGCAGGTTGCCGGTCCGGCATCGGAGTGCTGGCTCGGGATGCCGCTGAAAGTCGGCGACCAGGTCATCGGGCTCGTGGTCGTGCAAAGTTATGACGCATCCGCGGTGTACGGGCCGGCCGAGCAGGAACTGCTGAGTTTCGTGGCCTCCCAGATCGCCAATACCCTGCATCGCCGGCGCGCGGCGGAAAGCCTGCAGCAAGCCAATGCCCAGCTCGAACAGCGGGTACAAGAGCGCACCCAGGAGCTGAGCCACGAGATCCTGCAGCGCGAGCACATCCAGAAGCAGCTCGAGCATGAAGTGCTGCACGATGCACTGACCGGCTTGCCCAATCGCGGGTACCTGCGCGATCGGCTTGAGCGCGTGCTGTCACTCCTCAAACGCCAGCCCGGGCGCAGCGCCGCACTGCTGTACCTGGACGTCGACCGCTTCAAGGTCGTCAACGACAGCCTTGGCCACCTGGCGGGCGACACCATGCTCAAGGAAGTGGCTATCCGCCTGCAGTCCTGCGTGCGCGACCCGGACCTCGTGGCGCGATTGTCCGGCGACGAATTCGCGATCCTGCTCGAAGACGTGCAGATGCCTGAAACCGCGATCAAGGTCGCGCAACGCATGCTGGCCAAACTCGCGACCCCGCTGATTATCGCGGGCAAGGAAATCGAGCCCTCGGCCAGCATCGGCATTGCGATCGCTGACGCGCATTACCAGGCCGCCGATGAAGTCCTGCGGGATGCCGACATCGCGCTCTACCGCGCCAAGTCGCTGGGACGCAAACGCTTCGAGTTGTTCGATGTGTCGCTGCAGAAACATGCAGTGGATGTGCTGGAAATGGAGCGAGACCTGCGCGTGGCGCTGCAGCACGATCAGTTCGTGCCGTACTTCCAGCCCATCCAATGCATGGAGACCGGCGACATCATGGGCTACGAAGCCCTGATCCGCTGGAACCATCCGAAGCGTGGCCTGCTGGCGCCCGGGGAGTTCCTGCGCATCGCGGAAGACAGCGGCAGCATCGAGGCGATCGACTGGTGGATGTTCGAACACAGCTGCGCACTGGCGGCCACTCACCTGGAAGATCGGCACTACCTCACCATCAACATCTCGCCGCTGCACTTCCGCCGCCCTGATTTCTGCGAACGCCTGCTGGAGATGCTTGGACGCACCGGGTTGCCGCCGTGGCGGGTGGTACTGGAAGTGACCGAGGGCTCATTGCTGGATGATCCCGAAGGCGTGCGCGACATCCTCGCCACGCTGCGCAATGAAGGCGTCGGCGCCGCGCTCGATGATTTCGGCACCGGCTATTCGTCGCTGAGCTACCTGCACACGTTCCCGTTGCGGATCGTCAAGATCGACCGCAGTTTCGTCGCGCGCCTCGGCGTGGGCGAGGGCAGCAGCGACGCGGTGGTGGTGTCGATCCTGGCCTTGGCGCTGGCGCTCGGCATCGAGGCGATCGCGGAAGGGATCGAAACCATTGCCCAGCGCGACATCCTGCTGGCGTTGGGATGCCATTACGGGCAAGGCTACCTGTTGGGGCGTCCTGCAGCCATCGAGCACTGGATCGCGCCAACCGCGCAGTGACGCGGCATTTTTTGCGCACGATGCCTTGCCGGATGCCACAGGCCGGAGACGGCGTGACGCTGCCCGACCAAGCGACGGCACGCACTAGACGCATGCCCAAACGGATGGCCGTGGTCGACCGCGTCACCGCTTGCCGCTCCGACATGGTGGCCGGTCGCGGGTCGTCCATGCGTTGGCTTGGGGGTTAAAGGCCGACAGCCCACGTCACGGAGCCTGCATGGTTTTCAATTCGCTGACCTTCATCGTGTTCTTCGCGTGCGTGCTGGTGATGCACAACCTGCCGCTGGGCTGGACCACGAAGAAATTCAACCTGCTGCTGGCCAGCTACCTGTTCTACGCGGCGTGGAATCCGCCATTCGTGATCCTGCTGTGGATCTCGACCGTGGTCGACTGGTACGCGGCGCAGAAGCTGGTGCATGCGCAGCGGCAGAGCGTGCGCCGCGCGTGGATGCTGCTGTCGGTGGTCGCCAACCTCGGCATGCTGGGTTACTTCAAGTACGGCGGTTTCCTGCTGGACAATTTCGCCACGTTCATGGGGACGCTGGGCGTCACCTACGTGCCGGCAAAACAATCGATCGTGCTTCCGGTCGGCATCTCGTTCTACACGTTCGCGACCATGTCCTACACGCTGGATGTGTACCTGCGGCGCGCAAAACCGGCGACCAATTTCCTCGACTACGCGTTGTTCGTGACGTTCTTCCCGCACCTCGTTGCCGGGCCGATCATGCGACCGACGGAGCTGGTGCCGCAGTTTGCGCAACCCCGGCGCGCCAGCGGTGACCAGTTGCGATTCGGCCTGGCGCTGATGACGCTGGGGCTGTTCCAGAAGATCGTGCTGGCCGACAGCTTCCTCGCCAAGGCTGCGGAGATGGTCTACGACGGCCACGGTGCGCCGGGTGCGCTGGATGCGTGGATGGCGACGCTGGCCTTCAGCGGACAGATCTTCTGCGACTTCGCTGGTTACTCGACCACCGCGATCGGCGCGGCGTTGTGCCTCGGGTTTGCAATGCCCGACAACTTCCGCTTTCCGTATGCGGCGATCGGGTTTTCGGATTTCTGGCGACGCTGGCACATCACGCTGTCTGCGTGGCTGCGCGACTACCTCTACATCCCGCTGGGCGGCAACCGACACGGCGAGGCGCGCACCTACCTGGCATTGATGGCGACGATGCTGCTCGGCGGACTGTGGCACGGCGCCAGCTGGACGTTCGTCGTGTGGGGCGGCCTGCACGGCACGTACCTGGCTGGCGAACGCATGGTGAGGACGCGCTTCGGCAGCTATCGACCCGGGCCGCTCGGAGTGCTCGCCCTGGGACTGGTGACCTACGTGCTGATCAACGTCACCTGGGTATTTTTCCGCGCCAAGACATTCGAGCAGGCGTGGACGGTATTGCGCGGGATGTTTGGCGGCAATCGCGGCGCCGAGCCGATCCTGCCGTACGCGCACCTGCTGCCGGTGGCGTTGATCGTCGGCGCGCTGGTGTTCGCGCACTGGCAGATGCGTAACCGCACGCTGGAGTGCGTGGTCGCGCGCACGCGCCCCGCCACGATTGCCGCGGCGTGGGCGCTCATGGCGTTCTCGATCGTGATCGCGCAGGGGGATGGCAATGCCTTCATCTACTTCCAGTTCTGAAGCCGCCGGTTCTGAAGCCGCAGTCGCACAGGCTGCGGTGGCGAATGCTTCGCTGACATCAGGTTCGGTGGGTGTTGCGTTGACGGCGCCCGGCAGTCCGCTGCCAGGGCCCGGCGCGGGCGAGCACTTCGTGCGTCCGGGCTTCATCCGCCAGACCGCCTCCGATCGCCCTGGCGTCGCGCAGCCCGTGCCGGTGCGCGACATCCCGGCGCAGCCGTGGGGACGGATCCTGCTGGCGTCCGTCGTCATGACGGCGTTGCTGGTCGGGGGCTGGGAAGCGTACTGGCGCGCGTTTGGCGCCACGCCAAGCTATCGAAACAGCAATGGCGAATGGGCCGAGCAACGTCGACGCATCGACGCCGGCGAAGGCGCCAAGACCGTGCTCATCGGATCGTCGCGCGTGCTGTTCGACGTGCAGCTGCCGGTGTGGGAACGCATTGCCGGCGAGCGACCGATCCAGTTGGCGCTGCAGGGCACCTCCTCGGTGCTGGCGCTGGAGGACCTGGCCGACGACCCGAAGTTCACCGGACACCTGCTGGTCGGCGTCGCCCCCGAATTGTTCTTCAGCGGGTTTGCCATCCGCGCCGACGTGTTTCCGTATTACCACAAGCAGGGTCCATCGCAGCGAAGTGGAAACTGGCTCTCCAAGCACCTGCTCGAGCCAGTGTTCGCCTTCTACGATCCAGACTTCGCACTGGGCGCGGTGGTGAGGAGCCTTCCCTGGCCCGGGCGCGTCGGCCTGCACGAGAGGACCGACGTGCCCAAGCTGATGGTGCAGGATGCAGACCGTAATTCGCACATGTGGCGCAAGGTCGAAGCCGATCCGCAATACCGTGCGCTGGCGCGCAGCACCTGGCTGCAGCATTTTGGCAAGCCACCACCGGGCATGGATACGCCGCAGAAGCTGCAGAAGTTCATCGACACGCAAATCGATCGGGCGGTGGCCGCCGTTGCGAAGTTGAGGGCGCGCGGCGTGCAGGTGCTGTTCCTGCGCGCCCCCAGCATTGGTCCGTATTACGCTTTCGAACAGCGCGCATTCCCGCGGGCCACGACCTGGGATGTGCTGCTGCGGCGCACCGGTGCACCGGGCATCCATTTCGAGGATTACCCGCAATTGCAGGGCTACGACCAGCCGGAGTGGTCGCACCTGTCGGCGTCGGAGGCCGATCGTTTCACTGCAGCGCTGGTGCCGATCATCAAGGCCGACTACTGGGTCGGCACGGCTGCACCGGAAGTGCCTCCGCGCTGAGCACGGCGAACGCTCGCACCAGACCGCGGCGCAGGACATCGTCGCAAAGGTGTCGATCAGTCGCGCTGCAGCAATCTCAGCCCGAACCAGTCGTCGGGATCGTTCCAGCCGCGCACGACGCGCATGCCGGCAGCGTTGGCCAGCGTGGTGAAACTCGCATCGGTGTATTTCTGGCTGTATTCGACCTGCATCGCCTCGCCGGCTGCGAACTCGAAGCGATGTCCTTCGACCGTCACGACCTGCGCCCGCCGACTGACCAGGAAGGTCTCGATGCGGCCAGTGTCGACAAGGTAGTCGGCGCGGTGATCAAAACCATCCAGGTCGAAATCGCTGCCGATCTCGCGGTTGAGTCGTGCCAGAAGATTCAGCGTGAACGCTGCGGTGACGCCGGCGGCGTCGTTGTATGCCGGCGCAATGATCTCGGGTGATTTCTGCAGGTCGATGCCGATCAGCGCGCCGCCGCGCGCACCCATCGTGGCATGCATGGCGCGCAGCAGCCGCACGGCCTCGTCGTCGGTGAAGTTGCCCAGCGTGGAGCCGGGGAAGAACACCAACGCGTGCTCCGCCTTGCGCTCGGGCTCGGGGATGTCGATCGGCTGGGTGAAGTCGGCGCAGACCGGCAACAGTTCGATGTCGTCGAATTCGCGGCCGAGGCGCTCCATGCTTGCCAGCAACGCACTGCGCGAGATCTCGATGGGCGTGTAGGCGACCGGATCCTCGAGTGCATCCAGCAGGATGCGCGTCTTGCGCCCGCTGCCGCTGCCGTACTCGACGACATGCGCGCGGGGCCCGACCACCTCGCTGATTTCCGGCGCGCTCGCCTCGAGCAGGGACAGCTCGACGCGGGTCAGATAGTACTCGGGCTGGCGCGTTATTTCCTCGAACAGTTCCGACCCACGGCGGTCATAGAAATACTTCGACGGAAGCCGCTTGGGTGATTGCGACAGCCCCGCCACCACATCGCCGGTGATGTCGTCGGGGGTCGGTCGCAGGTCGGTGAGTTTGAGCGTTGCGTTCATGCCGTGTCCCTGGCCAGCCGCACGCCTGAAAACTGCCAACGTGCGGGAGGTGCGAAAAAATTGCGGTAACTGGCGCGCATGTGGTCGCGCGGCGTCGCGCAACTGCCACCACGCAGGATCCATTGCCCGCACATGAACTTGCCGTTGTACTCGCCCAGTGCGCCGGGCAGCGGGCGGAATCCTGGATACGAGGTGTAGGCGCTGGACGTCCATTCCCACACGTCGCCGAACAGTTGCTGCAGACCTTCAGCTTGCTTGTCGGCGGTCGGGATGGCGTGTGGATGCAGCAGGTCTTTGTCGGCAAAATTACCGTCGACCCCCTGCGTCGCTGCGGCTTGTTCCCATTCGAATTCCGTTGGCAGGCGCGCACCCGCCCAGCGCGCGAAGGCGTCGGCTTCGAAATAACTCAGGTGGCAGACCGGGGCATCCGGCTCGATGGCACGCAGGCCTGCCAGGGTGAATTCACGCTCGCCATCCGCATCCCAGTACATCGGTTGCGACCAGCACTCTTCCTGCACGCGCGCCCATCCTTCGCTCATCCACAGGTTTGGATCACGATAGCCGCCCTCGTCGATGAAGCCGCGATAGTCAGCGTTGCTGACTGGCCGATTGGCCAGCGCATGCGCACCCACCAGCACGCGATGCCGGGGCGATTCGCTGTCGAATGCAAACGTATTGGTGGCGTGGCCATCCATTTCCGGCCATGGCGTTGCGCCGATCTCGACGATGGCTTCGTCAAATGCGTGCCAGCGCAACGGTGTCGCAACGCCGCCAGGCATCGGAAGGTCATTGCGATATGCCGGCTTCAGCGGGTTGCACCACAGGGCATGCTTGATGTCGGCCAGCAATAGTTCCTGGTGCTGTTGCTCGTGGTGGGTGCCGAGCATCAGCACCCGGAGGTCGTCGACGCCGAGATCGCCGGCGTCGAATCGTCGCGCGATGCGCGCATCGATTTCGCTCCGATATCCGCGCACCGCGTCCAGCGACGGACGCGAGATCAACCCGCGCTGCGGCCGCGCGTGCATCGGGCCGATACTCTGGTAATAGCTGTTGAACAGGTAATCCCATTGTGGATCGACAGGCCGGTAACCCGCACGGGCACCGAGCACGAAACGCTCGAAGAACCATGTCGTATGCGCCAGGTGCCATTTCGCGGGACTGGCGTCGGGCATGCTCTGCACCATCGCGTCCTCGGGCGACAGCGGGGCGGCCAGATGCAGGCTACGTGCGCGCACGGCGCGATATCTTTCTGCCAACGCGCCGATGGTGTTCGGCGCGGCGTGGGGTGCGGCAGTGAAGGTGGAGTCGGGACGTGCGGACATCCCTCGAAGGATACGGGCCGTCCGCGACCATCGGGTGATGAAAGCCCCAATACCGCTGGGTCCGACGTACCGGCGCGATGAGGCCGCGTTAGAGTGCCGTATGTCGATGATCAACGCTGATCCAGCAAAGACCGAAGCGATGCGCGCGCAGTTCGAGCTGCCCGCCGGCATGACCTATCTGAATACCAGCTCGCATGCTCCGATGTTGCGGGGCGTGCTGGCGGCCGGACAGGCGGTGCTGGCGCGCAGTGGCACGCCGTGGAGTGGAACGGATGCCGACTGGAATGCCGGCGTCGAACGCGTCCGCGCGCTGGCGGCACGGTGGCTTGATGGCGATGTCGAGGGTGTCGCGTTCGTGCCTTCGGCGGCCTATGGGATTGCAGTTGCCGCGCGCAACCTGCCACTTAGCGGCGGCGGCGATGCGGTGCTGGTGCTCGACGGACAATTTCCCTCCAACCTGCTGGTCTGGCAGCAACGCTGCATGGAGACCGGCGCACGCATCGTGGTCGCGCGTCGCGAGCCCGGGCAGGACTGGACCGACGCGGTACTTGCCACGCTCGAACGTGATGCCGGCATTCGTATCGCGACGTTGCCGCAGGCGCACTGGCACGACGGCGCAATGCTCGACCTGGATCGCATCGCGCCACAGGTGCGCGCTCGTGGTGCAGGGCTGGTACTTGACCTCAGTCAGAGTCTCGGTGCGCTTGCGGTGGATCTCGCACGCTGGCGGCCGGACTTCGTGGTCTCGGTCGGCTACAAATGGTTGCTGGGTGTGACGGGTCTGTCACTGCTGTGGGCGGCCCCGCACTGGCGCGAGCATGGCGTGTCGATCGAGCAGCACTGGTCGGCGCGCGATGCGCATGCCGTGTGGCGATTCGATCCGCAGGTCATTCCACCGTACCGAGCCGGCGCGCGCCGGTTCGATGCCGGGGGCGTGATCGAGCTGCAACGGCTCAAGATGTTCGAGGCGGCACTGTTGCACTTGCAGGCATGGGGCGCGCGCGCCGTGCTGGCACACTTGCGCGCGACAACCGATGCGTTGGATGCGGCGCTGGACGATGTTGGATTGTCATCATGGAACACGACGCTGCACGCCCCGCATTTCACCGGGCTGCGGCCGCCGCAGGAGCGGTTTTCCACCGTTGTCGCTGCGTTGCGTGAAGCCAACATCGCCTGCACCGCGCGCTATGGCGTCTTGCGCATCGCCCCACACCTGCACGTCGCCCCCACCGACATGCAGCGCGTGGTCGGCGTGCTGGCACGCGCAGCTTCCTAGCTACTTGCGCGCCAGCAAACGCAGGCCGCGCGGTGTCAGCAGCCGTTCGATCAACTCAAAGCCGCCTTGTACCAGCAGGGCCAGCACCGCAGCGGGGACCGCGCCTTCCAGGATCAGGCCGATATCGTCCAGGCGGATGCCGGCAAGGATCGGCTGGCCGTAACCGCCCGCACCGATCAACGCGCCAAGGGTCGCGGTGCCGACATTGATCACCGCAGCCGTCTTGATGCCGGCCAGGATCGTGCGCAGCGCCAGCGGTAGTTCAATGCGCCACAGCCGCGTGCGTGCAGGCAACCCGATCGCGGCCGCCGTCTCGCGCAACTCCAGCGGGATGTTCACCAGCCCCGCATGCGTGTTGCGCACGATCGGCAGCAGGCTGTACAGGAACAACGCGGCGATCGCGGGCTTCGCGCCGATGCCGAACAGCGGGATCATGAACACGAACACCGCCAGCGATGGCAAGGTCTGCAGTACTCCGGTCATCGACAGCACGATCTGTCCCAGCCGGGGCCGTCGCGCCGCGAACACCCCCAGCGGCAACGCCACCAGCAAGGCGAGCGCCAGCGAAATACCGACAAGCGCCAGGTGCTCGCGGGTGCGGTGCCAGATTCGCGCGATGCGTCCGTCACCTGCCGGCGCGGCAACGCCGAGCCAGTCGGCGGCGACAGCCGCTTCCTTCTCGTGCCGCAACTTCACCTGCGCATTGAGGTGCTGCATCGTCGTGGCATCGATGCGTCCAGCCAACTCGTTGAGTGCGCGCACGAATCCAGGCGCGCGTTGCGCCAGGTCGGCGCGATACAGGAACACCGCCTCGTATGCAGGAAAGTAATGGCGATCGTCACCGAGCACACGCAACTGGTAGTAAGGAATTTCCGCATCCGTGGTGTACAGGTCGGTGACGTCGATCGCGCCGCTGGCAAGGCCGCGATAGGCCAGGTCGTGGTCGAGTCCGTCCGGCTGCTGCGGCAGGTCGTAGGCGCGTCGCAGCCCCGGCCAGCCATCGGCACGCTGAATGAATTCGTTACTCAGCCCGATCTTCAATTCCGGATGCCTGCGCAGGTCGGAAATGCGCACGATGCCGAGCGCCTGCGCGCGTGCGGCACGTATCCCCAGCGCATAGGAATTGTTGAAGCCCAGCGGCGGCGACATGACCAGGCCACGCCTTGCAAGCTCGTTGCGCAATTGCGCCGGCGTCGCGTCCGGCATCTGCAAAATTTCCTGCGAGAGCGTACCGGTGTATTCGGGATACGCGTCGACCTGCCCGCCCGTCAGCGCATCCCACAGGATGCGCGTACCGCCGAGCTGGCGGCGATGTTCGACAGGAAGCTTCGCCTTGCGTGCGAGACTTGTTGCGAGCTCGCCCAGGATGACGGACTCGGTGAAGTTCTTTGACCCGATGATGACCTGTTGTTTATCGTGAGCTGCGTCCAGCGCCCATGCCGTGGTCGCCATCACTCCGCATAAGAACACGCACAGCAGCATGCACGCGCTTGACCGCCACCTCATGCATGCACCTGCAGCGTGCGTTGCGCGGTCATGAATGCCGGCACGAAGGCATCAGCCGGCATGTCCATCAACTCGCGCGCGCTGCCCTGCTGCACTACGCGACCATCGCGCAGGAGCACCAGCGTGTCGCCCAGGTATGCGGCTTCGGCGACATCGTGGGTCACCAGCACCACGGTCTTGTGCAGGCCCGCAAACAACGTGCGCATTTGCGTCTGCAACTCATTGCGCACGATCGGGTCCAGCGCGGCGAGCGGCTCGTCCAGCAACAACACTGGCGGGTCAAGCATCAGCGCGCGGATCAATCCAACACGCTGGCGTTGGCCGCCGGACAGCTCGGCCGGATAACGCGCCAACGCATCGCTGGGCAATTGGCACAGCGTGGCGAGGTCGTCGATGCGTGCGGCGATGCGCTGCGCCGGCCAGCCGAGCGTGCGCGCCAACAGTCCAGCGTTGGCGACAGCAGTCAGGTGTGGAAACAATCCCCCTTCCTGGATCACGTAACCGATCCGTCGTCGATGCTCGAGCAATGCATCAGGTCGCAGTGGCGCATCATCGAAGCGAACCTCCCCGCTGTCGGGCCAGTCAAGCCCCAGCAGCATCCGCAACACGCTGGACTTTCCGGCACCGCTCGGGCCGATCAATGCCGTGGTGCGCCCGGTTGCAATCGTCAAGTCCACGCCGTCCAGCGCGACCGCATTGCCGTAATGCCTGATGACCTGGCGGAGCTCGAACATGCCCGCAGGATAACGGGCATCGACGCGAAGCGCTTCCGCCGCACGCTTCAGCCGCGATGCCAGACCAGGCAGCGGTTGTTGGCCGGCATGGCGATGTTATCGCGCACGTGCAGCCCGACTGCACGGGCCAGCGCATCCACCGACTCGAAATCGCGAATGCCCGAACGCGGATCGCGCGCTTTCAGCCATGCGTCGAACTCGCGATTGCTGTCGCAGGTGTACGCCCCGGAGTAGTTGAACGGGCCGTACACCACGACAGTCGCCGAGTCGGCCAATGCATGATCGAGACCGCTGAAGAATGCCTCGACCTCGGGCCAGCCCATGATATGCAGGGTATTGGCGCTGAAAGCAGCATCGAATCCATCCTGTGGCCAAGCCCCGCGCACGACGTCAAGTTCGACCGGCGCAGGTGTGTTCGACAACCCCGCATCGTCCAGCCATGCACGAATCCCGGGGAGGTTGCCGGCAACATCGGAGCATTGCCATGTCAGCCACGGCATTGCCGCGGCGACATGCACGGCGTGCTGTCCGGTGCCGCTACCGATTTCCAGCACGCGGCGACGCTCCGCGAAGTGTTCGCGCAATACAGCAAGGATGGAGTCGCGGTTGCGTTCGCACGCGGGCGAAAATGGTTTGTCCACTATTGGATCGACGTGGATCATCGCCCTGCACCGATGTCGGCCATGATGCTCATCGCGACGGCTTCTGCGGTCTTGATGCCATCCACGCCCGCCGACAGGATGCCGCCGGCATAACCTGCGCCTTCGCCCGCCGGGAATAAGCCGCGCGTGTTGAGGCTGTGTCCGTCTTCGCCGCGGGTCATGCGCAATGGCGACGACGTGCGCGTCTCCACGCCCGTCAGCAGCGCGTCATCCATTGCAAACCCCTTGAGCTGCTTGTCGAATGCCAACAACGCCTCGCGGATTGCATCGATTGCGAAGCGCGGTAACGATTCGTCGAGATTCCCCAGGCGCACGCCAGGTGTGTAGGACGGCAACACCGTGCCGAACTGCTGCGATGGACGATTGGCGATGAAGTCGCCAACCAACTGCGCGGGCGCTTCGTATTCGCCGCCGCCCAACGCAAATGCCAGGGATTCCCAGTGCCGCTGCAACCCGATGCCCGCGAGCGGGCCGTCGCCATACTCGGCGTAGTCTTCCGGTGTGATCCCGCACACAATCGCCGCATTCGCATTGCGCTCGTTACGCGAGTACTGGCTCATGCCGTTGGTGACCACGCGTCCGGGCTCGCTCGCTGCCGCGACCACGGTGCCCCCTGGACACATGCAGAAGCTGTAGACGCTGCGTCCGTTGCGACAGTGATGCACCAGCTTGTAATCGGCTGCACCGAGCAACGGATGGCCTGCCTGCGGCCCGAAGCGGGCCTGGTCGATCAGCGATTGTGGATGCTCGATCCGGAAGCCGATTGAAAATGGCTTGGCTTCAAGGAACACGCCGCGCGCGTGCAGCATGGCGAAGGTATCGCGCGCGCTATGACCCAACGCCATGACGACGTGATCGGCACGCAGCTGTTCGCCGGTGGCGAGCGTGACGCCACGCACCCGGCGCGTCCCGCTGGAATCGGGTTCGACCAGGAGATCGTCGACGCGACTGCTGAAATGGATCTCACCGCCAAGCGACTGGATGGTGGCGCGCATGTGCTCGACCATCGACACCAGGCGGAAGGTGCCGATGTGCGGCTTGCTGACAAAGAGGATTTCCTCCGGCGCGCCAGCTGCGACAAACTCGGTCAGCACCTTGCGGGCGTGATGGCGCTTGTCCGAAATCTGGCTGTAAAGCTTGCCATCGGAAAACGTGCCCGCGCCGCCTTCACCGAACTGCACGTTGGATTCGGGGTCAAGGATTTTCTTGCGCCACAATCCAAACGTATCCACCGTACGTTCGCGAACCGCCTTGCCGCGTTCCAGGATGATCGGCCGGAATCCCATCTGCGCCAGCACCAGTCCAGCGAACAATCCGCACGGACCGGTGCCGATGACCAGTGGCCGCAATGCCATGTTGGCTGCCGCGCGCACGACGAATCTGTAGGAGGTGTCTGGCGTGGAAACGACATTCGTCGGCGCGTCCACTGGGCCATCGCCGGGCGCCTGCAAACGTCGCAGGATCTCTGCCTCACGGGGCGTCTGCACATCCACCGAATAGATCAGGGCGATCGCACCGCGTTTGCGCGCGTCATGGCTGCGCTTGGCGATGGTGTAGCCGGTCAGTTCACCCTCGGCGATCCCCAATCGAACGACGATCGCCGCCGCGAGTGCGGCCTCTTCATGATCCAGCGGCAGTTTGATGTTGGTGAGTCGGAGCATGTGGCGCGTCCGGGGGGCCGGCCATTCTAGCTTTGACCACGAGCGTGACTGTCCGCCGGGCGTCTGCCAAAGGCGCTTTGCTACCCGGCTCCTGCTTATGCAGCTTAGGGTTGCCGATGGGATGGATCGCCGTGGACGGCATCCATCCAGCGTATTGAACCCGCGCTATGAGCCGGCGCGTTGGCCTTCAAGCAACAGCAAAGCCAGCGCCCGGTCGCCTGCGGCCAGCAGTTGCATCGGGTCACGTTCAAAGTGGCTGCGCACCATCACCTCACCCACGCACCATTCACGTTCGGCACTGCTGAAGTCGCGCGAGCCCTGGCTGACCTGCTGCAGTTCCTCGGCCGTGGGTGCGATGGCGTCAGGATCCTCGGGACGCGGTTTCGGCAGGCCGCCGCCGCGTTGGGCGGCATCAAGCAGGACCCGCAGGCGTCGCTGCGCGCATTCCGATTCACTTCCGATGGCATCGTCGCCGTCCAGGGCGACGGCGCCGGCCAGCGTGGCGCGCAGCGCGGTCAGGTCAGCCCGCAGCGCGTCGTTGTCGGAGTGCTCATGCTGGAAGCGCTCCTGCGCCTGGAGGACTTCGGTGCCGGGATCAACAAGGGTGTCCGACTGCAGCCGTTCGCGCACCCACTCCCCCAGTTCGGCATACAGCACGGGATGGGTGAAGTAGAGCTCGCGCGTCGCCTGTTGCCAGGCGTATGCGACCTGCTGGGCGCTGAAGCTCGCCGGTTCGGCGACATCGTCCTCGGGGTCGGTCTTGGCCGTGCTCATGGCGATGATGGTGGCGTCCAGTCGCGGCCGTAGCGGCCCGTCCTCGAAGGCGCGATCGGCGCGACGAAGCGCGGAGCGACAGTCCAGCAACAGGTTGCGCAGGTCGTTCATGCAGGTGATTCATTCCGCACTTGGCAAAGGATTAAGGACAGTAACGCATCCGGTCAGCGCCGGCGGCCGCCGGTGGTGCTGCGCGTACGTTTCAGGAAGAGCAGCGCCGCCGCCTCCCATTGCAGCTCACCCCGTGCGGATTCGCCGGCATGCTGCACGCTCCCGTCGCGCCAACCGGCGAACACCGACGGATCGATGTACGACTTGCGGCACACGGCCGGGGTATTGCCGAGTGCGAGGGCGACTTCCTTGATGACGGCGTTCTGCAGCCCGGCCAGGGCGCGTTCGCTGGCCAGCTGGCCGTCGGCCTTGTAGGGCAGGGTCGTTCGTGCAAAACGCTGGAATGCGGCCAGCGTGCCGCCCCATGTGCGGAAGTCCTTGGCGGTGAAATCCGCCCCAGTGGCCTGGCGCAGGTAGTCGTTGACTTCGCCGGAATCGACCGGGACGACATTGCCGTCGTCGTCCTTGTATTGGAACAGCGCTTGGCCTGGTAACTGCTGGCAACGACGCATCAGCCGGACCAGTCGCGCGTCGTCGAGCACGATGTCGTGTTCCTGTCCGCCCTTGCCACGGAACTGGAACCGCGCACGCCCGCCACTCACGAACGCGACATGGCGATTGCGCAGCGTGGTCAGGCCGAAGGATTTGTTGCTGCGCGCATACTCGGGGTTGCCGACCCGGATCAGCGTTTCGGCCATGACCATCGTGACGATCGCCAGCACCTTGTCGCGCGGAAAGCCGCTGAGCTTCAGGTCGCGTTGTTGCCGCCGCCGCAAGCGAGGCAGGGATTGGCCGAAGGCGATCACGCGATCGAATTTGCCACCGCCGCGCAGCGCACTCCATTGCGCGTGATAGCGGTATTGCTTGCGACCGCGGGCATCGCGACCGCTCGCCTGCAAATGCCCATTGGGGTATGGGCAGATCCAGACATCGGTCCAGGCCGGTGGAATCGCCAATGCCCGGATGCGTTGCAACGTTGATGCTTCATGCACGCGCGTGCCGTCAGGCGTGCGATAGGCAAAGCCATCACCCTGGCGCTTGCGCCGAAGCCCTGCGGCCGTGTCCTTGACATGACGCAACCCTGCGGCACGCGCGTCCCGCGCGGCCGCTTCAAGATCCGACATTGCGCGCATGGATGATGGCTTCGGGGCGGACGTGGGCATCCGGGAACAGTGACATGTGCGTGTCAACACGGCGCAAAGGTTCACCCGCCCTTCTCGTTACCGCCGTGGATGATGAGACTTGCAACTCGTCATAGGACGAACTGTGGAAGCCGACCAAGAGGTACTTAAGGGAGATGTCGCCAAGACCGGCCGCGAGGCGCGGTTGCGGGCGACGCTGTTCGATGCCGACAGTGATGACCACGACCTCGAGTTGGATGCAATCGCTCCGTCGACGTTGACCGAGCGGCAATTGCTGTGGGTGGATGTGGAAGACGACGACAACGACGACGCCGATCCCGCGCTGCGCGAACTGGTGCAGCGATTCGCACTGGACGAGGACGTCTTGCAACTGTTGCAGGAGACATCCGGGGCCGCCCGACTGCAGAATTTCGGGGATTGCTTCCTGGCGCAAGTGGTCGCCGTTGAGCATTCTGGGCAGTTGCGATTCAAGCCAAGGCCACTGGCGATCGTGTGCGGGCGGAATTTCGTGATCAGCGTGCACCGCGGGCCGATCGCATTCATCGAGCAACTGCGCGATCGGGAGCGTGCCGACACTGCCCTGGGTTCGCTCAGTGCGGAAAGCTTCACCGCTTCATTGCTGGACTGGGTAGTGGAAAGTTACCTGCATGCCGTATCGGATTTCGAAGTGGCAGTTGACCGGCTTGAGGTGAACTTGCTCGGCCACCACAAGCAACGCAATGTATTACCTGAGCTCGCGGTGTTGAGGCGCAGTGCATCGCGCCTGCGACGCATGCTGTCCGCGCAGCGCAGCGTATTCGGCGCTTTGGCCCGCCCTGATTTTCGTCCTGGCGAAGATGGCGTTGCCGACAAGCATTTCCGTTCACTGGAGCAGCGATACCAGCGGGCGATGGATGCCGTCGACAACACCCGTGAACTCGTCGTCGGCAGCTTTGAGCTGTTCACCACCCGCACCGCGCAGCGCACGAACGAAACCATGCGGGTGCTGACCTTCGTGACGGTCTTGCTGGGCTCCCTTGCAGTGGTTGCCGGTGTGCTGGGGATGAATTTCAAGGCCCATATTTTTGAGCTGGGCGAAGTGGGCTTCTGGACGACGGTCGCCAGCATGGCCGGGGTTATCGCGGTCGCCAGTGGAATCGCACGCTGGCGGCGGTGGTTTTGATCCCGTAAAACGAATCCCTGCGCTGGATCCTTCAGGAAGTCCAGGATGATCCATCGACAACGTCAGCAGGAACGGTTGCCACGCGCGCATACCGCCACGCGATCAACAGCCCGCAGCCCAGCAGGAATGCCGCGATCAAAAACGGCGCACCCGGCAGGTGGAGTGGTGCGTGATCGCTGATGAACAGCCCGAATGAGCCGGCGAAAATCGCCGGGCCGATGATGCCCGCCAGGCTCACCAGGCTCATCAGTGCGCCCTGGATGCGCCCCTGCACGTCGCTGCCGACCTGCCGGGTGATCAGCGCCTGCGTCGACGGCCCTGCAACGCCCCACAGTGCCGACACCGGAATGCCGACGAGGAAGATCCAGCCGACATTGGCCACGCCATAGATGGCAAATCCGATCACCCCGCATGCCAGCCCGAACAACAACGCCCGGCGCTCGCCCAGCGCATGGACGATCTTGCCGACCAGCCCCGCCTGCACGATGACGCTGCACACCCCAACCGCCGCGAGTACCCAGCCGACTTCACGTGGACCCCAGCCGTACTGGTAGTCCGCGAACAGCACGAAGATGCTCGGATACACGTAGTGCGCCATGTTGGCCAGGAAGACCACGGCCGCCAGTCCAAACACCTGCGGATAGCGTTTGAGCAGAACGAACGAACCCAGTGGATTGGCGTGCGACCAGTCGAATGCCGATGCGCGCTTGTCCGGCGGCAGCGATTCAGGCAACACGAACAACCCGTAGGAGAAGTTCACGAGTGCCAGGCC
This sequence comes from Lysobacterales bacterium, assembly GCA_038236935.1. GTDB lineage: Bacteria > Pseudomonadota > Gammaproteobacteria > Xanthomonadales > Xanthomonadaceae > Cognatiluteimonas. Next base: position 42,131 of record JBBRZH010000014.1, read on the forward strand.
TGCCGCGAACCAGAATGGCAGCCGCAGGCTGATCGCGCCCAGCCAGCCGCCGATCAGCGGGCCAACGATGAATCCCAGCCCGAAGGCTGCGCCCAGCAGTCCATAACTTTTTGCGCGCTTGTCGGCCGGAGTGATGTCGGCGACATAGGCATTGGCGGTGGTGAAGCTGGCCGAGGTGATGCCGGAAATGATCCGCCCCACCAGTAACCACAGCAGGGCCGGTGCCAACGCCATGAAGCAGAAATCAAGTCCAAGCCCAAGGCATGACAGCAGGATCACCGGCCGGCGGCCGTAGCGATCTGACAACGCGCCCTGGATCGGTGAGGAGAAGAACTGGATCGCGGCGAACACCGTGCCGAAGATCCCGACCCAATAGGCCGCGTGGGTCGTGTCGCCACCAACGAAATCCTGGATCAGGTGCGGCAGCACGGGAATGATCAGGCCGAACGACAGCACGTCGATCAGGACGGTGACGAAGATGAAGGCCAATGCCGCCGTGCGCTTGGCTTGCGTGGGAATTGTCGATGCGCGCGGAGAGGAATCGGCCACGGAAGCCATCGCTGAGGTGGGCGGGGCAGTCTAACGCGGCCTCGCGATCGATCTGGCGAAGATCGGAATGGCAAAAAAAAAGCGGAGCCAGGGCTCCGCAAAGGGGAACAACTTCGAACAGATGACGTTGCTAGACCCAACCCCGCGCCGCCAACGAGACCGGTGCGCCATCGCCGATGACGAAATGATCGAGCAGGCGGACATCGACCAGTGCCAGCGACTGTTTCAGGCGTGTGGTGACAGCGCGATCGGCGGCGCTCGGCTCCGCACTACCGCTGGGATGGTTGTGGCCAACGATGACCGCAGCGGCGTTATGCGCCAGCGCACGGCGAACCACTTCACGCGGATGTACTTCAGCGCCATCGACGGTGCCGCGGAAGAGCTCCTCGAACGCCAAGGCGCGATGGCGGGTATCCAGGAACAACGCCGCGAATATTTCCTGCGGATGGCCACGCAAGCGCTGGGCGAAGTACCGGCCTGCCGCGCCCGGGTCTGTCAGCGCCTCTCCGCGCTCAAGCCCGGCGGCCATGTAGCGGTTGCACAACTCCAGCGCCGCCGACAACTGGCAGGCGCGCGCCGGGCCCAAGCCGGGCAACGACGCCAGCTCACCGGCACCGCGTTCGAGCAGCGCGCGCAGCGGACCGTGCTCACTGAGCAGGCCGCGCGCAGTGGTGACGGCGTCCTGCCCGCGCAGACCCGAACCCAGGAACAACGCCAGCAATTCCGCGTCCGAGAGCACCGCCGCGCCACGGGCCAGCAGTTTTTCACGGGGGCGTTCGAGTGCGGGCCAGTCGCGGATATGCATGGCTGCAGCGTGCGCCGCGCGCCGTGCGACGGGAGTCGGGCAGCCGTGGCGCTTCGGGTAAGCTAATCGCCATAACAAGCGTAGGGAAAACCCCACCCGCGATGATGTCCACCGCCGGCCACCCGCCATCCACGGCCTTGATCGATCGACGCATCGTGTTGTGCGTGTGCGGCGGTATCGCGGCCTACAAGGCCGTCGAACTCGTGCGTCGCCTGCGCGATGCCGGCACCGACGTGCAGGTGGTGATGACGACCAATGCGCTGCGCTTCGTCGGCGAAGCGAGTTTCCAGGCGGTGTCCGGGCGCGCCGTGCGCAGCGACCTGTGGGACGCCAGCGCCGAAGCCGCGATGGGGCACATCGAACTCGCGCGATGGGCCGAGCTTGTGGTCGTCGCGCCAGCCACCGCCAACACCATCGCAAAACTCGCCCACGGCATGGCCGATGACCTGGTAAGCACACTCTGCCTGGCGACGACCGCGCCCATCGCGATTGCCCCGGCAATGAACCATCGGATGTGGAGGCACCCGGCCACGCAGGCGAACGTGGCGACGTTGCGCGACCGCGGGGTACGCGTGGTCGGTCCTGACGATGGTGCGCAGGCGTGCGGCGAATTCGGCCCGGGACGCCTGCGCGAGCCCGAGGCGGTTGTCGTGGAGCTGATCGCCGCGCTGGCCGAGACCGCGCGTTGACCATGTCGTTGGACAGCATGCCCCCTGATGGCATGGCTCCCGATCGCGTGCCGCTGCACGGCCTAAGCGTCCTTGTCAGCGCCGGGCCGACGTACGAAGACATCGACCCGGTGCGTTTCATCGGCAACAGGAGCAGCGGCAAGATGGGGTTCGCGATTGCCGCCGCCGCCGCGCGACGTGGCGCGGAGGTCATGTTGGTTGCAGGCCCTGTGCATCTCGCCACGCCGGACGGGGTGCGGCGATGCGACGTGCGCTCGGCGATGCAGATGCGCGCGGCGGTGGTTGAAAATCTTCCAGCCGATGTGTACATCGGCGCGGCGGCCGTGGCGGATTTCGCTCCGCGCAGCATCGCCGCGTGCAAGCTGAAAAAAACCGCAGGCTGCGAGACGCTCATGCTGGAGCTGGTGCGCACGCCCGATATCCTGGCCGAAGTCGCCTCGCATGGATTGCGCCCGCGATTGGTCGTCGGATTCGCCGCTGAAACACACGACGTCGAGCGGTATGCGCGCGACAAGCTGGCGCGCAAGCAACTCGACCTGATCGCAGCCAATCGCGTCGGCATGGAGGGTAGCGGATTCGAAAGCGACGACAGTGCACTGGTGGTGTATGGCGCCGATTGCGAATGCGCGCTCGGCCCAGCGCCGAAGGCGCAACTGGCCGACGCACTCTTGGACCTGATCGCCGCACGCCTGCAGAAGCCGCAATGAACGCAATGGCCGGGATGCACGCGCTCGAGGTCAAACTGCTGGACGTGCGCTTTGGTGGTGAATGGCCATTGCCTGCATATGCAACGCCGTCCAGCGCCGCACTTGATCTGCGCGCTGCCCTTGACGACCCGCTGTCGCTGGCGCCCGGCGATGCCGCATTGGTGCCATCGGGATTGGCAATCCACATCCGCGATCCGGGTTTGTGCGCGCTGGTGTTGCCAAGATCGGGACTGGGTCACAAATCGGGCATCGTGCTGGGTAACGGCACGGGACTGATCGACGCCGATTATCAAGGGCCGCTGCTGATCAGCGTCTGGAATCGCGGTGCTGCAGGCTTCACCATCCAGCCCGGCGACCGCATTGCGCAGCTGATGCTGGTGCCCATCGTGCGCGCAGCCCTGCAAGTGGTGGATACTTTCGAACACAGCGTGCGCGGCAGTGGCGGTTTCGGCCATACCGGCGTGCGTTAAGGGGACATTGCAATGGTCGACATCAAATCGCGCCTGCCGCAGGTGCAACTGCGACAGGCACTCTCGCTGGTCGCCGGATTATGCGTGCTGGTCGCGTGCTGGCTGGGCTGGACTGCCTGGCAGCAATTGCAGGATGCCAACCGCAGCCAGGCACTGCAGATTTCGCGCGACCTCGCCGTCACTGGCACCCAGCGCGCGTTGCAGGATGAGATCGACCGGATGCATGACACCTTGTCCGCGCCTGCAGTCGTGGCCGCCCTGGCTCAAGGCGATCTTGCAGGGGCGGGGGCGCGGATCCAGGCCGGTTGGCCGAACATCGAGCACGCCGAGGTACTACCGCCAGATCTGGACGCTTCTTTTGCCGGCCTGCCCAAGAGTGGTTTCGGCAAGTTGGCGGCAATCCAGGCGGCCTTGATCGCCAATGCCCCGGTCGCGCGCATTGCGCGCGACGCCGGGGGGCCTAAGCTGATCATTGCCGCGCCAGCGCAGGCAGGCGGGCAACTGGCAGGCGTGGCTTATGTGCGCCTGCCGTTGGGCGTGGCGCTCAACGCTTTGCAGTCGGTCACCGTCGATTCCACCAGCTATCTGGGCTTGCGCGAGGGCAATTACACGGTCGCTGCGCTCGGCAACACGCACTTGTCCGATTTCGCCGAAGAACTGTCGAAGAAGATCCCGAACACCGACCTGCGTATCGTGGCGGGGTTGCCCGAAGTTGCGCAGGGCTGGTTCGGCATGGGGGCCATGGGCTCGGCCATCGCTGCACTTGTCCTGCTGGGACTGGGCCTGTTCGCAGGGCTGGCGTGGCTACGCGGAAAGGCGTTCGGTGGCGCGATCCAGCAGGCCGAACAAGTCGCGCCGACGCTGGCGCAGACCATCGAGCAGGCGCCTTTGCCTGTTGCGGCTGCATCCGTGGTTGAAATCAAGGACACACCCAAGACCGGCCCTGTCGGCATCGATCGTGGCATTTTCCGCGCTTACGACATCCGCGGCATCGTCGGGCAGACGCTCGACCCGGGCGTAGCCGAGTTGATCGGCCATGCGGTGGGCACGCTGATGTTCGAGCAGAACCTCAACGACATCGTGGTGGGTCGCGATGGCCGGCTGTCCGGGCCTGACCTTGTGGCCGGCCTCACAGCAGGCCTGCGCCGCGCTGGCCGCAACGTGATCGACATCGGCATGGTGCCCACGCCGGTCGTCTACTTCGGCAGCTTCCAGCTGCACACCGGCTGCGCTGTTTCCGTCACCGGTAGCCACAATCCGCCTGACTACAACGGATTCAAGATCGTCATCGGTGGCGAGACATTGTCAGGCGACGCCATTCTTGATCTCTATGCGCGCATCGCGGAAGACCGCCTGCACACGGCCGTTGATCCCGGCGTGGTGACCACGCGCGACATCGGCGACGACTACGTCGAGCGGATCGCCGGTGACGTGCAGATCGATCGCCGCCTGAAAATCGTGGTGGACGCCGGCAACGGCGTCGCCGGCACCCTCGGCCCGCGCGTGCTGGAGGCGATCGGCGCTGACGTCACGCCGCTGTACTGCGAGATCGACGGCACCTTCCCCAACCATCATCCCGATCCGAGCGAGGCGAAAAACCTCGAGGATCTGATCCAGATGGTGCAGCGGCTGGATGCGGACCTGGGCATCGCGTTCGATGGCGACGGCGATCGCCTGGGCGTGGTCACGCGCGATGGTGAAAACATCTACGCCGATCGCCTGCTGATGCTGTTCGCCACCGACGTGCTGGAGCGCAATCCGGGCGCGGTGATCGTGTACGACGTCAAATGCACCGGCCGCCTGCCCGGGCACATCCTGCGCAATGGTGGCAGTCCGCTGATGTGGAAAACCGGCCATTCGCTGATCAAGGCCAAGATGCGCGAGACCGAAGCGGAGTTGGCTGGCGAGATGAGTGGTCATTTCTTCTTCGCCGAGCGCTGGTATGGGTTCGACGACGGCATCTATGCGGCCGCGCGCCTGCTGGAAATCCTGGCCGCCCGTCCGCAATCGCCGACCGAGCAGCTCAACGCGTTGCCCAACGGAGTCTCGACCCCTGAAATCAAGGTCGATGCGCCAGATGGCGATCCGCACGCGTTTGTTGAACGCTTCCGCGCGGCGGCGAAATTCGAAGGCGGCCGCAGTTCGACCATCGACGGCTTGCGCGTCGACTGGCCGGATGGCTGGGGGCTGGTGCGTGCGTCGAACACCACGCCGGTGCTGGTGATGCGCTTTGATGCCGACACCAAGGAAGCCCTGCAACGCATCCAGGCCGCATTCCGCGAGCAGTTGCTGGCGATCAAGCCGGATCTCGAATTGCCGTTCTGATCGGCGCGAAGAAACGCTACACGTTGGCGCCGGTGCGCCGACGTGCATCCCAGGCTGCATTCGCCTGCCCACTGCGCGGCGCGGCCTTGGCTGCGATCCAACTACCAGGCTAATGGCTTGCCGCGCCAGTCCAGGAAGTGCCCGCTGTCGGCCATCGTCAAGCCGTCGATCACCTTCAACAATCCAGTGATCGATTCGGTGGGCGTGATCGCCGCACCGGTGCCTCCCATGTCGGTCTGCACCCAACCCGGATGCAGCGCCACCACCAGGATGTCGCGGGGCTGCAGTGCGGTTGCCAACAATGCCGTCGCCATGTTCTGCCCGGCCTTGCTGATGTTGTAGCTGGGTGTGCCGAAGGTTTTCAACCCCGCGATCGAGCCCAGTTGCGAGCTGATGTTGACCACGCGGGCGCCATCTGACAGGCGCGGCGCCAACGCCTGGGTCAGCAGGAAGGGTCCCATCGCATTGGTGCGGAAACTGTCATCCAGGTTGGCCGCGCCCACGCTGCCGAAGCGCTCGCCGGAGTGAAGCACCCCTGCGCAGTTGACCAGCAGGTCCAAGCGCTCGCTGTCGTCGCCGAGCAGGAGCAACTCGCGCAGCAGCTCGGCGATTGAACGTGGATCGGCGACATCCAGCGGCAGCACCTGCAGGTGGCCCGGGTGCAGGCCTGCCAGGGTATTCAACGCGTTGGCTTTGCCGGGGTGGCGGCAGGTGGCGATGACACGCACATCGTCGTGCAGCAGCAGTTGCCGAACGAATTCCAGCCCCAGTCCGCGGTTTGCTCCGGTGACAAGGCAGTGGCGTATTGATCGATTGGCGGTGGTCATGGCGACAGCGTGCGCGCCGGCATGTTCAGGCCTCGTCAGGGTTCGGCGCCTGCCGGGGATGCCGGGAGCGATCACGGCGGCTAGGATGCGAGGTCGTGTCCGGATGTCCGATGGAGTTTCGCATGCCAGTTGCCGCCCCTGCCTTTCGATCCTCCCTGCCTGCTGTCACGACACCCGCCATGGGTCCGCGATGGCGTCATCGCACGCTCGCGCTGGCGTTGTCGATCGGGTTTGGCGTCGCCGGCCTGGATCTGGGTATGGCGCCGGCGATGGCGTTCGGCAGGGCGGCCCAGTCGCAACAGCCTGCGCTGACCATTCCTTACACCCGCTTCACCCTGCCCAATGGCCTGGCCGTGCTGGTGCACGAAGACCACAAGGCGCCGATCGTGTCGGTCGCGGTCTGGTACCACGTCGGCTCCAAGGACGAACCGGCCAGCAAGACCGGCTTCGCGCATCTGTTCGAGCACCTGATGTTCAACGGATCCGAGCACCACAAGGGTGAGTTCTTCGCGCCGTTCGAGCAGGCCGGGGCGACCAACCAGAACGGCACCACCTGGTTCGATCGCACCAATTATTACGAGACCGTGCCGACCACCGCCCTGGACATGGCGTTGTGGATGGAATCCGACCGCATGGGCCACCTGCTGGGCGCGATCGACCAGAAAACCCTCGACGAGCAGCGCGGCGTCGTCCAGAACGAAAAACGCCAGGACGAAAACCAGCCGTACGGGCGCGTCGACGAGCACATGCTGCTGCAGACATTCCCCGCCAACCATCCCTATCACCACGACACCATCGGCTCGATGGCCGATCTCAACGCGGCGTCGCTGGACGACGTCAAGACCTGGTTCCGCACCTACTACGGCGCGGCCAACACCACAGTTGTCCTGGCTGGTGACATCACTGCCGCCACCGCGAAGGCAAAGATGCTGAAGTATTTCGGTGACATCCCGGCCGGGCCGCCGGTAGCGCGCCAGCAGGCATGGGTGGCGCCGCGCGCCGGCTCGACCCGCGACCAGATGGATGATCGCGTCGCCCAGACCCGCATCTACCGCGAGTGGAACGTTCCCGCCCGCGGACAGCGTGACCTGACGCTGCTCGACCTTGCCGCGGACGTCCTCGGTGGGGGCAAGACCTCGCGCCTGTACCAGCGGCTGGTGTACCAGGACAAGCTGGTCGACGACGTCTCGGTCGGCATCAGTCCGTTCGAGTTGGCCAGCCAGCTCACGCTGCAGGCCGACGTCAAGCAGGGTGTGGATCCGGCCCGGGTCGAAACGGTCATCGCGCAGGAGTGGGCGAAATTCCTGGCCAGCGGCCCGACCCCTGCGGAGTTGTCGCAGGTGCAGGCGATGGATCGCGCGCAGACCGTCCGCGGGCTCGAGCGCGCTGCCGGCAAGGGCGTGCGGCTGGCCGAAGGGCAGGTCTACCTGGGCAACCCCGACGCCTGGAAGCAGGAACTCGCGTGGAACCAGCAGGCCAAACCCGCGGACGTCTTGGGCGCGGCAAAAAAATGGCTGGCGCGCGGCGACTACACGCTGACGGTGGTGCCCACCAAGGCCGCACCGAAGGAGGAAGCCGTTGCCGGATTGCCTCCGGCCGCCACCCCTCCGCCGTTGCTCCCAGCCAAGCCGACCAGTCGGTTCACGGTCGTGGCGTCGGATATCGATCGCAGCAAAGGCGTGCCACAGGTCACCAGCTTCCCGGACCTGAGCTTTCCCCAGGTCCAGCGCGGCAAGCTCACCAATGGCATCGAGGTCGTGCTGGCCGCGCGCCACACGATCCCGGTGGTCAGCCTCAGCCTGCAGTTCGATGCCGGCTATGCCAGCGACGCCGGGATCAAGCCCGGCACCGCCAGCTTCACGACGGCCATGCTCGACGAAGGCACGGCGTCGCTGGATTCGCTTGAGATCGCGCGACGTCGCGATCGCCTGGGCATGGTTTTCTCTGCCGGCTGCGGCCTGGACTCGTGTAGTGCCGGTGCCAGCATCCTGAAATCCCAGGCGGCTCCGTCGCTGGCACTACTGGCCGACATCATCCGTCATCCTGCATTCAACGCCGCCGATATTGAACGGATCCGCGCGCAATGGCTTGCAGGTATCGCCCAGGAAAAGACCCAGCCGACCGGCTTGGCGCTGCGCACGTTGCCGCCGTTGCTGTACGGGGCCGGCCATCCGTATGCAATCCCCTTCACCGGGACCGGGACCGAGTCGGCGATCCAGTCGCTAACCGCCACCGACCTGCAGGCTTGGGACGCAGCATGGTTGCGCCCGGACAATGTCCGCATCCTGGTGGCGGGCGACACCACGTTGCCGGACATCATCAAGCAGCTGGATGCGGCGTTCGGCGACTGGACTCCTCCGGCTACGGCCAAGGGCAGCAAGTCGATCCCGCAGGTTGCCGCGCAAACCGCGCCGCGGGTATTCCTGATCGACAAACCCGGTGCACAGCAATCATTGATCCTGGCCGGTCTGCTGGCCCCACCGACCACCGCGCCCAACAACCTCGAGATCCAGACCATGAACGGCGCCTTCGGCGGCACCTTCAGCTCGCGACTGAACATGAACCTGCGCGAGGACAAGCACTGGGCCTACGGCGCCTACAGCTTCACCCAGGAAGCGCTCGGCCAGCGCCCTTACCTGCTGTATGCCCCGGTGCAGACGGACAAGACCGCCGAGTCGGCCGCCGAGATGCTGCGTGAGGTCAAGGGAGTGGTGGGTACCCAACCGCTGACCACAGCGGAGATCGAGAAGATCAAGCTCAATGACGTGCGCAGCCTGCCGGGCAGTTACGAAACCGCGGGCGCCGTGCTGGGTGCGCTGGGCGCAAACGCGCTTTACCACCGGCCCGACGATTACGTCTCAACGCTCAAGCAGCGAACGATGGCCCAGACCGACGCCAGCGTGCGCGCCGCCGCGAACGAAATCATCAAGCCCGGCGAACTGACCTGGGTCATCGTCGGTGACCTGTCGAAGATCGAGCGGCCGGTGCGCGCATTGAAACTCGGTGCCGTCAGCGTGGTCGATGCCGATGGCAAGCCGCTGCCTGCCGCGGCCCGGGCAAAAAAGACGAAGTAATGCGCCATGTCGATGCACGAAAGACGGAGCAAGTCGTGGGCCATACTCACGTGACGCCCAGGAGGAATGCCATGCGCCTGTTCCTGCTCTCCCCGTTGGCGCTGCTGGTCGCCGGTTGCACATTCGTGCACATGGCGCCAGGCGCCAGCGAGGTCAAAGTCGTCACCGGGCCACCAGCCGGTTGCGAACAGCGCGGAGTGGTCGAGGTGTCGGTCAAGGATCGACTGGGTCCTTATGAACGCAATTCGTTGCGTGTGCGCGAGGAGCTGGAGACGCTCGCACGCAACGAAGCGCCGGGGCTCAATGCCGACACCGTGCAGGCGCTTGGCGAACCCGCCGACGGTGCGCAACGTTTCGCCGCCTGGCGGTGTGGACGCTGACATGCCGACGGGCTCCCGCCAGTGCCATGTTCTGCGTTTGCCCGCGCTTCTCGTAGCGCTGGTGCTGACGGCCAGTGCAATGGCCACCGATGCATCGAAGGCATTTGGCGGGAACCCCTGGACTGGTGATGCCACCGTCGACGCCACCCTGGCCGACATCAACCAGTACGCCATGCGCTATCCGGATGCGTTCGTCGACGAGATCGTGCGCTATCACGCCGCACCACGCGCCCTGGTGGACGCCTTGATGCACAACCCGCAGTGGACACCCGCCGACATCTACTTCGCCTGTGCCTTGGCGCAGACGGCCGGACAGCCGTGTCGCGCGGTGTCCGAGCAATGGCAACACGATCATGGCCAGGGCTGGGACGCGATCGCGCGCGGCGTTGGCGTCCAGCCGCGATCAGCGGAATTCGATCGCCTCAAGCAGGGCTTCATCTCCAGCTACGCTCACTGGGGGCGCCCGTTGCCGAGCGTGCCGGCAATACGTGGCGATCATCCCGATCACCCCGATCACCCCGATCGCACCAGGCACTGAACATTGCGATGACACCCGCGCACGTCACGCACCGGGGTGGTTGCCATTGCGGTCGCGTGAGCTTCCAGGTGCAGGCACCGGCCACGCTGCAGGTGCTGGAATGCAACTGCTCGATCTGTCGGATGAGCGGCTTCCTGCACCTGATCGTGCCCGCGGAACGGTTCCACCTGCTGGCCGGCGCAGAGGCCATGGTCGAGTACACGTTCAACACCGGGATGGCAAAACATCGTTTTTGTCGACATTGCGGCATCAAGAGCTTCTACATTCCGCGCAGCCATCCCGACGGGATCGACGTCAACGCGCGCTGCCTGGAGGCGTCCACGATCACGGCGTTGACGGTGCTCCCGTTCGATGACAACGACCGCGACGCATCGACCGCTGCCATCGCGCATCTGTCGCATGTGTAGATTGTTATCGTGAACGTTCTTTCCGGAGGTTTGCCATGTCTCTGCAAACGCAACGCGGCTTGACCACGGATATCCTGCTGCCGAGGGCGACATGCTGATCACGCCCGCAGACTATGCGCGCCTGCATGCGGACTCCGTCACGCAGCCGGACATGTTCTGGGCGCGGATCGCCGAGCGCCTGGACTGGATGCAGACGCCCACGCAGATCAAGGACACGAGTTTCGCGCTGGAGGATTTCCATATCCGCTGGTATGCCGATGGCGTGCTCAATGCCAGCGTGAATTGCCTAGACCGGCACCTGGGTGCGAGAGGCGACAGGATCGCGCTGATCTTCGAGCATGACGATCCGGCGCTCGCGGCCGAACACGTCTCGTATCGCCAGTTGCACGCACGCGTCTGCCGGCTGGGAAATGCATTGCGCAACCTTGGCGTGCGCAAGGGCGACCGGGTGACGATCTACCTGCCGATGATTCCCGACGCCGTCGTGGCGATGCTTGCCTGCGCGCGCATCGGCGCGATCCACATGGTGGTGTTCGGCGGATTCGCGCCGCAGTCGATCGCCGACCGCATCGCCGATTGCGCCAGCAAGTTGATCATCACCGCCGATGAAGGCCTGCGTGGTGGCAGGGCCATCCCGCTCAAGGCCAACGTCGATGCGGCGCTGCTGTTGCCCGGTACGCACTCGGTGGAAACCGTGCTCGTGGTGCGGCACACGCACGCTGCGGTCGACATGCAGATGCCACGCGACCGCTGGTTCGATGCCGTGGTCGACGCGCAGTGCGCGCAATGCGAACCCGAGCGTATGGATGCCGAGGATCCATTGTTCATCCTCTACACCTCGGGCTCGACCGGCAAACCGAAAGGCGTGCTGCATACCACTGGCGGTTATCTGGTGTATGCCAGCTACACGCACGAAGCCGTGTTCGACCTGCAGGCGGACGACGTCTACTGGTGCACCGCCGATGTCGGCTGGATCACCGGCCACAGCTACATCGTGTACGGCCCGCTGGCGAATGGCGCCACGCAGGTGCTGTTCGAAGGCGTGCCGAATTTCCCGGATGCGTCGCGTTTCTGGCAGGTGGTCGACAAGCATGCCGTTTCGATTTTCTACACCGCACCGACCGCGATCCGTGCGTTGATGCGCGAAGGTGATGCGCCGGTGCTGGCGACCTCACGAAAGTCGCTACGCGTGCTTGGCACCGTGGGGGAACCGATCAATCCGGACGCATGGCGCTGGTATCACGAGGTCGTGGGCGACAAGCGTTGTCCTGTGGTCGACACCTGGTGGCAGACGGAAACGGGTGGCATTGCCATCACGCCATTGCCGGGCACGACCGGCGTCAAGCCGGGGTCGGCGATGCAACCGTTCTTCGGCATCCGACCGGCGCTGGTCGATGCCGAAGGAGCGATGCTTGATGGCCCCGCGCAGGGCAACCTCGTTCTGCTCGACTCATGGCCTGGGCAGATGCGCACCGTGTACGGCGACCAGCAGCGCTTCATCGACATGTACTTCAAGACCTATCCCGGCATGTACTTCACCGGCGACGGTTGCCGTCGCGATGTCGATGGCGACTACTGGATCACCGGGCGCGTGGACGACGTCATCAATGTCAGTGGTCATCGCCTGGGCACGGCGGAAATCGAAAGTGCGCTGGTCCTGCATCCGCAGGTGGCTGAAGCCGCAGTCGTCGGCTTTCCGCACGACATCAAGGGCCAGGGCATCTATGCCTACGTGACACTCGTCGCGGAGGTGACGCCCAGTGACGCGTTGCACCAGCAACTCATTGCGCATGTACGTAATGAAATAGGACCCATTGCCACGCCCGACCACCTGCAGTGGGCACCCGCGTTGCCCAAGACCCGCAGCGGCAAGATCATGCGGAGGATCCTGCGAAAGATCGCCGAGGCAGGCGGGTCGGAACTTGGACCCGAGCAACTCGGCGACACGTCGACGCTGGCCGATCCGTCTGTCCTAGAAGCGCTGGTGCGGGAGCGCAGGATCCCGTGAGCCTTAAGGCTGTGTCACACCTGCCGATGGACGCACATTCGTCTCTCGCTCAACGCAGAAGCCCGCCTTGCGGCGGGCTTCTGGAACAAAGGCGTTGATCCCCAACTAGGGATGACGCAGTGACAAAATCCTTCGCGCAAACCGCGAAGGGGTCACGACATCACTTGATCTTGCCTTCCTTGTACATCACATGCTTGCGCACGACGGGATCGTACTTGCTGATCTCCATCTTGTTGGGCGTGTTCTTCTTGTTCTTGTCGGTGGTGTAAAAGTGGCCGGTGCCGGCCGAGGAGATCAGGCGGATCTTGTCGCGCTTGGTTGCCATGTCGTCCTCCTCAGACCTTTTCGCCGCGGGCGCGGAGTTCAGCCAGAACGCCGTCGATGCCGTTCTTGTCGATGGTGCGCAACGCGTGCGCAGAAACCCTCAGCTTGATCCAGCGGTTCTCGCTGGCCACCCAGAAGCGGCGCTCATGCAGGTTGGGCAGGAAGCGGCGGCGGGTCTTGTTGTTGGCGTGCGAGACGTTGTTGCCGGTCTGCACGCGCTTGCCTGAAACTTGGCATACGCGGGACATTACGCACCTCGATTTGATTATTTGTCGCCCTTGGCCAGGGAGATGGCGGCCCCGCCGG
>JBBRZH010000015.1:0-43659 GCA_038236935.1 Lysobacterales bacterium
CCAAGGGTATGGCTGTTCGCCATTTAAAGTGGTACGCGAGCTGGGTTCAGAACGTCGTGAGACAGTTCGGTCCCTATCTGTCGTGGGCGTTGGAGATTTGAGAGGGGCTGCTCCTAGTACGAGAGGACCGGAGTGGACGAATCTCTGGTGTTCCGGTTGTCACGCCAGTGGCATTGCCGGGTAGCTACATTCGGAAGCGATAACCGCTGAAAGCATCTAAGCGGGAAGCGCGCCTCAAGATGAGATCTCCCGGGACTTCAGTCCCCTAAAGGAACCATCAAGACTAGGTGGTTGATAGGCTGGGTGTGTAAGTGCAGCAATGTATTGAGCTAACCAGTACTAATGATCCGTGTGGCTTGACCATATAACCTCAAGTTGCTTCAGCCTTTCTAGACGTCTTAATGTTGCCGCAGTGATTTAGTGCGGTGAAATGATGTTCGCTACACCTTGCTACGTCCCAATTTAATTCGCCAAAGGCAGACCTGTGTATCAGGCTTGTTCGGAGGCAACCGTACGAGAGCGTGTGCGCGTATCAGCCAATTCATCGGCTCGCGACCCTCCACCCTCTCCCTGGTGATAATAGCTGCGTGGCACCACCCGATCCCATACCGAACTCGGAAGTGAAACGCGCATGCGCCGATGGTAGTGTGCATTTAGCATGTGAGAGTAGGTCATCGCCAGGGTCTTACCCCAAAACCCCCAGCTTCGGCTGGGGGTTTTTCTTTGTTTGGCGACTCGGAAATATGCTGCAACCAACCGTGGTTCTGCGAAGTAACAAATATGTGCTCGCCGACACTCCACTTAAACAACAGCGAGTTGCCGCGCACCACCAAATCGCATGATTGTAAAATTGAGCAACTCCCAAGCCGGCGCGTGGGGGGCAAACAACTGCGGACCATTGGTGAGTCCGGCTGCCAGCAGGCCCCTGTCAAAAGGCCTTGCTGCAAAGGTCGCGCGGCTTAAAGTCGCGCACGGCATGCGGCAAATGCTCTGTTCGTGGGGGACCGGTGCCTTGGTGGGCGCACGATATTTGGCACTTCCCCGATTGCGTGCTGTCAGCCACCGCGGTTGGTCCTGCTGCGCGACGGAAGGGAAGTGGGAATTGAAGTCGACAAACTGACAGCGCAGGGCCACAAGCCGGCACGATTAGCCCTTGCGAGGGCCGTACCGCGCTCCTCCGATCAATGCCAGATATGCATTTAGCTCAATGACTTGGACGGTTTGTGGAGTCCGTGTTTCGGCGGACCTGGGCTTGGCTGAGGGCATGCTTGATTGACGGGATTGGGCGGAGCGTTTCGCGTAAAAAGCTGATGAAATCGCAGGTTGTCCGCTGTGCCGAAGATGACGCATATGGTGGCTCGTGGCGGGCATGTGCCGACGACGGCTTAGAAGACCTGCGGTGGCTCCGCACCGATGATCACGATATCCGCCGGCCGCCGCGCAAACAGGCCAACGCTGACGACACCCGGGATCTGGTTGAGCATGGTTTCGGTCGCGACGGGGTCGGTGATCCGCAGGCCATGGATGTCAAGCAGCCAATTGCCGTTGTCGGTGATGATGCCCTGACGCCATGCGGGCTGGCCACCGGTCTGCTCGAGGATTGCCCGGGCGACCAGGCTACGCGCCATCGGGATGACCTCGACCGGCAGAGGGAAGGCGCCTAGAACATCGACGCGCTTGTGCGGGTCGATGATGCAGACGAACCTCGTACTGGCCTGGGCGATGATTTTTTCGCGGGTCAAGGCCGCGCCGCCGCCCTTGATCAGGCACTTGTGGCCATCGCACTCGTCGGCGCCGTCGACATACAGCGACAACGGGCCGACGCTGTTGAGATCGAAGACTTCAATGCCGTGGTTGCGAAGGCGCTGCGAGCTTTGCTCCGAACTGGAAACGACGCCAGCAATGCGATGCTTGATCCGTGCCAGCGCGTCGATGAAGAAGGCGACGGTCGAGCCGGTACCCACGCCGACGACGATGCCGTCCTCGACATATTCGATGGCCTTTTCGCCGGCGCGGCGTTTTGCGTCTGTCATGGATGTGCCTGTCATCGGAGTGGCGTGCTATGGAGTGGAATGTTCGCGAGCGTCATTCGAGGGTTAGCAGCAATTTCCATTGGGCTGCCGTCACCGGCATCACCGAAAGCCTTGCGCCCTTGCGGATCAATGCGAAGTCTTCGCCCAGTGCATCGGAATGTCCGCGGATCGTACTGAGCGCGATCGGTTGCTTGAGCGTGCGCACATAACGAACATCGACCAGGTCCCAGCGCGGCTGTTCGGGAGTGGCCTTGGGGTCGAAATAGTGCGATTTTCGCTCGAATTGGGTCGGATCCGGGTACGGCGAACTTGCGACCTCTGCGATGCCATAGATGCCGGGAATTCCAGTGCTGGAATGATAGAACAGCACACCGTCGCCCTTCTGCATCTTGCGCATGAAATTGCGCGCCTGGTAGTTGCGCACGCCCGTCCAAGGCTCCACGCCGACCTCGCGAAGATCATCGATTGAAAACCCATCGGGCTCGGTTTTCATCAGCCAATGGTGTTTGCGCGGACTCATTCGAATTGACCCTCCAATGGGAGACCATCGCTCAACGATCTGTTGATAGGCGGACCATGCAAGCTGCCGATCAGCAGGGTTTCTCGCTCATTGCAGATCACGTCCAGCGGGACGTCCCAAGGTTGTGTCGCGATGACGTCAAGCTGTTGCAGGGCGAATCCGGCGCCGACGAGCCACGGCGGCGCGGCCTGCTCCATCCTGAATCCGAAGGTGCGATCGTACCAGCCGCCTCCCATGCCCAGCCGATGGCCGCGCGCGTCGAAACCGACAAGCGGAACGACCACCAACGCCATGTCGATGGCATCAATGAGGCGTTCGCGCGGAACGTCTGGCTCTGGAATGCCGAAACGATTGGTGACCAGCCCGTTGCCCGGACGCCACGGCGCGAATCGCAGGATGTCGTCGCACAGCGCCGGCAGGCAATACACCAGTGGTGGGGGCAACTTGAGTTGCCAGGCATGCAACGCAATTTCGCCATCCATCGCCCAGTACCCGGCGACATGACCCTGCTCCGGCGCAAATGGCAGGGCCAGCAACCGTTGGGCTAGCGTGTCGGCGGCGCCGATGCGTTCAGGGGCCGGGATCGCGCGGCGTGCAGCGCGCAGCATTTGTCGCTGCACCATCCGTTCGGTTGCCAAGTTTTCACTCACGGAGTTCGCCGATGAACGCGGATCAAGCGGGCCATGACGCTTACATTATCCGTGTTGACGCGCGGCGAACATGAAAAAGCCCGCTCGAGGACGGGCTTTCTACTTGCGCGATATCACACGCATCTGGAAATGAAGGCATCCTCCGCCATGACGATGCGTACCAAACGACCTTGAACCCAGGGTTCAAGTGGGAATGCCTGGAATCCTTCGGGCTTCCCGCTACGAGGCGGACCTGCACTCCCGGTTTCCGCTGCATCCCCGTGGTCGTCATTAAGGGACAAGGCGTATGTTTGAGCACGCCGTCGTACAAGGCAGAGGACACGCGTGCAGTATAGCGCTGCCAAAAACATCGGTGCAGCCATTCGTCGGCGCTGTCGCGACGGAGTATTCAGGTCTGGCGATCAACGGCACCGGCCTGCCAGCTGGATACGTCAGTTCGCCGGTGGATCCAGGCATTCATCGAGCGTGCGTTGCAACCGCGTCAGCGTGTTCGTCAGTTCACGGTCGTGTTGACCGCCCGAGTCGCGCAGCTGCTGCAATTCATGTGCGAGGTTCAATGCCGCCAGCACGGCAATGCGATCCACCGCCGCCATGCGATTGGCGCCGCGGACTTCACGCATCTTACTGTCCAGCAGGCGCGCTGCCGCCATCAGGCTGTCGCGCTCATCGGGCTCCACGCCAATGGTGTATTCGCGGTCCAGGACGTGGATGTTGACTGGCTCGGCGGTCATGTGTGCTGCTCCAGCGATTTCAAGCGGGCAATCATCGCCTCGACACGCGATCGAGCTTCCTCGTTTTTTGCAAGCAGTTGCGCTCGCTCCCCAGCCACCTGCTCTTGCTGCTGGCGCAAGCTGCGATTCTCGGCGGCAAGATGTTGCGTGCGCTCGACCAATGCATCGACGCGTTCGACGATGGCGCGCAGCTGGGCGATCACCTGGGCGTTGTCCATGCGGGCACCATAGGCAGGGCGTGGCGGGCGGTCAAGCTGGGCATATCGGGGTATTCAACAGTGATCGTCGGCGATGACCGCTTCAGGCATCGTCCACTGCATGACCGGCATCGATGACTGAGGAATCCATTGATGCCGCTGGCGCTGCTAGCGTTGCCGGGGAGGGAGTCCAGTCGCGGATGAAGGCCAAGCACTCATCCGGCTCCAATGGCGAAGACAGCCAGAACCCCTGGATTTCGTCGCATTGATGCGCGCGCAGGAATTCCATCTGCGCCTGGGTCTCCACGCCCTCGGCGACCACACACAGGCCCAGGGAACGGGCCATGGCGATGATCGTGGTGGTGATCGCGGCGTCATCCGACCCCAGCCGTAGATCGTCCACGAACTCCTTGTCGATTTTCAGTGTCGTGATCGGGAGCCGTTTGAGGTAAGACAGCGACGAATAGCCAGTGCCGAAGTCATCGATGGCCAGCGATACGCCCAGCGCACGCAGTGCCAGCAGCTTGTCTGCAGCCTGGGCGGCGTTCGCCATGACCATGCTTTCAGTCAGCTCAAGCTCCAGCGATCCGGGCGGCAGGCCGGTCTCGGCCAGCACGCGCTCGACCACCTGGGTGAAATCACCGCGCAGCAATTGCAGCGCCGAGACGTTCACCGACATCGCAAGATGGTCCAGGCCCTGTTCGTGCCAGCGGCGCAAGGTCAGGCAGGCTTCGCGCAGAACCCATTCGCCGATTTCCATGATCAGCCCGCCTTCTTCGGCAAGCGGGATGAATTGCGTTGGCAGGATTTCACCGAATTCGGCGCTGGTCCAGCGCAATAGTGCTTCCACCCCGACGATGCGGGTTTTTTCCAGTGCCAGCCGGGGCTGGTAGACCAGGCGCAGTTCGGCGCGATCGAGCACCTTGCGCAATGCGCTCGACAACGTGGCGCGATGGCGGATGGTGGTGTCCATCGATTCGGCGTAACGCAGGTAGGTACGGCGCCCGGCGGCCTTTGCCTGGTACATGGCGGTGTCGGCATGTTTGAGCAATTCGGTCGGCACCTGCGCGTGATCGGGATACAGGCTGATGCCGATCGAGGTGGAGATCGAAACTTCCTGGCGATCGTCAAGCAACAGGGGCGCTTCGAAGGCGGTAATGATTTCGCGCGCGATCTTGTCGGCCTGCTCGGGCCCATCGAGGTGTTCCAGCACCACGGTGAATTCATCGCCCCCCAGGCGCGCGACGGTCTGGGCGGAGCCGACCGTTTCCTGCAGGCGCATGGCCGCGGCGCGAAGGATGCGATCACCAGCGGCATGGCCCAGCGAATCGTTGATGTCCTTGAACCGGTCCAGGTCCAGGAACAGGACGGCGATGAGATGTCCCTGGCGGCGCGCACGCACGATCGCGCGCGACAGGCGTTCGGACAGCAACGTGCGGTTGGGCAGGTTGGTCAGGGTGTCGAAATTGGCCAGGTAGCGCAGCTCCTGCTCGGCCCGCTTCTGGTCGGTGATGTCAGTGAGGACCATCACATACAACGCGTGCTGGCCGCTGCTGTCGAGCACGGCGCTGCATTCGTAAGCGCAAAGGAATTCTTCGCCATCCTTGCGTTGCTGCCACATTTCGCCTGACCACCGGCCGTGGTGTTGCAGCTGCTCGCGGGTGTCGCGATAGAACGCCTGTTCGTGCTGGTTGCTATCGAGGATGCGCGCATTGCGCCCGATGATTTCGAGGTCGCTGTAGCCGGTCATGCGCGAAAAGGCGGGATTGATCGAAACAAAATCGAATTTGCGATCCAACACCGAAACCGCTTCGTTCATGCTGCTCAGGACTTCGGCGGCAATGCTGCGTTCGCGTTCGGCGTGGCGGCTATGGGTGATGTCGCGTACGGTGCCGGCCATGCGCAACGCCCGTCCATCGGCATCGCGTTCGACCACGCGACCTCGGGCGCGGACCCAGGCCCATTGCCCGTCGTCGCCGGGAATGCGGTGCTCGGACAGGAAGAGCGGGCTCTCGCCGCGCAGGTGCCGACGCATCTCGTCGCGTACATTCGGCAGGTCGTCGCGATGGATCTGGTGGTGCGTTTCGACCTCGATGGCGACGTCGATGTCGGCAGCACCGCGCACGTCGTCATCCACGCGCATGCGCTGTAATTCGTCGCTGACCAGGTCGTAATCCCAGAATTGGTCGCCTGATGCCCACAGGGCCAGCTTCAACCGCTCTTCGCGATCGCGGATGCGGTCGAAATAGCTGTGCTCGCGGCGGCGGCGCTGTTGCCAGCGCCACCACAGCGCCAGCGACAACAGCGTCAACAGCAGAGCATCAACGGCAAGTGCAATCGGCTGACGCCACCAGGGGGGCGTCACGACCAGCGGAATGCGAAGCTCCTGCGGGTTCCACAAGCCATCCTGGTTGGTGCTTTGTGCACGGAACAAGTAGTGCCCGGCAGGAATCAACGTGTAGGTGATGTCGCCACGATTGCCGTTGTCGATCCAGTCGTGGCTCAGGCCGTCGATGCGATAGCGATACCGGATGCGTTCATTGCCGAGGTACTCAAGTGCGCCGATGCGCAGCCGCAGCAGGCCAGCCGATTCCGGAAATTTCACCTCCCCTGGAAATTTCATCCTGGTGCCAGGATGCATCAAGCCAGCCTGTTCGTCGGCATCACCACCGGCGCGTGCGGACAGCAGCCGCAGCGGCGCTTGCCATGCCCGCTCGCGGGTGCGGGCAGGATCAAATACGTTCAACCCGCTGACACCACCGAACGCCAGCCGCCCGTCGTTGAGCACGGCCACCGCGCCGCCGTTGAATTCCAGATCCTGCAAGCCATCTGACAACCCGTAATGCCGCAGGGAATCGTCGCGCGGATTGAATCGGAACAGGCCGCGATCGGTGCCCATCCACAGATCGCCGACGCCGTCGGCCACCAGGCTGTACACCAGTGGCAGCGGCTGTCCCGCGAGCGCCGCCGCCAGTGGCTGGCTGATGCGAAAACCGCCATCGACCGCAGGATCAATGCGATTCAGCCCGCCATGACTGCCGACCCAGATGGCGCCATTGGCGCTTTGCCACAACGCTCGGATGAGGTTACCGGACAAACCGGCCCCGTCTTCGTGCTGCTGCAGGTGTCGCAGATGACCGCTGGCAGGATTGAGAATGTCCAGCCCATTGCTTGTGCCGATCCAGACATCACCGCGACGATCGACCAGCAGCGCGTGCACGGTGGGATTCGACAATCCACGAGGATCACCATCCAGATAACCGATGCGCTGCGCGGTACCGGGTGCTGATGGGGAGTTGCCTGGCGTGAAATGAATCACCCCGGCATCGTTGGTCCCCAGCCAGAGGCTGCCGTCATGGCCGATGGCGATGCTGCGCAGGAAAGGCGCTTCAATGCCCGGGATGGCGGTTGCGCGGAGCGACGGCACCTGCGGATCCAGCCGGAACAAGCCTGTGGTCGTCGCGACCCACGGCATGCCATCACCGGGGTCGGCAAAGGCCATCACCCGCCATGGACCCTTGTGGCCCGCTGGCGGCTTCAGTAACGAACTGAAATCCTCGAAACCGCTGTCGGCGGCGTAGCGCAGCAGGCGACCGTCATCACTGGCGAGCCACAGCCGCTGGTCATGAGTGGAAATAATCGCCCGGACACTATCGGCGCGTGCGCCGCCATGGAGATTGTCGGTGCCCGGATTGTTGCCCTGCTCCAGGTCAACAAGATAGGGGAACCGCGCGCCGCGACTGTCCGCGACGGACACGCCGCGCAACTGCCCACCGACCCACAGTAGCCCGCCGCTATCGACCAGCAGGGCGTTGATCGCGTCCTCTGGTAGGGAGGCTGGCAACGCGACATCCTGGCGCAGGCTTTGCGTGGTGCCGCTGCCGGGATCGAAACGCCGCAACCCTGCTCCCGTGATGGACATCCACACGTGGTCATCAGGCGCCTGGGCCAACGCGCGTACGTCGCCACCGGCGTCGTCACCATGCGGCCAAGCACGGAGCAGGGATCGGCGGTCGGACAGCAGGAACAATCCGCCGCTGCCACCTGCCCAGATGCGCCCGGAGCGATCGCGCAGCAATGAATGCAGCGGTCCGGCGTTGTCGATCCGCAGCGCCGGCACCGTGCCATCGCGATCCAACCGGTACAGACCTGCCGCCGTCGCATACCAGATCGTCCCCTGCTGATCGCGCAGCAGCGCCTGCGATTCACCGGGCGGCGTACCCGCCGGCAGCGTGAGGATGTGCATGCGCCTGCCGCTGGTGGGGTCCAGCCGATCGAGCCCACCCTGCGATGCGATCCAGATGCCCTGAGGGGTGGGCAACAGCGCCATCACTTGTCGGATGCGGTCGCTTCCCGCTTGGCGGTCGCCGTAACGGGTGATCTGCCCACTTGCCAGGTCCAATCTTGCGACGTCATGCGAATAGGTGCCGATCCACAGCCCGCCGTTGGCGTCGGGGGCGAGTGCGGTAATAAAGCTGTCGGGCAGACTGCCGGGGTCACGCACGTCCTGGCGATACAGCAGGTACTGCTGGCCGTCGAATCGATGCAGCCCGCCTTGGGTGCCGACCCAGATGAAGCCGTCAGCATCCTGCGCGAGGGTCGTGACCGTGTTCTGGGCCAACCCGTGGTCACCCCCGGCGCGCTCGAAGTAATACTCGCGCACCGCCGCCGTCGCGTTGAAGGCAGTCAAGGCCACCAGCGCGGCAAGCAACGTGGACGCGCAAGCGCGAGCCCCGCGGATGAGCGCGAGGGCAACGAAGACGGAAAAACGCAAGGCACCGCATCCCGGGCGGGTGAGCGCCCAGTGTATGGCAGGTTGCGCGCCAGAGTCTTGCGTTGACACGTGTCCAGCGCGGCGCGGCGGCTACACTGTGATGCCTGCCCACATTGGCTGATGCCGTGTCCCAAACCCTGCCCACGCTGGCCAGTGTCGATGCTGCCGCGCGATTGCTCGACCTGGCCGTCGATGCCGCCGAATTGCACGGTGCGCTGTGCGGCTGGCTGGCGGGCGGGGGCGCGCCGACGCCCGACTGGCTGGCCCAGGTCCTGGCAGACGACGCCATCGCCCCGGTCGCCGCCGACAGCGTGCTTGATCAACTGTGCAAGGTCAGCGCCGGGCAGCTGGACGATCGCAGTTTTGCTTTCGAGTTGCTGCAGCCCGGCGCGGATGCTCCGTTGTCCGAACGCAGTGGGGCATTGTTCGACTGGTGCCGTGGATTTCTTGGCGGATTCGGCTTGGCCGCCGGTCACGCGCCACCGCTGTCGGAGGAAGGCCGGGAAGCGCTCGCCGACCTCGCCAGGCTGGCCACCGCCAGCCCACAGGATGATGGCGATGAAGATGACGAAGTCGCCCTGATCGAAATCCAGGAGTTCGTACGCGTCGCCGTGCTTCTGTTGCATGGTGATTGCGTACTGGCATTGCAGCATCGTCGTGGGATGCACTGACCATGCGGCGCGCCAACATGCGTCCGATGGCTGATCCCACTCCCGCCAGCTTCGCGCGTCGTCGTAAACAACTGATGCGCATCGCAGGCGAAGACGCCATCCTCATCCTGCCGTCGGCGCCCGAACGCATCCGCAGCCGCGATACGCATTATCCGTATCGGCAGGATTCCGACCTGCTGTACCTGGCTGGATTCCCCGAGCCCGACGCCGTGCTGGTCCTGGTGCCGGGTCGCCCGCATGGCGAGTCGATCCTGTTCTGCCGCGAACGTGATCCCGAACGCGAAGGTTGGGACGGACCGCGCAGCGGCACCGAGGGCGCGATCGCAATCCATGGAATGGACGACGCCTATCCCATCACCGACCTGGACGACATCCTGCCCGGGCTGCTCGAAGGCCGCACCCGGGTGTATTACCACTTCGGTCGCGATGCCGACTTCGACCTCAAGCTCATCGGCTGGCTCAATCGCGTGCGCGCGATGATGCGCATGGGTGCGCAACCGCCTCACGAATTCCTGGAACTAGGCCACCTGCTGGACGAGCTTCGCCTGTTCAAGTCGCAGGACGAAGTGAAGTTGATGCAGCGCGCCGCCGACATCAGCGTCCTCGCGCACGAAGCCGCCATGCGCGCAAGCAGGGCTGGTGTGCCCGAACGCGAACTGCAGGCAGAGATCGAACGCGTCTTCCGCATGCACGATGCCGAGCCGGCGTACGGCAGCATCGTCGGGGCGGGCAACAACGCCTGCGTGTTGCATTACGTCGCCAACAATGCCATCGCCCAGGATGGAGACCTGGTGCTGATTGATGCTGGCGCGGAATACCGGGGATATGCCGCGGACATCACGCGCACGTTCCCGGTCAACGGTCGTTTCACGAAAGAGCAACGTGCGCTGCACGACCTCGTTGGCGCCGCGCAGTCGGCGGCGTTGGCGCAGGCCAGGCCGGGCATGGCCTACGAAGCTGGACACATCGCAGCGGTCGCCACGCTGACCGAAGGGCTGCTCAAGCTCGGGCTGCTCAAGGGCGCGCTGGAAAAGAACATTGCCGACGGCCATTACAAGCGCTTCTATCGCCACAAGACCGGGCACTGGCTGGGCCTGGACGTGCACGATGTTGGCGAGTACCGCATCGAGGGTGAATCGCGTTTGCTGGAACCGGGCATGGTCTTCACCATCGAGCCGGGCCTGTATATTCCGGCCGACGACAAGAGCGTGCACGCCAAGTGGCGCGGGATCGGGATCCGCATCGAAGACGACGTGCTGGTGACGCGCGATGGGAATCGCGTGCTGACCGGCAAGTTGGCCAGGAGTGCGGAGGAGATCGAAGAATTCATGGCGGGTTGCTAGATCTTCCCGCCACGCCACTCAAACCGGCTCGGCAAATCCTTCCCGCGTCAAATTGAGCGGCGCGTCTTCCGTGCAGGCCACGTCATCCTCGATCCGGATGCCGCCAAACGGGCGGAAGGCGTCCACGCGCGCCCAGTCGACGCTGTGGGCATGTGGACCGTGCTGTAGTGGGTCAAGCAGCATGTCGATGAAATAGAGGCCCGGCTCGATGGTGACGACCATCCCGGGCTCCAGCAAGCGTGTCAGCCGAAGGTAGGGATGGCCTGCCGGCTTTGGGATCGAGCCGCCGCTGTCGGTTTCGGCGAAGCCCGCAACGTCGTGCACCTGCAATCCGATGCCGTGGCCGATGCCGTGCGGAAAGAAGGCGCTCGATACTCCAGTGGCCACGGCGGCCTCGGCCGACATCCTGAGCACGCCGAAATCGACGAGGACCTTCGCCAAGGCGTGATGCGCGTCGAGATGGAGTTGCTTGTAATCGACGCCGGCGCGCACCTGGTCGCACATGCCGCGTTGCGCCAGGTCGACGGCGTTGATCATCGACTGGAACTCGCTGCTCGTGTCGGCCGAATACGTGCGGGTGATATCGCAGGCATAGCCCGCATGGCTGGCGCCGGCGTCGATCAGGAAGCTGCGGATGTCCGACGGCGGGGAGCGCTCCAGGTCGGTGTAATGCAGGACGGCGCCGTGGCGGTTGAGTGCGACGATGTTGTTGTACGGCAGGTCGGCCGCATCCTGCCGCGCTGCGGAGCAGTACGCCAGTTGGATGTCGAATTCGCTCTGGCCCGCACGGAATGCGGCCTCGGCGGCACGATGCCCGCGCACACCGATTCGAGTCGCAGCGCGCATCATCTCGATTTCATGAGGGGTCTTGAACGCGCGCTGGTAGTCCAGGTAGTCCAGCACCGCAGGTGGATTGTTGGGCACGAACGCGTCGAGCGCGCTTTGGATCTCGCCCAGGATCGCGCACCGCATGGGGTTCCCGGCCAATGCCGTCAGGTGCGGCAATGCGTCCTGTGGTTTGCGGACGGTGACGATGTCGAAGTGCTCCACCCATTCTCCACCAGGCGTTTGCGGCACGACATGCCAGTAGTCCAGCGGCTGCAGGTAGATCACGGTCGGCCTGCGGCCCGGCGTGTAGACCAGCCAGCTGCCTGGATTGCGCGTCAGCGGCAGCCATGCCTTGAAGTTGGGGTTGGCCGCATAGCGGTAATCACGATCGTCGAACGCTTCATAGTGCAACGTGCCGCTGGGGACGAGCAGGTGATCAAAACCGCCCCGCGCGAGCGCCACGTCGGCACGCTGTTGCATTACAGCAAGATGCCGGGCATATAGGTTGGAGGGGACTGTGCTCATCGGAGTATGAGGGTGGAAAAGGTTCTGCATTCTGCCGCAAGCACAAGGACGGCGCAGGAAGACGATCCGGCGACGCGCCCACTGTTGCTTGGGCTGCCGGCGTGGGCGTGGGCGCTGATCGGCTTGGCGTTGGGGCTTGCCGCGACTGCGGCGGGATTGCAGTTGGAGCGTAAAAGCCTGCAGGCGCAGGGCAGGCTGGAACAGGCCGAGATCGCCAAGCGCAGCGTTTCAACGATCCAGCAGCAGTTGGAAACCAGCGGACTGCTCTTGCGTGCCATGCAGTCGGCTTATTCGGTTGTCGATGACATCGACCAATCACGATTTGAAGGCATCAATGCCAATCTGCGCTCGCAACCCTTGTTGCCGGGTCTGGTGGCGATGGCGTATGCGCGTCGTCATGCTGTAGGCGGGCGGCCGCGATACATCTATGAGCGCGTTGCGCCGATTGCCGGCAACGCAGGCCTTTTCGGGTTCGATGCCAGTGCCCAGCCGATGAACCTGGCGGCGCTGGAACAAGCGCGGGATCTCGATCGACCGGTGATGTCGGTCGCGTTCGAATTGATCCAGCATGTGCCTGATCGGCGCGATGCGCTGGGGATTGTCGTGCGATTACCCGTCTACTCGTCGGGACCTGTCCCGATCACCGTTACCGAACGACGGCAGCGCGAAACCGGCGGCCTCGCCGTCAGCATGCGCATTCGCCCCATGCTCCTGGGCGTGTTGCCTGCCGACGCATTGCAGCGATATCGGTTGCGTATTGAAGACATCACTGATTCAGTGCCAAAGCTCCTGTACGACTCGGGTGCGAATCCCGTCCAAACACCTGGCCGAGAGAAGCACGAATCGGTGGATATCCGTAGCCGCGTTGGCACCGGGACCGTCAGTTTCGGCGAGCGTCGCTGGCAGCTCGCCCTGCGTCCCCTTGATGAGACGTATGGCGATGCAGGTCAACTCTGGGTGGTTGGCCTGAGCGGAGGCATCGCGAGTCTTCTGCTGGCGGGCCTTCTCTGGTCGGTGGCGACCACGCGTCGACGCGCGGTGCGAATCGGCCACCACATGAGTGCAAGGTATCGCGAGGGAGAAGTACGCTTCCGTGCCGTCAACGATCTCCTGCCGGCGCTGGTGTTACTTGCCAGTGCGGACGATGGCCGCATCGTCTATGCCAACAAGGCAGCCGTCGCCCGACTGGGTGAGGACATCGCAGGCGATACCGTGCGTCTTGATGCCTTGTTCGACGATCCCTTGCTACGTCAGCGCCTGCTGGAGGCCGACGGTGAAGCACACTGGAATAATGTCGATGCCGTGTTGCAGTCGCTCAACGGCGACCGCTTCTGGGCAACCACCTCGATCGCACGTGTACGGGTGAACGAGCGCAACAAACTGTTGATGGTCGCAAGCGATATTTCCGAGCAGAGGCAGTTGACCGAGCTGCTCAGCTACCAGGCCAGCCACGACACCCTGACGGAGCTTTTCAACCGTCGCGAATTCGAGCGCCAATTGCAGCGGGCGCTTTTCGGCATCCGCAAGGGGGAGCCGACCCGCGCGTTGATCTACATCGACCTGGACCAGTTCAAGCTGATCAACGATACCTCCGGACACCTTGCCGGCGACCAGTTGCTCAGCCAGCTCTCGCTGGTCATGGCCGACCAGTTGCGCGGCGGTGACATGCTGGCCCGCCTGGGCGGCGATGAATTTGGCGTGCTCGCCCATGACACCACGCACGAGGGCGCAAGCGTGCTGGCCGAGCGCTTGCGCAGCCGTATCGAAGCCTATGTCTACGTCTGGGAACAGAAGTCCTACTCGATCAGCGCCAGCATCGGGGTTGTCATGCTTGACAGCCCGGAGCAGACACTCGCCCAGGTGATGTCGCATGCCGATGACGCCTGCTACATGGCCAAGGACCGCGGCCGCAATCGCATCCACTTTTATTCCGGGCAGGATGACGAAACCATCCGACGCCGCGGGGAAATGATGTGGGCTCACCGGCTGCGTTCGGTGATCGAGGAAAACAGGCTGCTTCTGGACTACCAGGAAGTGCAGCCGCTGCAGGATCACCTGCCGCAGGATGCGCACATCGAGTTGCTGATCCGCCTGCGCGACGAAGACGGCAACGTGATCCTGCCGGGTGCGTTCCTGCCGGCGGCAGAGCGTTACGGCTTGATGCCGCTACTTGATCGCTGGGTCATCGGGCAGGCAATCGGGCATTTCGACCAACTGCACGTCAACGGGCGTGCGCCCGGACGGTGCTCGTTGAACCTGGCGGCATCCACCCTTGAGGATGACGGACTGGCCGAATACGTGCTGGATTTGATCGAGCAGCATGGAGTAGAGCCATCTCGGCTGTGTTTCGAGATCACCGAAACCGAAGCCGTCCGCAACCTGGCGCGCGCGGTGCGTTTCATCGATCGGCTGCGTGCGGTCGGATGCCAGGTGGCGCTGGATGATTTCGGTGCCGGCATGTCCTCGTTTGGCTATCTGAAAAACCTGCCGGTTGACGTGATCAAGATCGATGGCAGCTTCGTTCGTGACCTGGACATCGACCCGATGAGTCGGTCGATCATCAACGTGATCACCGAGATCGGCCATCAGCGCGGGCTGGATGTCGTAGCGGAGTGGGTAGCCAGTGAAGCCTCGGCGGCGACGTTACGCGATCTTGGAGTCGATTACGGCCAAGGATTTGCGCTGCACAGGCCCGAACGCGTGCTGTTCCAGCGCGTGCGCGACGCGTAATCCTGCTGGGGTTTGACGGCCCGGCTTTGCGGGGTCGGCACTATTCGAACTGCCCACCCGGGGTATCGATCCAGTTGCGCAGCTGCACTGCCTGGTCTTCGGGAATGGAGATGAAACGCAAGCCCGTCCACGCCTGGCCCGGGGCACTGGCGCGATCCAGCCATAGCAGGTGCGCGCCCACTTCCAATGCGGTTTCCCGACCCTTCTGGTCGTGCAGGTGAAACCGGAATTGATAGAGCGCGTCCTCCATGAAGGGCGCGCTGGCGATCAGCAACATTCCCGTTTCCGAGACGTTGCCAATGCGTCCGACCACGCTGCTGGTCATGACATCCGTCACCAGGATGGTGTCGGTCACCTTGCGCCGACGCGCGCGACGGAATTCATCGATCACGATCTTGCCTCCGTGTCCGGGGCAGCCTCGGGGACGTCAACGTCATTGCGCGGCCCATCGTTGTCCGCGCCCACGTCGGTCAACGAAGCTTCTTTTTCCTGGCGAATTGCATCTCGACGGCCTGCAAAACTGCGCAATGCATTCAGGGTGGCTTGCCAGGCGCGATCAATCAACCGGCCGCGTTCGGCAACCACCACCCGTGCCTGGCCGCAAGCCAGCAGGCGCGCGAGACTGTCCAGAGTCTGTTCACCGACACGCTGTCCGCGCTGGTTGACGAACAGTGCCTTGCCGGTGACCGGGCTGTACCACGACAAGCGGCGGCGCACGACATCGCCCTGCTGGTTGCTGGTGAACTCGATCCACGTGCCATAAGGCATTACCCGCAATCGATCGTAATGGGCCTGCTCATCGACAGTGAGCGGCACGGGTGAAGGATTGTTCGCCTCGACCGCATCCTCGCCCAGGCGCACCCTTGCCTTGAGCCGCAGTGTCAGTTCGGTACGCGACGCGGGATCGTCCTCGTCCTCCAGCGCGCTGGTCAACCGGTGTGCGATGGCGGCCGCTTCCTCGGCGTGATAACCCACTTGTCCGAGTGATGCTTCGATGTGGTTGGCCAGTTCAGTGTCGGGCAGGCCGTCATTGCGGCCGCAGGTCTCCACGATGCTCTCGGTGGCCTCGAGCTGCCGGCGCCACTCGTCCGACTCCTGCCCTTGGCGCAGCAACGTCAGCGTCAACACGTCCGCCCATGCCTGGTTGAGCAGCGCGCGCACGAAGATCGGCAGTTTCTTCGTGCCCACCAATCCGGCGATGGTTTCGGCGGCCTGTTGTCGAGCAATCTCGAGTTTCTCCTTGCCGCGCGCAGCCTCGACGTGGCGGCGCTCAGCCATTTCAGCCTTGCGCGCGAGGCTTTGCATCTGGGCTTGGAGCTCGCGATTGCTGGCTTCAAAGACCGATGCGTCGCCATCGTAATGATCCACCACCTGCGTCACTGCGTGCTGCAGCGGCAGCAGCAGTTGCGGATCCAGGTCATCGGCATCCAGCCAGCGCGCGCAGGATTCGGCTACGGCGCTGAGCAACTGCCTGGCCGGGTGCTGGGTGCGCACAAAAAATTTCCGATCCTGAAGTGCGATGCGCAACAACGGCAGTTGCAAATTTCGCAGCAAGGGAACAGACGGCCCATCACTGCGGATCTCGCGTTCGATCTGGCCATACAGCATGTCCAGCAATTCGAAGGTGTCGCCATCCTCGACCGACAGGCTTGCGCCATGCCCGCTTTGCTGCCGCAGCTGCGCGAGCAGTGCCTGCTTGATGTCCATCAGGTTGCGGGCCGAGCTGACAGCGGTCGTGTCGCGCATGCGCATCAGCGCGGCGACAACGTCTGTCGTGGCCAGGGGTGGCCGCGTATCAGGACGCTGGTTGGGTCGCAACTTTCCGATTAATTGCCTGCGCCCGTTCAGCAGTTGCTGGAGCAGGTCGAATTCGGCGCCTTCATCAGTGCTGACGCCGTCACCCTGGGCTTCACCCAGCCATGCAGTATGGGTACGCTGATCCTCGGAAGATTCGGCATGTGTATCCCGGCGACGCGAGCCAACCCCCAGCTGTGCAGCGACTTGCGGAGTCGGACGGGCACGGATCGGAACGAATGTCAGGCTCGGCAGGATGCCATCGGCAGCCACTGCGGCGTTGAGGGTCTCAAGCATCTGCGGATAGACCGTCATCACGTGACGGTCGAACGTCCTGTACAGCAACAGCCGCGATTCCAGCGGCAACTGCAACGATTGGCTTGACTCACGCATGATCCGGCACAGCGAGCGCGGCCCCAGTGGCACGCGCTCGGCATCGAACGCCGGCGCGCCCGCCATTACCCCGAAACGCTGCCCGAGCAGATGCAACGTAAGGCTCGCACGGGATTCCTGGCGAACCGCGATATCCCGCAACAGGCCTTCCTCGTCCATTTCACTTTCATCAACCAGGCTCAGGTGCCCGAAACTTGGAAGCAGGGAAGAATCATTGTTGCTGCCGGGGCCAAGGCCGGAAAGACTGGCTTCAAGCCCAGCCATGAAGCGCGGCACCAGGTCCGATCGATTCATCCGCAGAGTGCGCAGGGTCTGCATGGAGTCAGAATGCTGCGCCGGACTACGGGCGTGCTGGGACAGCCGGAACAGCTGTTGCTCCAGATCCGTCAACGTCGCTGTCAGGCGCAGTTCCAGATCCTCAGATGCCAGGGAGAGCAAATGCTCCAGCACCCGGCGCACCCGCCCTGGAAAGGTGGCCGCGGCCAAGGTCTGTGGCGCCGGATCGGGGGGCGGTGGCAGTGCCGGCATGCGGACGCTCGGTCTGATCCTTTGGAAGCCAGAACGATAATTAACATGCCTCGCCTCCGGCGACCAGCATCGGTGATGTCGCTGGCCGCTGTCAGTCCAGCAGGAACAACGCAATCACGTCATTGGTGAAGCGGCGTCCCAGCTCGGTCGGCATGACGTGATCGCCTGTGATGACGATCCAGCCGCGCTCGCAGGCAGTGGCGAGTTCCCTTGCAATGGCTCCGCGAGGCAGCCCGGTGCGCCTCTCGAATTGCGTCAATGCGAAACCGTCGACCAACCGCAACGCGTTGAGCATGTAGTCGAACGGTCGTTGCGCTGGTGCAATCGTGTCATCGCCGCCGATCGCCGCCTGAGTTCCTGCTTTCAGCAGGTAGTCCGTGGGGTGTTTGACCTTCCAGCGGCGCAGGATCGATTGATCGCTGCCGGACGTGAGCTTGCCATGCGCCCCGGCACCGATGCCCAGGTAATCGCCGAAAAGCCAGTAGTTGAGGTTGTGCGCGCACTGACGATCGGGCCGCGCATACGCACTGACTTCGTATTGGGCAAACCCGGCTTGTGCCATCAATGCCTGGCAGCGTTCCTGCATGTCCCAGCTGGTGTCGTCATCCGGAATGCCAGCCGGTGGCCGCGCGGCGAAGACGGTGTTGGGCTCCAGCGTGAGCTGGTAGTGCGACAGATGTGTCGGCTGCAGCGCAATGGCACGTTCGATGTCGTATGCGGCCATGGCCAGCGTTTGCCCCGGCAGTGCATACATCAGGTCGAGGTTGAAATTGTCGAAGCCGGCGTCCTGTGCCAGCTTCACCGCCGATTCGGCCTGGGCGCTGTCGTGGATGCGGCCCAGACGCTGCAGGCAGCCGTCATCGAAACTCTGGATGCCGAAACTGATGCGGTTGACGCCGGCCGCACGGTACTCCTCGAAGCGGCCGTGTTCGGCGGTGCCGGGATTGGTTTCCAGCGTGACCTCCAAACCGGGTGCGAACCGCAATCGCGCGCCGGCCGCCTGCAGGAACGCATCGATTGCCGCCGGTGGAAACAGCGACGGAGTGCCGCCTCCGAAAAAGACCGTCTGCACCGTGCGCCCCCACACCAGTGGCAGGTCGTGGTCGAGGTCGGCGATCAGTGCATCGACATAGGCCGCGAACGGCAGGACACCACGACCCTCGTGCGAATTGAAATCGCAGTAAGGACATTTGCGGACGCACCATGGGAGGTGGACGTAGAGCGAGAGTGGTGGCGTGGCGAGCATCTACAGAGCACTGAGCCGCTGCTCCAACACCGCCAGTGCTTGCCCGCGATGACTGATCCTGTTCTTGACGACCGGATCCATTTGCGCGGCACTGCAGCTGTGCTGCGGGTCGAAAAACACCGGGTCATATCCGAAGCCGTGGTCGCCACGTGGTGCAGACAGGATCCTCCCGTGCCATAGGCCTTCGGCAATCAATGGCTGCGGATCCTCCGCCGTGCGCAACAGCACCAGCACGCAGTGGAAGCGGGCCGTCCGCTGTGCGTCCGGAACGTCGCGCAACTCGTGCAGAAGCCGCGCGATGTTGCCCGCGGCATCCCCGTGCACGCCACCGTAGCGGGCCGAATACAAACCCGGCGCACCGTGCAGTGCGTCCACGCACAGGCCGGAGTCGTCGCCCAAGGCAGGCAGGCCGGTTGCGCGCGCGGCGTGTCTGGCTTTCAGCAGCGCATTTTCAACAAAGGTGCTGGCGGTTTCCTCGACATCATGGATGCCGAATTCCGATTGCGCCCGCAAGGCGTATCCACTGGTGCCCAGCAATTCGCGCAATTCCAAAAGCTTGCCCGCGTTGCCGCTGGCGAGCACCAGCGTGCTCATGGCGCGGCGAGGGCATTGCGCTGTGCAACCAGCAATTCGCCGATGCCCTGTTCGGCCAGCGCGAGCAGGGCATCGAGCTCGTCGCGACGGAAGGCATGGCCTTCCGCCGTGCCTTGCAGCTCGATGAAGCCACCGCCATCGTTCATGACGACGTTCATGTCGGTGTCGCAGGCGCTGTCCTCGGCGTAATCCAGGTCGAGCACCGGCATGCCGCGATACACGCCGACGGAGATCGCCGCCACGGCGCCGTGGATGGGATCCTTCTTGATGTCGTTGCGCGCGCGCAGCCAGCGCACGGCATCCACCAGCGCGACATACGCACCGGTGATGGCGGCGGTGCGCGTGCCGCCGTCGGCCTGCAACACATCGCAATCCAGCGTGATCGTGCGTTCGCCCAGCGCGCCGCGGTCCACGCAGGCACGCAACGCGCGGCCGACCAGGCGCTGGATTTCAAGCGTGCGTCCACCCTGTTTGCCACGGGCGGCTTCGCGATCGTTGCGCGTGTTGGTCGCGCGCGGGAGCATGCCGTATTCGGCCGTGACCCAGCCTTCGCCCTTGCCGCGCAAAAACCCCGGCACCCGGTTCTCGACGCTGGCCGTGCATAGCACCCGCGTCTCCCCGAACGTCACCAGAACCGACCCTTCCGCATGCTTGGTGAATCCACGCGTGATGGTGACGGCGCGCAACTGGCTCGCCGTGCGGCCACTGGGGCGCGTGACGCTGTCTGGGGTGGGCATGAATTTCACTGCAACTGGGCGCGCAAGTTTACCATCGGCGTCCTAGCGACCCGTGCGTCGCCACTGCAGGAATTCCGCATGATCCGCAGCATGACCGCGTTTGCTTCCGGCGAGCGCGCCACCCAGTGGGGCTTGATCGGTTGCGAATTGCGTGCGGTGAACCATCGATTCCTGGAGCTTGGCATGCGCCTGCCCGAAGAATTGCGCAGCCTGGAACCAGTACTGCGCGAACGCATCGCCGCCCGGGTGTCGCGCGGAAAACTCGATCTCACCTTGCGACTGCGATCGCCCGAAGGCAGTGACACGCTGCAGCTCAACGCGCGCATGGTTGGGCAGCTGTCGGATCTCGCGCTCGACCTGCAGGCGCGATTTCCCTCGATGCGGGTGGATTTCGCGCAGCTGCTGCAACTGCCCGGCATCCTGCAGGCGCGCACAACCGATGTGGATGCGCTGCAGGCGGAGGCCATCGCGCTGCTCGATGACGTCCTGCGTGACTTCCTGGCCTCACGCGAACGCGAGGGCGCCCATCTGGCCGCGGTGATCGGCGAGCGCGTCGATGCCATCGCCGGGCGCGCCACCGACGTGCGCGCATTGATGCCTGTCATCCGCGCCGGCCAACGCACAAAGCTGCAGGCACGCCTGGCTGATCTGGAGCTGGGCAACGGCGTGTCCGCACTGGAGCCTGGCCGGCTGGAGCAGGAACTCGTGCTGTGGCTGCAGAAACTTGACGTCGACGAGGAGCTCGACCGCCTCGACAGTCATATCATCGAGATCAAGCGGGTCCTCGTGCAGAAGGAGCCGATCGGCCGCCGGCTGGATTTCCTGCTGCAGGAATTCAATCGTGAAGCAAACACGCTGGGGTCCAAGTCTGTCGACACCAGAACCTCGCAAACGGCAGTCGAACTGAAGGTGCTGATCGACCAGGTGCGCGAGCAGATCCAGAACATCGAATAGCCGGGAGATGGAAATGGCAATCGGAAAACGGCAACGCAAGAACACGACAGCACGGTTGGCCTTACGATTCCCGATTCCGAACTCATGATTCCCGGCCCCATGCGCGGAACCCTCTACATCGTCGCTGCGCCTTCGGGCGCCGGAAAATCCAGCCTCGTCAACGCCTGCCTCGCGCGCGACCAGGGAATCGTCCTGTCGATCTCGTTCACCTCGCGTGCGCCGCGTCCCGGCGAGCGGCATGCCGAGCACTACCATTTCGTCAGCGTCAACGACTTCCAGCGCATGGTCGCGGCCGGCGATTTCTTCGAGCACGCGCTGGTATACGGGGACTGGAAGGGCACTGCGAAGCAGTCGGTCGCACCGCAACTCGAAGCGGGGAAGGATGTCCTGCTGGAGATCGACTGGCAGGGTGCGCGCCAGGTGCGCCAGCAGGTGCCCGACGCCGTCAGCGTGTTCATCCTGCCGCCCTCGCGCGCTGCGCTGGAAGAACGCATGCGTGCACGCGGGCAGGATAGCGAGGACGTGATCCGCGAGCGCCTGGCCGCCGCCCGCGAGCAGATGTCGCATTACGATGAGTTCGATTACGTCGTCATCAATCAGGATTTCGGGCTCGCGGTTGACGAGTTGTGCAGCATTTTTGTCGCCAGCCGGCTGCGGCGGGAGCGACAGGCGAGGCGGCATGCGGATCTGATCGCAGGGTTGCTGGCATGAATATCCGGGGTCTGTCCTTCTCCCCGCAAGGGTGGGAGAGGGCGCAAGTCCGCCGTAACTGACTGATTTACAAAGACAGTAGTTGCTTCCCGCACGGCCCCACCGCTACAATTCACGCCCCCTCGAATCAGATCGGACGGCCCCACGGCCTCCGGGAGCCCCATGGCCCGTATTACCGTCGAAGATTGCCTTGA
This sequence comes from Lysobacterales bacterium, assembly GCA_038236935.1. GTDB lineage: Bacteria > Pseudomonadota > Gammaproteobacteria > Xanthomonadales > Xanthomonadaceae > Cognatiluteimonas. The sequence goes on from JBBRZH010000015.1 coordinate 22,154, forward strand.
AGTGGTCGACAACCGCTTCGAACTCGTGATGATGGCCGCCAAGCGTGCGCGCCAATTGGCCGATGGCGTCGAGCCGCAGCTGGACAACAGCGAGAACGCCGACAAGCCGACCGTGCTGGCGCTGCGCGAAATCGCCGCGCGCCGCATCGACCAGCCTTACATCGATGCCGTCGACAAGTCCGAGCGCGAGCGCAAGGAGCGCGAGGCGCTGGAATGGGCGGCTGCTGAAGTGGTTTCCGACGACGATCTGTCAAAAGGCGACGACTGAGCCGCAATTCGAGAATCGGGATTCGGGGACCGTTGGACTAGGTCCCGAATCGTTTCTGGAACCTCGCTTCGGCGAGGTTTTTTTCTGGGCTCGCCCGCCCATGTGGCAATCGTGATTCCTGCGATTCTCCACTGCCGACTGCTACGCTGGCCGCATGATCGGCAAACCCGCCCACGTGGTGTGCAATCCAGACGACGACACGTTGCCCGATTACGTGCTGGCGTTGGAGCGGGCCGCCAATTACCTGCCTGAAGACCAGCACCGTTTGCTGCGCCGCGCTTGGGCTGTCGGCGCGGCGGCGCATGCGGGACAGACGCGGCGTTCGGGCGAGCCTTACATCACCCATCCGGTGGCGGTGGCGGCGGTGCTGGCCGAGCAGCGCGTGGACGTGGAGACGTTGATCGCCGCGATCCTGCATGACACGCTGGAGGACACGCCGCTGGCGCGCGCCTCGATCGCAGGGGAGTTCGGCGAAACCGTGGCCGAGCTCGTCGATGGCGTCACCAAGCTCGACCAGCTGCAGTTCCAGGATCGCCAGGAAGCCGCCGCCGAAAGTTTTCGCAAGATGCTGCTGGCGATGGCGCGCGACCTGCGCGTGATCCTGATCAAGCTTGCCGACCGCCTGCACAACATGCGCACACTCAGCGCGCAGACGCCCGAGGCGCGCGCCCGCATCGCAAACGAAACGCTGGAAATCTACGCCCCGATCGCCCAGCGGCTGGGCATGAACCTGATCAAGGCCGAGTTGCAGGACCTGGGCTTCCGGGCACTGCATCCCTGGCGTCACGCGGTCATGGAAAAACGCATCCGCACCCAACCCTTGTTGCGGCGCGAGGCGCTGGCGAGGATCGAGGCCCAGGTTGCCCAGCGGCTCACCAAGGAAGGCCTGCAATACCGCCTGAATAGTCGCATCAAGTCGCCGTGGAGCATCTATTCCAAGATGCGTGCGGAGGCCAAATCATTCGATCAGGTCATGGACGTGTTTGGCTTTCGCATCGTCGTGGGCTCCGTGGCCGAGTGCTATCACGCGCTTGGCGTGGTGCACTCGGTGTTCAAACCGCTGGACGGGCGCTTCAGGGACTTCATCGCGATCCCCAAGGCCAATGGCTATCAGTCGCTGCATACGGTGTTGTTCGGGCCATATGGCTCGCCTATCGAGGTGCAGATCCGCACCGAGGACATGGACCTGATCGCCGAACGCGGCATCGCCGCGCACTGGACGTATAAACACGGCGGCGGCACCAACAACGCGCAAAGCCGCGCGCAGTCGTGGATTGCCGACCTGCTGGAAAGCCAGCGCGCGACCGGTTCATCGCTCGAATTCCTCGAGAACGTCAAGGTCGACCTGTTCCCCGACGAGGTCTACCTGTTCACGCCCAAGGGCGACATCCTCGCGTTGCCACGCAATTCCACGGCGCTGGATTTCGCCTACGCCGTGCACACCGACGTCGGCAACCATGCCGTCGCTGCGCGCGTGGACAAGCGGCTGGTGCCGTTGCGTACCAAACTCGTCAGCGGGCAGAAGGTCGAGGTCATCAGCGCCAGGTCCGCTGCCCCGAAACCACAGTGGCTTGAATTCGTGATCACCGGCAAGGCGCGCACCGCGATCCGCCATCAACTCAAGAGCCTGCAGCACGAAGATGCCGTGCAGCTTGGCCATCGCATGCTTGATCGTGCCTTGGAAGGGCTGGAAAGCTCGCTCGACCGCCTGCCTCCTGCACGGCTTGCGACATACCTCGCCGACCATCGTTACCCGCGCCTGGAGGCGCTTCTCGCCGACATTGCCCTGGGCAATCGCATGCCGACGCAGGTGGCGCGGTCGCTGGCGCGCGAGCCATCGTCCACGCCTGATCTGATTGATGCATTGCACGCGCAACAGCGCCATCCGTATTCGACGTCCGGTGAAGGCGTGCCAGGCGACCGGATCCTGATCACCGGCAACGAGCATGGCGTGATTACGTTTGCCAACTGCTGCCTGCCGATTCCCGGTGACGACATCATGGGCTACCACACGACCGGCCGCGGCATCGTGGTGCATCGCATTGATTGCCCGAACGTCGCTGACTACCGCAAGTCCCCGGAACGCTGGGTAGCGATTGGCTGGGATCGCGAAGTCCACGGAGATTTCCACAGCGCGTTGCTGGTCCAGGTCGAGAACCGCCCCGGGGTGTTGGCGCAGGTCGCCGCTGCGATCGCGCAGGCCGATTCGAATATCGATGCCGTCGAATACCTCGAGCGCGACAGCAACATCGCCGCGATCCGGTTTTCGATCGAGGTCCGCAGCCGCAAGCATATTGCCGACATGATTCGCCGTGTCCGCAGGCTCAACGTAGTCCATGGCGTGCAGCGTCTGTAGGTCGACAATCGCTGCCGGTCGTAGAATCGGATTTCACTTAACAGGAAGACCCAATGCCCCGCCAACCCATCCATTCCGACCGGGCGCCAGCCGCGATCGGGCCCTATTCGCAGGCGATCCGCAGCCGCAACACGGTGTACCTGTCGGGGCAGACGCCACTTGATCCAGTCACTGGCGTACTGGTCGAAGGCGATATCGCAGTGCAGGCGCGGCGCGCGTTCGACAACCTCAAGGCCGTGTGCGAGGCCGCGGGGGGATCGTTCGAGGATGTCGTGCGCGTGGGCTTGTACCTGACCGACCTGCGGGATTTCACCGCGGTCAATGCGGTCATGGCCGACATGTTTTCCGCCCCGTATCCCGCGCGATCCACCATCGAGGTCGCAGGCTTGCCGAAAGGCTCGGCGTTCGAAGTCGACGCCGTAATGGTGCTCCCGTGAGCATGCTTGCTTGATGGAAGTGGGCTGACGATGCGGCGGGTGGCTGGACCCGCACCGGCACTTTCAGAGGCTGGGGAAACGCCACTGGACACGCTGGCCGGCGTCGGCCCGCGTGTGGCGGAAAAACTGGCCGCGCGCGGGTTGTCGACGCTGCAGGATCTGTGGCTGCAACTACCGCGAAGGTACGAAGATCGCACCTGCATCACGCCGATCCGCGATGTGCGATCCGGCGTCCCCGCGCAGGTCGAAGGCGTGGTCGAAGCGGTGGAACGCGGCTTCCGTTATCGGCCGATGCTGCGTGTGGCCATCGGCGACGATTCGCGTGCGACGCTGGTGTTGCGGTTCTTCCACTTTCGCGCGACGCAGGTGGCGCAATTCGCGCCTGGTGTCCGCGTGCGTTGCTACGGCACGCCACGGGCAGGCCAGCACGGCCTTGAAATCGTGCATCCCAGTTACCGAGTGCTGGACGACGACGAAAGCGTCCTGGGTGATCAACTCGACCCGGTTTATCCAGCGATCGAAGGCATCGGCCCGACCAGCCTGAGGCGGTTGATCGGGCAGGCCTTGGACAGGCTGCCGGAGGAATCGGCCCTCGAACTATTGCCGCGTCCAATGCAGGCCGCGTTGCAATTGCCTTCCCTGCGCGGCGCCTTGCTCACCGTGCATCGGCCACCGCGCGATGCCGACATCAGCGCCCTGCTTGCGGGTGTCCATCCTGCGCAACAGCGCCTGGCGCTGGAGGAGTTGCTCGCGCATCACTTGAGCCTGCGCCGGCAACGCATCGCGATGCAGCATCACCGTGCAGCCGCCCTGGCAGGCCCCGGAACGCTGGCGGCGCGGTTACGCGATGCATTGCCATTTGCGCTGACTGGGGCGCAGGAGCGGGTATTCGCGCAGCTGCGCGATGACCTTGCGGTGCCGGTACCGATGTTGCGACTCGTGCAAGGTGATGTTGGCAGCGGCAAGACCGTCGTGGCCGCGCTCGCCGCGATGCTGGCGGTCGAATGCGGCAAGCAGGCCGCGTTGATGGCCCCAACCGAACTGCTTGCCGAGCAACACCTCACCAATTTGCGCGCATGGCTGGAACCCCTTGGCATCCGCGTGGCCTGGCTAGCCGGCAAGGTCACCGGCAAGGCGCGCGCCAGCGTGCTTGCCGAGGTCGCTTCGGGCGCGGCGCAGGTGGTCGTCGGCACTCATGCCCTGATGCAGGAAGGCGTGGTATTCCACGATCTTGCGCTGGCGATTGTTGATGAGCAGCATCGTTTCGGGGTGCATCAGCGATTGGCATTGCGCGATAAGGGGTCGGCGCGTGGGAATGCTGAATCGGGATCCGTTCCACACCAGCTGGTCATGACCGCAACGCCCATCCCGCGCACGTTGGCCATGGCCGCCTATGCCGATCTGGACGTCTCCGCCATCGATGAGCTGCCGCCAGGCCGCACGCCGGTGCAGACCGTCGCGCTCAGTGCGGAACGTCGCCCGGAGCTGGTCGAACGCATCCGCAATGCCTGTGCCGAAGGCCGCCAGGCGTATTGGGTCTGCACGCTCATCGATGATTCCGACGAGGTCATCGCGCAGGCCGCGCAATCCACCTTCGAGGCATTGTCGGCCGCATTGCCCGAGCTGCGCATCGGCCTGGTGCACGGCCGCATGAAAGGCGCAGTCAAGCAATCGACCATGCGTGCGTTCAAGGGCGGCACGCTCGACCTGCTGGTGGCGACGACCGTGATCGAAGTTGGCGTCGATGTCGCCAACGCTTCGCTGATGATCGTCGAGAATGCCGAGCGGCTTGGGTTGGCGCAGTTGCACCAGTTGCGCGGCCGTGTCGGGCGCGGCAGCGCGGCCTCCAGTTGCGTGCTGCTGTACCAGTCGCCGTTGTCGCAACTGGCACGGCAACGGCTGGAGACGATGCGCCAGACCCACGATGGTTTCGTGATCGCCGAAAAAGACCTGGAATTGCGCGGCCCTGGCGAGCTGCTCGGCACCCGCCAGACCGGGCTGCCGGGCTTCCGCGTGGCTGACCTGGCCCGGGACGCCGCACTGCTGCCATTGGTGCGCGATCTGGCCGATCGCCTGCTGGCGGAGGCGCCAGAGGTGGCGGATCGGATCGTGGCCCGCTGGGTTGGGGGGGCGGCGCAATACGCGTCGGCGTGACCGTGACACTGCCGGTTGCACCCAGCTAGGGCAAGCGGCTAAAATACCCGGCTTACCTGCAGCAAGTGGTCCCGCCATGAAGGCCGATATCCATCCGGATTACCGTGAAGTCGTGTTCCAGGACGTGACTTCCGATTTCAAGTTCCTGACCCGTTCGACCCTCTCCAGCAAGGAGACGGTGAAGTGGAAGGACGGCAACGAGTATCCGTTGATCAAGATCGACATCTCGTCGGCCTCGCACCCGTTCTACACCGGGCAGAACAAGATCATGGACACCAGCGGTCGAGTGGATAAATTCCGTCGGCGTTACGCCGCCAAGTAATGCGACATTGAGATCGGCCTGCAGCGGCTGCCGATGGCAGCCGTTTGCATTTGTGGACTACGCAAGCATGCAGTCGCCAAAGCGTGCTATGCGATAATTTGCCTTTGGTGGCGCTGTCACGGAGGCATATCGGCCTTCCGCTGATGCCCCCGATGGCCCTCGCGCCGCCCGCCCGGCGCACATCATCCAGGAGTGCGTCGTGTCGTCCGAGAACACATCAGCCCATAGCCAAAGCAAGCCCGCCGCGCTTGACGCTTCCACGCCCAAGCAGGCCACGCTGGTGGTTGGCGACAGGTCGGTGGTGCTGCCGGTGGAAACCGGCACGCTTGGCAATCCGTGCATCGACATCGCGAAGCTGCCGAAGGACACCGGCTGTTTCACCTACGATCCTGGATTCACCGCGACTGCCGCCTGCAAGTCTGCAATCACCTACATCGATGGCGACGCCGGCGTGCTGATGTACCGCGGGTACCCGATCGAGCAGCTGGCCAAGCATTCCAGTTTTCTCGAGGTCGCCTACCTGCTGATGCACGGTGAGTTGCCATCGGCGGACGAATTCTCGCAATTCGACAACGAAGTCACGCATCACACGATGATGCATGAAGCGTTCCGTACCTTCCTGTACGGCTTCCGCCACGACGCACATCCGATGGCGATGATGGTCGGCATGCTGGGTTCGATGGCCAGCTTCTATCACAACACGCTCGACCTGGACGATCCGGAACAACGCCGCCTGGCCGCCGTGCGCCTGATCGCCAAGGCGCCCACGATCGCTGCGGGCTGCTACCGCTATTCGATCGGCTGGCCGCTGCGTTATCCGAAGAACAACCTCGACTACGTCGACCGTTTCCTGCACATGATGTTCGAAGTCCCCAGCGAACCGCTCGCGCTCAAGCCGATCGCTGCGCGCGCGTTGGACTTGTTGTTCATCCTGCACGCCGACCACGAGCAGAACGCTTCGACATCCACGGTGCGCCTGGTGGGCTCCACCGGGGCGAATCCCTATGCCTGCGTCGCCGCCGGCGTCGCGGCGTTGTGGGGCCCGGCGCATGGTGGCGCCAACGAAGCAGTGCTGAAGATGCTTGGCGAGATCGGCAAACCGACCAATGTGCAGTCGGCGATCGACAAGGCCAAGGACAAGGAATCGGGTTTCCGGCTGATGGGTTTCGGCCATCGCGTGTACAAGAATTTCGATCCGCGCGCCAAGATCATCCGCGAGATGACGCACGAGGTGATGAACGAGCTTGGCGTCAACGACCCGATGCTGGACGTCGCGTTGAAACTGGAGGAGGCGGCGCTGAAGGACGACTATTTCATCCAGCGCAAGCTCTATCCGAACGTCGATTTCTATTCCGGCATCATCTACAAGGCGCTCGGCATCCCGACGGAAATGTTCACGGTGATGTTCGCCATCGCCCGCACGGCCGGCTGGGTCGCGCATTGGCTGGAACAACAGACTGATCCGGAGGCCAGGATCGGCCGTCCGCGCCAGATCTATACCGGTTACGGCGAGCGCGAGTACGTGGGGATCGGAAAACGCTGAGGGCCAAGGTTGGCAGGCGCGGGTGGCAGACCGGCACCGAGCCCCTCCATCAAGGGCTTCCGCTTTCGTAAGAGGCGATCTCGTCGGCCGCGAGAAGTTCGCGCAGCTGCGCCACTGACCCGCGCCGCATGGGTTTTTCGTCGATGCACGATAGCGGCGCCTGCCGCAACGCGGTGTGTGGCAGAACGGTCACCTCAAACGTCAATTCCTCCGCGCTGAAAACCCAGACCGGGAAATCGTCGCTTCGCTCACGATCCAGCCGGATGCGGCGGCTGCGCGATTCGGCCGGGATGTGATGGTTCTCCAGGAACCGCGGAACGGCATCGGCATCGTCGCTGTATAGCTGCAGCATGACCGCAGCGTTGGCGTCTGCGGTGCCATCCAGCACCGCGCCAACCAGGCGCGCATCGAAGGTGGAAAAGAACTCCAGCGCACGCAATGCCGCTTCGCGCCGCTGGCGCAGGTCGCCTTGTTGCTTGTCGCCCACGAACAGTCGCTGGTATTCGCGCAGGGCGTCCTCGATCTCGCGATTGCGCGGGAGCGATGCATCGTCGCCGATCCCCAGCCGCGCGGCGGCCTTGAGCTTGGCCTGGTGGTAGTCGCGGATGCCGCCCTCGGCCATCAACCGGGCGGCTTCGTGTGCGAGGCGGTGTCGGCGCTCGCGGGTGCGGGTTTCGGCGTGCTGGCGGGCGTGGTGCATGGCAGCCTCCGTTCCAACGTCGGGCCACTGTAACGCATCGCGCGCAGCGCCCGGATGGGCGCCGGAACACTTCAATCCAGCATTTCGTCAGAAGATGTTGAACGCTTCCTCGTCCTGGGTCTGCTGCTGCGGACCGTAATCGACGATGCTCTGCATTCGCTCGAGATCCTCGGTCTTCACATACTCGGTGATCCCGCCGCTGGCGGTGGTTGGCAGCAACTGACCGCCGGCACCGACCGCAACCTTGACCATGCCGTCTGGCGGATCATTGCGCGCGATCGGCTTGTCCTTCAGCGCCGCGCGCATGTAATCGATCCAGATCGGCAGCGCGGCCTTGCCGCCGTATTCGCGATACCCAAGCGACTGGAAGTCGTCGCGTCCAACCCAGACGGTGGTGACATAGGGGCCGCCGAAACCCGAGAACCATGCGTCGCGATGATCGTTGGTCGAACCGGTTTTGCCTGCAACGTCTTCGCGTCCAAGCACCTTGGCCGCGGTGCCCGTTCCACGCTGGACCACGTCACGCATCATCGACACCAGCTGATAGGCCACGCGGGCATCGATCGCGCGCGGCGCAATGATGGTGTCGGCGGACAGGGCAGTCGGTTTGGGCTCGGCGGACGAGACTGCGGTCTGAAGTTTGCCTTTTACGGGGATGGGTGGGGTGGGCGCCGGCGAGGGTGAGCCAGGCCCAAGATCAAACCCGGCGACGACATTGGATACCGGGGTAGCCGTCGCACCAGCGACGGCGGGCACGCCGCAGGAGGGACATGCCGTGGGTGGTTTTTCCTTGAAAATCAACTTGCCGGTGCGGTCGCGGACCTCGTCGATGAAGAAGGGCGTGATCCGGAAACCGCCATTGGGGAACGCCGAATATCCCCGGGCAATCATCATCGGCGGCAGTGACGCGGTGCCCAGGGACATCGACAGGTTTGGCGGCAACATGGTTTCGTCAATGCCGAAATGGCTGATGTAGCGGCGCGCGTAATCCACGCCGATCGCATCCAGCAGTCGTACCGACACCAGGTTGCGCGATTGCACCAACGCTTCACGCAGGCGCATGGGACCAGCGAAATTCCCGCTGTCGTTCTGGGGACGCCAGACATGGCCTACGCGGTCCTTGAACACGACCGGAGCGTCCAGCACGATCGAGGCCGGGTTGAACCCCCGCTCGAACGCCGCCGCGTACAGGAACGGTTTGAAGCTCGACCCGGGCTGCCGCCGCGCCTGCGTTGCCCGGTTGAATTTGTTGCCGGCGTAACTGAAACCGCCGACCAGCGCCATCAGGGCGCCCGTGTCGGGCTCCAGCGAGACCAGCGCCGATTGCGCTCGCGGCAGTTGGTCCAGCGTATAGCCAGGCTTGGTCTGAACTGTCTTGCCATCGGCCAAAGCGACAACATTGCGACGCACGCGCACCAGGTCGCCGCGTTGCACCAGGGCTGAGGGGCTGCGGCCGGTCCAGCGGCTGCTTGCGGCATCCAGGGTAATCATGCTGCCGTCGGCCAGGACCACGTCGGCGGTGCCATTGTCGCTGCGCAACACCAGTGCTGGAATGCGGTCGCCTTCGACGAACAAGTTGCGCATGCGCGCAGTGGCGGTTGCGGCGTTTTCGCCCGGGGCCAAGTCGAAGTGCTGCTCGACCTTGTTCCAGCCATGGCGGTGATCGTAGTCGGTCAGCCCGTCGCGCACCGCGTTGGTCGCGGCGATCTGCAGCGCGGGATCGATGGTGGTGGTGACGTGATACCCCTTCGTGAGTACGTCGCCACCAAAACGCGCGATCATTTCCTGCCGCACCATTTCCGCCACGTATGGTGCACGCACTTCGACCTTGCGCTCGTGCGGCAAGGCATGCATTGCTACCGCCTGTGCGGCGGCCTGCTCGGCACTGCCGATGAAACCCAGCTCCTGCATGCGCTGCAGCACGTAGTCGCGGCGAATGCGAGCACGCTCGGGGTTGGTGATCGGATTGCCGCTGGAGGGGAATTTCGGAATCGATGCCAGCGTCGCCATCTCGTCCAGATCCAGTTGTTTGAGCGGCTTGCCGTAGTAGAACTCCGCCGCCGCGCCTATGCCATAGGCGCGATTGCCGAAGAAACTCTTGTTGAGGTAAAGCTGGAATATCTCGTCCTTGGTCAGCTCACGCTCCATCTTCATCGCCAGCAGCATTTCGGCCAGCTTGCGCGTATAGCTGTATTCGGAACTCAGGAAGAACTGCCGCGCCACCTGCTGGGTAATGGTCGAGCCGCCAGGAACGCGTTTGTCGTGGGTGGTCGCCAGCAGCCAGATCGCGCGCGCAATGCCGTTGTAGTCAACGCCGTGATGCTCGTAGAAGCGATTGTCCTCGATCGCGATGAAGGCCTGCTTCTGCCGCAGTGGTAATTGCGCAATATCGATCGGATAGCGCCGGGTCTCGCCGAACAGCGCCATCAGCTCCCCATCGCGCGCGTAGACGTACATCGGCTCCTGCAGTTCAACTGTGCGCAGCGACTTCACGTCCGGCAGCCTGGAAGAGATCAGGACGTACAGTGTTCCCAGCGCTAGCAGGCCAAGTACGGAAATGCCGGCGAAGGCAAGCAGCCCCCAGCGCAGCAGGCGACGAAAACGGGACATCAGCGGGAATCCCTAAAAATGGCGGGTCTGGAATGGCGGGCTGGCAAGCGGATTTTTGGATGGGTTGTTGCAGGTGTTGTGGGCGGGGAGTATAGAGGAGCCGCGCTTGTCGTCCGTGGCCACCCACCCCAGGTTGAAGTCCTGAGGTGGGAGCCGACACTGTGAAGATCGGCAGTCGTGGAGGGATCGAGCACGCAAATTGGGGTCATGGCGGTCTGGGGGGATTGCCATTGCGTGAAAAGTCCGTTATTTAATGCATCAGGGCACGTTGTGCGCGTAAGCGCCCGACATAAGGGGAGAAAACGTGGGACTGATCACAAAAAGCCAGCCGCCATTGGTCGGTGTCGATATCAGTTCGACCGCAGTCAAGCTCCTCCAGTTGTCGCGGACCGGCAATCGGTATCGGGTCGAGCACTACGCGGTTGAGCCACTGCCACCCAATGCGGTGGTCGAAAAGAACATCGTCGAGGTCGAGGCGGTTGGTGAAGCCATCCGCCGCGCCATGGCCCGTTCGGGCAGCAAGGCTCGCCACGCCGCGGCCGCGGTAGCGGGCTCGGCGGTGATCACCAAGCTGATCCCGATGCCGTCAGACCTTGACGAAGACGAGATGGAATCCCAGGTCGAGCTGGAAGCCGTCAACTACATTCCCTATCCAATCGAGGAAGTGAACCTGGATTTCGAGGTACTTGGCCCAATGCCAGGTAATGCCGAGATGGTTCAGGTGCTCCTCGCGGCGTCGCGCTCGGAAAACGTCGAAACCCGTGCCTCGGCGCTGGAGTTGGGCGGCTTGACCGCGCGGGTGATGGATGTCGAAGCCTTCGCCATCGAGAACGCATTCGCGCTGCTGGCAGATGGCTTGAGCGTTCCACGCGATGGCGTGGTCGCCATGGTCGATGTCGGCGCCACCATGACCACCCTGAACATCCTGCGCAACGGTCGCAGCCTGTACAGCCGAGAGCAGGTGTTCGGCGGTAAGCAGCTGACTGATGAAGTCATGCGCCGCTATGGCCTGAGCTATGAAGAAGCTGGCCTGGCCAAGCGCCAGGGTGGCCTGCCGGAAAGTTACGAAATCGAAGTGCTGGAGCCGTTCAAGGAGGCCCTGGTCCAGCAGATCAGTCGCCTGCTGCAGTTCTTCTACGCTGGTAGCGAATTCAACCGGGTCGACCAGGTCGTTCTCGCGGGAGGATGCGCGTCGATCCCCGGTGTCGCGGACATGGTCGAAGAGCAGTTGGGCGTACCGACGGTGGTGGCCAATCCGCTTTCGCAGATGACGCTAGGTCCTCGTGTACAGGCGCACGCGCTCGCGCAGGACGCGCCCGCATTGATGATTGCCTGCGGCTTGGCCCTGAGGAGCTTTGACTGATGGCACGGATTAATCTACTTCCGTGGCGCGCCGAGCGTCGCAAGCTGCGCCAGAAGGAATTCCTGACCCTGCTGGGTCTGTCGGCGATTGCCGGTGTGGTGCTGTGGTTCCTGATCAACACGTATTACAACAACCAGATCAGCGGGCAGAACGACCGCAATGCCTATCTGAAGGATCAAATCACACAAGTCGACAAGCAGATCGCGGAAATCGACCTCCTCGACAAGAACAAGGCCAAGCTGCTGGCGCGCAAGCAGGTAATCGAGCAACTGCAGGCCAATCGTTCGGAAATGGTGCACCTGTTCGACTCGCTCGTGCGGACGATTCCAGACGGTGTGATCCTGACCTCGATCAAACAGGAAGGCGACAAGCTGACGCTCGAAGGCCGATCGCAATCGAACGCTCGAGTTAGTACCTATATGCGCACGTTTGAAGGCTCGGGCGGCTGGATGACCAAGCCCGACCTGTCGATCATCGAGGCGAAGGAAGGCGATCCCAGCCTTCCGTACGTCTTCACCTTGAGCGTCCTGCTGACCAACCCCAATGCGCCGAAGGATGAAAATGGGGATGGCGTGCCTGATGTCGCTGCCGCTGACAACCCGTCGGCGCCCGCAGGGACGTCAGCAACTCCGCCCGCCACAATCACGCCTCCTTCTACTGCCCCAGCGGCCCCGAACCCAGCAACCACGACCCCGCCCGCCGCGCCGGCGCCTGCAAGCCCTGCGGTGACACCCGCGCCTGATGCTGCGCATCCGAGCGAAGGAGCTGCGCCGTGAAAAAGAAAATTTCGCTGAAAGAACTCAATTTCAACAACACTGCCAGTTGGCCGCGGGAATTCAAGATCGGGTTCGGCGTACTGGTTGGGTTGATGATTTTTGGTGTGCTGTGGTGGTTGTTTATCCGCGACAAATCGACCGAACTGGAAGGCTTGGAGCGTCAGGAAACCGATTTACGCGCTGAGTTCGAGACCAAGCAGGGCCGCGCGGCCAACCTGCAGCCATTGAAACTGCAATTGGCGCAGATGGAGCAACAGTTGCAACAGATGCTGCGACAGCTGCCGAGCAAGACGGAAATGCCGGACCTGATCGTTGACATCTCGCAGACTGCCTTGGCGACCGGCATCTCAAATGAGCTGTTCCAGCCAGGGCCAGAAACTCCAAAAGAGTTCTATGCCGAGAAGCCTATTTCCTTGCGTATGGTTGGCACCTACCACCAGTTTGGGGCATTTGTCAGCGGCGTCGCATCCCTACCGCGTGTGGTGATCCTGACAATGCATGACATCTCGCTCAAGCCCAAAAATCCGGATAAAGCAGGTATTCGTGCAAATACCCCGTTGGAGCTTGCTGGCACAGTCAAGACGTATCGTTATCTAGATGCAGAAGAAGCGGCCCAGCAGGAAAAAGCCAACGATTCTGCAAACTCCGGCCAGCCGGGCGGGGAGCTCTGATATGCGGATTCCTGCGCTCACACCTCCTGTCAATCGTTCATCCTGCTTCCGAATGGCCCTGCTGCTGCTGGCAATGGTCTCCGGTCTTGCCGCATGCGGACGCAGCGTAACCAGTACACCTGGCACTGCACCCAACTTGGAAAAGTGGGTCGCGGAGGTCAAGAGCCGGCCGGCACCGCCGCTGGAACCCCTGCCAGTGATGCAGCAATTTGAAACGTTCGAATACGCCGCACAGAACCTGCGGGATCCGTTCAGCAATGCTTTCAGCGATCAAAGCGGCGGCAGTGGCCCCCGCCCAGATCCGGATCGGCCTAAGCAAACGCTGGAACAATTTCCACTTGACAGCCTCACCATGGTGGGAACGATCGGGCGAGGGGCAGGACTGGTCGCGCTGGTGAGCGCGCCCGACAAAGTGACATACAGGGTCCACCCTGGTGTGTACCTGGGACAAAATGATGGCCGCGTTACCGCGGTTCACGAAGATCGGATCGAACTGGTTGAACTGGTGCCTGATGGCGCTGGGGGCTGGTTGGAACGTCCGGCATCTGTTGCGCTCGTAGAAAAATGATTGGGGATAGGACGATGACCGTACTGAATGCCAAAAGCCTGCGGCCTGCCCGGCGCCCCTTGCCCACACGGGCGACTATGGTTGGCTTGGCAGCCGGCTTGCTGGCGGCAATAGGCGGCGTAAATGCCGCACAGCCAGCAATGCAGACGCATGCCATGCCGACAGCGCCCTACGCGGCCCCTGTGTCGAGTTTCGATCCGGGCAAGCAAATCCCGGGCGCAATTAGCGTTTCGAACATCGACTTCAAGCGTGGTGATGCCGGTGCTGGGCGGCTCATCCTGCATTTCAGTGGCGATGGCGCCAGTCCTGACCTGCACAACCAGGGATCGTCGGTGATTGTCACGGTTGGCAATGCGCAACTACCGACCTCATTGCAAAAGCCGCTCAATGTGACTGACTTCGCGACACCGGTGCAGCGCGTGGATGCCAACTCAACTGGCACAGGCACCCAGATCGTTCTGAGCACCAATGGACCATTCGAATCACGCGCTTACCAGACTGGTCGCGACTATATCGTCGAGATTGTGCCTCGCACCGCTGCTCAGCCACGGGTAGACACATCTTCGAATGTCGGCATGGGCGCTTCGGTGTCATCCAGTTCGACCAAGGCTTACAGCGGCAAGCCAGTCACGTTCAATTTCCAGGACGTACCGGTGCGAACCGTTCTGCAGCTGATCGCAGAGGAATCGAATCTCAACCTTGTCGCTTCGGACACTGTGCAAGGCAACGTCACCCTGCGCCTTATCAATGTGCCATGGGATCAAGCGTTGGATATCGTGCTGCAGGCGAAGGGTCTGGACAAGCGCCGCAGCGGCAACGTCGTCTGGGTCGCGCCCCAGTCGGAAATCGCCAAGTATGAACAGGACAAGGCGGACGCTCGCATCGCGATAGAGAATCGTGCCGAGATGGTCACCGAATATGTGCCGATCAGTTATGCCAATGCCGAAGATATCGCCAAGTTGCTCACTGACGACGCTAAAACCAGTGGCGGTGGCGGTGCCGGAGCGGGCGGCGGCTCACAGAACCGTGGTTTCCTGTCGCCACGTGGCAGCATCAGCTTTGACCGCCGCACCAATACATTGCTTGTCATCGATATTCCACAGCGCGTAGCGGCCATTAAAGACCTGGTCCGCCTGCTCGACAAACCTGTGGACCAGGTGGTGATCGAAGCGCGGATCGTGATCGCGAACGAAAGTTTCGCTCGCGAGCTGGGCGCCAAATTCGGTATCAGCGGCAGGAACAACAACGTCTATTTCAACAGTACGGTCGCCAACAATGTTGAGACCCAGAATTCCTTCGCAACGGCGGCAAACGCCAACAGCACCATTCCACGCCCGAGTCCGCTGACGCTGCCGGTGCTGACCCGTGGGCTGAATGTCAGTCTTCCATCCACCCTGGCCAATGCTGGATCGCTGGCGCTTTCTATTCTCAACGGTGGTTACGCGCTCGACGTCGAACTATCCGCACTCCAGACTGAAGGTCGCGGTGAAGTCATCTCGAATCCCCGAATCGTGACCAGTAACCAGAAGGAAGCAGTGATTCGTCAAGGCCAGGAGGTTCCATACCTGACCATCACTGGTGGCGCTGGCGGCTCGCAGATCCCGCAAGTTCAATTCAAGGAAGCTCTGCTTGAGCTCAAGGTCACGCCGACGATTACCAATGACGGTCGGGTTTTCCTCAACATGAACGTTAAGAAAGATGAAGTTTCAGGCTTCACCGACACCGGTTTCGGGCAGGTACCCAATATAGCCAAGCGTGAAGTAAACACGGCTGTGCTGATGGAGGACGGTCAAACGGTGGTGATCGGTGGCGTCTACGAGTTCAAGGACCAGCATGATCTTTCGAAGGTACCGTTTCTTGCCGACATCCCGATCATTGGGAACCTGTTCAAGAAACGTGGGGCCACAAAGAGCAAGGCCGAACTGCTTATCTTCGTGACGCCAAAAGTGTTGCGCGTAGCACAGCGCTGATCCGGGGTTTGAACTAGGGACGGGGCCTGAGGGCCCCGTTTTTTTGGGTTGTCACGAACAATCACTGTTGAACCAATGCTCTGCGCAAGGGTCAAACAAGTCCTGACGCAATTTCTTGACCTCGACTGATGGATATTTCCGGCGCCGGCTCTTGCCGTGTCCATGGTGCATTCCGAGCCCTACGTGACAGCCTTTCCGCCGAGATCGTTGGCCAGTCCGCGCTCGTCGAGCGCCTCCTGATCGCTTTGCTCGCCGATGGACATCTCTTGGTCGAAGGCGCGCCTGGGCTGGCCAAAACCAGTGCCATCCGTGCGTTGGCCGCGCGGCTGGAAGCTGATTTCGCGCGAGTCCAGTTCACGCCGGACCTGTTGCCGGCCGATCTTACCGGGACCGAAGTCTGGCGGCCGCAGGATGGCCGTTTTGAATTCCTGCCGGGACCGATCTTCCATCCCGTATTGCTCGCCGACGAAATCAATCGCGCGCCCGCCAAGGTGCAGTCGGCGCTGCTGGAAGCGATGGGCGAGCGCCAGGTCACGGTCGGCCGGCATACCTATCCGTTGCCGGCGCTTTTCCTGGTAATGGCGACGCAGAACCCGATCGAACAGGAAGGCACGTTTCCGCTGCCCGAGGCGCAGCTCGACCGCTTCCTCATGTACGTGCGCATCGGCTATCCCGAAGCAGCAACTGAAACCGAAATCCTGCGGCTGGCGCGCGAGCGCGCGCGTGATGCGATGCAACCCAGAGCGGCGCCGCCGTCAAGGTTGCCATTGGCCGACGTTTTTGCCGCGCGCGCGGCGGTGCTTGACCTGCACCTGGCACCATCGCTGGAGCGCTATCTCATTGAAATCGTGCTGGCATCGCGCGATGCGGGTCGCTATGACAAGGACCTTGCACGTCGCATTGCGTGGGGGGCGAGCCCGCGCGGCTCCATTGCGCTTGAGCGTTGCGCGCGCGCACGGGCTTGGCTTGCGGGTCGCGATTTCGTGACGCCGGAAGACATTCGTGCCGTGGCCCCGGATGTACTGCGTCATCGCGTGCTACCCAGTTACGAGGCGACCGCGGAAGGCTGGGATGGCGAAAAGCTGGTCGCCGCGTTGCTGGACAAGGTACCGCTGCCGTAAGCCGCCGGTCCGCTGCAAACGTGAAACCCATGCGCGCCGACAATGAGTTTTCCGCACACGAAGCTTCTGAAGGCGTCGTGCCATCGCTGGCGGAGCTGGTGGCGTTGCGCCGCCTCGCCCAGGGATATCGACCGCCGCAACGTGGCCGCCACGGCGTCAGCGGGCAGGCGTTGTCGCCGATGCGCGGACGCGGGATGGAATATGCCGAATCGCGCAGCTATGCGGCCGGCGACGATGCGCGCCATATCGATTGGCGGCTGACCGCGCGCAGCGGCAAGCCGCACACCAAGCTATTCCAGGCCGAGCGCGAGCGCCTGACGTTGATCGTCGCAGACACCGCGCCGTCGCTTTACTTCGGCACTCGCGTGCGCTTCAAGTCGGTGCAGGCTGCGCGTGCAGGTGCCATCGCCGCCTGGATTGCGATTCGGGACGGCGATCGCGTCGCGGCGTTGCGTGGTAGCGATCGGGAAGCACCGGTGCCGCCTGCCGCTGGTCCGCGCGGCGCGTTGCGCGTGCTCGATGCGCTGGTGCGCTGGTACACATCACCGCCTGCGCAGGACGCGGGGCTGACGGTTGCACTGGATCATGCGCGCCGCCTGTTACGCCCCGGCTCGCGATTGATCCTCTTGGCCGACCCGTCCAGCATCGCCACAGTGCCCCCGCAACGCTGGCCGGCGCTGTCGATGCACAACGAAGTCATCGTGTTGCTGATGAGCGATCCGTTTGAATCCATGCCGCCACAGTCGGCATTGCCATTCATGGCAGCTGACCATCGCATCGATCTTGACCTTGCCGTCGCATCCCAGCGTCAACGATGGCGTCAGGAGTTCGTCGGACCACTGGATGCGGCGTTGGCACAGCTGCCGTCGCGCGGCGTGCGCGTACAGATGTTGTCGAGCGATGCGCCAAGCGAATCCTGGCTGCCGCTGCTGGGACGCTCGCGTGGAGGGCTGTCGGCATGAACCTTCCCGGCGATACGGTTGTGCTGCGTGACATTCATCAACCACCGGCGCCAGGTTGGTGGCCTCCAGCGCCTGGGTGGTGGGTTGTCGCGGGTGGTCTGGTCGCAGTTGCCGCAGTGGCTGCATGGATCATCTGGCGAAAAAGGCAACGCCGCCGCGTGTTTGCGTCCATGTTCGACGATGCCGTCGCGACCGCAACCACGCCGCCGGAACGAATTGCCGCAATGTCCGAGCTGCTGCGCCGCGCCGCACGCCGGATCGACCCCGAGGCCGACACCTTGTTGGACGATGACTGGCTGCGCTTTCTCGATCGCGGTTCGAAGCTGCCGAATTTCGCCGCTGGTGCCGGCAATCTCCTGCGGGATGGCGCCTATCGACGCGATGTTTCGGAGGTCCAGGTCGATGCACTGCGACAACTGGCACGCGCGCGCTTCATGGACTGGATGACGCACCGATGAGTGCGCTTCTATCCGCATTGTCGCTGGATGGCTTTGCGTGGCCCTTGATGCTGCTGGCGTTGCCGCTGCCATGGCTCGCGCGCAAATGGTTACCGCCTGCACGCAGTGCGGGGGCGGCGTTGCGCGTGCCTTACGGCCATCGCCTGGATTCCATCGCAGGTGGAACGGGCTCGGCACGCGGCGGTCGAGTCGGCTTGCTGCCCTGGCTGGCGTGGGCGCTGCTGTGCATCGCAGCGGCGCGGCCGCAACAACTCGGCGACATCATCCAGCCGCCCCAGGCCGGTCGCGACATGATGCTGGCGGTCGACCTGTCCGGCAGCATGGGGGACGAGGACATGGCGCTCGGCGGGCAGGCGGTCGACCGGCTCACTGCGGCCAAGGCGGTGCTGGCGGATTTCCTGGATCGGCGCGCCGGCGATCGCGTCGGTCTGCTTGTGTTCGGCGACAAGGCGTACGTATTGACGCCACTGACCCGTGACCTGGACAGCGTGCGCGCCCAACTTGACGACAGCGTGGTCGGATTGGCCGGTCGCGCAACCGCCATGGGTGATGCGATCGGACTGGCGGTCAAACGCCTGCATGCGCAACCCGCCAGCCAGCGCGTGATGATCCTGCTGACCGACGGCGTGAGCAATGCCGGCATGCTCGATCCGATGAAGGCGGCGCAACTCGCGCACGATGAAGGCGTGCGCATCCATACGATTGCCTTTGGCGGTGGCGATGCGCAGTTGTCGGTCTTCGGCATTGCGCTGCCCATGCCGGGTGCCGACGACGACACCGACGTTGCCGGATTGAAGCGCATCGCCGACCTCACCGGCGGCAAGTCCTTCCGTGCGCGGGATACCGAGGAGCTCGCCGGCATCTACAGTGAAATCGATCGCCTGGAGCCGGTGAAGCAACCCGGGCAAAGCGTGCGTCCACTGATCGAACGTTATCCGTGGCCGCTGGGCGCGGCGCTTGCCTGCGGTCTGCTGGCCTTCGCGCTGCCGCGGCGGGTGCGCGCATGAATGTCGATGCCTTCCTCGCAGCCGTGACCGCCTTGCATTGGCTCAGGCCGCAATGGTTGCTGGCATTGCTCGCATTGCCGTTGCTGGCCTTCTGGTGGCGCGCGTCGCATCGGCGGCGCAGTGTCTGGCGCGACGTGGTCGACGCACACTTGTTACCGCATCTCCTTGACGGCACGTCGAGCACACGTGCAAAAAGTGGGTTGTGGCTTGGCCTGCTTGGCACCGCCTTGGCCATCGGTGCACTTGCTGGACCATCGTGGCAACGCGTCGAACAGCCTTTGTGGCAGCACCGTGCTCCGCTGGTGATTGCGCTGGACCTGTCGAGCGCGATGCTCGCCGGCGACCTGCCGCCATCACGCCTGCTGCAAGCGCGCGCGAAGGTCGCGTGGATCCTGCACCAGCGCGCTGGCGGCCAGGTTGGCCTGGTCGCCTTCGCCGACGATGCGTTTACGGTCGCGCCACTGACCGACGACGCCGCGAATGTCGCGCTGTTCCTGGACGCGCTCGAACCCGATGTCATGCCGGTTGATGGCAGCCATGTCGATCGTGCCATTGCGTGGTCGGAAAAACTTCTGCACCAGGCCGGATTCGATCACGGCGATATTCTCTTGTTGACGGATCATGCCGACGCATCGGCGCGCAGTGCGGCATCGTCCGCGGCGCGTGCCGGATACAGGGTGTCGGCGCTGGGACTGGGCTCGCCTACCGGCGCAGCCTATCGCGATGCCGATGGCCAGATTGCACAAACGCATCTGGATGCTTCATCGCTGCAGGCATTGGCCAGCGCCGGCAATGGGAAATATGCGGCGTTGCGCGCGGGCAATGCGGACCTTGCTGCGCTGGGTGTGCTGGATCCACCACGCGCCGATGCGATGGCGACTCATGGCGAGAAAACGCGTGTCTGGCGCGACCAGGGCTATTGGCTGGTGCTGCCCGTGCTGCTGCTTGCGCTGTTCGCGTTCCGGCGTGGCGGGATGCTGGCGGCGCTGGTGTTGTGTGCATGGCTGCCGCTGCAGCCGGCCCAGGCCGCGCACCACTGGTGGTTGCGCGCCGATCAACAAGCGCATGCGCAACTGGAGCAGGGCGTGCAGGCCTATCGGCACAACGCATTCGAGGCGGCCGCCACCCAGTGGAAGGGGTTGCCCGGCGCCGATGCCGCGTACAACCTCGGCAACGCGCTTGCCAGGCAAGGCAACTACGACGCTGCGATTGCCGCTTACGATGATGCCCTGCGCCGGCAGCCGCGCATGGCCGACGCGCTGGCCAATCGACAGGCGGTGGAAGCCGCAAAAAAGCGCCATCCACCTTCGGGTAAACGGCAGGGAAAACAGAACGCGCAATCCTCGCCGAAGCAAAAATCCGGCCAACAACAAGGCCAACAACAAGGCCAACAACAAGGCCAACAACAAGGCCAACAACAAGGTCAACAGCAAGGTCAACAACAAGGTCAACAGCAACCGAACCCGCCAGATACCCGGCAGGGCCAGTCCTCATCGCAAGGTCAGTCGCCCTCACCGGATCGTGCTGCCAGCGCACAGGCACAACGTGCGGCTGATGCCGCGCAGCGTCAACGGATGCAGCAGGCGCTTCAGAATGCTTCAGCCCGCACAGCCAATGGCCAGCCGGTGGAGCGTCGCGCCGAGACATCGGTGCAACGCGAACGCCGTCTTGCCAATGAGGCTTGGTTGCGGCGGGTACCGGATGATCCGGGTGGATTATTGCGTGAGAAATTCCGGATCGAATACGAACGCCGCCAGCAAGGAGGCAACTGATGGCGTGCACCATGCGAATGACTGGAGCATGCGCATTTGCGCGCGTGCTCATCATGTTGCTGCTCATGGGATTGACGTGCCCGGTGCTGGCCCAGACGCGGGCATGGCTGGATCGCGACCGCATTGCACTGGGCGAAACGGCCACGCTCAACATCCAGACCGACCAGGCGATGGCGACGTCGCCGGATTACTCGCCGTTGCTCGGCGACTTCCAGCTCAGCGGAGACAGCAACAGTCGCCAGTTCGAACTGATCAACGGCGTCAGTCACGTGCGCGTGCTGTTTGCGGTCGCGCTGCAACCCAAGCGTGAGGGGCTCATCACGATTCCGCGCCTGAGTGTCGGCAGCCTGCGCACGCAGCCATTGACCTTGAGCGTCACCGCTCCAGTCGCGGCACCGTCGCATGGGGATGGTGCGGTCTTCATCGAAAGCGAAGCCGACGCGCAGGA
>JBBRZH010000016.1:0-43368 GCA_038236935.1 Lysobacterales bacterium
ATACTCAAGCCCCAGCGGATCGATGTAGCGCAGCGGATTTCCGCCAAGCATTGCATACGTGCTGATCCCACCACGCAGCCCCAGCGGGTCGCTTTCAATAGCGCGGCCTGAGGTTGAGTCGTAGTCCCTGAAGTAGTTGTAATTCAGCCCACTGGCCGCATCGTACCGTTGGCCGGGATACCGCATATTCAACACAAACGGTGTGCCATCAGCATCCGGATCCTGATTCGGCACGCTGGCCCCGAACGCCTCCCCGGTCAGATCCCATTTCCACACCGCAACATTGCGCGTCGGATCGATCACCGCACGCGGGGTGCCGAGCGCATCGGCTTCCACGTACTGCAGCTTCTGGCTGGTGCTCGCGCCTATTAACAGCCCAACCGGCAGGTCATCCATCCAGATCGCCTGCTGGATCGCTGCCCCATTGGTGTCGTAGTCGCCCAGCCAATGCCCGGCTTCGTCATACACAGTGTATGTGTTGACCGTGCCCAAGTACTTGCGGACCTGCTCGCTTTTGCCGTTGTACAGATAGTTCATGGTCGGCGTGGTACCGGCCTGCACCTGGCTCATGCGGTTGGCGCCGTTGTAAACAAACTGCTTCGCGGTACCACCGATCTGGGTGATGTTGCCATCCAGGTCATAGCTACGCGCCACAGTGCCCACCTGATTAAGGTGGTGGCTGTCGGCGGGATATGTGTACGGCGTGGTCACCCCGGCATTGAACAGGCTGGTGCGGTTGCCGGTGGCGTCGTAGCCGTAATGCTCGATCACGGTGCCGGTGGGCCCATCCATGACATCACTCAGGCGATTGAGTCGGTCGTAGCCGTAGCTAGCCAACGGCGGATCGGTTTGCTGTGAGTTGCGCACCTTGATCAGATTGCCGACTGCATTAAACTCGTAACCCAGCGACAGGCCGTCTGCGAAAATAGTGCCCGGCTGATAGTTCAGATTGTAGGAACGGTCTAAGGGGCGCCCGGATTTTGCGGAGCCAAAGACCCAATGCGCGATGGGACCAAAGGGCATATAGATTACCGATGTCACCACGACCTGCCGTGTGCCACCTGCAGCTTTGCTGCCCACTTCAGTGATCTGGCCTTGCGTATTGCGGATGTAATCCACGACTACCCCATCGGGATAGGTGATGCTCTGTACTCGTCCACCCAACCCGTAGGCGTACTGCACCTTGAACACCTTGCCATTGGTGGTCTGCTGCTTGGTGATCAGATTGCCAAAGCGGTCATAACAATACTGGGTATTCCCACTGGCATCGGTAATAGTGCCCAGACGCCCTTTAGCGAACAGGTTGCCACCGCACGCGGTTCCGGCTGCGTCGTAAGCATAGGTCGTCCCAGGGCTACCATCAGAGTACGCAATCGTGTTTAGACGGTTTAGGACGTCGTAACCGTAGGTCGTAGTGATACCACGGGCATCCAGTTGGGTCTTGCGATTGCCGGCGCTGTCGTAGGTGTAATAGGTCACGCCCGTATCCGGGCTGCTGAGCTGCTTCAGATCACTCAGACCGTTGTATTTGTAGTTGGTGTTCAGCCCTTTCGGGTCAGTGACTTGGGTCAGGTTGTCCTGAACATCGTACTTAAACTGGGTGTTTGCATTGATCCCGCCCGCGTCCTGCAACGTACTGCTGAGGCGATTGAGCGGATCGTAATCATTGTCGTTAACTCGGCTCAACGCATCGGTGGTGAGATTGCTGTTGCCGTTGGCGTCGTAGGTGAATCCTGTGGCGTGCTGATACCCGTCAAGTTGACTTTCCAATCGTCCGAGCTGATTGAAAACCCGTGACAGTGTGCGTCTAAGGTTGCCCGCATTGTCTTTGGTGTCTTCCTGCTTCCGATTGCCGGCGTTGTCGAGCGTGTAGTGGATGGTATTGCCGGTGTTGTCGGCAATATCGGTCAACCGATGTGCGCCGTCATAGGTGTAGGCAGTGAACGTCCCATCGGGTTGCGTTACCTTTTGGACTAAGCCGGTGGTGAAGTAGGCGATACGCGTGATGGCATCATCGGTCTCGACCGCGTTATTCGTGCCGCGTACCTTGCGGGCCGTCAGCCATCCACGTGTGCTGTATTCCAGATCGGAGATCACGCCGTTGGAATCGCTCACTGAGAGCGGGCGACCGGCACCATCGTATTTGAGTGTCGTGCTCACCTGCCCTGCGGCATTGGTGACCTTCCACAGGTCGCCTTTGTGGTGCGGGCAGGTAGTCGGTGCGCTGGCACAGGTTGGGTCGTCGCTGGAGTAGTACGTGAACGTGGTGAAGTCACTGACGTCGGTGCGTGGGCCATCGACCTTGGTTACTAGTCCCACTAGCGGACAGGTGCCGGCTGTGACGTTGGCCGCTTCGCAATACGTAATGGTTGTGGTGCGGGATGCGAGGGTGATTGGGTCGCTCTGGGAATCCGTCAATGCCTGTCCGCGAGCGTTATAGCTCCAGACTCGGTCGGCAACGAGATTGTTGACAGCATCGTATGTGCGCATCTCAAACGGGACGCTCAATGTGGGGTGCCAGTCAGTCTTGACTGTACGAATGGCCGGAGTATCCGAAGTCGCGGGAAGCGGGCAGCTGTAGTACTCACCGGGATATCCGATGAGAGCCCCATCGCTGCTGCCGGGAAATGGCGCATTAGCCCAACAAGATTCCCCACCACATCCGGTGCCGTAGTCAGTTGCATAATAATTTGCACCCACCGGGCAATGCACGGGCACGCCCAGTGTGGCGGCTTCCTTTCGTTGCGTTTCCAAGCCTCGAGCGTTGAAATCAAAGTCCGTCACACTGCCATTGAAGTCCGTTACAACGTTCGGGAATCCATTACCGTCGTAGCTTCTGGCTTTCCAACCGCCACAACTCTTGCAGTTTTGATCCACACCAGTAATTCGTATCACACCGTGATCTATCGCGTAGTCGTAATTGGTCACTCCGCCGAGGCTGTCGGTGACCGCAGGAGCGGCCGCTGAATAGTCGACGCTTACCCGATCTATCAAGCTATTGATGTTCCCGTGTGTATTTAGGGTGGTCAGTCCCGTTCCGTCATATGCCCACGATGCAAATCGATTCTGCTGTTCGTCGGTAATGCCCGTGAGCAATCGAGTCGATACCGGATCTTCGTAGAGGTATTGTCGCGTGCCCACAGAGGCCCCTCCTTGTGCAGCACGGTAATCGGCCAGTGTCAAAAGCTCGGACGTGTTGTAGCTGTATTGAACGCTTGTTCCATCGGGCAGCGCGACCGAGTTCAAAACACCTTGGATGTAAGTGAATTTAAGGTGGCGTCCTGCCGTGTCCGCGACATCGGTCAGTTGACCGGCGGTGTAAGACAGAGTGAGTGTTTCGCCAGTGGGATAAGTGATGGATAGCAATTGCCCCGTCAGACCGTAATGTTCAACACTGTTGTCGGTCTCGGTCAGGTTCCAACCGGTACGGAAGTTTCCGGACTTGATCTCTGTAATCCGCTGGCGAACGTCGGCTTCGGGTAACCATGCCCCCGCCGCTGGCAAGAAGAAGTACTGGTTGCCTGCCGGGCGTTTAGCAATAAGGGTTTCAGCACCTGGCGTGCCGTAGACCATTAGAGACCGCATGAAGTTGTGCCGCCAATTCCAGCCCAGTGACGTCTTGTCCCAATGAGTTTCGCTACCGTAGTAACGGATCAATCGGAGTTGGCCCTTCCCGGGATTGAAGTCCGTTTCAGTTTGTAGGCTTTGCCCGGTACCGATATGAATTGGATCCCCCTGAACAAAGGGGCCATTGCCCGTGGAACAACAGTCGTTGTTTTTATACGGGTCTACGCCTTCACGTACACATTTGTTGCCATCAACCCTACCGTAGCCATCGGGACAAATCAGGTTTCCCTGCATGAGAATGGAGACAACTGCCCCACGATAAGGGCACAAATCAGTACTGCACACTCCTTCACCATAATATCCAGCGTCGTAATATGGTTTGAACAGCGCATCCTGCTCAGCTGTACTTGAGTTCACGTCCAACGGTACCAACGCGTACTTGTAATATTGACCGTAGCCTGCACTTGCTGTGCAAAGCAGTTGGCAGGCAGCTTCTTGAGAATCGAGCGCTGGGTTAAATTGCAGGCCGTCCGGAGGGGGCATATCTATTTGAAAAGAACTTGCCTTGGCGATCCCTTGCATCCCGAACAACAATACAAAACAGCAAATAGTTATCGATAGTCTGTTCGCATGAGTCATAAGCCGGGCAATAGTTCCGCGCAAAACAGACATGTCATCCCCTGATGTTTCTGTGATTGTTATTTGTAAAATTCGCAATGTGACCCAAGCGCTTCGAGGCTGCCCGCTGTACAAGCCCTCACAGCCTCATCCGCTCGCGATCGACCACTGGTTTGCCGTACGGTTGCTGTCAGAGATGTTTGTTTTTCCCCAGATCACTGACATCCGAAACTGCTCGTCGATACTTGCTGATTTTTTCGGTTTTGGGAAGATATGCCGCCGCTAGCATTGGTAACACCCCCAGACTTATGGCGCGTAGCGACGAGCTCTCGTGTCAACTAGTGACCACATGCAGACATCTTATTGTCGCCTTTTGGTCACCCCGTCTTTTTTGCTAACCTACGCTGCGGATACTGGGGATAGGTTGGGGACTGGGCATGCTGAAACCACACTCGCGCATCAGAACGGCGCGTCGCTACCTGTGCATGTCGCAAACCGCATTCGCGTCCGCCGTGGGTGTACAACGCAGCGCGGTCAGTCACTGGGAGGCGCCACTTGGTAAAAACCCAACACTGAGGAATTTACGCAAAATCGCTGAGGTCGCTGCAGTGCAGTTCGAATGGCTCGCGACAGGGCGCGGCACCATGGCACTGTCGCGGGACGTTGCCTTGGAGTCGATTGCGGCAGTGCAAGGATTGTTGATCGATGACGCGTTGGAGATACGTCTGATTGAGGCGATCCGCGCAGCACCCCTTGCATCGAGGATGTCGTTGGTGGAAATTGCCGAACAAATTGCTGAGCTTCGTAGCAGTGCCCGCAAACAAAAGTCTGGAAGCAGTGGTCAATCGCGGAAAGGTGCCGATAGTAGCTAGCCACTTCTAGGCGAATCCTGGCTTCAGCTCTGGAAGCGTTGACGATCAGTGTTTGTATAGCCCCAGGCAATTGATATGCCAGCTCGAACCGCGGGCCCTAGGCATTGACTTTTGCAAACCCAACGCTGCACATACGACTCAAAGTCCTACATATGCCCAGGCTCGCAGCAAAGTGGCGAGCAACCGCACATTTCGATTGTGGCGGCCCGTTTTGGTCACCTAATTCTGAAAGGTAGCGATAAGTGAGGATTATCGATAGTGAGAGGAGCCTGCCTGCGTCGGCTCCGAGTTTTGCGTGCAAGAAATTGCGGGGATGGCGCAAGTGGCCGCAGCGGATTCGGGCGAGTAAATCTAGGTTGCGATTAAGCGTGACCCACGTGCTGGCGCCGATTGTGACTCGCCGCTTCGGCCAGAAGCAGTCATATCCTAGTGTGCATGGTTCGTGGCGCCCGCAGCAGGCCTCCTGATCCCTCCGAATAGCTCAGAGGGACTGACGAGCTTGACGCAATGCCGTCGGGTTGGACGGCGGAAGCAAGGCTGCTTCGCCGTTGACGGCGACTAGGCAACTGGCCGAAGCTCAGCTGCATTCGAACAAACAATTAGCCGGCGTGCGCCTCGGGTCAGTGCAACATAGAGGTTTGGTGCATCCATCATTTCAGGATGAAGGATGACAACTACGTCTGCCTCGAGTCCTTTCAGGAGTAGTGTGCTGCCCACCGCGCGTCGCGAGACTGGCCGCCCAAGGTGGCGATTCCGCTCTCGAGCTTGAAGCACTGCATGGAGAAATGTAACCCCACCAGCGGCAGCTGCGCGCATTGCATACGTGCAGCAGTGCAGCATTTCTGGGCGAAATACGCGTGCATGCGCTTGGCCCTCCAACTCTTGAAGCAGGCGCAGGGCTGTACATAGGCTTGGAGCAGTAGCAAACATTACGGCAGCTGCCTCTGCAGGCGTTGGCGGGGTGCGCGCGCGCCCTTGTCGAATCGTTCCAACACGAGCCAAGAGATTCGCGGTGCCAACTTGGGTCATGAGGTCGGCTGAAAAGCTAAGAAGCTGGCCGAGTGCATTGGCTGCGTCAATGTTGAAGCGGCGAGCAAAGCCCACTAGGTCGCCAAGGTCTACGGTCTCGACTGACGTGGCTCCTGGAGTCTGACTGGTGAACTGGTGTCTACCCCTCGGATTGCGAGCATCGCCAATGATGAGCACTGTCTCTTCTTGGCCACTTGTACGTGTCTGTGCTGCAGCGCGCCGTTGCTGGTCCGCGTTTGCATTTAGCTGAACCCATTGAACCTCGCTTGGTGCTCCGCGCAGGTCTACACCCTCTCCACCCTGCAGCTGAGCGCGGGCCTCCAAGAGCCAGCGGCCAAGCGGCTCAGTGCCGGCATTCCGCCAACGCCAAGGTGTCCCAAGTGCTCCAACTGGAGGAAACTGAGGTTCAACGTGAGCCTGCCAGTCGACGAGTTGGTTTCCCGCAAACCCGAAGATCGCTTGCATGGAGTCGCCGAGTACCGCGGCAGGCAAAATCGTTGCCAGTGCATCGACGATGGCATGTTGAACCAAACTGCAGTCTTGGTACTCATCAACAATCAATCGGGAATAGGTTGCACGCAGCGCGTCGCTGATGTGCCCAGCCTGCAAGAGCTGCGAAGCAGCGGCTCGTATTGCCGGATAGTCGCTCCGCGGATCGTTGATTTCTAGGATGCAGGGGTTGTGCCCGCTTCGGAGTGGAAACGTTGCAATGAACCGCATCGCGAACCCGTCTATGGTTGTGACGCGGTAGGCCGAACTGGGAACACGAGCTCGTTGCAGCCGTATGCGCAGCGCAGCGGCGGCGGCATTAGTGTGCGTGAGAATCAGTATGGGCTTGGGGCCATCATGAAGGCTTAAGGTGTCCGCGATGAGCTGGGTCTTGCCGCATCCTGCCGGCGCAGTGACGGAGCCCCTGCTGAAAGCAAACAAGTCGAGCTCAGGCTGCATGAGTCCAAGCACGAAGTTGTTCAACGATGGCTTGGAACCCGGCCTCGGCAGGCGCTAGGTTCGGTCCGATGATGTCTATGGCGACGTCTTGATAGGTGGAAACGGACTTGAACCACCCGCTGCCCCGGATTCGAGAAGACTTGCCCAGCAGACCTTTAATGGCATCCGAATAGCCCGCACGCAAACGATCGGCTTCGACAGCCGCCAACGTATGCTCCCCTTCCGACTTGGAAGTAATGTGCTCGGAAACCAATTCTCGGCCCACCACCTCGCCTGCCTTCGCCAGCAGTGCGTCGATTGCATCGTCGCCAAGACTACAAAAGAGTTCATCCTCGAGAGCACGCCCTGCCCGCCACGTGAGTGATTGGCCACCAGCTGCATGGAAGGCGGCAGCGCCCGCTGGGGTCGGTGACTTGTCGGCGTCTACAAACACCAGCACCCGGTAGCCGAGCCGCAGGAGTGCCGCGCCGCGAGTGAAACACCTGTCAGGGTTGCTGCCACCAACGTCTACGTAGGCTCCGCCCAGTGCGAAGAATGACGGCGCCCCGAAGCCGACCCAGTATTGGTCAAGGCCTCGCGCCAGGCCGACCTCACTTGCGCCCTCACAAACGATGACTGACTTGGCAAGAAAAGCCTCTGGGTCTGCCCGAAGGGTGCTTTGGACATCGTCAGTCACGCCGACTTCGCAAACATCGTGACGCCCCCCCTGTGATCTAACAACAAATACCTGGTTGCCGGAAAGTTCGCGGATGGCAACCGGTGAGTGGGTCGTCATAAAGACCTGGAGAGGGAGTGCAGCGTCCTTTGCGCCGAGCGAGTCTAGAAGTCGGGCAATGCGGTGAGGCTCCAGGCCGTACTCGACTTCGTCGACCAATGCGATGGTTGCCTTCTCTGAAGCCATGCGTTGAAGCCCAGAGATGAGCAAGCGCGCGGAGCCAGTTCCTAGTGACCGCAGAGGGACGCCTGACTCGTTGTGCAGTGCGATAGCGCCATCACCGATGGAGACCGAGTGTGCGTCCAACAGGGCCTGTGCTGAAGCCCCTACCGGCACCCCGAGATAGGTGGCAGTCTCGGTGACTACTCGAAGCGTCTCCGCGAGTGGCGCCCGGGCTTGATCCCCGAATGTGGCGCGTGCCTCCCGCGCTGCGCGGGCCAACTCAGCGCCAAGGTTGATCTGCTCTTCGGTCAGGCGGTTCAGCACCGACCCTCGAGTCCACGAGAGATTCGTATTTGCAAAGCTACCAATACGCACAGGTGCAAGAGCAGTCCGCTCCTTCCAGGCCAAGCCACGTTCCCGCTCTTGCTGCTTCGCACGCTCTGAGTACAGCAACCAAGTGGGTTCGAGATCGCACGTCACGGTCAATCTCATGGTCAACACGGTTTCGATGCCAGCGCGGGGTTCATCTTCTACTCCACCGGCTGCTGCGTCATAGCCGCGCAAGAACTCACCATAGGCCTCGAGGTTCAGAAGCGCTTCTGGTAGGGCTCCCAGAGTCACGGAAATGAGGATTGGCTGGCTGACATCCAACCCATAGAAGTCTGTATCACTGAAAGGAGCACTTCGTCGCGCACCCAAGCACAGGTCTATCGCGTCGAGGATGCTCGACTTTCCACTATCGCCCGGCCCAACGAGACAATTGATGCCAGTCGAAGGTACCCAGTCAAGGGTCTGAATAGAGCGAAAGTTTCGGATTTCGAGCCGGCGAATGCGTGCCACAGCTTGCCCCCCTGCTATTCCTCTAGTATCTCAATAGTGCGGGAACCAAGCAGCCAGTGGGCTACTAATGTCTGCTTCGGGTCGCGAACTAACTCCGTTGCGAGGATTAGAATCGGCGGGCGCGCCGAGTAAGTGGGATCAGCGCGATAGACTCAGAATCCCCCGACTTATGAGGAACCAGATGGCTAATCTGGGAACGGTACTCAAAAACGAAATCACGCGCTTGGCCCGGAAAGAAATCCGGGCCCACTTCGAGCCCCTCAAGAAAGCTAACAGCGCCTATCGCCGCGACATCGCCGGCCTTAAACGGCAGGTTGGGCTCCTTGAGCGCCAGGCAAATTTGCTCAGCAGGTCGCCTAGTGACGGCTCTAGCGCGGCTGAAGCAAAAAGCGGCACACGGTTTGTTGCCAAGGGTCTTCAGTCCCTGCGTGCACGCTTAGGCCTGTCCGCCACTGACTTCGGCAAGCTAGTCGGTGCGAGCGGCCAATCGGTCTACAACTGGGAACATGGCAAATCCATTCCCGGAAAATCAAAGCAGGAAGTGATGGCGGGACTTCGCAAGCTTGGAAAACGCGAAGCGCAGAAGCGCCTTGACTCGATTGAATTGTCTTCGCAACGTGCCGGCAAACGACGGAAAGCTTCGGTATAGCGTAGGTCGCAGCTATACGGCGCCTAGCGGCCAAGTGGCGACTCTATTCACCGACCGTTTTCTTCCGCTTTACGCTGTTCCGCGGCAAGATCGTGGATGTACTGCTCATCGGCATTGAGCTCCCCGTTCGCACACGGATGATCGATCTCGGGATGAGCCTTTATTGCATTGACGCATGATCGTGAGATGTAAGGCACTACCTCGTTGACTCCATGTGCAACATTCCAGAGATGCTCAGCCTCGGCTTTAGAATCTTGCACCTCTTCCTTGGCACGCTGCGCTTTCATTTCTTGAACGTACTTGGCGGCATGCTCTGCGATCCGTTGGTCTTCAGGCTTCCAATATTCGCCCATGATGAAAATCAGCACTGCAATGACACCAACAACTATTACAGCGCAGCCACCAAGCTGCTTCATCGTTTTGGCATGATCTTTCGCATAAGCCGGGTCAGTAATCATGCGAGATCGATGTTTCGCGTCTGCTTCTAGGAGTCTCTGCTTCTGTTGCTCTTTTTTGGAATTCATGGCCATCTCCAGCCGGCTGTCTAAATGACTTAGCCACTAACCAGATGCTACGTTTTACGTAGTATCCGAATCAAGCAAAAATAGCGATGTTCGCTGCTCAGTCTCGCTGGGCAGCAATGTCTTCCTCCACTCGCCAAGGTGCCGACTTTCATCAGAGGCTTAAGCAGGCCCGGCTGGCTGCCGGAATTTCGCAGAAGCAATTGGGGGTGCTAGCTGGCTTGGACGAATTCGTAGCAAGCACGCGCGTGAACCGCTATGAGCAGGGAAAACACCAGCCTGATTTTGATACTGCGGCACGACTGGCAGCAGTTCTTCAAGTGCCTACCGCCTATTTCTTTGCGCAGGACGATCGTCTAGCCGAACTGATGCTGGCATTCCTTCGCCTGCCAAAACGGAGACAAGACGCATGCCTGCGCATGATTTCGGACGAGGGTGCATAACCTAACGGAGGACATGCGATTCAAAGCACTGCCTCTGGCCAATCTATACCCACCCGCGAGATGCAAGGCTTGTATACGCATCGGTAGTCACAACGAAGTGGTCGAGCAACCGCACATCCACGAGCGCAAGCGCGCATTTTAGCCGGGCGGTCAATGCTCGATCAGCAGCGGACGGCTCGGCATTATTCGAAGGATGGTTGTGCGCGCATATGACGGCCGCAGAATTGAGTTTTAGCGCACGTTTGACGATCTCTCGTGGATACACCTCGGCACAGTCGATAGTGCCGGTGAATGCCACCTCTGCCGCTATGATGCTATGCCGAGTGTCCAAGTAGAGCACGAAGAAAACTTCATGTTCAATTGGGGCCAGACGCATCCTGAGGTAGTCAGTAGCCGCAGTGGGGTCCTTTAGTGATCCAATTCTCAACATCCTAAGGCGTAAAATCTCCGTTGCTGCCGCGATTGTCTCGTCTTCTGTCTTGACCACGGCCTTACGACTATCTCTTGATTCAGGCGGTGGGCGTTGGATTTCGCCACTGGCACCCGCCAATCCACGATGCGCCGCACGTATCGTCTCCGATCTCAAGGGATGTCCTCGTTTGCATTGCCAGCGAACGGATTCCCAGTTCGAACATAGCGGTACACCATTTCGATTGACTGGTGCCCTGTCTGTCTTTGAATGGCATGGATGGAGGCACCAGCTTTTGCAGCCGTAGTCACGAAGCCAGCCCTTAGGCTGTGTGCCGATAAGCCACAAGCGTCCAGACCCACGGCACGTGCATAACCACATATGATCGTGCCGATGCTTTGCGGAGATAACCTTCCGTTTAACGCTCCCCATCGGTCGACTGCCTGGAACACTGCCCCACTCTCTACATCACTCGCGTCCAGCCAAGCGAGCAGAGCGTGCACCGCACAAGGTCCACTCTTTGCAAAAGGGACAGCGATAATTCGCCCCTTGGCTTGCTGGTCAGTCTTGCTATGGCGTACGTGTAACAAGACGCCTTCGTCGGAAACCGCAATATCTTCTACATCGAGGTCGCATAGCTCCGACCGTCGAAGCGCCGCACGGAAGCCAATGAGCGTCAACGCGCGGTCGCGCACGCCTTTACGGCCCAACATTGCTGGCAGCATCTGATGTAGTTCATTTAGTAGCAGTGGACGGGCCTGTCGCTGCGCTTTGCCATGTCGACGCCAGATTCCCTTGACCACTCCCCTGACCATAGCGTGGTTCGACGGGTCGGGCAGTCCCATGCTCTTGTGCGCGCGGCGAATCGCAGACAATCGCCTGGTCAGTGTGTAGGGCGAGAGCCAGCTGGCCTGCTCGGCGAGATACGAGGCCAGTTCGTCGGGGCAACTGGGGATAGCTGCGCCCCAGCCAATAAACATCCGCAGGTCCGACTTGTAAGCGCGTAGCGTGTTGGGTGAGAGGGATGCTTCCAGGTAATAGTTGATCGCCGTCCTGCAACTCGTGCTCGGTCTTAACCTCGGCCCCACCACGCTTGGGAGGTTAGTAGTAGCCATCGATAAAGCAGAATTATCGCTCGTTTCATTCATCCGCTAGGAGCCTCGACATCGATCGCTGCAATGGAGCGACGGGAGAAATTCAGGGCGGGCAGTGCTCGTATGACTTGATCTTCCAACATCGGGATTGCGGCAGCTGGTACCCCGCAGCGTTTGAGCGTGGCGGCTTCGGACAGGGCCTTGATTTCCGCTCCGCGGGACGCGCTGACGGACAGTGCGCAGTAATCCCCTTCGACATGGAACACCAAGTGCCCGAGCGTGCGAAAGGCATCGGTCACACCTATCTCGCAGAACTTCGCGCGCCACTGCGGCTGCGTCATGAGAAAATGTCGCAACGCACTACGGCCTGGCCCAGAGTAGAGGCAATACGAATAGGCCGGCACCCCGCCGATCTCGTCCAGTGAACTGGTCGGTGGCGATTCAGCAGCAGCAGTCCCATGTGGGCCACATTTTGCGAGTTGGTACGCCGGTACCAAGAGGACATTGAGGGCGTCGGTGTTGCTTCCACGTTGGACGATGTATCGAACGAGGGGTGGCACGCCCGCTTCTTCGAGCCAAGCATCTCTTTTGAGAGCGTCGCCCCGGGACACCACCCGCCAGCCCGACCGCGAACGGATCGAGCGCGGGGCAATTGAATGCCAGAGTTCTGCAGTGTGACGCAAGTACGAAGCGTCACTCGTAAGAAGGACTTCGGCATCGAATTCGGGTTGTTGCCTGTGATCAACAAGCTGCGGGGACTGCGGTAACCACACCAGCAGGTCGCATGCTGTACGACACTTTGGCGCGATTGCGAGGCGTGCCGTTAGCGACGATAACAACGCACGTTCACCGAGCTTTTGTTGCAAGGATCGCTTACCCGCGACGGCCAGAACTTGCCCTACCAGCTGAAGATCAGCAACCGATACTTCCTCTAGCGAAATGGCCCTAATTCGGCGCCATACGTATTCCGGGTTTTTGGAGTGCAGAGCTAAAGCGCATTGGACTGCATCATCAATGCGGCCGCGCCTAATCGATTTCTGCCAGCAGCTGGAAAGCAAGGAATGATCGTGGCATTTCAGGGGGCGACTATCACATCGCCAGTCGGTTCCTACCTCTTCACCGAGTGCCTGTAGCAAAGGCCTCTCAAGTGAATGTAGATCAGACACCTAGGGAGCCGGAATTACCGTAGCCATGTATTAAGCGTAGCACTGGAGCTGCTCATGTAAAGGGTAATTTACCAATTTC
This sequence comes from Lysobacterales bacterium, assembly GCA_038236935.1. Lineage (GTDB taxonomy): Bacteria > Pseudomonadota > Gammaproteobacteria > Xanthomonadales > Xanthomonadaceae > Cognatiluteimonas. Next base: position 13,113 of record JBBRZH010000016.1, read on the forward strand.
GGGCTATTTTTATGATGTTTTGTCAGTCCCAAATATGTCTATCTACATAACGGCGTGCCTCGCTGTAGATGCATAATTTCAAAATCCGAATCGGTTCGACATGCATCTTCGTAAGTGCGAATGAATAGTTCCAAGGTTCTTCGGGCTGCAGGATGTATTAAGCAATGGTTGCCTGTAAGTCGCATCTCAATGCAACCAGTTTGTGGAAGCTGAAACAAAATGCGACTGCGGAAAGTTCGCCCAGATTGTCTCAGGCTGCCACCAGATCGGCTTCATGGCTGAAAGCGCGGCAAAGGCTTGTAGGCGGTGCTTGGGGCTGAGACCCAAGTATGCAAGTTGCAGGCAGCTATCGTTGTGCTGCAGTTGTTCGCGCAACTTGGACACAATTGGGACGGCGGAGGCCGCGAATGCGTACCGATTGATGACGAGCAGGCTGTTAAACGGAGACGCAAAGCCAGCAATTTCCTTTAACGGAAATCGATACGCACCGCGAATGCGGGCTTCGATGCGCAATTTGTCATGGCCCAGTTCGTACTTCTTGTGATCCAAGAGTTCTTTGCGTTTGTCGTATGCAAGAAAGTTGCGGTTGCTGCGGTGCGAACCTACGTAGTCGCTTCCGACCATACGGAACCCACTTGATCCGCTACGTATCTTGCGGTCGAGAAAAAGGTAGTCGTGAAACTTGGCATCCTTAATATCCACCGCGAACTCGCACTCTGTGACGATGCCGCGCTTCAACAACGACCAATATCCGTGATGCAGCAGTAGATTCAGGTGTCCATGTAGCTCTGACATTTGCACATGATTTGGGTTGAATTCGAAAATCGCCTTGAACATCTTGTGGGAATAGCCGTATCGGATAAATAGGCAACCGCCTCCGGTAAGAGGCTGGCTGACCGAAGTGAAGGCGCTCGATGGGTGGGATTTGTGCAAAATGCCTTTCTTGTCAAAGTCGCCGTTTACCACGCTCCATTTGTAGGCCGGGAATCGTTCGTATTCGTCAATGGCGTGCTCGAAATAAACCGCTACTCGAATCTTGTCTACCTCGACAACTACCTCAGCCGCCTTCAGTTCTTGATCGATTTGCGGGGTACTTATATCCAAGCCGCAATCTGCAGTATCAAGTGCCATGGGTCTGCGCCTTCAGCCACGCATCCAAATAGGCGAGGTCGTACCGCACACGTTTGGTCCCGTTATTCATTGGCTGTGGCTTGCCCGGCTGGCCGCGCCAGTAGTCCAGCGTGCGAACGCAAATTCCAAGGTATTGAGCCGCTAGTTCGCGGGTAAGGTTACCGATGGGGGGTAAGTGAGAATCCGCACCTTCTAGCGTGACACCGGTGGGCGGCGGCCCATACCGTCCTGGCGCCTGACCTTCGATCCAACGATTAATCGCCGGCAACTCGTACCAGACATGGTCTCCGATGCGCAGGTAGGGAGGACCAATTCCTCTATCGCGCCAATACTCCAGCGTTCGCTTCGACACTCGGATGTACTTTGCAGCACGTCGCGTGTCCAACCTGAAGGAGTGAGCCTTGGCGACGCGACTGCGTTCGGCGGCTATTTGTGCATCTAGTGGATTCTGTTGCACTGGTTCCAGCACAACGAAAGGTTGAATCGACGTGGACACGCCTAGCGAGGGAGTCGACCCAGGAGCACTGAAGTTGGTTTCGCTGGCCCCCTTTGGTTGGCTGGATTCTTCGAAGGAATTCGTGTCGTCGTTCATGAGTCCCCCTCCTGATCTAGGCCGAGGGCTGTACGGATGACATCAGTCGTCCAATAGTTCAGGCGACCGTCCTTCCGGGGAGCTGGGAAGCCTTCGGAGATTCGCTGATACAAAGTCGAATGGCTCCAGCCCGACAGTGCGAGCACATGGCAAGTGAGCAGGCGGCCGGGCAGGTTGACTGCGATTAAGGGCGCTTTCGGTCGTACGTGTGATCGCTTGGGACTGGACGGATTTGGCTGCATGATCCTGCACTCCTTAGTTGGAGTAAGCAGGTTATCGACATGTCCCGGGGCGTCATATTGCGTCTGCTAGCAGAAGCTACGATTTATTTTTTTCCACGATCCATTTCTCGATGGTGCCAGCCTTAACTATTATTGTTGTGGTCCCTGTGGGGGCAGCATCAGCCGCTTTTTTGAGAGCATTCGCCTTGTGCATGCTAAAGGCGTGTGCTGATTTTCCTGTTCCCTTGATTTGCTCCCACTCCGTCAAAACCTCCAGCTTCAGTGCATCAAATTTGCCTGCCTTTTTCTTTGCGTTTTGACTTGCCTTGTCGGGGTGTATTTTCCGCAGAGCCAAATCGATGAGGCGCTGAATTGTTAGCCCGTCAGGCGGGTTAGTTTCGATAAATTCGTAGAATTCGTGCCCATCAAGCACTTGGTACGAATCCAGAATTGCCTGCGCATTGAGAGACGCTTTGAGAGAAGCCAGATTCCATTGCTCAGTAGGAAAAGCGATGTGCTTAGAGCCACCGAGATGATTCTTACGTTTGATCATCGACTTCAGGACAACCTTCGCTGAAGACGCCTTCTTTAATAATTCGTCATCGCTCGTCATGGCACGGACGGCCCTGATGAGGAGCTAGTGACTGGCAGGAGACTGGCAGCGTCGGAGCGTAACGTGTCCAAATAGTCAGCCCACGCCTGCATCATCTTTCGACGCTCTGGAAGGTGTTCGGCTTTGTTGTAAACACCGCCCACCCCTGGCTCCTTGTGCGACAGCTGCCGCTCGATCGCGTCCTTGTTCCACCCCAGTTCGTTGAGTAGCGTCGATGCCATATGCCGGAACCCATGCCCGGTCATGGCCGTCTTGTCATACCCCATTCGACGTAGAGCGGCGTTGACAGTGTTCTCGCTCATCGAACGGGACCAAGTTCGTGCACTTGGGAATAGGAAGCGTCCATTGCCAGTTAGCGGCTTCAACTCAGCCAGAATTGCAACAGCTTGCTTCGATAGCGGCACAACATGAGGCGCGGTCTTCGGGTTCTCCTTTTCGGATTTCTTGAGCTTGCGCCGCCTCGTAGCGATTTCCCAGCGCGCACCATCGGGATGATCAGCTGCAATCTCGCTCCATTCCGCGCCACGAATTTCGCCCGGCCTTACAAACACCAGCGGGGCCAGTCGCAGAGCGCAGCCCACGGTCGTCGTTCCCGCGAATCCATCGATTGCTCGAAGCAGTTCGCCAACTTTGATCGGGTCCGTAATTGAAGGGTAGTTCTGCTTCGAGCGTGCTGGCAGGATATCTTGTAGATCGTGAGCAGGGTCACGTGTGGCCTTTTCGGTGGCAACTGCAAAACGGAAGACACGACTCAGCTCCTGTCGGAGTCTGTGGGCTTGGTCGATATGTCCTTTGTTCACAAGTCTGGATAACAACGGCTTGATTTCAGCGACTCCAATGCTGCCAATTGGAAGCTTTCCGATCCACGGGTAGGCGTGGTTCTCCAGCCGATCCCGTTCCTTGTCATGCTGGCCTGGTGTCCAGTCATGCGCTTTCACGGCCAGCCATTCCGATGCGATGCTCTTGAAAGTGTTTTCCGCTGCGGTCTTTGCTTGCAGCTTCTGGCTGGACCGGACCACCGATGGGTCCGAGCCTTGTTTGAGTAGCTTGCGGGCGTCGTTACGGCGTTCGCGCGCTTCTGGAAGAGTTACTTCGGGCCAAGCGCCCAGCGACATCATTTTGGCCCTTCCGGCGAACCGGTACCGATAGCGCCAGAGCTTGCTCCCGCCGGCACTAACTTCCACGCACAAGCCCGCCGAGTCTGCGACTCGGTAGAGAGTTGCACGTGGCTTGAGGGCTCGAAGTCCCTTGTCTGTTAACACGGCAAGGCCTTGTGAGTAGAAAAAACGACATTTTGGTGAGTAACAGCTTCTTACTCCCTAACCTACTCACGAAAGATGGCGGCTGCAACTAGATTCCGATGGACTGTGTCAGAAGCTACAAAAGCAAAAAACCCCGCATTTTCGCGAGGTTTAAAGGAGGCGTGGGATTCGGTCGGATGTCGCTGGAATTGAATTTGGTGGCTATAGGTGGACTCGAACCACCGACCTCGGCATTATGAGTGCCACGCTCTAACCAGCTGAGCTATATAGCCAAATTGTGTTCCGCCGCGCTAATCCCGGCGACATGCGAGCTGTTTCTTGGCCGCCAAGCTCCCTGGTCACCGTAACCGCGGGTGGCTGGAAGCGAACCGCGAATTGTCCATGTCACCGTCCCCGGCGTCAATCGAGGTCCGCCGTGCTTGTCGCCCCGCGCCGCGCATGGCAGAGTCGGTGGCAGTGACGTAAGTCAATCCTATTGGAGTCCGCATCGTGATCGATCCGGACGGTTTCCGACCCAATGTCGGCATCGTTTTGATGCACCCCGACGGTCGCGTGTTCTGGGCGCGGCGCGTGCGGCGTGACGGCTGGCAGTTCCCGCAGGGCGGGATGAACACCGACGAGACGCCGCTGGAGGCGATGTACCGCGAGCTGCGTGAAGAAACCGGGCTGGCGCCCGAGCACGTGGCCGTGCTCGGCGTGACGCCTGGCTGGCTGCGTTACCGGCTGCCGCACCGTGCGATCCGGCGCACCGACCGCATGATGTGCGTTGGCCAGAAACAGGTGTGGTTCCTGCTCCAGTTCACCGGGGAAGAGTCCGACCTGCGGCTGGACCTGACCGACACGCCCGAGTTCGACCACTGGCGCTGGGTTGATTTCTGGTATCCGTTGGATCACGTGGTGATCTTCAAGCGGGGGGTTTATTCAAGTGCGCTGCGGCACCTGGCGCCTTTCGCGCGGCAGATTGCAGGTCCCCAGGCGATTCCTCAGACAGTGGCGGAAGGCTGGTCCCGCCTGCCGGCGCGCCGAGGTCATCCAGCAGGTTGATCGCAGGAAGGACCTTCTCGTCAACCCACCCAGCCGGCCACCACGAACAGCGCCAGCACCACCAGCCACGACAACAGCACGCGCCAGACCAGGCTCATCGCGTCGCGCAATTCCGCCAGCTGCGTCATGCCGCCTGCAGTGGTGGCCATCGCCGTGCCACTGTCGACGTCATCCAGCGCCTCGTCGGCCAGTTCCGTGCTGACGCTGGCGCGTGCCGCGGCGGCCAGGAAGTCCGTATCCCTGCGCACCGATGCGCCGCCGTGTTCCCTCCACGCCCCCACGACAGTGTCGAAATTGCCGACCAGCGCCAGCGCCAGCGTCATCAGCTGTGCGACGGGCCAGTCCAGCACCGACAGCAATGCGCGCGCGCCGGTGCTCGTGTCCGGCGGCAATTCGGCGATGTCGTCTTCGCTGGCCAGTGTGCCCAGTCGATACAACAGCGCACCGACCGGGCCCAGCACCAGGAACCAGAACAGCACGCCGAACCAGCGTCGTTGCGCGTTGCGGAACACGGCCTCGACCAGCATGGTCGCGTCCTGCGGCGCAGTGACGCCAGGCGTGCGGAGCCGGTCGATGGCGTCGATGCGCGCCTGCGGATCCGGCGCACTGACGATCGCCTCGACGTCAAGGTCCAGGTCGCGCGGACCCCAGCAGTAGAACAGCATCGCGATCGCGAAGACCAGGCCGGCCAAGCCGAGCATGGGCTTGTGCAGCCCGGCCTGGAACAACGCCACCAGCAGCAACGGCGGGACCAACGCCAGCACGATTCCGTAACGGCCGCGCCAGAAACCCGAGGGGAAATGCGTGCCCAACCAATGCAGCCAGTGTCGGTACCAGCTGAAGTCGCGCACCCCTGCCGCCAATGCCGGAGCGGCATGGCCGAGCACCAGGGCGACGACGACGGCGATCAAGGTCAGCGACATGGTCGGATTGTACGCAAACCAAATTACAGCAGGCCACACGCAGCTCAGCGCATTGCGTACTCAGCCAGCCATTGCTCGATCAGCCAGCGCGCAATCGAAACCGGCGGCGACAACGTAATGCCACGTTCGTCATCAGCCATCGGCGTCTCCCAGTGTCGCGCCAATCCTGCGCGCACGCTGTCGATATCGAACCACCGTGCATCTTCCAGCTCGTCGCCGACAACCGGCTCGTCAGGCTCGGCATCTGCCATGAAGCCCAGCATCAACGAGCCGGGGAAAGGCCACGGCTGCGATGCCAGGTAACGGGAGTTGCGCACGCGCACGCCCGCCTCCTCGAAGACTTCGCGCGCCACGGTCTGTTCCAGCGATTCGCCGGGTTCAACGAAACCCGCGAGCACCGAATAGCGTCGCGCGGGCCACGACGCTTGCCGGCCCAGCAACAGTCGATGACCGTCGGTGACGGCGGCGATGATGGCCTGGTCGGTGCGCGGGTAGTGTTCGCCTGCGCATTGGCGGCAACGGCCAAGCCAGCCTGCGCGCACGAACTCGATGCCGCCACCGCAAGCACCGCAGAAACGATGGCGTGCTTGCCAGTTCAACAGTGCGCGTGCCTGCGCGAACAGCGTCGCCTCGAACGCCGGCCATGCACTGGCCGCGCTGCGCAGATCGATGCGTTGCGGCGCGTTGGCGGCGACATCCGCAGCACGCGCGGCGAACCAGGCGTGCTGATCCTGCCTACCAAGGAAGATGACCGCAGAAGGCATGTCGGCCAATGTGCTTCCGCGCGGGGCGGACAGCTGCTGCGAGGCGTCGGCCAGGGCGTGACCATCGTCGTCGATCAACACCACGCGCGCCTGCGGCCATAACGCCGCCAGCGCGTCGGGGTCGTCGCGCAGATGATCGGCGCGATCAAGCGCGCCTTCCACGAAGGCAAATGATGGCTGCGTCAGCGCCAAGTGCTGGCCCTGTGCTGGAGTCACACCGTGAACGAGGAGCCGCAGCCGCAGGTGGTTTTCGCGTTCGGATTACGGATCACGAATTGCGCGCCGTGCAGGCTTTCGCTGTAATCGACCTGCGCGCCCATCAGGTATTGCAGGCTGAGCGGATCGACCAGCAGGGTGACCTCGTCGGTCATGATGGCCATGTCGTCTTCGCCCTGCTGCTCGTCGAATTCGAATCCGTACTGGAACCCCGAGCAGCCCCCGCCGTGGATGTACACACGCAGCTTGAGCGCGGGGTTGCCCTCTTCGGCGATCAACTCACGCACCTTCGCAGCGGCGGCGACGCTGAAGTCCAGCGGGGGTGGCAACGACTGGTAGCCAGGCGCGGCGGGATTGACGAGGGCGGAGTCCATGCACGAAGGATGGGGCGTGCGGGACTGCGATTCAACCGCCAGCTTCAGGCTTTGCTGTCGCCTCGGTCCGCGCCGGGGCAGGGTTGGGCTGCGAAACTTTCCCAGCGCGCCGCCGCGCGCCGTGAACGCTCGCCGGCAATCAGCGCTTGATCATTGCCCTAGTTTTGCCCGCCAGCTTCAGGCTTTGCGGTCGCCTCAGTCCACGTAAACGACTGCTCGACCACGGCACCGCCTTGCGGCTCCAGCCTGACCAGCACGCGCACCGGCTGGATGTCGGCAGGTAACAGGATGTCGCCTTCGACCTGCTGGAAATACTTGAATGAGTAGTCCAGCCCCGCAGGAGTGGGCTGTTGGCGCAATTGCGGCCAGTCCAGCTTCTGCATACGGCCCTTGCGGCTGCCCTCCACCGACAGCGTCAGCCTCCCTGTGTTGACTGCACCGCGGTTGAGGTTCTGGGTGAGGGTGGCGGTGAAATGCCAGGCTTGGCCGGTCTGGCGAACCATCTGCAGTGCATGCACGTTCAGGCCTCGCCGCTGTGCGGTGCTGCCAACGAAGCGCGCATAGAAGGCGACATCGGCGCGCAGCCCCGCGATCTCCTCGTCGCGTTCGGCCAGCGTGCCCTGCAGGTCGCGATTGGCGTCGCGGCTGATCTGATCGGAGCGGGCCAGGGTCGCCACGCGCTGGCGCAGGTCATCCAGCTGCGACTGTTGCGCCTGCAACTGCGGCTTGGGATCACTTGCCGTAGGGGCGAACACGCGCCAGAGGCCCCAGCCGCCAAACGTGATGGCGAGCAGGAAGACCACGATCACCGTGTATGCCAAACCGTGGCCATGGACCGGCTCACCGGCCGGGGGTGACGGTGCGGGTGCAGTTGGCGGGCCGGAAGCGGGCTCGGTCATCGCACCGGTATAGCGATCCGGTTCACCCGGCGTCAAGCAAGGTGGGATGGCCGCCGGAGATGACCGGGCGATAAGATCGACTGGTTGCCGCACTGCGTCGCCGCACTGACCAAGGAGCCTGCCATGTCTGAAGCCCATCTGTTTGCGATCGGCGTCCTGTTGGCATGGTTGGCGGGTATCCGCGTGTACCTGACCGTCTTCGGTCTTGGCTTGGCAGGCGCAATGGGTTGGCTGGATTTGCCGCACGCGTTGCAGGTGACCCAGTCGCCGTGGGTGCTCGGGGTGTCGGGGGCGCTGGCACTGGTGGAGTTCTTCGCCGACAAGATCCCCGGTGTCGACTCTGGCTGGGATTTTCTGCACACACTGTTGCGGGTGCCGGCCGGGGCGTTCCTTGCAGCATCGGCAATGTCGCCGGACGGGCAATTGGGGGTCGGCATGCTGGCGACTGGCGCGGGCGTGGCATTGACCAGCCACTTGCTGAAGACTGGGTCACGCCTCGTGCTCAATACCTCGCCCGAGCCGATCAGCAACTGGACCGCATCGGCAACCGAGGACACGGCCGTGGTCGGGGGACTGGCACTGGCCTTCGTGCATCCGTGGCTGGGATTATTCATCGTGGTCGCCATCAGCGTGTCGCTGGCGACGCTGATCTGGTGGCTTTGGCGCAAACTTGCGCGCGGATTGCTACGCAAGCCACCACGCGCAGCGGCCGTCTAACTTGGCTGGTGGCCGGTGCGCATCAATCTGCGCGTGATGGATCGTATGTCCTGCGCAGCTCTGTCGTTGCATACCTTGAATGGCCGCATCATGATGACCGTCATTGCCGCGTCGACTACCGCATGACTCGCACTCCCGAGCCAATCGATTCTTGTCCGTGCGACATCTTCAGGGGGCAGCCATGAGCCGGGAACCTGATGTCGCGCAAACCGTGCTCGGTGCCGGCCCAACGGACGGGAGCGAAGACGCTCCGTATCGCGTGCTCGTGGTGGAGGACGATGCCAGCCAGGCGTTGTTTGCCGAAGGGGTGATGCGCAGCGCCGGGATCCAGGCGCGCGCAGTCCGTACTGCGGCCGAGGTGATGCCGGCGATGGAGGAGTTCCGTCCGGAGCTGGTGTTGATGGACCTGCACATGCCTGGCATGAGCGGGACCGAGCTGACGATGTCGATCCGCGCGCACGCCGATTTCGCGCATGTCCCCATCGTCTTCCTGACCGGCGACCAGGATCCCGAGCGACAGTTCGAGGCGCTGGAACAGGGCGCGGACGATTTCCTGAGCAAGCCGATCCGCCCGCGTCACCTGATGGCCGCAGTGCACAGCCGGATCAAGCGCGCCCGTGCCTTGCAGCGCCAGCGTCCGGACGATACCGGGCGCGATTCCGAGTCCGGCCTCCATTACCGTCCGTACCTGCTGCGTTCCATTACTGCAGCGCTGGCCGCCGACGGCGACGGTGGCGCGCTGCTCGTCGAGATCCAGAACACTGCAGCGCTGCGGGAGCGCTACGGGTACGCCGGCTTCGAACACCTCATGCACGAGGTCGGCCGACGCTGCGCGCAGGTCGCCGGCGTGTATCCGGCTGCGCGCATCAACGACAGCGCCTTCCTGGTGTATGCAGCTGGGTGTGAGGGTGCGCAACTCGAGGCCCTTGCCCGCACGCTGCGCGATGGCATCAGCGCACCGCCGATCGAGTACGACGGCATGCCGCAGCGCCTGCGCGCCGTGATCGGCTACTCGCCACTGGGTTTGTTTTCGGACGCGGGCAGCCTGCTGGATGCCGTCGAGCAAGCCGCCCGCACCGCCCGTAGCGCACCGATCGGACTGGCGGAATACATCCCGGCGACCATCGCCAGCGAACCGGCCGATGCGCTAGTCGCCGCGATGCGCGCTGGGCTGGCCGAGGACAAGGCGGGCAACAACTTCGAACTGCTGTTCCAGCCGATCGTCTCGGTCGCCGGCGGCAATGATGCGCAATTCCAGACCCTGCTGCGCTTGCGCGATGCCGACGGCATGCTGCATCGCGCGGCGCAGTTGGTTCCGGCGGCCGAAACCGCGGGGTTGATGCCGGACATCGATCGCTGGGTGCTTCGCGAGGCGCTGGAATTGCTGCATAGGCGGCAGGACGAAGGTCGCCATGTGCGCCTGTTCGTGTCCCAGTCCCCGCGCACGCTGGCCGATGAAGCCCATGCGCAATGGTTACTGGAGCGCATGGCCAGCCATGACATCGACAGCGCATCGCTCGTGATCGACTTGCGCCTGGACGACGCGCTGGTGCATGGCATGACGCTGAGTCATTTCGGCGCAATGCTGTTGCCCGCCGGCGTGCGGTTGTGTCTCAGCCAATTTGCACACAGCCCTGAAGCCGAGGCCCTGCTCCAGCAATTGCCGTTGGGCTACCTGCGGTTGTCCCCGCGGTATTCGAATGCGCATTCGGATCCCCAGCTGCGCGACGAATTGCGTGGCGTGATCGACCGTGCACATCGTCTGGACCTGCAGGTCATCGGCCCACAGGTCGAGGACCCACAAAGCGCGGCCACGTTGTGGATGAGCGGGATCGACTTCATCCAGGGAAACCTGGTGCAGCAGGCCGAGGTCAATCTTGAATTCGACTTCACGCATGCGGTGCTGTGAACATGCAGTCCACTGAATTGGATTGCAACCAATGAAACCCGCTGGCGCGCCTTCGCCGATCGTTCGCTGGATGGCCCTGGGCGCCGCCGCCGGCGCAGCGCTGGCCGTTGCGATGGAAGCCACGGGCTTGACCGGTCCGTGGCAAAGCGTGGCGCTGGTGTTGGCCCTGTTGGCGGTGTTCGCCATCGTTGCGTTCCTGCTGGACACCGGCCGGCGCGAAAAACAATGGCTGAAGACCGATGAACGCGCGCGCCGCGGCGAGGAAACCGTCGGCGAACTGCAGCGCGAAATCGACCGCCACACCCAACTCGAACAGCAACTGATGCAAGCCAAGCAGGTCGCCGAATCGGCGGTGCTGGCGAAGGGCGAATTCCTCGCCACGATGAGCCATGAAATCCGCACGCCGCTTAACGGCATCGTGCCGATGCTCGACCTGTTGATGCAGGCGCCGCTGGCGGCCGATCATCGAGAGCTGGTGCGCACCGCGTTCGCGTCCTCGCACCAACTTCTGCGGATCGTCGACGACATCCTGGACTACTCCAAACTTGAAGCCGATCGACTGGAGCTGGAAACCACCGGATTCAACCTGCGCGAACTGATGGAAACGGTCATCCAGCTGATGGAACGCGCGGCCGAATCCAAGGGGTTGCGCCTGCAGCTGCACATCGACCCGGCTGTCCGGTTGCCCGTGCGCGGCGATCCGGTGCGCCTGCGCCAGGTGTTGGGAAACCTGATCAGCAATGCGGTGAAATTCACCGAACGCGGCACCGTTGCGGTGAGCGTGCGCCGCGTCGGCGAAAGCGCGGCGCAGCATCAACTTCGATTCGAGGTTCGCGATACCGGTATCGGGATCACGCCCGAAGCGCAGGCACGCCTGTTCCAGGCCTTCAGCCAGGCCGACGCATCGACCACGCGTCTTTACGGCGGGACGGGTCTGGGGCTGGCGATCTGCAAACGCATCGTCGACCTGATGGGTGGGCGCATCCAGGTGCAGTCCGAACCAGGGCGTGGCGCGACGTTCTCGTTCGATATCCCGCTGCTCAAGGTGCAGGGCGACATGCCCTCGCGTGAGCTGGAGTTCGGCGGCGGCCGGCTGCTGCTGCTCAGTGGCGACCCGCGCATGCGCATGCGCCTGAACATGCTGCTACCCAATTGGGGCTTGCGCGTCACCGCCGTCGAGACAACGCAGGAGGCGCTTGATCGCCTCCGCGCCGCCGCCGCGCAGGGCGAGCCGTGGGCATACGTAACCGTTCTGGCGGATCTCGCGGGCATGCGCAACACCGCGTTGGCGCTGCATCGCAACCTGGAGCGCCACGCCATTTATGGCGACGTGCGCCTGATCTGCTTGTATGGGGATGAGCCCGTTCCTGACGAGTTGCGCCGCAGCATCACGCTGCTGAGTCGCCAGGCGCCCGACGCGGACCTGCGCGCCGCGTTGACCAGCAAGCCCATCGAGCCTGTCGCCGTCGATGAGGCGACTCCGGTCGAAGTCCTCGATGTTGCCGCCGATGCGGCATTCGCCCTGGCCGTGCGCAGCGCAAAAGTGCTGCTGGTCGAAGACAACCCGGTCAACCTGATGGTGGGCCAACGCCTGCTCGGCGTGCTCGGCGTGGAATGCGATACCGCACACAACGGGGAGGTTGCGCTGCTGAAGATGTCGGCCTCGCGTTATGACCTGGTGCTGATGGATTGCCAGATGCCGGTGGTCGACGGCTACACCGCGACACGGCGCTGGCGCGAAAGCGAGGAGGCAGATGCCGATGGCAACCATTTGCCAATCGTGGCGATGACCGCCAACGCGATGGCCGGCGATCGCCAGAAATGCCTGGATGCAGGCATGGATGACTATCTGGCAAAACCGGTCACGCGCGCGGAGCTCGAGCGCTGCGTGCATCGCTGGTGGCGGCCGAAGTCCTCCGATGCGCGGACGGGTTTTGCACCCATTCCGGCACAAGCAGAAGACAGTGGCGCTTCAGGTCTTCGACACCCGGGGAATGCGTCGCAGGCAATTGAGGGACGTGCTGCCGATGCAGGCTCGGATGGAGATTCCGGAGAAGTTGATCCCACTGCATCAGCGCCTGACCTTGGAGAACCGCAAACACCTGTCAACCAGCCGCCTGCCGCGCACGCGCAGGTTGCGGCGGCGGTCCCGGACCTTGCCTCCTCCTTGTCAGGCACCGGCCCGGTGATCGACAAGGACGTCCTCAACGAATTGCGTTCGGTGCTGGGCGCCGATGTCGACAAACTCATCGACTTGTTCCTGGACGACACTCCGATGCTGCTCGCGCGGTTGGAAGCCGCTGCGTTGATGCCCGACTACGAGGAGTTACGCGAAGCCGCGCACTCGCTCAAGTCCTCCAGCGCCAACCTCGGCGCGACGGCGCTGTCGACGGCTGCAAAACGCGTAGAGCTCGGAGCACGCATTCAAGCCCTGGATCGACCGGCGGTGGCCGTCGCCTTGATCGCCATCGAATTCGCCCGCGCACGGATGGCCTTGCTCGCGCATGCGGATGAGGATGCGGCAGCCCTGCGGCCGTAGCGCGCGATCACTCCGCATCCCCGCGCAACTGGCGCACCTTGGCTTCCAGCATGGCCGCATTCGCGATGCGCCCATCAAGCGGAGTGTCGGCGACGACCTCCACCTGCGCACGAAACCGCCGCGGTACACGCATGCGGCCGATTCGGGAGTCGCGCTTGCTCCACATGCTGCTCCACATCCCACGCAATGCCATCGGCACCACCGGCACCTCGCCAGTGGCAAGGATCCGTTCGACACCGGATTTGAAGGCGGCGATCTCTCCATCCATGGTCAATGCCCCTTCCGGGAAGATGCCGACCAGTTCACCGGCCTCCAGTGCGGATTGGATTTCCGAGAAGGCACGCCGCATCAACTCCGGATTCTCGCGTGCGCCGGCGATGGGGATGGCCTTTGCAGTGCGGAAGATCCATTTCATGACGGGAATGTCGAAGATCCTGTAATACATCACGAAGCGCACCGGCCGCGGAATGGCGCCGCCCAAAATCAACGCGTCCATGTAGCTGACGTGGTTGCAGACGATCAGCGCCGCGCCTTCCTCGGGAATATGGTCGATGCCGCGCACGCGCAACCGGTACAGTGTTTTCACCAGCAGCCAGCTGATGAAACGCATCAGGAATTCCGGCACCAGCGTGAAGATATACGTCGCGACAATGGCGTTCGCGATCGCCAACGCGAGGAACAACTGTGGAATGCTCCAATGCAGCACCCGTTGCGCAAGCAGGCTGGACACTGCGGCAGCAACGATGAACATCGCGTTGAGGATGTTGTTACCGGCGATCACGCGCGACAGTTCGGATTTCGGCGTGCGATTCTGCACCAGCGCGAACAGAGGCACCAGGAAGAATCCGCCGAACACCCCGATCATCATCAGGTCCAAGAGGATGCGCAGGCTGCCGTGAGTGAGCAGGAAGGCAGCCACGTCCAGCCCTGTGATGGGTGCGGCGCCGGGGTGTGCGAAATACAGGTCGAGCGCGAACGCGCTGATGCCAAAAGCACCGAGCGGGACGAGGCCGATTTCCACCGTGCGGCCAGATAGTTTCTCGCACAGCAGTGAACCCACGCCGGTGCCTACCGAAAACACGCCGAGCACCAGCAGGAACAACGCACTGCCGCCCCCCAGGGTGAGCTCGGCGTAGAGCGGCATCTGCGCGGTGAGTACCGTTCCGAAAAACCAGAACCAGGAAATTCCCAGCACCGCGTTGAACACCGCACGCTGGCGTGTGCACAACTTCAGGATGTGTGCCGTCTCCGAAAACAGGTTCCAGTTGATTTTCAGCGCAGGCGCAGTGGGCGGAGCAGGCGGTACCGCGCGGCTTGCGGCGTACCCGGTGATCGCGATCGCCAGCACCGCAAGCGACGCCAGCATCGGCCCGTGCGCGGGCGACAACATCAGGCTGCCACCAAGCATCATGCCGAACAGGATCGCCAGCGCCGTGCCCGTCTCGACAAGTCCGTTACCGCCGACGAGCTCCGGCGGATGTAGTGCCTGCGGCAGGATTGAATACTTGATGGGCCCGAACATCGTTGAGTGCAGGCCCATCAGGAACAGCACCACCAGCAACAGGTTCACATGGTGCGCATAAAAACCCCAAGCAGCGATCGACATCGCCACGATCTCGAACACCTTGATCCAGCGTATCAGTCGCGTCTTCTCGTATTTCTCAGCGAACTGCCCGGCCAAGGCCGAGAACAGGAAAAATGGCAGGATGAACAACGCCGGCGCGAGGTTGGTATACAGCGACGCCTGATCGGTGCTCAACCCAAGCTGCGATGTGATCAACACGATCGTCGCGTTGCGGAACACGTTGTCGTTGAACGCCCCGAGCAATTGAGTGGCGAAGAACGGCGCAAAGCGGCGTTGTGTCAGCAGTTGGAACTGGTTGTGACCCATTCGTGTTCCCGGCGTGGCTTGCCGGAGCGTAGCAGAGCATTTGTCGGTCTTTCTTCCCTCAGGGCAGAAGCGACCCAATGCGGGCAGGGACGCTTTTAGCTCCAGCATCCATCAATGGCCGATCGCCCCCTTGGCTCACTGTGCGGACACGTTTCGTCCCAGAGGGGGCGGCGGTGCGTGAGCTACAGGATCGACCAGGACGTCTGCTCACGCTCGATCGCACGCCAGCCGATATCGTGTCGATGGAATTCGCCATGCCAGGAAATTCCCGCGACTTCGGCGTACGCCTTGCGTTGCGCATCGGCGACTGTGTCGCCAAGTGCGCAGACGCACAACACGCGACCACCAGCGGTCACGACGGTGCCATCGACCAGTGTCGTGCCGGCATGGAATACCTTGGTGTCGACCACCTGGGGGACATCCCATTCGCTGACTGGATCTCCCAAGCGCGGCGCGCCTGGATAGTTTTCGGCGGCCATCACCACGCCGAGCGAAGGTCGAGGGTCCCATTGCGCCGACGCGTCATGTAGGGATGCGTCGATCGCCGATTCGATCAGGTCGAGCAGGTCCGACTGCAGTCGCATCATGATGGGCTGGGTTTCGGGATCACCAAAACGCACGTTGAATTCGATGACCTTCGGCGCGCCGGTCGCGTCGATCATCAGGCCGGCGTAGAGGAAACCGGTGAAGGCAATGCCGTCGCGGGCCATGCCGCGCACGGTCGGCATCACGATGTCCTGCATGACGCGGGCGTGCACTTCCGGCGTCACCACCGGTGCCGGTGAATACGCACCCATGCCGCCGGTATTGGGTCCGGTATCGCCATCGCCGACGCGCTTGTGATCCTGGGAGGTGGCCATTGGCAATGCCGTGACGCCATCGACCATCGAGATGAAACTTGCTTCCTCGCCTTCGAGGAATTCCTCGATCACAACACGCGCACCGGCCGCGCCGAACGCATTGCCGGCGAGCATGTCGGTGATCGCGGCTTCGGCTTCTCCAAGCGTCATCGCCACGATGACCCCCTTGCCCGCCGCGAGTCCGTCCGCCTTGATGACGATCGGCGCGCCTTTGTCTCGGACGTAGGCCAGCGCGGCGACGATATCCGTATGCACGGCGTAGTGCGCGGTGGGAATGGCGTGACGTTCCAGGAACTGCTTGGCAAAGGCCTTGCTGCCTTCGAGCTGCGCAGCGGCAGCGGTGGGTCCAAAAATGCGCAAACCGCGTTCGCGGAATCGATCGACCATGCCGGCGACAAGGGGGCCTTCAGGGCCTACGACGGTGATGTCCACGGCTTCGCGTTGTGCAAGTGCGAGAAGGCCGGCGAGGTCATTGGCGCTGACGTCGACGTTGCGGCATTTCGCTTCGCGCGCAGTGCCGGCATTGCCGGGGGCGACCAGGATGTCGACGACGCGTGCGGACTGCGCCAGTTTCCACGCCAATGCATGTTCGCGTCCACCGGAACCGATGACGAGGAGTTTCATGCGCGTCGCTCCGGTCAATGCCGGAAATGCCGGACACCGGTGAAGACCATCGCCAGGCCGTGCTCATCCGCCGCCGCAATGACTTCCCCGTCGCGCATTGAACCGCCGGGCTGGATCACGGCCCGGATCCCTGCTGCCGCCGCGGCATCGATGCCATCGCGGAACGGAAAGAAGGCGTCGGACGCCATCACCGAATCCTGCACGGCCAGTCCGGCTTCCGCGGCCTTGAGCCCGGCGATCTTCGCCGAGACCACGCGACTCATCTGGCCCGCCCCGATGCCGATGCTGCGGTGGCCACGTGCATACACGATCGCGTTGGACTTGACGTACTTGGCAACGCGCCAGGCAAACAGGAGATCGTCGAGTTCGGCCGGGGTGGGCACGCGCTTCGTCACCACTTTCAATTCATCACGCCGCACTTCACGGGTGTCGCTGGCCTGCATCAGCAGGCCAGAACCCACGCGCTTGACGTCGAAGTTGTTTTGGCCCGCGCCGTGCGGGATTTTCAGCACGCGCACGTTTGCCTTCTTCGTGCAGTAGTCCAGTGCGGCCTGGTCGTAATCGGGTGCGATCAGGACCTCGACGAACTGTCGATCCAGGATGATTTTCGCCGTCGCCGCATCGAGCGCGCCGTTGAAGGCAATGATGCCGCCGAACGCCGATGTTGGATCGGTGGCGTAGGCGGATTCGTAAGAGTCCATGCAACCCAGGCCTTCGGCGACGCCACACGGGTTGGCATGCTTGACGATCACGCAGGCGGGGCGCTCGAATTGGCGCACGCATTCCCACGCGGCATCGGCGTCGGCGAGGTTGTTGAATGACAGTTCCTTGCCCTGGAGTTGTGTGAACGTCGCCAGCGTGCCCGGCACCGGATGCAGGTCGCGGTAGAACGCCCCGTGCTGGTGCGGGTTTTCCCCGTAACGCAGATCCATCACCTTGACGAAGTTGCTGTTGCTCTGCGCGGGAAACAATTGCTGCTTGCCGTCGCCATCGAGCGAGGACAGATAATTGCTGATCGATGCATCGTATTGCGCGACGCGATTGAATGCGGCGACCGAGAGCGCGAAGCGTGTCCGTGCGGACAGGGCGCCATCGCACGCGCCCAGCTCGTCGACAAGCGCGACGTATTGCGACGGATCGGTCGCGACCGCGACGCGTGCGAAGTTCTTCGCCGCCGAACGCAACATCGCCGGCCCGCCGATGTCGATATTTTCGATGATGTCGTCCATCGAACTGCCAGGTTGTGCCGACACGTGCTCGAACGGATACAGGTTGAGTACCAGCAGGTCGATCGGGGCAATTCCGTGTTGGGCCATCACCGCGTCATCGACCCCGGCCCGGCCGAGCAAGCCCCCATGCACGATGGGATGCAGCGTCTTCACGCGGCCATCCATCATTTCGGGAAAGCCGGTCGCCTGGCTGACCTCGGTGACTGGCAACCCCGCATCGCGCAGCGCTTTCGCGGTGCCGCCGGTGGACACCAGTTCAACATCGCGCGCGATCAGCGCGCGAGCGAGGTCCAGCAAGCCGGTCTTGTCGGAAACGGACAGCAGCGCGCGGCGCACGCGGACACGATCAGCGGACATGCGGGAAGGTCGACGGGAGGGAAGCGGATTATAGCGGGCCTGCGGAATCCCTATTTAGGAAATTGCCCCAACGCGCCTCGCGCGCCGCTAAACCCGCGTGCATGAATCATATGCGGGCGTAACATGCGCTCGCGACCAACCCCCGCGCCTGCAATGAGCGCCGGCCTTCAAGCGATGCCGTAATCCCGCAGCTTCTTGCGCAGCGTGGCGCGATGGATGCCGAGCATCGCCGCAGCGCGGCTCTGGTTGCCATCGCAATGCTGCAGGACTTCGACGAAGAGTGGGATTTCCAGCTCGCGCAGCGCGATTTCGTAGAGATCCTTCGCACCGCAACCATTCAGGTCGCCGA
This sequence comes from Lysobacterales bacterium, assembly GCA_038236935.1. GTDB lineage: Bacteria > Pseudomonadota > Gammaproteobacteria > Xanthomonadales > Xanthomonadaceae > Cognatiluteimonas. Next base: position 31,627 of record JBBRZH010000016.1, read on the forward strand.
GGTAACGACGCACGGAATTGGCGACGTGCTCACGCAGTGGCGGGCGCGCAGTGGTGCGTGATGAAGTGCCGGTGGCGTCGGTACGGTCGGCAGCGTTCAAATCAATTTCCCCTGCAACGGTGAGCGTGAATCGCCACGTCCGCCGGTTGCGACGGGAGGGAAGTCTAGCGCGCGTTCGAGACCTTGGCCAATGCCATGGCGGCATTCTGTGCAGCGCAAGTGCTCGGCGCTAGCGAAAGTCAAAGGTAAATGCGACGACCTGTGGCCTCGGCTCACGGATGTCGATCGCGATGCGCATGCCTTGGCCGCTGGCGAGCGTGCTTTGCGTTGCGCCGGACGCTTGGTAATCCCGCGGAGTGAACAGCCGTGCACCGGCAACACGGCCGTTGACATCCGACAGCGTCAACAACAACGAAGGCAAGGGCTGCGCCCAGCGTGCATCGTTGCGAAAGTTGGCAGTGACGTGCAGGACGCCACCGCGTTGCGGATCAGGCCGCACGTCGCGCTCCAGCAATGTGAACGCGTCGGGTTCACGCCATGGCGGCAACCTGCAACGCAGGGTGTCGCACAGCATGGACAAGATGGGTCGCCAACGCGCATCGGCGGCAAGTGGGCCCCAGTCCGCAACCAGCATCTGCAACAACAGCAGGCACGTCAATCCAGCGATGGTGGATGGAATTCGCCAACGGGTACGTGGCGCAGCGATCGATGTTTTTACAGGAATTCCGGCAAAAACCGATGCATGGGTGCTCGATGAGGTTGCGCCTGGCGTTGGTGCTGGTTCCATTGCCTCGGGTGTCAGGACAGCCTGCGATGCCTCATCAATCGCGAGATCGGGTTCGTCCAGTGGCGGCGGAAGTCCCGGATCGACCGGCAACGCAGTCGTGTCGTTTGGCGGTGAGACGTCGGGGGGAATCGATGGCCGCAGCGCGTCGTGGCAGCGCGGGCAGAGTTCCGGCGGCAGGCTGCTGACGGGATCCAGCGCGACGAGGAACTGGCAGTGGGGGCAGAGGACGAACATGCGCCCTATTCAAACATGCGAGGCGACGACGTCACCACTTGGCAAGCCATCAGCCACGGCGCTGGCCATCGATGCGCACCCAATCGCCATCGCGCGCGACCTGGATCTGGTCGAACCATCGCGCGTATCGCGCCAGCAATGCGTCTTCCTGGCCCACGAGGATGCCGGACAAGGCAATGCGCCCGCCCACTGCCGTGCGCGAAGCGAGCATGTCCGCAAGCTGGTCCAGCGCTGACGCAAGAATGTTGGCGACGACCACCGGATACGTGGCGATGGTTTCGTCGGCGGGCAGGCACGCGGTGAGTTGGTTGTCGACACCGTTACGCTCGGCGTTGTCGCGCGTGGCCAGCAGCGCTTGCGGGTCGTTGTCGATCGCCATCGCGCGTGCGGCGCCGAGCTTGAGCGACGCCAGCGCGAGGATGCCGGAACCGCAACCGTAATCGAGCACGGTCGCATCTTGAAGTGCGCCTTGGGTGGCAAGCGCATCGAGCCATTGCAGGCACAGCGAGGTGGTCGGGTGTGTTCCCGATCCGAATGCCAGTCCGGGATCCAGGCGCACGATCGCGGCATCGACCGTCGTCGCTGCGTCGTCCGGCAAGGGCTGGTTCCACGGCACGATCCATGTGCGCGTGCCAAATCGCAGTGGCACGTACTGGTCCATCCACACCCGCTCCCAGTCCTGGTCGTCGACTTTGCGGAAACGTGCGCCCGAAAAATCCAGCGCGGGGTCGAATGCGTCCAGCGCCGCGAGCAGCAACAGCGCGTCGGTGTCGTGCGGGAACAATGCCGTCAGCACCAGCGCATCCCATAGCGGGGTTTCGCCGACACCCGGTTCCAGGATGGCCTGCTCGATGGCGGTCTCGGCATCAGCGTCAAGCAGGGTCACCGCGAGCGCACCGACGTCCTCAAGCGCGTTTTCGTAGCGTGGCTGCTCGGTCTCCGTGCAGCGCAGCGTGAGTTCCAGGAAGGGCATGTCAGACGATCAGCAGTGACTTTTCTTTCCGCTCCGCCAGTCGCTTCTCGAGGTAGTGGATGTTTTGCCCACCTTGCTGGAAACCGCCGTCGGACAGGATGCGTTGTTGCAGCGGGATGTTGGTCTTGATGCCGTCGACCACCAGTTCGCTCAGCGCGACGCGCATGCGGCAGATGGCCTGCTGGCGATCGGCGCCATGCACGATGAGCTTGCCGATCATCGAATCGTAGTTCGGCGGGACGCGGTAGCCTTCGTAGATGTGGGAGTCGACGCGCACGCCAGGGCCGCCGGGGGCATGGAAATGCTGGATCAACCCGGGCGATGGCATGAAGGTATCGGGGTCCTCGGCATTGATGCGGCATTCGATCGCGTGACCGTCGATGACGATGTCGCCCTGCTTCAATGACAGCTTGTGGCCCGCGGCGATCATCAGCTGCTCGCGGACCAGGTCGACGCCGGTGATCATTTCGGTCACGGGATGTTCGACCTGGATGCGGGTGTTCATCTCGATGAAATAGAAGCGACCATTCTCGTAAAGAAACTCGAATGTGCCGGCGCCGCGATAGCCGATGCGCAGGCAGGCATCGACGCAGACCTTGCCGATTTCGGCGCGCTGCTTGGGAGTAATCCCCGGCGCGGGCGCTTCCTCGACCACTTTCTGGTGGCGGCGCTGCATGGAGCAGTCGCGTTCGCCGAGGTGGATCGCGTTGCCCTGGCCGTCGGCCAGCACCTGGATTTCGACATGGCGCGGGTTTTCCAGGAATTTCTCCATGTAAACCATGTCGTTGCCGAACGCGGCCTTGGCTTCCTGCTTGGTGGTCGCGATCGCGGTGGCGAGCGCCGCTTCCGTGTGCACCACGCGCATGCCGCGGCCACCGCCGCCGCCGGCGGCCTTGACGATCACCGGATAGCCGATCTTGCGTGCGATGCCAATGTTGGTGGCGGCGTCATCTCCGAGCGGGCCGCCGCTGCCCGGGACGCAGGGCACCTTGGCGTCCTTCATCGCGCGGATCGCTTCGACCTTGTCGCCCATCAGGCGGATGGTGTCGGGCCGCGGGCCGATGAAAATGAACCCCGATTGCTCGACTCGCTCGGCGAAATCCGCGTTTTCGCTGAGGAAGCCGTAACCGGGATGGATCGCCTGCGCATCGGTCACTTCGGCCGCCGCGATGAGCGAGGCCATGTTGAGGTAACTATCAGCCGAGGCCGCCGGGCCGATGCAGACCGACTCGTCGGCCATCGCCACGTGCTTGAGGTTGCGATCCACGGTGGAATGCACGGCGACCGTGCGGATGCCCATCGAATGGCACGCGCGCAGGATGCGCAGCGCGATCTCGCCGCGGTTGGCGATGACGACTTTGTCTAGCATGAGGGTTCCGTTCGTCCTGGGCGTAGTGAAGCGAAGTCGAAGGACTTCAGCCAATCACGAACAAAGGCTGGTCGAATTCAACCGGCTGGCCGCTTTCGGCAAGCACCTTGAGCACGGTGCCGGAGACTTCGGCCTCGATCGGGTTGAACATCTTCATGGCTTCAATAATCCCGAGCGTCTCGCCGGCCTTGACCGACTGGCCCACGCTGACGAAGGCAGGCTTGTCCGGCGCCGGCGAGGTGTAGAAGGTGCCGACCATGGGTGCGCGCACGATGTCGCCTTCGGGCAAGTCAGGCTGCGGTTTGGCGTGACTTCCGGTGGCGGCCTCGGTCGGCGACTGCATCGGCATCGCAGGCCCGGCATGCGGGGCGGCCGAAGGCGGCGCTGGGGCATACATCATTGGCGGCGCAGGCGCGTAGCTGCCGCGCGGGGTCCGGGCCAGGCGCACCGACTCCTCGCCTTCCTTGATCTCGATCTCGGCGAGGTTGGATTCCTCGAGCAGGTCGATGAGTTTCTTGATCTTGCGGAGATCCATGCTGGTCTCTCTCGTTCTATTGCTGTGGTGGAAGTCAGGAATCGAGCCGCACGATCGCGGCTTCAGTGTGTGTCCAGCCGCGCAATCGCGGCTTCCAGGGCATATCGATAGCTGTCAGCCCCGAATCCGCTGACGACGCCAACGGCCAGGTCGCTGAAATAGCTGGTGTGACGGAAAGGTTCGCGGGAGTGCGGGTTGGACAGGTGCACTTCGATGAACGGAATGGCGACCGCAGCCAGTGCGTCGCGCAGGGCCACCGAAGTGTGGGTAAAGGCGGCAGGATTGATCAGGATGAAGTCGGTCCCATCGTCGCGCGCGGACTGGACGCGATCGACCAGGCGCGCTTCGGCATTGGATTGCAGGCTGGTCAACGCATGTCCAGCGACTTCGGCGCGACGACGCAGATCGACATCGATCTCGGCCAGGCTGCAACGGCCATACACGTCCGGCTCGCGCGTGCCGAGCAGGTTGAGGTTGGGACCGTGCAGGACCAGCAGCTTGGCCATCCGGCGACACCGAACGAGGGAGGCGCAGTCTGCGTGAAGCCGCCGATGGTGTCCAGTTCGACGACGTTGGCTGGATTTAAGCGATTGTTTGAGTGGATTCGCTAGTCCGAAGCCCACGCTTCGATTTCTCCCACGGCGAACGGTCCGATGCGCTGTTTAAGCAGGCGTCCGTCGGGCGACACCAGGATCGAATACGGCAGCACCCCGCTGGCATTGCCCAGGCGAACACCGGCATCCGCGGGGCCCGGCGTGTCCAGGAGGATCGGGTACGACACCTTCACGCGCTTGAGGAAGTCGCGTACGGCGACCCCATCGTCCAGGGCAATGCCGACAACTTGCGCCCCGTTGGCCACATGTTGGGCGGAGTAGCGCTGCAGTTCCGGCATTTCCCGCACGCAGGGACCGCACCATGACGCCCACAGATTGATCAGCAGCGGACGACCACGATAGGCCATAGGCAAGGTGATGCGTGAACCATCCAGTGCAGTCAGGGTGATCGTCGGGATGGCTTGGCCAAGCTCGGCGACAGCAAGCCCCGGCGGTGGCTTTGGGGCATTCGCAGACAGCACTGCGTTCAATGCACGCTGGCCGGATTCGGTTTGCAGCAATGGGCCCGGGCCAGTCGTGAGCAGGCTGGCGATCACCCCGAGCGCGCCGGCAGCGAGCGCGACCAGTACTACCTTGGTGGTGCCGTTCACCGGGACGCGCGCTGGATGCGGTCGACGAATGGCGCGACTTTCTCGTAGCCGACCAGGCGAAGTTCGCGATGTTCACCCTGGCCGCCAAAGAACAGCGTCGCCGGTGGCCCGATGATGCCGAAGCGCTGCATCAGCGCCTGGTCAACCGCGTCGTTGGCGGTGACATCGGCCTTGAGCAGCACGAAGTTGGCGAGCGCGGCATGCACGGCCGGATCGGTGAAGGTGTACTTCTCCATCTCCTTGCAGCTCACGCACCAGTCGGCATAGAAATCGAACATCAACGGCTTGCCTGCGGCTTGGGCAGCGGCGAGTTCGCGGTCCAGGTCGGCCGAAGACTTGATCGTGCGGAAGGCGAGTTCGCGTGTTTCCAGCCGGCCGCCGATCACGCCTGCCAGCGGTTGCAGCGGATCGCCGCCGCCGCCCAGCGCGCCCAGCAGTTGAGCGGCGCCGACCACCGCCAGCACCAGCCCGGCGAAACGCGCCGCCAGCCGCGGACGCGGACTGGCGGTTGCAGCGGTGAACGCCCATGCCGCTGCGCCCAACGCCAGCATTCCCCACAGTGCCAGCGTCACTGCGCCCGGCAGGATCCGCGACAGCATCCATATCGCAAGCCCGAGGAAGACGAATCCGAAGATCCGCTGCGCCGTCGTCATCCATGGCCCGCTGGTCGGCATGCCGCGACCGGCGGCCGCGCCGAACGCCAGCAGTGGCACGCCCATGCCCATCGCCAGCAAAAACAATGCCGCGCCTCCGAACAAAGGATCATGGCTCTGGCTGATGTACAGCACCGCGCCGGCCAGCGGCGGGGCGACGCACGGGCCGACGATCAGCGCCGACAGCGCGCCCATTGCCGCGACCCCGGCGAGCGAGCCGCCACGCTGGCGATCGGTCATCGCGCCCAGTCGTGAGCGCAGTGCCATCGGCAACTGCAGTTCGTACAGACCGAACGACGACAGCGCCAGCGCGACGAACAATCCCGCAAACGCGATGATGATCCACGGGTTCTGGAACGCCACCTGCAGGTTGGCGCCCAGCAAACCCGCGACCACGCCGGCCGCCGTGAACACCAGCGCGTTGGCGACCACGTACACCAGCGACAGCACAAGCGCGCGGCCGGTCCCCAGGCGCGTGCCGCTACCCGCGATCAGGCCCGACAGGATGGGAATCATCGGCAACACGCATGGCGTGAATGCCAGCAGCAGGCCGGCGCCGAAGAAGCCGAGCAGCGTCAGCCATTTGTTCGATCCCGCCAGCGCGGACGCGAGCCGGCTGTCTTCGGCTGCGGCTGGTGGAGCGACATTCGTGCTTGCCCTTGACGCATCGGGACGCGCCGCGGTCGCTGCCAGTTGGGGTTGCGACACGGCGATTGCAGCCGGGCGCTCCGTGCTCGCAGACGTGACCTGTCCCGCCGGCAACGCCAGCGCCACCGTGCGCGTCATCGGCGGGTAGCAGATGCCGTCGGTCTGGCAACCCTGGAACGTCGCCGTCAGTGTGACGCGCGCGGGATTCGCGTTCTCGCGCAGCAGCGGCAGCGGCACATCGATCTGGTCGAAGTAGACGATGACATTGCCGAAGTGTTCGTCGCGATGCGGCGTGCCTTGCGGCCAGCGCGGCGTGCCCGTCGTGATTCCACTCGCGCCCGTCAATGCAAACGACGCCTTGTCGCGGTACAGGTAATAGCCCTTCGCTGGAGTAAACCGCAGCAGCAGCGTGTTGCCGTCGCCCACGATCGCCTCGAACCCGAACGCCTGTTCCGGCGGCAGCGGCTTTGCATCCATCGCACCTGGAGCAGCGCCCACCAGCGGCGCATCGCCACCGGCAAGCGAGCGACTCAGCGCCCCGAAACCGCCGCCATCGGAGGGCGCGGATGCGGTCGCCGGCAACGCCACCGTCAACATGCGCGTCTGCGGCGGATAGCACACGCCAAGATCGGCGCAGCCCTGGTATTTGACCTTCAACGTGACGCTGTCACCGGTCGCGCTGCCCGGCAGGGAGCCGACCACCTGCTTGCGATAGGTTTCCACCTGCCCGAAGAATTCGTCGTGATGGGTTTGACCCTGCGGCAGCTGCAACGCCTGCGTGCCGAAGCCGTTGACGGCCTGCGCACCCATGCGCTGTTTGTAGAGGTAGTAACCATCGGCGATGCGCCAGCTCAGCACGATGCGGTCGCGGGTGGGTGAGGAGGCGGTCAGCGCGAAGGCCTGGTCCACCGGCAACAGGTCGGACTCGTCCACCGCGAGCGCAGGTGCCGTCACGCACATCAGCGCGCACATGAGCAACGACGCGAGCACGCGGCGAAAACGGGACAGCATCACCATGACAGCATCACCTTATTGGCCACCTGATTCTCCAGTGCCCGTATTGTCGACGATCCATTCCAGGTACCCCGGCAGTCCGGCGGCCACTTCGACCGCCAGCACTTCGGGGAGTTCGTATGGATGCAGGGAGGCGATGCGCGCGGACATCGGTTCGAACTGCGCCCGTGTCGTCTTGATCGACAGCACGATCTCGTCCGCTCGTTCGATCGCGCCTTGCCAGCGGTAAATGGACTGCACTCCGGGCAACAGCGACACGCACGCGGCGTGGCGCTCTTCGACCAGGGCTTGGGCAATGCGCCGCGCCGTGTCGATGTCGGGACAACTGCAATGGCAAAGGAGGACGGTCACGACGCGATTGGGATAGCGCACTGCCAGCGGCGGTCGTCCAGCCTAGCCCAGCGACGTGCCGGTGGCTTTGCTGGGGTGTCGCGTCGAGCCTGCCTCGACATGCGCGACGGCACTGCGCGCCATGCTGTCGCGTGATCGCCCGGTGCGTTGCGAGGCCAATTGCTCGATGATGTCCACCAGTGACACGCGCGACTGCGCCGAAACGTCGCGAAACGCGTGCAGCAGCCGCAGCTCGATCGGCTCGTCGACCAACAGCGCGTCGGCGGTGGGCACAGAATCCATCCGCACCTCGTTGCTCAACGCCATCCCGCCGCGCCCGGTGGCCAGCCATTCGAATTGCACTCCCGTCACCACCGCGAGCTGACGCAGGTGCTCGACGCTGGGATTCTTGGCCTGTGCAGATTCCCAGTGGCTGACGGCGCTGCGCTGGACGCCGATGAGGCCGGCCAGTTGCAGCTGCGACATTCCGGCATGCCGGCGCGCCAAGCGGATTCGCGATTGGGGTGTCATGAAATTCCCGGTGGCGCGCTCAGAAGACGGGAATGTTACTACTGCTCACGTCGTTAGAGATACTCACCCGTACTTGTGCGCTATGGGTATCCATACGCAATGTAAGACCCACATTCCAATGGGTTTTATTACATTACGATAACGATATTCACCTGTTTCCATCAGCCACCCTCTTCCCAAATCGCCAGCATGTCGCAACTCTTGCTGGGCCGACATGGATGTTGGCTCCAGACGCCCCCGCGTTTGGACAAGGACGAGGCATGGAGGCGACCCAAGGCAGGACGCAAACTTGGGCACAAGGATGGGGAGGGATAGCGAGCGGCATTTCTGGGCATCCTCCTGACTATGATCCGGGAGGTGGATGGCCAGCTGGCTGGGCCATAAAAAGCCAACGCCAGCGCTAGTGGGAAACGACAAGGCCTGCGGATGCGGGCCTTGTCGTTTCCAGGGCCCTGTTTACCCAGGAGGCGCCAGGCGTCCAGCCATCGTATTGACGCTGCGGCTTCCCTTGAAACCCAAGCCATGTGCCCCATCTCGTGCACAGTCCCGTCCAGGGCATTTGTCTCGCCGGCGTTTGGCACTCTAATCACCGGAGTGCTAACATGATCGGCCGTTTCCCAACCCAATCAAGCACTTAAGAGGTTGTCTATGAATATCAAGCCGCTGTACGACCGCGTCGTGATCAAGCGCATGGAAGAAGAAAAGATGTCCGCTGGCGGCATCGTCATCCCCGACTCCGCCGCAGAAAAGCCGATCAAGGGCGAAGTGCTGGCCGTCGGCGAAGGCAAGGCGCTGGACAACGGGTCGACCCGTGCCCCGAAGGTCAAGGTTGGCGACAAGGTGCTCTTCGGCAAGTACGCCGGCACCGAGGTCAAGCTCGACGGCACCGACATCCTGGTGGTGAAGGAAGACGACATCTTCGCGGTGATTGGCTGAGTTGATTTCCGTAGGGCGGGTTTCAACCCGCCGCAACGTCCCAAGAATTCATGGCGGGTTGAAACCCGCCCTACTACTCCGGAGTTAAGAACATGGCTGCCAAGGAAATTCGTTTCGGTGAGGACTCGCGCGCCAAGATGCTGCGCGGCGTCAACATTCTCGCCAATGCCGTCAAGGCAACGCTCGGCCCGAAGGGTCGCAATGTCGTGCTCGAGAAGAGCTACGGCGCCCCCACGATCACCAAGGACGGCGTGTCCGTTGCCAAGGAGATCGAGCTGGCCGACAAGTTCGAGAACATGGGCGCGCAGATGCTGAAGGAAGTCGCGTCCAAGACCTCCGACAACGCCGGTGACGGCACCACCACCGCGACCGTGCTGGCACAGGCGCTGATCCGCGAAGGCATGAAGGCCGTTGCGGCCGGCATGAACCCGATGGACCTCAAGCGCGGCATCGACAAGGCCGTGACCGCCGCTGTCGCCGAGCTGAAGATCATCAGCAAGCCGACCGCGGACGACAAGGCGATCGCGCAGGTCGGCACGATCTCGGCCAACTCGGACGAGTCTATCGGCAACATCATCGCCGACGCGATGAAGAAGGTCGGCAAGGAAGGCGTCATCACCGTTGAAGAAGGTTCCGGCCTGGACAACGAGCTTGATGTCGTCGAAGGCATGCAGTTCGACCGTGGCTACCTCTCGCCGTACTTCATCAACAACCAGCAGTCGATGTCGGCCGAACTCGAAGACCCCTTCATCCTGTTGTACGACAAGAAGATCTCCAATGTCCGCGACCTGCTGCCCGTGCTCGAAGGCGTGGCCAAGTCCGGCAAGCCGCTGCTGATCGTCGCAGAGGAAGTCGAAGGCGAAGCGTTGGCAACCCTGGTGGTCAACACCATCCGCGGCATCGTCAAGGTCTGCGCGGTCAAGGCGCCGGGCTTCGGTGATCGTCGCAAGGCGATGCTGGAAGACATGGCCACCCTGACCGGCGGCACCGTGATCTCCGAGGAAGTCGGCCTGTCGCTGGAGAAGGCGACGATCAAGGATCTTGGCCGCGCGAAGAAGATCCAGGTCACCAAGGAAAACACCACGATCATTGACGGTGCCGGCGAGAGCACCGTCATCGAAGGCCGCATCAAGCAGATCAAGGCGCAGATCGAAGACACCTCGTCTGATTACGACAAGGAAAAGCTGCAGGAGCGCGTTGCAAAACTCGCTGGCGGCGTCGCGGTGATCAAGGTCGGCGCATCGACCGAGATCGAGATGAAGGAAAAGAAGGCGCGCGTCGAAGACGCCCTGCACGCCACGCGCGCAGCCGTTGAAGAAGGCGTGGTCCCGGGCGGCGGCGTTGCGCTGATTCGTGCGTTGACGGCGGTCGGCAAGATCACCGGTGCCAACGAAGACCAGAACCACGGCATCCAGATCGCCCTGCGTGCGATGGAAGCGCCGTTGCGCGAGATCGTCGCCAACGCCGGCGAAGAGCCCTCGATCGTGCTCAACAAGGTCAAGGAAGGCACCGGCAACTTCGGCTACAACGCGCAGACCGGTGAGTACGGCGACATGGTCGCGATGGGCATCCTGGACCCGACCAAGGTCACGCGTTCGGCGCTGCAGAACGCTGCCTCGATCGCCGGCCTGATGATCACCACTGAAGCGATGGTGGCCGAGCTGCCGAAGAAGGAAGAGCCGGCCATGGGTGGCGGCGGTGGTGGCATGGGCGGCATGGGCGGCATGGATTTCTGATCCGCCGATCCGCAAGAAACAGCAAGCCCCGCTTCGGCGGGGCTTTTTTGTGTCAGGCGAAAGCGCTATTCGATCCCATGATGCTTGCCCTGCCACGGCCGGTAGAACGCGCGCAGCTGTTCGATATCCGCACGCATGTCGTCGCCCGGATGGAACACCGCGCCAATGCCGATCACCTTGTCGGGGTAATGCAGGTACACCGGGACGATCGGGACGTTGTTGGCCTTGGCGATCTTCCAGAAGCCGATCCGCCAGCGCGGTACCTGCTTGCGCGTGCCTTCGGGCGCGATGCCATACCAGAGACGATCGGCATTGCGCAGCAGGGCGCTCGCCTGGTCGAGTACCCGGTCGTCAGGATCCTCGCTGGCCGGCAGTCCGCCGTAACGTCGCAGGATGAAACCCAGCACCGGAATCTTGAACAGTACCGGTTTGCCGAGGATGCGGATGTCCAGCCCCATCGCGGTGGCTGCGAAGTACACCCAGATACCGTCCCAGTTTGACGAATGCGGCGCGCCGATGATCACGGCTTTTGGAATGTCCGGCAGTTCACCCACCACGCGCCAACCGCCCCGGCGCAGCAACCAGTTTCCCAGCCGCCGCTCCCACGGCCGCGTTCGAGCGACGGGAGCCTGCGGCGGCAACAGGGGAACAACATCGGGATGGTGCGGTGAGGGCGAAACGGTCATTGCCGCACGATTCTGGCTGCTGTCGGCCGCGAGGATACGTCACGCACGCAGGATTGCGAGGATGGCCAGACACGAAAGGCCTGCTTGCGCAGGCTTTCGTTAATGC
>JBBRZH010000017.1:0-43367 GCA_038236935.1 Lysobacterales bacterium
AGCTATCAGCAGGCCATGCCGCACACGACCACGGCGGAGCCCGACGCGGATCGCAATCACTGGTGGCAAGCATTCGGCGATCCCCGCCTGGATGCGCTGGAACATGACGCCATGGACGCCAATCTCGACATCGCGCAGGCGGCGACGCGATTGCGTGCGGCACGCGCGCTGAACAAGCGCGCCGATGCCTCGTTGCGCCCGGAGGTGCACTTCCGCACATCGGATCCAATTGATCCTGATGCCAGTGCGTCGTACCTGGTTGCAGGGTTCGATGCGGTCTGGGAGTTGGGATTTTTTGGCCGCAATACCGCGGTCCATAGAATGTCCCGCGGGGCGCTGGAAGGTGCGAATGCGGAACTGCGTGATGCGCAGTTGTCGGTATCGGCCGAAGTCGCCAGGCAATGGATACTGTTGCGCGACGCGCAACAACGCCAGACGACATTGACCCGCATCCGCGAATTGCGCGCTAGGCAAGAAGCATTGACGTCCACGCGCGTCCAGCTGCATCTGTCTTCCGTGCAGCAACAAGCGCAAGTGCGACTCGCCGCCCTGCAAGCCGACGCCGCCTTGGCTGAACCGCGCGAATCGGCTGTATCTGCGGCGCAGGCGCTGGCCGTGCTGCTCGGCCGCGCGGAGCCAGACCCATCGTGGTTGCAGCCAGGTCCCATTCCTTCAGCCGGTGCGCTGATCATCACCAGCGCGCCGGCGGATCTCCTGCGCGCACGCCCAGATGTGGCGCGCGATCAAGCCGCAGTGGTTCGCGCCGCTGGCGAACTGGGGCTTGCCAAAGCCGATATGTATCCAAGCATCGCGCTTGGAGGTTCGATCGTGCAGTCGTTCAGCGAGGTTGAACGCCTCAACAAGAACACCGGGTCGATTGGATCGTTTGGGCCGATCATCGAGATTCCACTGTTCGACTGGGGCATGCGCCGCGCACAAGTGGAGGCGAAGGGCGAGAACCTGCAGGCTGCCGCATTGGCGTATCGCAAGACCGTGTTGACCGCGGTTGCCGAAGTGGAAACAGCATTGGCTGCCAGCCAGCAGCAGCGCCTGCGCGAACAAGACGCGCTGCAAGCACTTGAAGCCAGCAAGGAGATCGCGCATGCCAACACCACGCGCCATCACCTGAAGTTGATCAGTGGCATCGAGCTTGCCGCCAGTGACGCCGGTCACGAACAGGCGTTACTCGAGCTGGCTTCCGCCCGGGCAATGCGTGCCATCGATTACATCGCGCTGTGCAAGGCATTGGGTGGCGCGCCGACCAGGGTTGCAACCACCTCAGTCGGCGGAACACGCTGACGTGGTCGCGTTGGCGCGCCGCACGCTGCGTTATGAATGGCGACGTTTCCTGCCGGCCACCGTGGCCATCGCGTTCGCCAGTCTGTTGCTGCTGTTGCAGGCATCGCTGGTGCTCGGGATTTTTGGGAGCGCGAGTATTTACGTGCGAGGATCCGATGCCGATCTGTGGATGGGGTATCCCGGTACGCAGAGCGTGGACCAGGGGCGACCGATCGATCCCGATGCCGCCACGCTGCTGGAGATGGAACCAGCGGTGACACGTGTCGAACCTTTCCTGTGGTTCGACGGCGACTGGCGCGGGCCGGCGGGCAGCGGCGCGGTTTCCGTCTTCGTCTCGGGCATCGACACGCGCAGCGACGGCCTGATGTTCGCGCGCGTGTTGTCGCCGACATTGCGCGCAGCGCTGCAGACACCCGATGCCGTGGTGGTGGATCGCGCTGAACTGGAGAAGCTGGGCGTCGCCATCGGTAGCAACGCGTATATCAACGGCGAGCCGGTTCGCGTCGTGGGTGTCGGTAGTGGATTGCGCGCGCTGGGCGGAGTGAATGTGCTCACGTCGCTGGATACCGCGCGACGCCTGAATTCCGACGCCACCCATCCCGGCTGGCCAACGTATCTGGTGGCCCGCCTGCGCGATGCAACACAGGCCGATGCCATCGCCACGCGCCTGAGCCGTGAACATGGCGGTGGCCCGCATGAAGTGTGGGGTGCGGATGCATTCGCGCGCAGATCGACGCTCTTCTGGCTGTTCGATACCGGCGCAGGTGCGGGCGTGTTGTTCCTAGCGGGCGTTGTGTTCCTTGTCGGCGCCGCCATCACCAGCCAGACACTGGTGGCCGCGGTGTTCGGCTCCATCCGTGAATACGCGACGTTGAATGCGTTGGGCGTCGGCATGGGCGCATTGCGCTGGGTGGTGCTTGAACAGGCATTCTGGGTTGGCGCGGTGGGCCTGGTTGCGGCCAGCATCAGCGGCCTGATCGTCATCAGCATTGCGCGACTGCGCGATATTCCGGTGGTGTTCGATGCGTTCCTGTGGCTGGCGTGCATGGTCGTTGTGATGGCGCTCGCGATAGTGTCTGGCCTGGTCGCATTGCGCAGCCTGCGACGCGCCGATCCTGCGGAATTGTTGCGATGAGCCAGGACGCCGACCTGCGCGACTTGGCTGCCCCGCCCATGCATGGCCCCGCGGATGCTTCGGCTCCAACCCTCGTCGCGCAGGATGTTGGCAAGGCATTCGTGTCCGGTCGCATCCGCACGATGGTGTTGGAAAACATCTCGCTTGAGATCCATGCCGGCGAGCTGACCCTGATCGCCGGTCCATCGGGTTGCGGTAAAAGCACGCTGCTATCAATCCTCAGCGGGCTGCAGCGTCCAGATCATGGGCGGGTATTCGCGCTGTCTGAAGAACTCGGCACGCTCGACCTGCATGCGCTGGAACATTTTCGCCTGCGCCATACCGGTTTCGTGTTCCAGGGATTCGACCTGTTCCCCGCATTACTGGTCTCCGAACAAGTGGAGCTTCCATTGCAGTACATGGGTCTGTCGTCGAGCGACCTCAAGACGCGGGCGCGCGAAGCCCTGGAGGAGGTCGACATGCTCGCGCGCCAGCACCTGCGTCCGATCGAGCTGTCCGGTGGCGAAAAGCAGCGCGTGGCCATCGCGCGCGCATTGGCAAAGCGTCCGGCGCTGTTGTTCGCCGACGAGCCCACCAGCTCACTGGATGCCGCCAATGGCCAGGTCGTGATCGACATGCTGCATGACATCGCGCACAGGCATCACACCACGGTCCTCTGCGTGAGTCATGATCCACGCCTGATCGAGCATGCCGACCGGGTGTTGCGCATGGAAGACGGCCGCATCCTGGATGACGCCCGCAACACACCTTTAAAGTCCATCCAACGCGGCATGGCGACATCCTCAACCTGGAATACGTTGTGATCAAGCTCGCCGGAATGAAGTACGTCGCAGGCATCGCATGTGCAGTGCTTGCGCTGGGCGCATGTACACGCCAACACGCGGGTTCCCAGCCGGGGGCAGCCTCCGAAGCCGCATCGCCTTCGCCGGCGTTCATCGTCGCGCGTGGGCGAATCGATGTGGAAGGTGGCCCGCTGTCGCTCGGGTTGTCGGTGGACGGGCTCGTCGATCACGTTGCCGTGGCGGAAGGCGATCACGTGCGGCGCGGCCAGCTGTTGATCAGCACCGATCCGACGCCGTCCCACCTGGATCAAACCCTCGCGCAGGCGCATCTTTCACAGGCGCGTGCGCAGGTCGCGTTGCTGCAGTCCAGGTTGTCGGCGGCTCGTCTCCATGCAACGCGATTGGTCGCAGCGGCGAGGCAGGATGCAGGCGATGGACAGAGCGCGGACGACGCGCGCCAAGCCACGAGCGAAGCCGCAGCCGAGCTCGATAACGCCCGGGCCGCCGTGCAGGTCGCTCAGGTCGACCTGCAGCGCGCGGCCTATCAGGGCCGGCAACACGAACTGCGCGCGCCAGTCGATGGTGACGTCCTGCGAGTGACGGCATGGCCAGGCATGCGAGTGTCCGCCCAGGCCGGGACCCTGGTGACGTTGCTGCCGGCAGGTGCACGCATCGTGCGGGCGGAAGTCGCGCAGGAATTCATCGACACGATCCGGCCCGGGCAGCAGGCGCAAATCATGAGTGATGACGGACGCCAGACATCCCTGGGTGCGGCACATGTCCTGCGGATCGGCCCGGTGTTCGGGCAGACCACGCTGCAGGAAGACCCCACGCAACACATCAATGAGCGCAGCGTGGAATGCGTGCTGGCGTTCGCTGTGGCATCCCCCTTGCGCGTCGGTCAGAGGGTGCTGGTGCGTTTTCCGGCGGCTGTGAAGCCGTGACATCCGCTTTCGAAAGATTGGGGAAACCGCGCCCGGGCACGCTGTAGCACCGCGATCCCGACCCCGGTCTCCGCGAAGTCCCAGTCCGCAGGCCATGATCCAGAAAGCCGAATTCCATTTCCAAGGCGAGACTCGCGACGGCGTGCGTCGCGGTGTGTTGCTGGTCCATGGACTGACGGGCACGCCGGCGGAAATGCTGCTGCTCGGCAAGCGCCTGCACAGCGCAGGCTTCACGGTGCATGCCGTGCAATTGGCCGGCCATTGCGGCGACGAAAACGATCTGCTCGCCACCGGATGGCGAGACTGGTATGCCAGCGTCGAGCAGGCAGCCATCGCGCTGCGTGCGCAGGTGGATCATCTTTTCGTTGCGGGTCTGTCGATGGGGGCCTTGCTGGCATTGATGCTGGCAGCCAGGCGCCCGGAGTTGGTTGATGGCGTGGGCGTGCTCGGCGCGACGTTCCGCTACGACGGCTGGAACATGCCAGCGATCGCACGCTTGTCCTTCATGCTGCCGCTGGTCAAGCGACTTGGCCTGGCGCGCCAGCGTTCATTCCAGGAAGAATCGCCTTTTGGCTTGCGCGACGAGCGCATCCGCAACCAGGTCAGCGGTGCGATGCTGGGTGGCAACAGCGCCGCGGCGGGGTTGCCCGGCAATCCATGGCATTCCCTGGCCGATCTGCAACTGCTGTCGCGGTGCGTGCGTCGTTGCCTGCCTGATGTCCATGCGCCTTGCCTGATCGCGCATGCGGCGGAAGACGATATCGCCCATGTGCGCAATGCGCACCTGGTGGCCGATCACGTCAACGCACCGGTCGAGTGGCTGTTGCTGCATGACAGTTATCACATGATCACGCTGGACCGCGAGCGCCGATTGCTCGCCGATCGCCTCGCTGCATTCTTCATGCGCATCACCAAGGGACCTGCGATCCCCAGCGGCATCGCGGCATGACAATTTCGATCCTTCCGGTGTGGCTGGTGACAGTCGTACTGGATACGGTTGGGCAACTCGCGTTCAAGGCAGCTGCAGCCGATCAGCGCGCAGGAGAGGGCCTTGCGCGCTGGCGCTACATGGCACGCCGCCCACAGCTGTGGCTGGGCATCAGCTGCTACGTGCTGGAATTCCTCGCATGGACCGCGTTCCTGTCGCTGGTTCCGCTGGGTCGCGGCGTGTTGCTCGGCTCGATCAACATCGTTGTGATCATGCTCGCAGGACGCGTGCTTTTTCGGGAGCGGTTGACGCAGACGCGCGTGATCGGCATCGGGTTGGTGAGCGTTGGCGTGGCGATTGTCGGATTCAGCCTGTGACGTGCTCCGCATGAAACTCGACCGAATCGAGATTGCGTTCGGTTTCGGATTGCTGATGGCTTTCGATACCGCCGCGCAGATCAGTTTCAAGATGGCTGGCATGCATGCCTATCCACCCGAAGCCAACATGCACTGGGTGCTGCGATTGTTTCTGCAACCGTGGATCTATGGGGCAATCATCGGGTACGTGGGGGCGTTTTTCACTTGGATCAGCCTGCTGCAGCGCGCGCCGATCGGTCCGGCCTTCGCGGCATCGCACCTGGAAGTCGTCAGCGTGATGCTGATTTCGGCGCTGGCATTCGGGGAGCACATCGGAATCGGACAAGCGATTGGCGCAGTCGTCATCGTCTCAGGCATCATCTGCCTTGCGCTGGGCGAAGGCGACGCTGCCGTCGATCATGCGTGAATTGCCACCCACCGCCGGCATGCCGGTCCACTGGCGCGATTTATTGCCTGGGCGTGCTTCATTAGCCGATCGTCTTGGACCGCTGCTCCGAATCGACGAACTCCAGGTCACGTGCTCGGGGACTGCTGCACTCGTGATCGCGCTGACGACGCTCGCCGCTGATAGCGACCGTACCGAAGTTGTCATTCCTGCGTACACCTGCCCACTGGTTGCGCTCGCGGTGTCGCAGTGTGGATTGCAGGTCCGCCTATGCGACTCGAAAACCGATGCGCTCGAAATGGATCCCGCGGCCCTGGAAGCGTTGAGCAGCGTGCGTACGCTCGCGGTCGTGCCGACGTACCTGTGTGGACGCGTCCATGACATCCAGCCCGTACTGGATTGCGCGGCACGCGTCGGTGCCGCCGTGATCGAGGATGGCGCGCAGGCGCTTGGGGCGCGCCACGCGGATGGCACGCCGGTCGGCATGCGCGGGGATATCGGCCTGTACAGCCTGGCGGTGGGCAAAGGACTGACGATGTACGAAGGCGGTGTGTTGATGTCACGCCACCCGTATTTGCGGGAAGCCTTGCGTGCTTCGGCAGGGACAATGACACCGCGCAAGCCTGGGTGGGAACTGCGTCGCTGTATTGAATTGCTGGGCTATGCGTTGTTCTATCGCCCGATTTTCCTGCCGCTTGTGTATGGCATGCCGTTACGCCGGGCGCTTCGTCGCCGCGACATGCAAGGCGCCGCGGGCGATCACGTGCCTGCAACAATCCCGCTGCATCGCCCGGGGGAATGGCGGCAATCCGTGGCTGCCCGCACCTCAGCGCGCTGGTCGCGCTACCGGGACCTTACCGCGCGCCAGGGGCAGCGCCGCAGCAGGCGATTGCGGGACATTGCAGGAATTCGACTGATCGAGGATGCACCGGGAGCGCAAGGCGTCTGGCCAGTGTTGACGGTCTTGATGCCAGACGCCTCCACCCGTGAAAAAGTATTGTCCAGGTTGTGGAAGACTGGCGTTGGCATTGGTGTTCCATTTGCATTCGTCCTTGCGGACTACCCAGCGTTGGGAAGCATCATGCCTGCTGATGCCGATGCCAATGCGCGTGGACTTGCGGCGCGGATACTGACGATCACCAATTCGCACTGGCTCGACGACGCGGCGTTCGACTACATTGTCGATTGCATCGAGGCCGTCATCCGCGCTACAAAACACCCAGCAAGCGCAGGTTGACCGCGTGCTGTTGCGCTTGATACGCGGCAAGCGTCTTTTCATCCAGTTCCGGTTGCCCGTCGATCGCTGACAGCACGCGTTTCCAGCGTTGCGGATAATTCGCGATCGAGACTTCGCCATTGATGTCGCTGCCGATCAACCGATGCCGCAAGGCGATGATCGCGTGCTCCAGGTCGACAACCCGAAGGCAGCCTTGATCCCAGTTGCTGCGTGCCTCGTCCGGTGCGAGTACGTCCTTGTCGATCGACAGATACACAGGACTGTCATCGAGTGCAAAATCCTCGAGCAAGGCCGCCATCATTGCGGATGCGGTGTCGAAGCTGCGAAAGGCGTGACGCAGTCCAAGCCGCCGGGACCAACTCGTTTCCACCCCGATCGACCAGTAGCGCAGCCGACCGCGATGGAGCGGCAGCAAGCGGTTTTCCCAGGCGTGCGCAGCTGCGATGTCCTGGGAGGTGATGCCGACGACGTCCACGCGCGCCACGTGCGGCAGGGCGGCAACGCGGGAGACCCAGGAGCCACAATGCACGCCGAATGGAAACCGCATGTTGTCCGGATGGTTGTCGAACACCAGCACCCGCATCGGTCGATGTGTCGTCGTGCGTGCGATCAGCGGCAGGCTGAGGTGATGGAAATCGCCGCTGCCAAACAACACCGTGCCGTGTAAAGCCGGCAGGCAAGAAGCCACCTGCCGGTCGAACAGCTGCAACTGGCGCAGGGAACATGCGAAGCGCAGGCGATCGTGCCAGTCGCGCAGGTCGACCCGCACCTCGCCGGGCAGCGTGCCCACCGATGCATCCAGATCAAGGATCAGCGGTTGCATGTGTCTCCTCGCGCCAGGCGCGATCGCGCTCGAAGTAGCGCGCCAGCCTGCGCAGCGCAAAACGTAGCAGGCGGTTACGCGGATAGACCGCGTGGCGCGTGAACGTGAATTGTGCGCCGAGCTGCGCCTTGACCTCAGGATCGGTCCAGCCGGCGATGTATCGGCCCAAGCCGCGACTGCGTGCGTACTCCAGGTTTTCCATCCAGCTGACGGCGTACAGGTCATGGTCGCGCGCGTCGGGATAGACCAGCCCCATGAATTTGTCCACCAGCGCATCACCATGCTCGAAGCACAGGTTCCACCCGATCATCCGTCCGCCATGGCGATAGACGAATACGATGCCGCCACTGTGCGCATCGCGCAACACGGCGGCGAAGAATTCCCGATCGAGGAAATCGAAATGCAGTTCGCTTTGCGCATACACGTTGCAGTACAACGCATGGAATGCATCGATGAGGCCATCGTCTGCAAACGCCGCACCGGTGGCAACGCGTTCGATCTCCAGTTGCGCGCGCGAGCGTAGCTTGCGCCGGATATTGCGCCTTCGGCCGCGCGACAGGCGCGACAGGTATTCGTCGGTGGTAACAAAATCAATCGGAACCCAGGCCAGCGCCTGGCCTTCCACCATCACGCAGCCGGCCTGCTGGCAACGCCCGACGAACGAATCCACCCAGATGTTATCCGCCCCGCCCAGGAGCGGCGAGGCGTGTGCAATGTCCTTGATGATCAGGAGCGGGCAGCGATGGGATTGAGTTGCCAGCAGGTGATCGGCGAAGGCGGCCGGATCGGCGGTGCGCGGAAGCCAGGCATATTCGGTGACCGTGGATCCAACGAAGCATGTGCGCAAACGCAACCAATGCTGCCAGTGTGCAAACCCCGGCCAACGCTCCATGCGTCGACGCATGTCCGGCTCGAGCGTGGTGAGGATGTTGAAATCGGTGTCGAATGCCGGGATTCCGCTGGTCATTGCCTGCGGCGTGAACCCAGTGGGTGGATGGGCGATAAACTCCCGCACCAGGGCATCGGGCTCAAGCTGGCTTACGAAAGGCATGTGCAAGCTTTGCCCGATAAGGTCAGGATAGGTGCTGGATATTCCCGTAAATGCTCCGGCCATGCATGGCCGGACGGAGACAAGTCATGGATCAAGCGATTGCAGACCAGGTGTTCGACATCGTTGCCAAGCACGGTGACATCGACCGCGCCACCCTCACTCCCGCCGCGACGTTGAAGGACCTGGGGATCGATTCGCTGGAAGCGATCGAGACAATTTTCGATGTTGAGGAACACTTCAACATCAATTTCCCCAACCAGGATCCCAACCTCGACGACGGCACGCTCGCGGGCTTGATCGATTCGGTCGAGCAGGCGCTCGCGCTCAAGGCGAGCGCCGCACCAGCGGCCTGACCCGGCAAAGCGCAGGAGCACGCACGCATGTCGCGCCGTATCGCCATCACCGGGATGGGCGCGATCAGCGCGCTCGGTTTGGGCGCACCCGCGTTGTGGGAGGGCATGCGGGACGCGCGCAGTGGCATCGCACCGCTCGTTCCACCCATTGGTGAAACCGGCATTCGCATGCGCGTGGCTGCAATGGTTCCGGGATTCAATCCCTCCGCGCATTTTTCGCCTGCACAATTGACACTGCTCGATCGTGTCTCGCAGTTTGCGGTGCTGGCGGCTGGTGAGGCGATTTCGCAATCGGGGCTGGTGTTTGACCAACAAATGTCGACGCGCACCGCGGTTGTCGTCGGTACCGGCATTGGCGGTGAAGTGTCGCGCGATGAACAATCGCGGCGCCTGTATCGCGACCGTGCCGAGCGCGTGCACCCGATGTCGATCATCCGCATCATGCCCAGTGCACCGGCCAGCCAGATCGGCATGGCGTTCAAGTTGCGCGGACCGACGTTTGCCGTGTCCAGCGCCTGTGCGTCGTCCAACCATGCGATCGCGCAGGCGGCGCTGATGATTCGCCATGGCATGGCTGACGTCGCCATCGCGGGCGGCACGGAAGCATGTTTCACGCTTGCCGCCATCCGTGCATGGGAGGCCATGCGCGTGGTCGCCGACGACACCTGTCGTCCATTTTGCGCGCAGCGCCAAGGCCTGGTGCTGGGTGAAGGCGCGGGGATCTTCGTGCTGGAATCGATGGAGCATGCGCGCGCGCGCGGCGCGGAGATCCTGGCCGAGCTTGCCGGATTCGGCATTGGCGCCGATGCGGGCGACATCGTGGCTCCGTCGGCGGAGGGGGCTGCGTCTGCCATGCGGATGGCTTTGGACGAGGCCGGATTGCAGGGCGAGGACATCGACTACATCAACGCGCACGGCACCGGCACTGCGCTCAACGATCCCACGGAAACCCGCGCGATCCGGCTTGCTTTCGGCAACCATGCCGATGCGCTGGCGATCTCGTCGACGAAAGGCGTGCATGGACATGCACTCGGGGCAGCTGGTGCGCTCGAGCTCGTCGCCGTCATTGGCGCCTTGCGGGAGCAGATCGTCCCGCCGACGGCGAACTTCATAGATCCGGATCCGGCCTGCGATCTCGACTACGTCCCGAATGCCGCCCGCGCCATGCCGGTACGTGCGGCGTTGAGCAATTCGTTCGCTTTCGGTGGTTTGAACGCCGTGCTGGCGTTGACGCGTGCCGGCCAGTGACACGCGCGCAACCATGAGCGCCTAGATCGTCTGCTTTGCGCGTGTCAGCAACTGATCGAGCAAGCCCAGGCCAAGATCGATTTCATCGCTGCTGATATGCAGCGATGGCGCCAGGGTGATCACGTTCTTGTGGTAACCACCGACATCCAGCACCAGCCCGATGGGATTGCCACCGTGGCGAAGATCGCCTGCCAGGCCCATGTCGACCATGCGATCGAGCAACTTGCGATTCGGTGTGAAGCCGTCGGCTTCGCAGATTTCCGCACGCAGCGCGAGGCCGAGGCCATCCACATCACCGATTTCCGGATGGCGCGTCTGCAGGTCGCGTAGTCCGGCGAGGAAATGCGCGCCCTTGGCCATCACCATCGATTCGTAATCGGTCTCTGCGAGCATCCGCATGGTTTCCAGGCCAACCGCCGTGCCCAGCGGATTGGACGCGAAGGTCGAATGCGTCGAGCCCGGCGGGAATACGGTCGGGTTGATCAGCTCTTCGCGCGCCCAGATTCCAGCCAATGGATTCAGGCCGTTGGTCAGTGCCTTGCCGAACACCAGCACGTCGGGTTTCACGCCGAAATGTTCGATCGCCCACAGCTTTCCTGTACGGAAGAACCCCATCTGGATTTCATCGACGACGAGCAGGATGCCGTAGTCGTCCAGCACTTTCTTCAACCCGGTGAAGAAGTTCGGTGGTGGGATGACGTATCCACCGGTGCCCTGGATCGGTTCGACGTAGAACGCTGCGTATTCGCATTGACCGGCCTTGGCATCCCAGACACCGTTGTATTCGGTCTCGAACAGTCGGGCGAATTTCGCCACGCACAACTCTCCGTATTCCTCTTTCGACATGCCCTTGGGGCCACGGAAGTGATACGGAAATTCGATGAACTGCGCACGATCGAAGTGACCATAGCGACGACGATACCGGTAGGACGAAGTGATCGCCGAAGCACCCAGCGTGCGGCCGTGGTAACCGCCTTCGAACGCGAACACCAGGCTCTTCCCACCTGATGCATTGCGCACGATCTTCAGCGAATCCTCGACCGACGAGGAGCCGCCAACATTGAAATGCACGCGGCCCTGGCGGCCCCATTTTCGCTCGGCATCCTGGGCGATGGTTTTCGCAAGCTCGATCTTGGTCGGATGCAGGTACTGGCTGGCGACCTGCGGCAACGTATCGATCTGGTGCTTCAGCACGTTGTTCAAACGCGGATTGGCGTAACCGAAGTTGACCGCTGAATACCACATCTGCAGGTCCAGGAACGGCACGCCGGCGGTGTCGTACAGGTAGCTGCCATCGCAATGCGCAAAGATCTTCGGTGGCTCGCTGTAGTGCACGGTGTCGCCGAAAGAGCAGTAGCGCGCCTCGTCGGCGAGCAGCGCGGCATCACTGGCGGCGCCATGCTCCGCGGCTGGCTGAAGCATCGCAATCTTGTTCATGCGTACTCGATTCTTCGTGGGATCTGGGGAAGGGCTAGCGGTTGCACATGATCAAAGCGACCGGCGACCAGGTCCGGAAGCAGCGCGATTGCTTCGGCGAACCCGGTAATAGGAAGATGCGAAACCTTAGCGGCGCGGCAATGCTCAAGCAGGCGCGCCTTGGCGAAGACGAAATCCGCACATGCCGAAACGCAGACATCCGACTGGCCATCGCCGATCAGCAGCACGTTGGCGCGATCGGCATGGCTGCCGGCCAACGCGCATTTGCATGTGCCGCTTTGCGAGCGGCATGTCGCGTTGGCGTGCGGCGACTGCATCGCCCAACGACGTACGCCGACCTGTTCAAGATGGTTGGCCACGATGGGCAGGTGGCCCAAACCGTGATTGCCTAGGATTCGCGAAATCGCACGATCCAGGCCGTCGCTGACGATGGTCAACGCGATGCCCGCATCCTGCGCAAGCGATACGAATTGCGCGAACGCCGGATCGATCGGGATGGTGTCCAGGATGCGATTCAGGTCCTGTTCGCTAGCGTCGATCAGTGCGATCTGGCGCGTCATGCAGTCGCGCGAGCCGATCAGGCCGGAACGCCAGTCACGTTCGATGCTCTTCCATTGCGGCGCGGCGCACTGCTCCAGCAACGCATCGGTCGCATCAGGCAGTGAAACGGTGCCGTCGAAGTCGCAGAGGATGGTCCAGGGACGCACGAGTTACCCGCGCTGGAAAACGATATCGAGCAGGCTAGATAACCCGCCTTTCGCCGTCCTTTCCCACGCGGGACATGTGTAGTGGTTGACCACCTGAGCTGGACGTCCTGCGTGATACAAGGACGCCAACTCCTCATGTTGGTGGGCTAAACCATGCGTCCAGACGATCGCAACGCATTGCTCGAATCGGGCCGGCGGATGCTCAATAAGGTCCCGGAAATCACCCTGTATTTCTGGATCATCAAGATCCTGTGCACCACGGTGGGCGAGACCTTCGCTGACTATCTCAGCACCAACCTCGGCCTGGGCCTGACCAACACGACCTGGCTGATGGGTGGCCTGTTGCTGGTCACGCTGGGCTTCGAATTCCGGTCACGCAGATACACGCCTGGTCTTTACTGGCTGGCCGTGGTGTTGCTCAGCGTCGTGGGCACGTTGATCACCGACAACCTCACCGATAACCTGAATGTTTCGCTGGTCACCACCACGATTGTCTTCAGCGTGCTGCTGGCGGCGACATTTGCCATCTGGTATGCAAAGGAGAAGACGCTTTCGGTGCAATGGATCGACACCACGCCACGCGAGGCGTTCTATTGGCTTGCCATCCTGTTTACGTTTGCACTAGGCACGGCGGCCGGCGACCTGTTTGCCGAGCGCCTGCATGTGGGATACCTGCTGACAGCGCTGATCTGCGCTGGCCTGATCGCAGTGGCGGCGGTCGCTCACCTTCGGCTGGGTTTGAATGGTGTGCTGGCGTTCTGGATCGCGTACGTCCTGACCCGGCCACTGGGCGCGTCGATCGGTGATTACCTGTCACAACCCGGGACGGACGGCGGCCTGGGCCTGGGGACCGTGGTCACCAGCGCGATTTTCCTGGTAACCATCCTTGGGCTGGTGATCTACCTGACAGTGACTCGCAAGGATGTCGCCGTTTCGCCGATCGCATCCTGAGTCACTGCTGCCAGGTGTTCGTTTGGCGCGTGCTGCGCGAGGCCTGATTCAGCGCGGTCGGCATCGATAGTGGGGACTTTGTCCTCACGCTCGCATTGAGTCCAGCCGAACTCGTCATACACATTGAGTCGGTGATTGGTGTCCAGCTTTGCAACCACCGAAAGGGGGCCTGGCCAAAGCGCGGGCATTTCGATCTGCACGGTGCGGGCATCCAATCGCTTGAACTGCAACGCTGCCTTCCGCGCATCGGGCAGTTCGAGCGTGCTGGCGTGGATGACGCCATGGGAGGTCATCGCCACGATGTGCAGGCGTCGCGCCGCGACGACTCCCAACCGGCCATTGGCGCGCAACCGCCAGCGCCATGTCGGCAGGTTTTGTGGAGCCACCAAGCTGGGGTGAACGAATCTTTCGGTGGGAGCGACGAAGCGCAACAGGCGCGAGGTGCCGAAGCGCGTCTGGCTGACATGCGCCAGCGCTGCCGCACGCTTGCCAACCAATTCCTCCTGCGTCAGCGCGACTTCCGAAACGTCGTATTGCAGGCCGTCGCGGCCATGCAGCCAGTAGGAGATGGCGCGCGCTTGGCTGTTCTCGCCGCGCAGCGCGGCCATGAGCATGAGCGCCAGCGCGCTATGGTCGGGGTGGGAATCACGCAAGCTGGGCATTGCCACCAGCGTGGGGCGGTGTGCTGCGATCAGTTTCCGCAGCTGCGTGACCGATGGGTTTCCATCCTGCATCAGGCGCTTGGTCAAGCCCTGGTCGGCCCATTGGAGGAAGCGGGCGTGGTCGATGGAAATGCCGAGGGCCTGCAGCGCGACGGTCGCTTCCGCGTGGCGCACCGCGCCCCACCGCTGCGCCGCGTCCGGCCCCAAATGCCAGCGTTTTTCAATCAGGCGTTGTGGCCACGGATTGGCGTCACCATTGGTTGCGATCACCACCGACACGGCTGCACCGGCGCGCCGCGCACGCTGGATCAGCCCACCGCAGGCGAGGCTTTCGTCATCCGGATGCGGTGCGAACACCAGCAGCCGGTCGGAGGCGTTACAGCTGAGTTGATCCATGGGTCTAGTGTGCCTGCGTTGGCGGCATCAACAGCAGGGCCGCCGGAGCCCACACAAGTTCGACGTGTCCGGGTTGGGCCGTGGTGAGCACGTGGCGCCCGGCCGACAACTTCCGCGGCAGCGTGGATGCATTGCCGTCGATGGATGCGTCGCGTCCCGCCCCCGTCACTGCATAGTCGCCGGGCAGGAGGATCTCGAAGGGTTGCGTCATCCCCGCCTGCATCTGCCCGAAATCATGCCCGGCCACCCGCAAGCCATTGCGCACTGGCAAATAATTGGCGGCGATGAAAGCCGCGTCCTGCATGGGCAAGCGCTCCATCCACAGCACATGCGTGTTGGTGGCGAGCAGGCGTTGCGGAATGTCGTCGATGATGAGACCGCGCTGGATTCTTGCCTGAGTGATGCCTTCCAGCACGAAATAATATGGCCGGCGCCGATATACCGACGCGCCCTTGTCGTCCATCACCGGCTCTTCGGGCGATGTCACCGCGAGCACATCTGCGAGCGACGCGCGATAGGGAGCGATGCGGTCGTCCCATGGCAGGCGTTTGTGCAAAACCGACAACAACCCTGCGATGGTCAGTGCAATCGGAACCCAGTTGAGTCGCGGCCAATCACGCGCCTGCCACCAGCCAGCCAGTCCAATCGCCAGCAGCGGAATCGACGGCAGGTAATCCTGTCGCGTCAGCAGTGGCCAGGTACCGAACAACAGCAACGTGTACGCAAGCGCCGAGGCGATCACCAGGCAGCGGCGTGCTGATAGCAGCGGGTGGATGGAAGATCGAATCACCCTCCGCACCGCGACGCCCAGCAGCGCCAACAGCACCAGCATGAGCGGCACGCGCCAGTTGTGGCCGTGCGTGCGGCCGAGCTGCGCCAACAGGTTGTGCTCGATGACGCCGTATCGCATCGCCGCCAAGCCGCCCTTGGCGGCAACAATGCCAACGGCGAATGCCGGGATGACGATGACTGCCGCAAGCATCGCAGCCGCGCTTTTCACGCACGCCAAGGCCGAAGGGCGCACGCGGGCGGGTAACGCGAACTGGACGAAACCCCACGCCAGCACCAGCCCGGAAACCAGCAGCATGGTTTTCATCGACACGGCAAATGTCGCACCGATCAACACGCCGACACCGACCGCGCGCAACAGCGTCCATCGTCCGCAAACGGCAGTCGCGATCGTGCCGATCCATGCCATCGCCCACAGCCCGTCGGTGCGGAATTGTCCTGACACCAGCAGATAGGGTGGATAGGTGCACGCGAATACGATCGCCCACACCGCGACCTCTCGATTCCACAATTGACGTGCGATCAGCCCTGTCAGAGCGATTGCGGCGACCGCGACGGGCACGATCGCCAGCCGCATCCATAGCAGGACGTCGGGCGTCTCGCCGAGCAGGCGCAGTAGCGGGGCGTACAGCATGTGGAACAACGGCGTGTGGTTGTCGAACACATCCCGATACGGCGCGAGGCCCTGGCTCCAACCCCAGATGACGTGCAGGTGCTGTGGCTCGTCGGAATTCACCGGCGTGCTTCGCAGCAGGTACACGCGAACGCAGGCGTAGGCGGCCAGCAATACCGCGAGGGCATGGGAGCCACGAGGGGTGCGAGGCGCGGCGATGGCAGGGGAAGTAGGTGCTGGTTTGATTGGACTCACCAAGGGCGCCAGGCGATCCATTCACGCCGTCGCTGCAGGTCTGACTGCAAGCCGACTGCGCGATCGCGCGCCGTCCAGGCTGTCGTCATCATCGTCGTGGCAGTGGCTTTCGGCAAGCTTTCCCGTCGCATCAGCCGTCCACGGGAGCCGACAGTGCTTCCAGCAATGCATGCCCATAACGCTCAAGTTTTCCCGCACCGACGCCACTGATCCTGGCCAGTGCGTCGAGGTCTTCGGGACATTTCAGCGCGATGTCGCGCAACGTGCTGTCGTGGAAGATCACGTAGGCCGGCACGCTTTGCGTACGTGCGGTGTCGCTGCGCCATGCCCGCAGAACCTCGAACCGCGATGCCGCATCGGCCGGCAGCACAAGACCCGCGGCGGGTGCACGCACGACGCGGTCCCGGCGGCTTGCGGCTGCCGGTGGCTCGGTGCGCAGCGACAACATGCGAGCGCCCTTGAGGACCGCGCTGCTGTCAGGCGTCAGGCGCAGCGCGCCATGGCCTTCGAGATCGACTTCCAACAGGCCAGCGGCGACCAGTTGACGCATCACGCTGCGCCATTGCTTCGCGTCCAGCTCCGCGCCGATGCCATAGGTGCTGAGTTTGTCGTGATCGTGTTGTCGCACCTTCGCCGTCTCCGCGCCGCGCAGCACGTCGATGACGTGCGCCGCGCCGAAGCGTTGACCGCTGCGATACACGCACGACAAAGCTTTCTGTGCAGCGACGGTGCCGTCCCAGCTTTGGGGTGGTTGCAGGCAGTTGTCGCAATGGCCGCAGCCACCTGGATGCGTTTCGCCAAAATAGGCCAGCAGCGTCTGTCGGCGGCACCCGGTCGATTCGCAATACCCGATCAAGGCATCGAGTTTGCCGCGTTCCAGCCGTTTGCGGTCCTCGCTGGAATCAGATTGCTCGATCATCCGCTGCAGCAACACTGCATCACCCAGCCCGTAGGCAAGCCAGGCGTCCGCAGGTTCGCCATCACGGCCGGCGCGGCCAGTTTCCTGGTAGTAACCTTCCAGTGATTTGGGCAGATCCATATGGGCGACAAAGCGTACATCAGGCTTGTCGATCCCCATGCCAAAGGCGATCGTCGCGACCATGACGATGCCGTCCTCGCGCAGGAAGCGACGCTGGTTGGCGGCGCGCACCGTCGCATCGAGACCAGCGTGATACGGCAGCGCCATGATGCCGCGTTCGACCAGCGCGGCGGCCGTGGCCTCGACCTTGCGGCGCGACAGGCAATACACGATTCCTGATTCGCCACGGTGAGCGTCGATGAATTCAAGCAGCTGGCGACGACCATCGTGCTTGTGGATGACGGTGTAGCGGATGTTGGCGCGGTCGAACGAGCTGACGAACTGGCGCGCCTGTTCCAGCGCCAGCCGCTCGACGATTTCCCGCCGCGTCGGCGCATCCGCGGTGGCTGTGAGCGCGATCCGCGGCACCTTCGGCCAGCGCTCGTGCAGGATCGTCAGTTCGCGGTATTCACGGCGGAAATCGTGCCCCCATTGCGACACGCAATGCGCCTCGTCGATCGCGAAAAGCGCAATCCGGGCGCGATCGAGCAGGCTGAGGAAGCGCGGGGTCAGCAGGCGTTCCGGCGCGACGTAGAGAAGGTCCAGATCCCCATCGAGCAGTTGTCGCTCGATCATCGTCGCTTCGGTTGCGTCCTGGGTTGAATTCAGGAATGCCGCGCGCACGCCGAGCTGGCGCATCGCTTCGACCTGGTCCTGCATCAGTGCGATCAGTGGGGAAATCACGATCCCCGTGCCATTGCGCAACAACGCCGGCAACTGGTAGCACAGCGACTTGCCACCGCCGGTCGGCATCAGCACCAGCGCATCGCCACCATCGGCGACGTGCGCCACGATTTGCGCCTGTTCCCCACGGAAGCTGTCGTACCCGAAGGTATGGCGAAGTTGGGTCAGGGCGACATCGGACATGGGCACAGGGTAGCAAGGCAGGCGCGCACGGCATTCAGAAAAATTCCATGTGGATCGTAGGAATGATTGGTCGCGCCTGCGCCAGGGACCGCATTGCATTGGTCACCGGTCCGTGATGGGCCGGTATCGCGTGGAATCCGTTGGCGGTTGGCCCACAATAAACCCAGCCACAGGCCGGGAATTGCATTGTTCGCCAATCGAGCCACCGATGACCATTGAACCATCGAGCCCAATGACGCCAGGGCAAGCGCGGCATGCGATCGAGCATGCGCAGACGCGTGATCGTGGGCGACTGCTCGGCTTGTGGGCGCGCTGGAAGGCGAAGCTAGTTGACCCGATTGCGCGGGACGCGTTCTTGCAGGCATTGCAATCGTCAACCGATGCGCGCGATGCGCGCGCACGGATGCTGCCGCAAGTGACGGTTGATCCGCACTTGCCGATCGCCGCATCTGCCGATCGCCTCATCGCGCTGATCCGTGCCCATCAGGTCGTGGTGATCGCTGGCGAAACAGGGTCCGGCAAGACCACGCAGCTGCCAAAGATCTGTATCGCTGCCGGCCGTGGCGCCGCGGGGATGATCGGCTGCACCCAGCCGCGCCGCATCGCCGCTCGCGCTGTGGCGCGGCGCGTGGCCGAGGAAATGCAGGTGGCGGTCGGCGGGCTGGTCGGATTCCAGGTGCGCTTCAGCGACAACGTGGGCGAGCAGACTGCGATCAAGTTCATGACGGATGGCATCCTGCTGGCCGAAATCCAGTCGGACCGATGGTTGTCCCGCTACGACACGCTGATCATCGACGAGGCGCACGAGCGCAGCCTCAACATCGATTTCCTGCTGGGATACCTCAAACAGCTGCTGCCACGGCGTCCCGACCTGAAAGTCATCGTGACCTCGGCCACCATCGATACCGCGCGTTTTTCCCAGCATTTCGACGACGCGCCGGTGGTCGAGGTTGAAGGGCGCAGCTATCCAGTGGAGGTGCGTTATCGGCCGCTGGAGGGAGTCGGCGAGGAGGAGGGCGAGCGTTCCATGCTCGACGGCATCATCGCAGCCTGCGACGAGATCGCGCACGAAAGGCCGGGCTCCCATGGCACGCAGGGCGACACGCTGGTCTTCCTGCCCGGCGAGCGCGAAATAAGAGAGGTGCACCAGGCGCTTGAGCGCCGCAAGTATCGCCACACCGAAGTGCTTCCGCTTTACGCAAGGCTGTCCCCGCGAGACCAGGACCGTGTCTTCCATCCCGGTAGTCAACGCCGCATCGTATTGGCGACGAATGTTGCCGAAACCTCGATCACGGTGCCGCGCATCCACAACGTGATCGATCCCGGCGTGGCCCGCATCAAGCGCTACAGCCCCCGACAGAAACTCGATCGATTGCATGTCGAGGCGATCTCACAAGCCAGCGCCGACCAGCGCAAGGGTCGTTGTGGCCGTGTCGCGCCGGGCACGTGTTATCGCTTGTATTCCGAAGTTGATTTCGAATCACGGGCCCCTTACACCGACCCGGAAATCCGCCGCGCGGCGCTGGCGGGAGTGATCCTGCGCATGTTGTCGCTTGGACTGGGACGTATCGAGGATTTCCCGTTCCTGGAGCCGCCAGATTTACGCGCCGTCGCCGATGGCTGGCAGACACTGGTGGAGCTGGGTGCGGTCGATGGTGTTCCGGGCCGCGACGCGCGCACGTTGACGTCCACCGGCAAGCTGATGGCGCGCATGCCGGTGGACGTGAAGCTCGCCCGCATGCTGGTCGCGGCAAACGCCCAGGGTTGCCTGCGCGAAATGCTGGCGATTGCGGGCTTCCTCGGCATCCAGGACCCACGTGAGCGACCCTCCGACCAGCGCGCGGCCGCCGATGCCGCGCATGCTCAATTCAGCGATCCGAAATCCGAGTTCGTCGGCATCCTCAAGTTGTGGGATGCGTTCCGGATCGCACATGAAGAGCTGACGCAATCGCAGCTGCGCCGGTGGGCCGAAAGGCATTTCCTTGGATTCCTGCGCTTGCGCGAATGGCGTGAACTCCATCGCCAGCTGAAGCTTTTGTGCGACGACCTGGGTTGGCAACAGGACGCCGAAGGAAAACCCTTCGACCAGCACGCCTACGCAAACCTGCATCGTGCGCTGATCACCGGGTTGCCAACGCAGTTGGGCCATCGCAGCCAACAGGTGGATCGCAAGACGAGCAGCCTCTACGAGGGGCCACGCGGGCGCAGGTTCCAGCTGTTTCCAGGCTCCGCACTGGCGAAGGCATCCTCCTCGAAAGCAGGTCCCCCTTGGGTGTTGTCTGCAACGCTGCTGGACACCGAACGGGTGTGGGCGCTGACCAATGCGGCGATCGAGCCGGATTGGGCGATCGCGGTGTTACCGCACCTGCTGGCGCGCCGTCATCATGATCCGCACTGGTCGCGATCGCAGGGGCGCGTGGTCGGCAGCGAACAGATCAGCCTGTTTGGCCTGGTGCTGGCGCCCAAACGGCCGATCCATTACGGCGCGTTGTACCCGCAGGAAGCGCGCGAAATCTTCGTGCGCGATGCACTGCTCACCGGCGAGATCAACACACGCAGCGTGTTCGTTTCGCGCAACCTGGCTGTGCTGGAAAAAGCAGGGCAGGAAGAAGCGAAACAGCGGCGCGCGGGCCTGGTCGTCGACGAGGATTGGCAGGCGCGCTGGTACCTGGACCGGCTGCCGCCAGTTGTGCACAACACGCATGCGCTGGATGCGTGGTATGGAAAATTGTCGAAAGACCGGAAATCGGCGCTGGAATGGCCGCTGTCGGATCTGCTGGTCAGCGATGAAACCGATGCTGCGCGATTCCCGCCCTACCTGGCGTTGGGTGATGCGCGCCTGGCGGTACGGTATCGGTTCGAGCCTGGCGCAGTCGATGACGGCATGACGTTGGCCGTCCCGCTGCACCTGCTCAATGCGCTGGATCCGGCGCGGTTGTCGTGGCTGGCGCCGGGTTTGGTCGCGGACAAGGCCTCGGCGCTGATCAGGACGCTGCCCAAGCTATTGCGGCGTAATTTCGTACCCGCACCGGATTTTGCCCGCGCCTTTGCCGAAGCCTGGCCGCAGCCGGGACCGGACTCGATCGAAGGAACCCTCGCGCGCTTCCTGGCAAACGCCACGGGTGTTGCCGTGCCGGTGACGTCGTTCGTTCCCGCCATGATCGAGCCGCATCTGCTCATCAATTTACGACTATCCGATCGCGACGGACATGTCGTATTGGCGGAATCGCGCGACCTGGATGGGCTGCGCGAGCGATTCGGCGCGAATGCCGCGGCCGCATTCGCAACACACGCGGCCCAGGGACTGGCGCAAACCAGGTTGACGCAATTTCCAGCATCACCGGTTCCAATGTCCGTCCCCGGCGCGGGCGGCGTGCCCGCCTATCCAGCGCTGGACGACATGGGTGACAGCGTCTCGTTGTCGGTCCATGCCGAACTTGCACAGGCGCGACTACGGCATCCGCGCGGCGTGCGCAGGTTGCTCGGGTTTGCCTTGGCCGACAAGCTCAAACAGGCGCGAAAGCAATTGCCCGTTCAACCAAAAACCGCATTGCTGTATGCCGCGATTGAATCGGTCGCGCCGCGGGCCGGCCACGACAGCGAACGCGATCGCCTGCGCGCGGACCTGGTCGATGGCGCTTTCGCTGCGTTGGCGGCGGATGGCTTGGGCGAAATCCGCGATGCCGAAGGTTTTGCGCAACGCCGCGACGACATGGCGCGCGAATTGTTTCAACAGGCGATGGCGCGCCTGGCGCAGGCTGAAACCATCCTTGGCCTGGTCGCGGATGTGCGCGCAAAACTCGATTCCAGCTTGATTGGCTGGGCCAGCGGGAACCTGGATGACATGCGCGTGCAGCTGGCTGCATTGACGCCGCCGGGTTTCCTGCGCGACGTGCCTGAGACAGCGTTGTCGGAATATCCCCGTTATCTCAAGGCGCTCGCGTTGCGTGCGGAGCGCGCACTCCGCGATCCGGCGCGAGACCAGGCGCGCATGCTTGAGTTGAAGGTGTTTGCCGATGCCTTGGCTGCTGCGCACGTTACAGGTGTCGGCGGCCGTGCCGATTGGCAGGCATTGCGATGGGAGTTGGAGGAGTTGCGGGTGTCGTTGTTCGCCCAGGAGCTTGGCACGCAGTCAGGAATTTCGGTCAAGAAGCTGTCGGCAAGATTGGCGCGACTGGGGACATGAAAAACCTCCGACTTTCGCCGGGGGTGCTGTAGTGGATGGCGTGGTCGTGCGAGTGCTTCGCCCCGTCACTTGATCCGCTTGACCTGGGCCCGCGTGTTGTAGTGACTCACGGCCATGTACCAGGTGTTGCCCATCATCGCCGGCTTGATGTTCACGTCCGGATTGGTGAGGCGTATTCCCTGCAGTTCAGCATCATCGATCTGTTGCCAGACCTGGCCGTTGTCGAGTGTGTAAATCCGGTTTTTTGCGAATCCGCGGAATTCCCCGTTCATGCGTCCGGTGATCGGTTCCTGCGATCCGAAATCGAAGAAGCCACGATTCTCGTGCTCGACCATCTTCTTCGTGTCCGCCGCGACCCTGGCGCTTTGCGTTTCAATGGTGCGTCCAAGCCAGGTATTGAGGTGCGCGAGTTCGTCGGCATTCAGCTTGTCCAGGCCAGCAGCCTTGAATTCCGCCGGTGACATCTGCGTCTCGATCGCCGGCGTGGTCTGTCCAAAGGCGACTGGCGTGCAGGCGATCAGTGCGGCAAGGGCAAGCATGCGAATCGACAACGATGGCAGGCGGATCGGCGGCATGGTCTGTTCCTCGGGTCTGGGCGCCGCTAGTGTAGACGCTCCTGATCAACCGATGGCCGCGTTGTCTTCCGACCGCATTCCTTTCGACGACGCCCTGATTGCCTTGCTGGCGACGCCGGTCTGCGCCGCGATTCCATCCTTACTGCGCCAGGCAGTGCTGGATGGTGTCATTGCGGGGGATTCCGCCGCATTGCGCGATGCGCCAGACGTCATCGCTGAAACGTTGGCGGCGCTGGCGACGCTGGACGCCGACGGCGAGGTCCTGGCTGCCTCGATACTGCATGTTGCGCCCACCTTGCAGTCGCGGTTGCAACCGCGACTGGCTCGCGACTTTCCCGGGGTTGCATTGCTGCTCGAGGGCCAGCGCGCCGCCGCACAGGTGTGGGCGTTGCATGCCGAACGGCGCGAGAGTGGCAGCAGTGAGGGGCTGCGTCGGTTGTTGCTGGCGATCGTGCGCGACCTGCGCGTCGTACCGATCCTGTTGGCGCGTCAGCTCGCGCGACTGCGTCATGCCGATCGCCTTGCACCTTCACAACGGCACGCGCTTGCGCAACTCACCCGCGACATCCACGCGCCCCTGGCCAACCGGCTGGGCATCTGGCAGCTGAAATGGGAGCTGGAAGATCTCGCATTCCGGCACCTGGAGCCGGAGACCTATCAACGCATCGCGCGTCTGCTGGACGATAAACGTAGCGCCCGCGAATGCTATGTCGATGCGGTGAAACGGACACTCAGCGCAGCGCTGGCTGCGCAGGACGTGCATGCTGATGTCGCTGGCCGCCCAAAGCACATCTACAGCATCTGGAAGAAGATGCAGAAAAAAAACGTGCCGATCGGCGAGCTGTACGACCTTCGTGCCGTGCGCGTGCTGGTCGATGACGTGCCGGCCTGTTACTCCGCTCTTGGGGTGGTGCATGCTTTGTGGCAGCCGGTACCGAGCGAATTCGACGACTACATCGCGCGACCCAAGCGCAATGATTACCGCTCGCTGCATACCGCGGTCATCGGCCCGGAAGGAAAGACGCTGGAGGTGCAGATCCGCACCTTCGAGATGCATGCGCAGGCAGAACTTGGCGTGGCGGCACATTGGCGCTACAAGGAAGGTCGAGGCGTCGAGCACCGCTCGGCTGCGGCCGATGCCTCGCTGGATCGCAAGATCGGGTGGATGCGGCGGCTGCTCGACAGCCATGGCGCCGAAGGTCATTCCGAACGCGACAACATGAACCTGCTGGGGGAGATCGACAGCGAGCTGGTCGAGGACCGCATCTATGTCCTGACTCCCAAGGGTGAGGTCGTGGACCTACCACAGGGCGCGACGCCGCTGGACTTCGCCTACCACGTGCATACGGAGGTCGGCCATCGCTGTCGCGGCGCCAAGGTGGATGGCCGCATCGTGACGCTCGACCACATGCTGCACAGCGGCGACCGCGTCGAGATCATGGTCGCCAAAACCGGTGAACCGCGACGCGACTGGCTGGTGGCGTCCCGCGGGTTTCTTGCCAGTGCGCGTTCGCGGGAAAAGGTGCGCAACTGGTTCAACAAGCTGGATCGCGCGCGCAACGTCCAGGCGGGCCGTGAGCTGCTGGACAAGGAGCTGAAACGCGCCGGCGTACAGCACCTGGATCCCCTGCCGGCATTGCAGAAATTCAATACCGCCACCCTCGAGGAGTTGCAGGTGCAGGTGGCGCTGGGTGATGTCGGGCCCCAGCAGGTTGCCCGCGTCCTGCTCGAGCACGAGCGGGCACGCAACGCGCCTGCCAGTGCCCCTTCGCTGCGTCTCCTGCGTACGCCGCAGTCCGCGCACCCATCCCGCGCAGACGCTGGATTCACGGTGGTTGGCATCGACAACCTGCTGACGCAGGTCGCGCGTTGCTGCCAACCCCTGCCGGGCGAAGCCATTGCCGGCTATCTCACGCGTGGACGTGGCGTCAGCGTGCATCGGGCCGATTGCGCGACGTTGCGGCGATTGGCGGCAGCGCAACCGCAGCGGGTGCTTCCGGTGGAGTGGGGACGCCATGGCCCACACTCCGAAGCCGTGGTGCTGGTCGATGCGGTCGATCGAAAATGGCTGCTCAAGGACATCACCAACCTCATCGCTCAGGAGGATACCCACGTGCTGGAAATCCGCAGCGAAACCGCGCGTGGCGGGGGCCGCGTGCGGCTACGGTTGCGCGTGCGCGTGGCCGACCACGATCATCTCTCGCGGCTGCTGGGCAAACTCGAGGCGTTAGTGGGCGTGGAGCGCGCGCGTCGGGCCTGACCCAGCATCGCGCCGGCGGCACGATCCCACGTTCAAGCGCGCTCTTCTATGCTGCACGCGTGAATCCGACCAAGATCTCCATGTCTCACCATCCAGTGCTCATCTGGTGCGCAAGCGCGCTGGTGGTCACGCTGGCGTTGATGCTGGTCATGTTTCACCGTCCCTTGGCGGATCGGCTCTGGCCCGAGGCGCGTGCGCAGGTGTTGCGGGACCAGGCAGCGCATGAACTGACGCGTGGCCATCTCACGGCAGTCGACGGCAGCGGTGCCCGTGAGTTGTACCAGGCAGCTTTGGCCATTGATCCCGACCGCAACGAGGCACGTGCCGGCCTCATGCGCGTGGCAGAGGCGGCCTTGGTGCAGGCGCGCGATGCGACCGCTGCCGATCACTACGTCGATGCGCACAAGGCCATGCAACTGGCGCGCGAATTGTCCGCGCCGCGGGAGGCGATCAACCGCGTCGAGTTGGCGTTGCGACAGCGTGAAGCCGCGCACGTGGGCATTGCGGATTTGTTGGTCCGGGCGGCGACGGCACGCAAGGCGCATCGGCTTGAAGGCAGCGAAGATGCCGCACTGCCCCTGTATCGGCGCGTGCTGTCGTTGGAGCCCGATCGGATCGAAGCACTGGAAGGGCGCGAAGATGCGCTGACTGAACTTCTGCAGCAGGCGCAGCAGGCCTTGCAGCGCGATGACATGGTCGAGGCCGCCAGGCTGATTGCCGTCGCGCACGACGAAGACCCAGGGCATGCGGATCTTCCGGACGCCCAGGCGCGCATGGCCAAGGCGTTGGGCCTGGCGCATCAGCGGGCCGTTGGAGACCTGCGACGTGGTGACTTGCAATCGGCGGCGAAGCAGGCGCATCTGCTGCTGCAGATCGATCCAGGAGATGCTGCCGCGCAGCGTTTGCTGGACCAGGTCGCGGCTGCATGGACCCATCGTGCCGTTCGCATGTCGGCCGATTTCCGGTTTGACGCTGCCGCGATCGCACTGGCACAAGCGCGCGAGGCATCCCCCCAGGCCATGGCGATAAGAGCGGCAGAACACGCGATACTTCGGTCAAGATTGGCCAGTCAGCGGATTGCATCACCAGTTCCCACTGCGCAACGTCTGCGTCGAGTCCATGCATTGCTGGTGGAAGCCGAGGCCGCTGAAGCGCGCGGCGATCTTTTGACGCCACCGGGCGACAGTGCCTTCGACAAGTTGCGGGCGGCACGCGCTTTGGCGCCAGGCGATGCGGCGGTTGTCCTGGCCTCGCGTCGGCTGCTGCCCGTGGCGAATGCGTGCTTTGATCGTGAATTGCGACGCAACAATCTTGCCCGTGCGCAGGCGTGCCTGGATGCCCGCGTGACGCTGGGCGGTGAGGCGAACGTCATCGCACACGGTCGACGACGGCTCGCACTGCGCTGGCTGGCGGTCGGCAATGAGCGGTTGAGTGCGGGGGAGGTCGCCACGGCGCAGGCCGCACTGGTGCGTGCCCGCCAAACGGATCCGGCAACGCCAGGCATCGCCGAGTTCGTTGAGCGCCTGCGCATCGCCGGCGGCCACTGAGCATGATGATGCTGGGCGCCGACAGGCTTCTATGACAGGAACAAATCCCGCACTGTCGCGCGCGCGGCATCGATCGAGAAGTGCCTGGCGACATTGTCCAACCCGTTCTGTCTGAGCTGCTGCCATAAGTCAGGATCGGAATAGGCGAGCGCGGTTTTCGCGGCGAATGTTTCGGCGTCATCGCCAACCAGTACGTCCAGGCCGTCGTGCAGGTGCATGCCTTCGATCGCGCAGGACGTGGCGACGACCGGCTGCCCATGCGCCATGCTCAGGTTGATCTTGCCTTTCACGCCGGCGCCGTAACGCAGGGGCGCGATGGCGACCCGGCAGCCATCCATGTACGGCGTGATGTCGGGGACGTGGCCATGCACGACCACCCCATCGTGGTGCCCCAGTGCCGCTATTTCTGGCGTGAGATGGCTACCGATGCAGTGAAACCGGATCTGCGGCAGCTGCACCCGCAACAGCGGAAAGATGGCCTGCACGAACCAGCGCACCGCATCGGCATTCGGCGGGTGACGAAATCCGCCGACGAACACCAGGTCCTGCCGCTGTGCGAATGGCAGGCCTGGACCGGCGATCCGGTGCAGGTTCGACAGCACCTGCACCCGCGCCTGGGGGGCATCCTGCGCCAGCAGCGTGCGCTCGTCCTCGCTCACGACGACCGTGACATCCGCGCGTGCGATGACATCGAGTTCCAGCGCGCGCGTGTTGTTTGCAGCGCGCAGCAACCGAACGT
This sequence comes from Lysobacterales bacterium, assembly GCA_038236935.1. Lineage (GTDB taxonomy): Bacteria > Pseudomonadota > Gammaproteobacteria > Xanthomonadales > Xanthomonadaceae > Cognatiluteimonas. The sequence goes on from JBBRZH010000017.1 coordinate 27,625, forward strand.
CACCCGTGAGCTCGGCGGCACGACGCTCCCGCAGGTAATGCAGATCGATGCTGTCGAACAGGATCCGCGCCTGAGGCGCATGACGGTGCAACAGCGGCAGGAACTCGCTGGCGACGTAATGCCGGCAGACCAGCACGCTTTCGAAACGCGCCCCGTGCTCGCGCAACCACGATGGTGCTCGCGATGCGAACGGGGCATGCCAGGTTTCCACACCCATTTCCTGAAGTGCTGTGGTGTAGTGACCGGCGTGTTCGCGATTGGCAGGCAGGAACACGACATGCGCGCCGTCGTCCAGCAGCATCCGCATCAGGTTGACCAGCCGGAGCGAGCCGGAATCGTGATCGGGCTGCGGCGTCAGTGCATCGATCACCAGGATCTGCCGCTGATGGCGATGCAACAGTGCAGGCGAGGGCAGTGCGGCTGGCGGCAACTGCCCCTGCAAATCAGCATGTCGATACGTGGCGAAGCGTTCGCGATTGCGCGACTGGTAGGCCTTCGCGCCACTGTTGATATCCGTCCCCGAGGTCGCTCCCTCGTCATGCACCACGCAAGCTGCCGGCTGGTAGAGCACACGCTTGCCCGATGCCCGCACCGCGAATGCAAGATCCGTGTCTTCGTAATAGGCGGGGGCATAGCGCGCATCGAATCCCCCAAGCTGCGCGAACAGTGCACGCGGAATCGCAATGGCCGCGCCGCTGACGTAATCCGCATCGCGCAGGTAGGCGAAGCGCGGATCGCCTGCCGATTCGTGGCGTCCATAGTTCCAGCCGCTGCCATCGGCAAAAATGACGCCGCCGGCTTCCTGCAATCGACCGTCCGGATACAACAGCTGTGCGCCGACGAGCCCGGCGTCGGGGTGCTCGTCGAACGTCTTCAGCAGGGCGTCCAGCCAGCCCGGCTGTGGCACCGTGTCGTTGTTGAGGAACACCAGGCAATCGCCATGCGCCAGTTGCGCGCCGTCGTTGCAGGCGGCGATGAACCCGCCGTTTTCAACCCGCCGGTGATAACGGATCCCATCGACCTGTTCCAGCGCGCGTTGGGTGTCGTCGCTGGAACCGTCATCGACGACGATGATTTCGCAAGTCACCCCGGGAGGATGGTCGGCCAGCGCGCGCAGGCACGCGAGCGTATGCGCGAAGTGGTTGAACACGGGGATGACGATGCTCGCACGCGGCGGCTCTCCATCGTTCGCGCGTTTGGAGGGCACCGCGAATGGCGCGAAACCGGCCGAGGCCGGCATGTACAGCACCTTGTGCAAGGCGGCGGGTTTGGGTCGCAACTGCAATTTCGTGCGCGCCCAGCTCGCGCGCCAGCCACGCACGCGCAGGCTGACCCACCCGCGTCGGGCGAGGCCGATCATGCGCGCCAACAGGAACCGCGCATCGGCCAACGACATGCAATGAAACTCCGGCTGACTGGGGACAAAACCGCGTGCCAGCTGCCGCAGCGGGTGCGTTAGACTCGCCGCTGCGCTGGCAGCGCCTGCCATTGTCGCACTCGCGAATGCCAGCCGGCAGCCGCAGCGCCCATCTTGCCCGAGCTTATGCCCCGCATCGATTACGACGAAGACGATCACGCCCCGGCGTCGCGCTCGCGCCATGCCTCCAGCCGCGATGGGTTCGTCCTGGGCTGGCGGCGCCGATTACTTACCTGGGGGTTGATTGCGGCGGGGTTGGGATTGGGATTCCTGATTCCCTACACGCTGTATCTCAATCATCAGGTGGTGCAACGCTTCGGTCAGTTGCGCTGGCAGCTTCCGACCCGTGTCTATGCGCGCCCACTGTTGTTGCAGCCAGGGCTGGCCATGGACGCACAGACCCTGAAAACCGAACTTGATGCCGCCTCCTATCGCGATGACGGCGCTGGACTGCGCGCCGGCACGTACCAGCATGATGGTGGGCACTGGCGGATTTCCAGTCGCGGATTCCACGATGTCGACGGCCAGGTCGGTCCAAGCCGGATTGAAGTGACGTTGTCCGGCGACCGTATCGCCGCCGTCCGGGACCTCGTTGGTGCTCGTACCGTCAAGTCCGTCCGCCTGGACGCGGCGCGCATCGCGACCTTGTACGGCCAGAAGCAGGAAGAACGCCGGCTCGTGCGCATCGAGGAAGTCCCCGAACTGCTGGTGACCTCTTTGCAGGCGGTCGAGGACCGTGACTTCGCCCATCACCATGGCATCGATTTCGGCGGGATGCTGCGCGCGGCCTTCGTCACCGTGCGTTCGGGCGGCGAGAACAAGCAGGGGGCGAGCACCATCACCCAGCAGCTGGCGCGCAGCGGTTTGCTGGGCATTGGCCGCGAACAGACGATCAGTCGCAAGGTCAAGGAAATCATGTACGCGCTGTTGATCGAAGCGCATTACGACAAGCGCACGATCCTGGAAACCTATCTCAACCAGGTGTACCTCGGCCAGCGCGGCTCGCAGGAAATCCGCGGCGTCGCGGCGGGCGCGGAATACTGGTTCGGCCGCGACCTGCGTGACCTGAGCACCGAGCAGGTCGCGCTGCTGGTCGGCATCATTCGCGGGCCGTCGTATTACGATCCGCGGCGTTATCCCGACCGTGCCACGGAGCGCCGCAATTTCGCGCTGGCGAAGATGCACGAGACCGGCCTGATCGGGGATGCCGAATGGACCCGGGCGACCCAGGCGCCGCTGGCCATTACCAGCGCGCCGGGCAGCCTGGCGGCTGACCGCTTTCCAACCTATGTCGACCTGGTGCGCCGGCAACTGCAGCGCGATTACCCCGCAGATGCCTTGCAAGGCGCCGGTTTGAGCGTGATGACCGCGATGTCACCGGCGGCGCAGGCCTACGCGGAAGGTGCCGTCACCAAGACCCTGCGAGCACTGGATACCAAGCACCGACCGCCGCTTGAAGCGGGCGTGATCCTGACCGATGTCCATGACGGCGAAGTCCGCGCGGTCGTCGGCAGCCGCGAGTTCAGCGAGCATGGCTTCAATCGGGCGGTCGAAGCCCAACGACCGGTGGGGTCGCTGCTCAAGCCGTTCGTGTACATGCTGGCGCTGGCGCAGCCGGACAGGTGGTCGCTGGCCAGTTTCGTGGACGATTCTCCGATCACTGTTTCGCTTGGCAATGGCCGCCATTGGACGCCCGGCAACTCCGAAGGGCGCAGCCACGGATTGGTGCGGTTGATCGATGCGCTTGCGCATTCGTACAACATCGCCACCGTGCGCCTGGGCATGCAGGTGGGGCCGGGGCGTGTGGCCGACCTGATCCACACGCTCGCGGGCATCGATGCCAAGCCTAATCCGTCGCTGATCCTGGGTGCCGTCGACCAGAGTCCGTATGCGATGGCGCAGCTGTACCAGTTCCTGGCATCGGACGGCGAAATCCAGCCACTGCACGCGGTGCGCGGCGTGCTCGACCCCAGCGGCAACGCCGTCAACCGGTACGACAAGGCGCCCGCGCCCGCGCAGGAGGGCGACGCGATCGCCGCGCGCGTGGTAACGACGGCGTTGCAGCAGGCCATCATCGGAGGTACCGGCCACCAGCTGATCGCCGATGGTTTGGGCCGCCTGCAACCGGCCGGCAAGACCGGCACCAGCAACGACAGTCGCGACAGCTGGTTTGCCGGATGGACCGGCGACCACCTGGCGGTCATCTGGGTCGGCAATGACCAGAACCAGCCCACCGGGTTGTACGGGGCGACGGGTGCGATGAAGGTGTGGTCGGGCATCTTCTCGCGCCTGCCCAGCGCGCCGCTGCAGGTCGCCGACAAGGGCCTGGACTGGCAGTGGGTGGTGCAATCCAATGGCACCGACGCCTCGTGTCCGGGTGCGCGCCGCTTTGCCTTCGTCGCCGGGTACGCGCCGCCGTATCAACCGTGTGTCTATGCGAGCCCGGACCCCACGCTATCCGACCAGCCGCAGGATGGACAGCAGGGGCAGCCACCACCAGACGAACAGCATGGTGGCTGGCGCGATTTCTTCGGTTTGGGCCATCGCAACGATCCGGCCAAACAGGCGCCCCCGCCACCTCAAACTCCGCCGCCACCCCGGCCTGCCGAACAACCGTGATGGTCTACGCGCCCTGCATGCATGTCTGAATTAACGGCCGCGACCCGCGCGGCGCTCGAACCGGGCGGTGCGCTGGCCCACAACATTCCCGCCTTCACTCCGCGCGCGTCGCAGCAAACGCTGGCGGTGGCGATCGCGCATGCCTTCGAGCAGCGGGACGTGCTGCTGGCTGAAGCCGGTACGGGCACGGGCAAGACGTTCGCCTACCTGGTGCCCGTGCTGCTGTCGGGGATGAAAACGATCATCTCCACGGGCACCAAGGCGCTGCAGGACCAGCTGTACCACCGCGACCTGCCACGCGTGCGCGAGGCGCTGGGCATCGGGTTGTCGACGGCGTTGCTGAAAGGCCGGGCGAATTACCTGTGTCGTTATCGACTGGAGCAAAGCAAGGGCGAGCCTCAACTGGTCAAGGGAATGTTCGGCAACCGCGAACAGGTTTCGCCAGCTCTTGAATCAATGCTCCAGCGCATCGTCGCCTGGAGCGGGCGCACGCGCATGGGCGACCTGTCCGAACTGGATGCTTTGCCCGAAGACTCCCCGCTGCTGCCGATGGTGACCAGCACGGCGGAGAACTGCCTGGGCAGCGAATGCCCGTTCTGGGGCGATTGCTTCGTGGTGCAGGCGCGCCAGCGTGCGCAGTCGGCGGACCTGGTGGTCGTCAACCACCACCTGCTATTGGCTGATCTCGCGCTGAAGCAGGAGGGCTTCGGCGAAATCCTGCCGGGCGCGCAGGTGTTCATCGTCGATGAGGCGCATCAGTTGCCGGAACTGGCCGCGCAGTTTTTTGGGGAAGGTCTTGGCGCGCGACCCCTCGTGGAATTGGCGCGCGATGCGCTGAAGGAGTGCAAGGACGTGCCAGCGGCGTTGTCGGTGGTCCAGCAGCCGTCGCAACAGCTTGAACAGGCCACCCGCGCTTTGCGCTCGGCGATGGAAATGTTGCCTTCTCGTGGGACCCGGCAGCGCGCACTGCACGATCTGCCGGTGCGCGAATCCCTGGGTGCGCTCGCCCTGGCATTGGCGGAATTCACGGAACGCCTGGTCGCCTTGCGAGACGCATCGCCGGGCCTGGATGGCTGTCATGCGCGCGCGCAGGAGTTCACGACACGGCTGCTGCGCTGGATGTCGCGAGGTCGGCTCGATGACGAATTCGATGCCGACATCGACACGCCTGACGATGACGTGCGCTGGTATGAACTTTCCCCGCGCGGGTTTCGGCTGCAACGCACGCCGCTGGATGTCTCCGGTCCGTTGCGCACGCATCGCGAACAATCGCATGCCGCCTGGGTCTTTACCTCGGCAACGCTCGCGGTATCGGGAGACTTCAACCACATCGCGATGCGATTGGGCCTGGAGGCACCGACCACGTTGCTGCAACCCAGCCCGTTCGACTGGAACACGCAGGCACTGTGTTACCTGCCGCCCTCGTTACCAGAACCCATGGCTCGGGGCTACAACACCGCGTTGATCGATGCGTTGATGCCGGTACTGCATGCCTCCGGCGGACGCGCGTTCGTCCTGTTCGCCTCGCATCGCGCGCTGCGTGAAGCCGCCGATGCCTTGCGCGGCGGGCCATGGCCGCTCTACGTGCAGGGCGACGCGCCGCGGCATGTGCTGCTGCAACGCTTTCGCGAATCGGGAAACGGCGTACTGCTGGGATCGGCGAGTTTTCGCGAAGGCGTCGATGTCGCAGGAGCGGCATTGAGCGTCGTGGTGATCGACAAGCTGCCATTTGCCGCGCCAGACGACCCGGTCTTCGAGGCCCGCCTGGACGCGGTGCGACGCGCCGGCGGCAATCCATTCGTCGATGAACAATTGCCGCAGGCGGTGATCGCGCTCAAGCAGGGCGCCGGCCGCCTGATCCGCAGCGAAACCGACCGCGGCGTGCTGGTCCTGTGCGATCCGCGGCTGCTGGGAAAGAGTTACGGCCGCATTTTCCTGAATTCCCTGCCGCCGCTGCCGCGCACCCGCGACATCGGCGATGTGCAGGCATTCTTTGCGGCAGAATCGCAACCACTCCCAGCGACCGGTCCGTCATGAAGCTGCTTGCGTTCGAAACCGCGACCGAAGCCTGTTCCGTCGCGCTGTGGATTGATGGCGACGTGCGCGAACGTTTCGAAATCGCCCCGCGTCGCCATGCGGAGCTGGCGCTGCCGTGGGCCGAGCAGCTACTGGCCGAAGCCGGGATCGCCACGACCCAACTCGATGCGATCGCGGTCGGGCGAGGCCCTGGCGCGTTCACGGGCGTGCGCCTGGCCATTTCCGTTGCGCAGGGGATCGCGCTGGCGCTGGACCTCCCGGTCGTGCCGGTTTCCACGCTGGCGGCACTTGCTGCTTCGCTTCCTTCGCTGCCGTTGCAGCTGGCGGAGTCGACCCGCATCCTCGCTGCAATCGATGCGCGCATGGGGGAAATCTACATGGGGTCTTTCGTGCGTGACGACTCCGGGATGACCGCAGTGACCGACGAGTGCGTCGTCAAGCCCGATGCCGCGATCGTGGTTGATGGTAGATGGCACGGCGTGGGTACCGGATTTGCTGCCGCCGACAACGTGTTGCAGAGGCAGCTGCAATCGCAACTGGTGTCAGTCAATGCGGCCGCATTGCCCCACGCAGCCGATGTCGCCCGCCTGGCGGCGATCGCATTTTCCCAAGGGCAGGCAATGGCACCCGAAGCCATCGCGCCGGCGTACCTGCGGAACAATGTCGCGCTCACGCTCGTGCAACAGCAAGAATTGCGCAACAAGTCTTGAGCCGGGTTCAATTGCCGGACATGGTGATGTAGCGGCAGAGCACGCGTGCATACGGACCCAGCTGGTTACTGATCGACCAAGGTTCCGCCTGACATGAACCGCCACGTGCGCACGACGTTGAGGATATCCGGATCCTCGCTGGTTTTTGGCAGCGGGGGATACGGTTCGGCAAGTTTGGCGATACGCAGCGCAGCGGCGTCGAGCAAGGGGATTCCGCTGGATTGCACCACGTCCACGCGCTCCACCGATCCATTGCGACGGATGCCGACGTTGATCACGACCACGCCGGACAGTCCGCGTCGACGGGCTAGATCGGGGTAGTTGAGGTTACCAACGCGTTCCGCACGATCCACCCACGTGCGCAGATAGGTCGCCCACGCATATTCGCGCGTGCTGGCCGACACGAACTTGCGTGACGGACGCTTGGCGTAGCGTTGCGAGCGCAAATGGATTTCCGCCGCAAGCCTGGCCATTTCCATGTCGTGCTCGACCTTCAACGCACCCTGTGGCAGCAGCGTCGGGTCGGCCTGGGATGCCGCCAGTGCGTGCGGCGCCTGCACGTCCCCGCGCGTGCTGCTGATCACGCGCATCTGTGGCGGCGGGGTCGGGGCAGGCGATTGGGCACGCAGTTCCCTCGGCGCAATGCCTTCATCGGGTTTTGGCAGGAGTCCGCTTTGCGTATCGGTCGGACGGGTGGCCCTGTCGCTTGTGCCCCCGCCCTGGTTGTTGGCCTGTGCGAGGAAATCAGCTTGTTTTGGCGTCAACGCAGTCGAAGTGCCGGTGAGGATCACATCCAGCGTGGGCATGACCGGCGCGGCGCCCTTCAATGCAAACCCAAATCCGAGCAGGAGCAAGCCGTGCAGCAGCAACGACAGCGCGAAGGTCGCGCTGAGGCGTTCCTTTTCCCCAATAGGGGAGCGCGTCGCGACGGCAGACATCAATGCGTGGCGGTCCGCGCCTGTTCGAGCTTCGCCTTGTCCAGCCGTGACTCGATGCAGTCGAACAGCATGCCGGCGATGTTCAATCCGAACTGGGCATCCAGCTCGCGGATGCAGGTCGGGCTGGTGACATTGACTTCCGTCAGGTAGTCGCCGATCACGTCCAGGCCGACAAACAACATGCCGCGCCGCTTCATTTCCGGCCCCACCTGGTGTGCGATCCAGCGGTCGCGATCGGTCAGCGGTCGGCCTTCGCCACGCCCTCCGGCAGCAAGGTTGCCGCGGAACTCGTCGCCCTGCGGAATGCGCGCCAGGCAATACGGCACCGGTTCGCCATCGACGAGGAGGATGCGTTTGTCGCCAGCCACGATTTCCGGAACGTACCGCTGCGCCATCGCCAGGTGATGGCCGTTGCCGGTCAATGTCTCGAGGATGACGTTGACGTTGGCATCGCCGTGGCGAGCGCGGAAGATCGAGCGGCCGCCCATGCCGTCGAGCGGCTTGAGAACGACGTCGCCGTGCTCGGCAATGAAATCCTTGAGCCATCGCGCTTCCCGGCTGACCAGCGATGGCGGACAGCATTGGGGGAACTCCAGCGCCGCCAGCTTTTCGTTCATGTCGCGCAGGCCGCGTGGATCGTTGACCACCAGCGCGCCGGCGCGTTGCGCCAGGCTCAGGATCTGGGTGTCGTGCACGTAGTCAGGATCCACGGGAGGATCGCTGCGCATCAGCACGACATGCGTTGAATCCAGCGCAGTTGGTGACGGTTGGCCCAATTCATACCAGCCTGACGGGTCGTCGCGAACTGTCACTGGCGCGATGTCCGCGCAGGCAACTCCCCCACGGACGGACAAGCCGCCAGGGATCACGTAAAACAGGCGATGACCGCGATTCTGGGCCTCCAGCAGCATCGCGAAGGTCGAATCCTTGGCGATGTTCAAGGACGCGATCGGATCCATCACGGTGACGATTTGCAGCGACATGTGGCGATCCACGGCAGATTGCGACGCATGGTAGCAGGGGCGAAACAGACGCTGGTTTGCGAGAATTCGGCCGGAATGCCGGCAGCAGGACAAGAAACTTGACACTGTCGCCACAGACTGGGATACAGGACTGCGAGAGCGAAGCCGGCAATCACGAGCATCGCGCAAAAAGGGGAGTTCCTATGGCGCAAGACGAAACCCGCACCGGCAGCCTTGATGGGCTCCGTGTGATGGTCATCGACGATTCGAAGACCATCCGCCGCACCGCCGAAACCCTGCTCAAGCGTGAAGGCGCCGACGTGGTCACCGCCACCGACGGCTTCGAGGCGCTGGCCAAGATCGCGGACCAGCAGCCGCAGATCATCTTCGTCGACATCATGATGCCGCGCCTGGATGGCTACCAGACCTGCGCGCTGATCAAGAACAACCAGCTGTTCAAATCCACCCCGGTGATCATGCTGTCATCCAAGGACGGGCTGTTCGACAAGGCCCGCGGGCGCATCGTCGGCTCCGAGCAGTACGTCACCAAGCCATTCACGCGCGATGAGCTCCTCGACGCGATCCGTAAACACGTCACCGCCTGACTCCTGGGGCTTCCATGGCACGCATCCTGTTGATCGAAGATTCGCCGACCGATACTGCGGTTTTGACCCAATTGCTTGAGCGCAACGGGCACCAGGTGCTCGCCTCGGGGAGCGGTGAGGACGGAATAGAGGTCTGCAAGCGCGAATTGCCCGACCTGGTCCTGATGGATATCGTGCTGCCAGGCATGAATGGCTTCCAGGCCACGCGCGCGTTGTCGCGCGACGCCGCGACCAGCGCCATCCCGGTGATGATCGTCAGCACCAAGGCCATGGAAACCGACCGCGCCTGGGGCATGCGCCAGGGCGCCAAGGATTACATCGTCAAGCCGCCGGATGAGGGCGCCTTGATCAGTCGCATCAACGAGTTGCTGGGCGCCTGACGATGTCCAAACGCACACCGCGCCAATCGAAACCGCAGGCCAAAGCCAAGCACGCTGCAGCGCCCGTGGCGGAGTTGCGGGCTGAAGAATCGGCCACTGTCACCGAGAACGGAGTGGCGGTTATAGATGCGGATATAGCTCATACATCGATCCCCGACGAGACTGCTGTAGCCCCCAGGGCCGCCGTGTTCCATGCGCCCGCCTCGCCCCAACTTCCGCCGTTTGAGATCCTGGACGACTACGAACGCCGCAGCCTGGCGCACGTTGTCGGTTTGCCGGAGCAGCTTGACGCGCCCGGATTGTGGCGCGGCGTGGGTTACCGCATCGGTGACAAGCGGCTGGCCTCGGGCTTTGATGAAGTGGTCGAAATCATGTCGATGCCGCAGGTGACGCCGGTGCCCGGGTCGCAGCCGTGGCTGCTGGGTGTCGCCAACATTCGCGGCAACCTGCTGCCGATCGTCGACCTCAAGCAGTTCCTGGAAGGCGAGCGCACCGTGCTGCATGAAAGCCAGCGCGTGCTGATCGTGCGCCAGCCCGGCGGCGACGTCGCGGTCACGATCGACGAATTGTTCGGCCAGCGCAGCTTCAACGAGTCGCAGCAGCAAACACCGGAAACGCTGGCGGAAAGCCCGCTGGCGCAAGGTCGTTATACCCATTTCATCGACCGGGCCTATCGCCTGGCCGACGATTCGTGGGGGATTTTCAGCCTCGAGCGTCTATCCCGCACGCCTGAGTTCAGACAAGCCGCGGCCTGAGCCGCACAGCAAACAGAAGGTCGAGGTCGAACCATGAGCACTGTAATGGACACCGCGGGCGGCAAGGCTCGCAATATGGGCACCAACTTCTGGCTGCTTCTGCTGGCTGGATCGGTGATTGTCTTCGCCGCCAACACCGGCTACGCCACATACAAGGCCGCACGTCTTGGCGGCGCCAGTTCGTCTGCTTCGAACCTGCAGGTGAACTCGCAGAAGCTCGCCAACCAGGGCCGTGAAGCGGTCGGCGGCAAGCCCGAAGCATTCACGGCCTTCAAGACGACGCGTGCCCAGATCGACCAGGATGTCAAACAACTCAATGATCGCTTTGGTCAAGCCACGGGCGTGTCCGGACCAATCGATACCGTGACCCAGACCTGGGCACCGCTGGCCAAAAGCGCCGACCAGGTGACCACCTCCGAAAAAGCCGTGCTCGGGCTTGCCGGCAATGCCGACCGATTCGTCCAGCGCGTACCGCAATTGCAAGCGCAGCTGGACGAAGTAGTGCGCGGCATGCTGGCCAGTGGCGCTCCTTCTTCGCAGGTCTATCTGGCGGTCCGTGAAGGCATCCTGGCCGCGACCATGGCCCGCAGCGTCACTGAAATCCAGGCCGGAGGCGCTGGCGCCTCCATGTCGGGCGACAAGCTCGCGCGCGACGCAGGCGTGTTCACCCAGGTGCTCAACGGTTTCCATAACGGTGGCGCAGGCGAAGCACAGAAGATCACATCGGCCGCTGCCGCCGGGTCATTGAACCAAGCCAGCACGCAATGGGTCGAGATGAAAAAGGATCTCGATGCGATCCTCGGCAGTTCGCAGGACCTGTTTCGCGCCCAGAAAGCGGCGGCAAGCCTGGCGACCGGATCGGACAAACTGCTTGGCGACAGCGAAGACCTGTTCCGCGCGTTCACTGCCTTTGGCTCGTTGCGCGACACCAGCCTGCTCGGCAACATCTGGATCAGCATCATTTCCGGCCTGGTGGCGCTGGCATCGATCGGCGGCCTGCTCTTCAGCTTGAGCAGCGCGCAACGCAAGCGGTACCAGACCACGATGGAACTCAACAATCGTAACCAGGAGGCCATCATGCGCCTGCTGGACGAAATGGGTTCGCTCGCCGAAGGCGACCTCACGGTCAAGGCCACGGTCACCGAAGACATGACCGGGGCGATCGCCGACTCCATCAACTTCGCCGTGGAACAGCTGCGCAGCCTGGTGACGACGATCAACGACACCTCGGTCCAGGTGGCATCGTCGGCACAGGAAACGCAGGCAACTGCCATGCACCTGGCCGAAGCCGCAGAACACCAGGCGCAGGAAATCTCTTCCGCCTCCGACCGCATCAGCGAAATGGCGGCCAGCATCAACCAGGTGTCGAAGAATTCCGCGGAGTCCGCGGAAGTTGCGCAGCGATCGGTGCAGATCGCCACCAGTGGCGCCGGTGTCGTACGTCAAACCATCCAGGGCATGGACAACATCCGCGACCAGATCCAGGAAACATCCAAGCGCATCAAGCGCCTGGGTGAGTCGTCGCAGGAGATTGGTTCCATCGTCGAACTGATCAACGACATCTCCGAGCAAACGAACATCCTGGCGCTGAACGCCGCGATTCAAGCCGCATCCGCCGGCGAAGCAGGCCGCGGGTTCGCGGTGGTGGCCGATGAAGTGCAGCGACTGGCGGAACGCGCATCCAATGCGACCAAGCGCATCGAAACGCTGGTGCAGACGATTCAGTCCGATACCAACGAAGCCGTCAGTTCGATGGAGCAGACGACGTCCGAAGTGGTTGCCGGTGCACGACTGGCCGAGGACGCAGGTACCGCGCTGGGCGAAATCGAAAAGGTGTCATCCGACTTGTCCGGGCTGATTCAGGGCATCTCCGCTGCATCCCAGCAGCAGTCAGGTGCGGCAGCCAACATCACGCAAGCGATGCACACGATTCAGCAGATCACCTCGCAGACCACACAGGGTGCCAACCAGACAGCCGAGTCGATCGGTAACTTGGCCCAGCTTGCCGCAGATCTGCGTCGTTCGGTCGCCGACTTCAAGTTGCCGGCCTGAGCTGCAGGGCTAACCAAAGAGTGCCCGACAGGATGAACATGTCCGTTCCATGCCGGCCCGTTCAAGGCGGGTTCGTTCAAGGCACGCCGGCCATTGGCGCATGCGCCAATGGCGACGCCTTCGCATTGCCCGGAGTCATGCGATGAGCGCCTTGCGCGACGCGATGGACTATTCGACGCTGGGCTGGATCAAGCCCGAGCTGGACGAAACCCTGCGGCAGGCGCGCATCGAAATCGAGGCGTTTGCCGAAAATCCCAGCGACACAAGCCGCATGCGTTTCTGCGCCAGCTACCTGCATCAGGTGCAGGGCACGCTGCGCATGGTCGAGCTATACGCCCCGGCGATGGTCGCCGAGGAAATGGAGCAGCTGGCGCAGTCGCTGGTGAGTGGTCAGACGGCAAGTGGCGAGGCTCTGAACCGGGATGAAGCCTGCGCCACGTTGATGCGCGGCGTGGTGTTGCTACCGGATTACCTGGAGCGCTTGCAGGGCGGCCACAAGGACATTCCAATCGTGCTGCTGCCGTTGCTCAATGAGTTGCGTGCGGTGCGCGGTGAAAGCGGATTGAGTGAAAGCGTGTTGTTTGCGCCAGACCTGCAGCGCCCGGTGCCGGCAACCTTCAATTCGTTGACGCCCGATCACTCACATGATCCGCGTGCGCAGCGGATGCATTCCGCAACACCGCTACTCTCCCAATTGCGCGATGCGCTTGGACAATGGCCGCAGGATGGCCAGCCCGCCGACATCAGCAAGCTTGTCAGTGCACTGGACGGCTTGCTGTCACAGACCGCCGAACCGGCCGATCGACGCATGTTGTGGGTGGCGGCGACAGTCGCCGACGCACTGGGCGAAGGTGCGTTGAGCGCGACGCCGGAACTGCGCCAGGCATTCTCCAGCGTCGAACGCGAAACCCGTCGCCTGTTCGACGACAATGGATTCGATCAGCCACGAGCCGAGGCCGCGCTCGAGCCCACCCGGCAGTTGCTGTACCACGTCGCCAACAGCAGTGGCGCGCATGCAGGATTGCAGGATCTTCGCGACACCTTCGACCTGAACGCCCAGGCCCCCAGCGCTTCGGAGCTCGAACACGCCCGCGGCAGCCTTACGGGACATAACCGAGCGTTGCTTGACACGGTGTCCGCGGCGATCAAGGAAGACCTGCTGCGCGTCAAGGATGTCCTGGATCTGCAACTACGCAGCGGCCAGACCGATCTTGCCAGCCTGCAGCCGCAGGTCGAAGCACTCGGACGCATCGCCGATACGCTGGGCATGCTGGGCCTGGGAGTGGCCCGCTCGGTCGTGCAGCAACAACGCGACGCAATGCGGGCGCTGGTGCATGGAGAGCGGGCTGCCGATGAAGGCGCGCTGCTCGATATCGCCGGCGCGTTGCTATACGTGGACGCAACACTTGACGAACAAGTCGCGCATCTTGGCGCGGCGGATTCGGGCTCGGACGAGACCATGCTCGCGAGTGAGTCCCGCAAGGTGCTGGAATTCGTCGTGCGTGAAGCAATTGCCAATTTCGCCGATGCGCGCCAGGCGTTCGTGGCCTTCGTGGAAACCAGTTGGGATCACGGACAGCTGGTCGAAGTCCCACGTCTGTTGCAGGAAGTCGCCGGCGCGCTGAGCATGCTGGAGCTTCCGGTGCCCGCCGAGTATGTGATCGGCGTGCGACTGTATGCAGAGCGCGAACTGATCGGACGTCATCGCGTTCCCAATGGTCGCCAGCTGGATACGCTGGCTGATGCGCTGGCGAGCCTGGAGTATTTCCTGGAAGCGTTGCGGGAACAGCGCCCCAATCGCAACAGCATCCTGGACATTGCCCGCAGCAGCTTGGAAACACTGGGGTATTGGCCGCTTCCCGGCGCCGAGTCGGCGGCTGCCCCCCCCACGCAGGGCAATGCCGTGGCTGTAGACCTGGCGCATCCGATGGAAGCGCCAGGCGAAGTCATGCCCATTGAAGCTGCATCGATCGACGACGCATCGTTTGATAGCTTGGCACTGCCGTCAATGGCGTTTCCAGAATCGATTGAGGCCATGCCAGTCTCTGACCTCCAGGCACCGCTGGCAGCACCTGTTGGTGCCGGCGGCGGTGGCTTTGAAGTCACTGGCGACGAAATCGATGACGAGATTCGCGAAGTCTTCCTGGAGGAATTTGAAGAAGAGATCGCCAATCTCGAGCAGCTGCTGCCGCCATGGCGCCTGGCACCCGATGACACCGAGCGCCTGCGACCGATTCGGCGCGTATTCCACACATTGAAGGGCAGCGGCCGGCTGGTCGGTGCCAGGACGCTGGGTGAGTTCAGCTGGAAGATCGAAAGCATGCTCAATCGCGTGCTTGACGGCTCGCGTCCCGCCAGTCCGGCCGTGCTGGACATGGTTGATCAGGTTTTTGTCACGCTTCCGCAACTGCATGCGGCATTGCGCGGCGAAGGCGCCATCCATGCCGATCTGGATGGCATCCAGTCGGTGGCTGATCGCATCGCCGCTGGCGAAGAACTCAGTTATACCGCGCCCGTGCCCAAACAGGTCGAGCCCCAGGTCCTGGCAGGCTCCGATGATGTGTCGGTGGACATTCCGGTCGACGACGGCATTCCCGCCTCGATCGACTCGGTGCTGCTGGAAATTCTTGACGCCGAAATAGGCGGACACCTTCTGACTGTCGAGCGGTGGATCGCCGACTCACGAGATGCCCCCGCGGTGGCTGACGACATCCTCTTGCGCGCCATCCACACAATGAATGGTGCGTTTGCGATGACGGAAGTACCGTCGATCACGGACGCAATGACGCCGGCAGAAGCCTATATCAAGCGCCTTCTGGTGGCCCGTTCACAGGCCACGCCGGGCGGCGTGGATGCGTTGACGCAGCTGGTGTCGGCTGCACGCGAAACCGTCACCGCTCTGCATGCGCCATCCCCACGCGTGCCGCGCTACACCGCGTTGACAGCGATGTTCATCGCCTTGCGCGACAGCCTGCCGGAAGCAAGCATTCCCGAGGTCACACCAGTCGAGCAGGATGCGGGATTGCCCGAGCTCACTCCAGTGGACCTCACTGGATTCCACGAGCCGGTCGAGGCAGAGCGCGTCGAGGCAGAACGCGTCGAGGCAGAACGCGTCGAGGCAGAGCGCGTCGAGGCAGAACGCGTCGAGGCAGAACGCGTCGAGGCAGAACGCGTCGAGGCAGAACGCGTCGAGGCAGAACGCGTCGAGGCAGAGCGCGTCGAGGCAGAACGCGTCGAGGCAGAACGCGTCGAGGCAGAGCGCGTCGAG
>JBBRZH010000018.1:0-42058 GCA_038236935.1 Lysobacterales bacterium
CCCACCGTCTTGATCGCGCCGCCCAGAGGTTGCTGGAAGGTGCTCAAGGGCGAGAGTCCTTCGCGGGGGCCAAGTGTGTTGTCCCGGAAGCCGCGAATCGATCGCGTCCCGCCAGCATAGAAATTCTCGAAGAAAGGAAGCCCGTCGGCGGTCAGCGTGCGCACGTAGTCCGGGGACGACGGCGTGCAAGGATCGCTGGGTGGCGGCGGCGGTGGCGGATTTGGATTTGTCGACGTCGGTGTCGTCGGTGCCGTGAAGCAAACATCGCGCGTGGTGGGGCTGCCGTAGTTGTTGCCGTAGCCAATTTCCGCGCGCGTGTTGAGTATCAACGCCCGCGACAATGGCCAGAACTTGGAGAACTGGTAATTGAGCTTGTAGTACTGCACGGTCGAACCGGGCAGTGTCAACTCCGCCGAGAATCGCTGGTATGTGCCGCGGGTTGGAGTGAAGTAATCATTGCGCGTGTCTCTCGCGTAAGCGACTTCCGTTCGCCACGAATGGAACGTGCGATGGCCGAGTGCCTCGATGTAATCAACGATCGATGGTGGGGTCGAACCCGGAAACACATTGATCTGCCTGCTGTCGATGCCGAACGAGGCGCTGACGGTATCTGTTTCGGTGATCGGAAGGCCGAGCACGACCTGCGCGGAGGCATTGGTCGTCGAATACGAAGCGACGTTGAAGTTGGAGTTGTCGAAATTACTATAGGAGAAGTTGTAACCGAGCGACATACCCTCATCGGTGAAATACGGATTGAGGAACGAAAACGCGTAGCGTTTGAGGTACGAATTACGCTCGGCTTGCACGGACACCTGGTTACCGCTGCCAAGGAAGTTGTTCTGCGACAACTGGATCGAGGTCGTCACCCCCGCCAACTGCGAAAAGCCCAAGCCGAACACGAAGCTTCCCGACGTGGTTTCCTTCACGGTATAGACCACATCCACCTGGTCGTTGGTGCCTGCGACCGGCACGTTGTCGACGTCGACCTTTTCGAAAAAGCCAAGACGCTGCAGGCGGATCTTGGAGCGGTCGATGGCCGCCTGGGAGTACCAGCTGCCTTCGAACTGGCGCATCTCGCGGCGCAGTACTTCATCGGCGGTGCGCGTGTTGCCCTTGAATACAATGCGCCGGACATTGACGCGCGGACCCGGCACGACCTGCAGGTTGATACCGACGGTGCGCTTGTCGCGATTGATGTCCGGAATCGCATTGACCTGCGCAAAGGCATAGCCGATGTTGCCCAGGGTCGCGGTGATCGAGTCGGAGGTCAGTTCCAGCAGGCGCCGTGAAAATGTCTGGCCGGGTTTGACCAGCACCATTTTCTGGAGCGTTTCCTTTGGCAATACGGTGTCGCCGGTGAGTTTGACGTCCGACACCGAGTATTTTTCACCTTCGGTCAGCCCTGCGGTAATGAAGATGTCCTTCTTGTCGGGGCTGATCGAGACCTGGGTGCTGTCGGTGCTGAAGTCGACATAACCGCGATCCAGGTAGAACTCATTGAGCTTTTCAAGATCGCCTGAAAGTTTTTCGCGCGAGTATTGATCGTCGCGGCGGTAAAAACTCAGCAGGTTGCTTTCCTTGGACTCCCAGCGATCCGTGATTTCCTTCTGCTTGAATTTCTCATTGCCGATCAGGTTGATGTGGCGGATCCTGGCGGGCTTGCCTTCCTTGACATGGATGGTGACGTCCACGCGGTTGCGGTCAAGCTTCGCGACCGTGGGAACGATCTCGACGTTGTACTTGCCGCGGTTGTTGTACTGGCGGGTCAGTTCCTGGGTCACGCGATCCAGGCTCAGGCGATCGAAGGTGTCGCCTTCGGCCAGCCCAATATCCTTCAGTCCCTTGGTCAGGTCTTCGGTCCTGATGTCCTTGTTGCCCTCCAGCGTCAATTTGTTGATGGCGGGGCGTTCGGTGACCGTCACGACCAGGATGTTGCCCTGGCGATCCAGTCGCACGTCCTCGAAGAAGCCGGTCTTGTACAGCGCGCGGATGGCATCGCCCGCGCGGCTCTGGTCGATCGTGTCACCGCGTTCAACGGGCAGGTAGGTGAACACCGTGCCGGCGGAAATACGCTGCAGTCCGTCGACGCGGATATCGCTGACGGTGAACGAGTCCGGCAAGGGCGCAAGTTCCGCTTGTGGGCGGTCATTCTGAGGATCGGTCGATGCACCTCCCAGCGAGAAGGGATTGGTCGATTGCGCCAGCGCAGGAGCCGCCGCGGGCGCAAGCGCCGCGGCAAGGGCGAGGACAAGCAGGCGGCGGGCGGGTGTTCGCGTCATCATTCCATCCAGGTGGGGATTTTGGGCCATCGCTCTTGCGATGCACGGCGCAGGCAAGGCTCGGCAGGTTAGTGCACGAGTTGAAGGATATCGTTGTAGAACGCCAGACCCATCAGGCCGGCCAACAGCGCCAAGCCGACATATTGCCCGGCGGCCATCGCACCTTCGCTCAACGGACTGCCCTTGACCAACTCGATAAGGTAATACAGCAGGTGGCCGCCGTCCAAGACAGGGATCGGTAGGATATTGATGATCGCAAGACTGAGCGACATCAAGGCCAGGAAGTTCAGGAACCATGCAGGTCCGAGCTGCGCGGACGCATTGGCGTAACGGGCGATGGTGATGGGCCCGCTGACGTTCCCGGCCGAGGCATGGCCGCTGACAAGCCGGCGGATCATGCCGAGCGAATCGCTGGCGAGTTTCCAGGTTTCAGTCAGCGCCGCCGGAACCGCCGCGATCGGTCCGTACTGCAGCTTGGCGTCATAAGCGGGCAGGGGCGCCTGCACAGGGGCGATGCCGAGCGCCCAGTAGCGGCCATATCGGGGATCGGTGCGTCGGGTGGGTGCGATCTCCAGAGCCAGGCGATCGCCGTCGCGGTTCACCTCAAGCATCGTCGAGCGCCCGCCGACGCGCTGCACCAGAGCACGGATATCGTCGAAGGCCGCCACTGGTTCGCCGTCGATCGCGGTGATCTGGTCGCCCTCGGCCAGGATGCCCCACGCCGGCGAGGCAGGCTCGATCCTGCCAACGCGTGGTGGCAGCAGCTGATGACGCGGCGTCAGGCCGATGTCCTGCAGTGCGCTGGTCCCGTCGGAGTCGGCCGGAAGTTGCGACAGCCGCAATATGCGCACGGCGTCGTCGTGTTGCGCAGTGCGGACATGCAGTGGGACGTCCTGCCGATCCATGGCCGCCGTCGTCAGCGCCAGCGCGGCTTCGCTCCAGGTTGGCGTATCACGGTCGCCCACCGCCAGCAGCGTGTCACCGCGCGCCAAGTGCGATTGGGCCGCGATGCCGTCCACATGCCCGACGACCGGGGCGAAATCCGGGCGTCCGACCACGAACATCGCCCACAGCAGGATCACGCACAGCAGCAGGTTCGCGCAGGGACCGGCGACCACGATCGCGATGCGGCGTCCCACGGACTGGCGGTTGAAGGCATGCCGTGCGTCTGCGGGCGCGACCTCGCCTTCACGCTCGTCGAGCATCTTGACGTAGCCGCCAAGCGGAATGGCCGCAACCACGTATTCGGTGCCGTCGCGCCCACGGCGCAGCCAGAGCGGCCGCCCGAAACCGACGGAAAAGCGCAGCACCTTCACACCGAACCGGCGCGCGACCCAGTAGTGCCCGAATTCATGGAATGTCACCAGCACGCCCAGGCTGACGATCATCCACCACACGGAACCTGCGAAATTACCCATTGAAGCTGTGCTCATGTTGCGCTCTTCGCTAGCGCGCGTTCCACGTGGCGACGTGCCTGTACGTCCGCATCCCGCAGAACTTCCAGCGAGGTTGCGGGCGTCGAGGCGATCGCGTTGAGCGCAGCCTCGACCAGCGCTGGAATGCGAAGGAAACCAGTGCGTCCTTGAAGAAATGCAGAAACGGCGATTTCATTGGCGGCGTTGAGGATCGCAGGCGCAGTGCCGCCGGTGGCGAGCGCCTCGAAGGCCAGGCGCAGGCTCGGGAACGTGTCCAGGTCGGGCGGCTCGAACTCCAGCGGGCCCTGCGACAGCAAGTCCACCCCGGCCACGCCCGACTCGATCCGCTGCGGCCACGCGAAACCGACGGCCAGCGCGGTGCGCATGTCGGGCAATCCCAATTGCGCCAGCGTGGAGCCGTCGATGAATTCGACCAGGGAATGCACCAGGCTTTGCGGATGCACCAGCACTTCGATCTGCGCGCCGGGCAAGCCGAACAAATGGTGCGCCTCGATCACTTCCAGCCCCTTGTTCATCAGCGTGGCGGAGTCCACCGAAATCTTCGGGCCCATCGACCACTTGGGGTGGGCGATCGCCTGCGCCGGCGTGATCTCGGCAAGTTCGGCGCGCGTACGTCCACGGAATGGTCCGCCGGACGCGGTCAGGAAAATGCGGCGCAATCCGGCCTGCGCGCCTGCGGCCGGCAAGCACTGGAAGATCGCGTTGTGTTCGCTGTCGATGGGGATGATCTGGGCACCGGCATCGCGTGCTGCCGTCGTCAACAATTGTCCGGCGAGTACCAGCGATTCCTTGTTGGCAAGCAGCAGGCGTTTACCGGCGCGCGCGGCGGCAATCGTGGAGCCCAGGCCGGCGCTGCCGACGATCGCGGCGACGACCGTGTCGCAGGCATCGCTGGACACCAGTTGTTCGAGCGCGGCATCGCCCGTGTGCGCCTGCGTGTCCAGGCCAGCTTCCCGCAAGCCATCACGCAACGGTGCGTAAGCGGAGGCATCGGCGATCACGGCATGCGTTGGGCGATGCCTGCGACACAGCGCCAGCAAGGCTTCGAAGTTGCTGCCGGCGGCCAGGATACCGGCCTGCAGGCGTTCGGGATGGCGCCCGATCACGTCCAGGGCCGAAGTGCCGATCGATCCTGTCGCGCCGACGACGGCAACCTTGAGTGCTGGTGTTGTGCTGCTCAAAGGATGATTCGAATGGTTGAGAAAGTTTCAGAACTCTTGAAACCCACTACGACTAGGCTGGAAAGTCTCATTCAGAATCCGAGCCAGGCCTTGCCCAGTACGAACACGGGCAACGCGGCGATCACGCCGTCGATGCGATCCAGAATTCCGCCGTGGCCAGGAATCAGGTGGCCGGAATCCTTGACGCCAACGTGGCGTTTGAGCAGGCTCTCGAACAGGTCGCCGACCACCGAAAATGCCACCGCCACGAAGGCGACGAGCGCCACCAACGGCAGCTGCGCCAAACTCGCGCCTGCGAGCGGTGCGAATGCGACCGCAGCGACGACGCCGGCAATCAGCCCGCCCAACAGGCCTTCGACCGTCTTGTTCGGGCTGATGCGTGGGCTGAGCTTGTGCTTGCCGAAATGACGCCCGACGAAATACGCCCCCGTATCGGCAGCCCACACCAGGCCGACGGCGATGAACAACCAGCGATGTCCCATTGAGGATTCGCCATGGATCCACGCTGCCGCGCACCACGCCGGCACGATCGCCAATGTGCCCGCGGCGAGCTTGAAGATGCGTGCATGGGTGTCGTGGTCGGAGGCAAATGCGTAATGTTTCAGCCACAGACCGGCCAGGAGCCACCAGGCCACCCCGATCATCGTCGCCAGCTTGAACAGCACCCAGGACAACCCGCCGCCGGGCAGGCGCGAGCCCCACACGATCGCCACCATCAAGGCCAGGTTGGCCACCAGCAGCATCGTGCGCGCGAGCGTGTCGTCGACGTCGGCCAGCTTGAACCATTCCCACAGCCCGGTCAGGAACAGGATCGCGGCCGCAGCCATCAGCCACGGGGTCGGCAGCCACAACATCGCCGCGATCGCGATCGGAGTCAGCACCAGCGCCGCGAGTACGCGCGTCTTGGTCATCAAGGAATCTCGTCAGGGGCGATGAAGGAGGGGGCTGCCGCGGCAGGCAGGACCACGGGCAGGCTCTGCGCGCTGGTCAGTCCGAACCGGCGTTCACGGCTGGCGTAGTCCGCCAATGCGCGGCGCAGTGTGGCGGCATCCAGCTCTGGCCACAACGTTTCGGTGAACCATAATTCCGTATAGGCCAACTGCCACAGCAGGAAATTGCTGATCCGCACATCGCCCCCGGTGCGGATGAACAGATCCGGTGGCGGCAGGTCGGCCAGTGCCACCCGGCTGGCGAAGAGGGCTTCGTCGATGTCCTGTGGCTGCAGGCGGCCGGCGGCCACATCCTCGGCCAGATGGCGCGCGGCGGAGGCGATGTCCTGGCGGCCACCATAACTGGCCGCGATCGTCAGTGTGAGCTGGGTATTGGCGTGCGTCCGGGCTTCGGCGTCGGCCATGCGCGCGTGGATCGTTTCGTTGAAGCGGTCGCGATCCCCGATGAAACGGATGCGCACTCCACGACGATGCAGTTCCGCGACTTCCCGATCCAGCGCGATCATGAACAATTTCATCAAGGCGCCGATTTCGTCCTCTGGCCGGCCCCAGTTCTCGCTGGAAAAGGCGAACAGGGTCAACGCCTCGATGCCTTGTTCGAGGCAGAAGTCAATGCACAGGTTGACGGCGCGCGCGCCGGCGCGGTGGCCGATCACGCGCGGCCGCCGGCGTCGCTGCGCCCAGCGCCCGTTGCCGTCCATGATGACGGCCAGATGGCGCGGGATGCGCGATGAGGACTCAGCAGTCATGGCAAGTCCGGCTGTCAACCCCTTCCCTGATGTGCATGGGAGGAGCCGTCAGACCGCCATCAACTCCTGTTCCTTCGCGCGTACGACTTCATCGACATCCTTGATCGCCTTGTCGGTGAGTTTCTGGATGTCGGTGTCGCTGCGTCCGGCTTCATCCTCGGTGATCTGTTTGTCCTTCAGCAGCTCCCTGACCTGGTGGTTCGCGTCGCGCCGGATGTTCCTGATGGCGACCTTGGAATCCTCGCCTTCCCCGTGGACGTGCTTGGACAATTCCTTGCGGCGCTCTTCGGTCAACGCGGGCAGGTTGATGCGGATCACCGTGCCGGCGGTATTCGGAGTCAGGCCCAGATCGGACGCCAGGATCGCCTTTTCAACTGGACCGACCATCTGCTTCTCCCATGGCGTGATCGTCAGGGAGCGCGCATCGGTGACGGCGATGCTGGCGCATTGGGTGAGCGGCATTTCCGATCCGTAATAGTTCACCTTCAGGTGATCCACCAGCGCCGTCGAGGCGCGTCCGGTCCGGACCTTGGTCAGGTCATGGCGCAGCGCTTCGACGCTTTTGGTCATGCGCGCCTGCGCGTCTTTCTGGATGTCGCTGATCATGGACGGCTCCGGAGCAAATGCATCCAGGCAGTATAACGAACGCCCGAAACCACTCCGCTGCGTGGATTCCTCTGCCCGCGCGGCCGAGACCCTGATGGCCTTGTTCCCCAACCTGCCACCTTGATCTCGCCCGGCCTCCTCCAAGTTGCTAGGATGGCAGGTCTACGCCCCGGCCAGTCTTGGGGTGGGCCCGGAGAACCTTGAATGACCCGTTTGATCGAAGTGCTGATTTCCCTGGCGATCGTCGTTGCCCTGTTTCTGGCGATCAGCCTGGTGCTGCCGTCCAGTCGTCATCTGAGCCAGGACATCGAAACCAATCGCAAGATGACGATCGTGTCTGACACGCTCGACAGCCTGCATCGTTTCAAGGACTGGAATCCGCTTGTGCTCCATGACCCCAAGGTGCAGCTGAAGTATTCCGGCCCCGACTCCGGTGTCGGGGCGCAGATGGATTACAGCTCCAAATTGCCTGAAGTCGGCGATGGCAGCTGGAAGATCATCGCGGTCGATCCGGGTAAGAGCGTCACCTATGCGATCACCAACAACCAGCGCGGCAGCGACAAGACCAGCAAATTCAGTTTCACGCCCACCGGCCATGGCGGCCGCAACATCAAGATCACGCAGACCTATAACGTGACCTACGGCTGGGATCTGCTGGGACGTTATGCCGGGCTTTACGTCAGCCGTCATGTCGGTGACGACGTCAAGCTCGGGCTCGACCGGTTGACCAGCATGCTGGCAACAGTTCCCAACGTCGATTACCGCATGCAGGACAGCAAGCTGGTTGGCCTGAAGACGGTCGATCGTCCAGCCGAAAACCTGCTGGTGGTGAGCGCCGGTTCCGTCCCGCGCGACAACGACAAGCTCAAGGCCTCCATGAAGGCCAACATGGAATGGATCAAGCGCACCGTGGACGCCAGCGGTCTGGTCGCCGACGGCCCGATCCGCATCATTTCGACCGAGTTCGGCGGAGAGTCCTATACCTTCGACATCGCGCAGGCAGTCCACCGTGCGGGTGCACCCGCCGATGCGCCGCTGAGCGGCCTGAAGCTCCAAGGGCCGGTCAAGTATGTGCAGGCCAAGGCCGGTCGTGCTGCAACCGTATCGTTCACCGGCTTTGCATTGGGCCTGGACAACGTCCACAACGCCTTGCGGGCCTGGGCGCTGACACAGGGTTTCGAAGTTGTCGATCGTCCGTATGACACCTACAACAACGGCGTCGATCAGGCCTTTGGCGATAACGGCCAGTTCGATGTGTACTGGCCGTTGAAGTAAGGCGAACCCGCTTATCAAGGTATCCAGCACGCCGCGTTGATCGCGGCGTGTTGCGTTTGCAGCCCGGACTCCCAGCCGACCGCATGCACTTTCAGGGCACTTCACCATGACCGCCGTTTTGCCGGATGGACATCGCCCACATGGACTTGCCGCCTGTGGTGCCTTGTATGCCGCCGCGGCAGTTGCGCTCTCGGCCTATGCTGCGCATGCCGTCGAAGGCGTCGCGCAGTCCCGATTGCAGACGGCGGCGATCTTCGCCTTCGGCCACGGTGTCGCACTGGCGGCGCTGGCGCCGGCTGTGTCGCGGCTGCTCGGGCGGATCGCGGCATGGATGCTCTGCATCGGGGTGCTGCTGTTTTCCGGGAGCATTGCGGGCAGTGTCCTGCTGCAGCTGACGGCGGTCGCGGCGCCTTTTGGCGGAATGTTGTTGATTGCGGGCTGGATCATGTTCGCAATTGATTTGCTCCGGCGGCGCTGACATGCCCCGTCACTCGCGCGGGTTCGATACCGAAGTCGCATTTGCCCACTTGGCAAAGCGTGACCGCAAGCTCGGCCGCTGGATGAAGCAACTCGGGCCGATCCCGCCTGATCCACGCTGGCGCAAGCCATTCGATCCGGTCGATGCGTTGGCGCGTGCAATCCTGTACCAGCAGCTCAGCGGAAAGGCCGCCTCGACGATCGTCGGGCGCGTGGAAACCGCGATCGCCAGCGACCGATTCCACTGCGATACGTTGGGACGATGCGACGATGCGACCATCCGCGCCTGCGGAGTCTCGGGCAACAAGCTGCTGGCACTGCGTGATCTTGCGCTGCGTGAATCCCTGAGCGAAATCCCAACGTTGCGGCAGATGTCGACGATGGACAACGATTCGATCGTCGCCGCGCTGGTGCCGATTCGCGGCATCGGTCGCTGGACAGTGGAAATGATGTTGATGTTCCGGCTCGGCCGTCCAGATCTACTTCCGGTCGACGACCTGGGCATCCGCAAGGGCGCGCAGGTGGTCGACCAGGCCGACGCGCTGCTGGCGCCCAAGGCGTTGATCGAGCGTGGCCACATCTGGGGGCCGTATCGCACCTATTCCAGCTTGTACCTGTGGCGTATAGCCGATGCCACCACGGCACAAAACACGTTGACCAAACGTGGGCCTGTAAAACGCTCGCAGGAATAATCAGGCTGCACCGACCGCCTTTTGCGGTTGCCAACACCAATGCCACGGTTCGTAAACAATCCCGTGTGGGTTGCCGCGCGGATAGCTCATCGCGAATCCATGGTCGCCTGCATGCTCGGCGAGCCATGAGTAAGCCGCGGTGTGCTCGAAGGATTCCTCGGCGGCTGGCTCGCCTGGTGCACCAATGTCAATGGCGTGGCCGGAATGGTGTTCGCTGTAGCCGGGCGCGGCGTTGACCGAAAGGATGTCGTCGATGCCCAGGCCACGTGCGCGCTTTCTTTGGAAAATGCCGAGCTGGTAATCGTGACTGCGGTAGCCGGAAATCGCCTCCAGCACCACATCGTCGCGCAACGCGCCATCGCGCATCCGCAGCCATGCGCGCGCCGGTTGGGGACGCAGCCACAACGCACGTCGATAGCGGTCGACACCTGCAAGCGCCAGCTCAACAGGCTCGGCCACCAGTGGCAGCCCGGTGCGGATGGCGTAACTGTCATCCAGTCCCAACGTGGCCAGATGAACGCGCAGGCGGGTCAACGGCAATTCATCGTTGGAAGGCGGCCGGGAATGCCGTTGGATGGCCGAGGAAGCAAGCGCATCAAGGGCGAAGATCAAGCCGGGTTCGCGCTTCAGTTGCGGCACCAGTGGCATCAAGCCTTCCGGCAGGGCCGCGGCGAGGTAGCGACCATCGCGTTTGCGCCGAAGGACATGGCGCGAGCGCGCAAGAACGCGTGCATCGTGGTTGCTGCGCGCACGCAACAAGCCGCCCGGCCAGAGCTCGATTTCTGGCGTATTGATCAGCAAGCGGGATGGGTTGCGCATTGTCTAAAGAGTAACCCGGCACCTCGCCAGGCCAATGCCCGTCACATTGCCTTCTTGAGATACAACTGCACCGGATAGAACCGCTGTGGCTGGATCGCCGTGACCAGTTCCCATCCCTGCAGGCCCAACTGCGTCAGCCGCTCCTGCACTGTCTCCCGCGTCTTCCCGAAAAACGTCGGTTTGATTTCCAACACCTGGTAACTCCAGCGTTCGCCGGCCATGTTCAGTCCTCCGTTGTCGTGTTGTCGGGTGTTGCACCCGAAGACTTCAAGCGTCCAGCCCTGCGCAACGCGTCGCGCAGCGCGTATTCGATCTGTGCATTGAGGCTGCGCAGTTCGTCGTCGGCCCAGCGCTGCGCAGCGACCAGGACCTCGGCATTGATGCGCAGTGGATAGGCCTTTTTTTCGCTCATCCGCAATGCACATGTGGCGTGGGATGCATCGTCAAACCCGGGCAACAAGTGGGGCGATGACAGCTGACAGTACTGCAACAATGACAATCCCCAGGAAGACTGCCGCCGCGGCTGGCCGCGCGAAATTCAACGTCCAACCCAATTCCGGCATGGGTTTGCGTACGAACAGTCGCGGGTCATGCTTGCAGAAGTAAAGCCCCAGCCATGCCTTGCGCGACCAGTTGTCCGGGTTGTTCCATTCCTGTTGCTCACTGGGGAGCTGGTTCATGGATCGTCCTCGTGATCATGGTCAATACAACGTGCCGGCATTGACGATCGGCTGGGTCGAGCGTTCGCTGCAGAGCACCACCAGCAGGTTGCTGACCATCTGCGCCTTGCGTTCTTCATCCAGGTGCACGATGCCGTTTTTCTGCAGTTCCGCCAGCGCCATCTCCACCATGCCAACGGCACCGGCGACGATCCTCGTGCGTGCGCCGATGATCGCGTTGGCCTGCTGTCGCTGCAGCATGGCCTGCGCGATTTCGGGCGCATAGGCAAGGTGGCTGATGCGTGCGTCAAGCACGGCCACTCCTGCATCGGCGAGGCGATCCTGCAATTCCTCCTGCAGGTGCTTGGAGACTTCCTTGGCATTGCTGCGCAGGGCCAGCTGGCCATCCTCGTGCTGGTCGTAGGGATAGCTGGTGGCCATGGTGCGCAGTGCGGATTCTGACTGGATGTGGACGAAACTTTCGTACTCGTCGACGTTGTAGACGGCTTCGGCCGAATCGACCACCTGCCAGACGATCACCGCCGCGATTTCGATTGGACTGCCGTCGAGTTCGTTGACCTTGAGCTTGCCGCTCTCGAAGTTGCGTACCCGCTGGCTGACCTTGCGCTTGCCATAAAAGGGACTGTTCCAGCGCAGGCCGTTGTCCTTGACCGTGCCAACGTACTTGCCGAACAGGCTCAGGACCGCCGCTTGGTTGGGCTCGACCATATACAGGCCGACCAGGCAGAAGCTCGCCACGGCGATCAGTACGATTCCGCCCACCAGCGATGGGGCTGACCCGTTGCCCGCGCCAATGAGGATCAGGAACACGGCAGCAATGAGCGCCACAAGCAGCACCAACACGATAGGAATGCCAGGAGCAGAGCGGATCGGATTTTCTTTCATGGTCAGTTCCGATTGAGTGGAGGAATTCAGTGATATCAAAATGATATCACTGCGTCAAGTGTTTCCTCTGACTTGTAGGTCACTGGTGGGCCCGACGTGTTGTTACTCGCCCCCCGGGTTCAACAACAGCAGGGGTGTGGGGCTGTGCTCCCCGGTGGCGTAAAGCGACTGGCCATCCGCGGACCACCCGAGGGCTTCAGCCTGTGCGAGCCAAGGCAATTCATGCACTTGCGGCCTGGCCGCGACCGCGGCCGGCCAGTCGCCAGTCTTGCCGCGCCGATACAGCAGCACATCGCGGTAGGTCAGAACCGCCAAGGTACGACCGTCGGGCGACAGGTCGGCGGCCGTCACCTGGTTGCGCATGCGCGCCAGGTGCGGATCGAGCCGCAGCAGGTTGGGGTCGGGCTCAGGCATTCCACCCAGGTGACCCACGCGCTGGGCAACCTGCAAGGATCCAGGAGCCGGCCGCAATGGCAGGATGAACAACTCCGGCGGCCGATGCCGCTTGGAGATCAACAGAATTTCGCCACGCGCGACATCGACCGCAACCGCCTCGCAGTCGCGCGGGCCGTCCGGCCAGCGGAAGGCGATCGACCAGGCCGGTCGCAGCACGCCATCGACCAACGCCCGTGGCTCCTCCACCACATGCAATTGCAGCGTCCTGCGCAGCCCGCCGTTGTCACCGGTGTCGGCGATCAGCAGGTAATGGCGACCGTGCAGGTCGAACGCGGCGAGGTCTTCCCAGTCGGTATTGACGACGCCGTCGATGCGCTCGGTCGCGATCAGTCCGCCGCGATGCCCGATGGAATACAGCTTGGGCCCCGCTCCTCCATCGTTGAGCACCCACAACGTATCAGCATGTACATGTGAAGCAGCCAAGCCACTCAAGGAGCTGAGTTGCGTGTCCAGTATCACGCCCGAAAGT
This sequence comes from Lysobacterales bacterium, assembly GCA_038236935.1. GTDB lineage: Bacteria > Pseudomonadota > Gammaproteobacteria > Xanthomonadales > Xanthomonadaceae > Cognatiluteimonas. The sequence continues at coordinate 12,955 of JBBRZH010000018.1, forward strand.
TGTGCAAACGGGGAGGGTGGCGCGCTGCAGCCGATGAGCGACAACAGCAACGATGCCAGCATCCAGGCGGGCCACTTCCAGCAGGAAAGCATGCGCAGACTCATGGGCCAAGCATGCGCGCTGGGGTGGCGTGGTGGAAGCTGGCCGCGACAAGGACAGGCCCAACGCCGGTAAACTTGGCGGCAATCCGCGAGCGGGTGCTGCATGGTCACGATCGGAACACCGTTGTCCCCACATGCGACGCGCGTGTTGTTGCTCGGCGCGGGCGAGCTCGGCAAGGAAGTGGCGATCGAACTGCAGCGGTATGGGGTCGAGGTCATTGCCGCCGATCGTTACGCCGATGCGCCGGCGATGCAGGTCGCGCATCGCAGCCACGTGCTGGACATGCTCGATGGCGAGGCGATCCGCGCACTGGTCGCACTGGAACGACCGCACCTGATCGTGCCGGAAATCGAAGCCATCCACACGCAGTCTCTGGTCGACCTGGAACGTGAATTCGAAGAACACGGCAGCACCACGCGCATCATCCCGACCGCGCGTGCCGCGCAACTGACGATGGATCGTGAAGGCATCCGGCGGCTCGCCGCCGAGACGCTGGACCTGCCGGTGTCGCCGTACTGCTTCGTCGACACGCACGCCGCTTATCGCGATGCCGTGGACGCGATTGGCTTGCCGTGCGTGGTCAAGCCGGTGATGTCGTCATCCGGTCACGGGCAGAGCCTGTTGCGCGACGAGGGCGAGGTCGACGCAGGATGGCATCACGCACAAACCGGAGGGCGCGCGGGCAGCGGGCGCGTCATCGTGGAAGGCTTCATCGATTTCGACTATGAGATCACGCTGCTCACGGTTCGTCATGCCGGCGGCACCACATTCTGCGAGCCGATCGGTCATCTGCAACGCGACGGCGACTATCGCGAAAGCTGGCAACCACAAGCGATGTCCACTCGCGCGCTCGCACTGGCGCAGGGCATCGCGCGCCAAGTGACCGATGCGCTTGGCGGCTGGGGCGTGTTCGGCGTCGAGTTGTTCATCAAGGGCGATGAGGTCTGGTTTTCGGAAGTCTCCCCGCGCCCGCACGACACCGGCCTGGTGACACTGGTGTCGCAGGACCTGAGCGAATTCGCGCTGCATGCACGCGCAATCCTGGGCTTGCCGATCCCCGTGCATGAAAGCGGACTGATCCGCCAGCTCGGGCCGTCCGCGTCATGCGCACTGCTGGCGCAGGGCCACGGTGTACCGGTGTTCGGCGATGTCCAGGCAGCGTTGCAACATCCGGACACGGCATTGCGCCTGTTCGGCAAGCCACGCGTTGCCGGTCACCGGCGCGTCGGCGTGACCCTGGCACGCGGCGAGGACATCGATGCAGCGCGCCGAACCGCACGCGACGCGGCCGCCGCGGTCATCATCGAACTGCTTGACACATGACAGCCGCCATTCGCGCGGCCCAGGACAGATTGAAATGAATGATGCCAATGGGTATGCCGTGTTTTTCTTTCCGCATGCACTGGAAGCGCTCGGGGAGGCCATCAAGCCTTACCTGCACGACGGCCCCGGCGGTGAGCATGTGCTGTGCAACGAGATCGACACCTCCGGCCAGCTGGTCGAGATGACAATGCAGGGAAGCCTTGATAGCGGCGCCATGGTGACGCTGGAATTGATGGTGCCGTCCTCAATGGTGCGGATGATTGTTTCCAGCCAGAGTGACGCAGCCTTCGGTTTCCGGCCTCGCCTTCGCACCGATTCCCTTCCTGTGGATGCTCCAACTGCGCTGCCCCCCATCGGCCCCACCGCCCAGCCAGCAAACGCGGCACCGGCAGCGTTGCCCGATGGTGGGGCGGATGCGATTCCGCAGGAATTGGCATCAGTGGAAGGCGTGTCGGGGAAACCTGCGCCTTGAGCTTGTAACTCAGTCGTTGCGTGAGTCGATCTGCAGGCGGCGCCATCCGCTCCCCTCGAAGCCTTCCAGGGCGGAAAAACGCCGCTTGTAATCCATTTTGGCGTGACCAGCGATCCAGTACCCAAGGTAGAGATGCGCGCGGCCATCGCGCTGCGCCCATTGGATCTGGTGCAGGATCGCCAGTGTGCCCAGTCCTCGCACGGCGTCGTCCGGATCGTAGAACGTGTACACCGCTGACAACGCATCGTCGAGCACATCGGTCACGGCCACCGCGAGCAGCCGATGTGTGTCCTGGTCGCGCAGTTCCATGAACCGGCTTTCCGACCACGCGCCCACCAGGAACTGGTCGAATTCGGCAACGCCGTGCCCGTCCATGCCGCCATGTGGATGGCGCGCCGCGAGATAACGCTGGTACAACGCGAAGTGCTCGTCGCTGCGTTGCGCAGGAAGGATTCGTGATTCCACTGCGGAATTTCGCGACAGGCAGCGGCGCTGGCTGCGGTCAGGCAGGAACTCCGCCACCGGAATCCGCACTGCGACGCACGCGTGGCATCCGTGGCATTGCGGCCGGTACACGATGTCGCCCGAACGCCGGAAGCCCCACGTCAATGCCAACGGATACCACTGCGGCAACCGTGTGTCGTGCGGATCCAGTACCAGGTCGCGCGCGGTGCGTTCGGGCCAGTATCCACAGGGATGCTCGGCGGTGTGGAACACCCGCAATTCGTCGCGTGGCGGCACTTCGGAACGGAGCGGATCGCTGCCCATGGGGCCAGCATAGCGCCGGCAGGATCACGGTGTCAGGCCGGCCATGCACTTGCCTGGGTGGACGCAGGATCCCTAGTGATAGGGCTCGACCACACGCCATCCACTGCCTTCGGGCCGCACGTCGTAATGATGGGTCACGATCAGGCGCGCGCCGCGTTTGCGATCCAGGACAATCGATCCGCTGTTGCCCGTGCGTCGATAGGCCCTGATGGCGAGTGTCATCCACTGTGGGGACCGCGCGCATCGTGACGCCGGAACCACGCGCCCTGGTGATGCCGGCAATGCCGCGAGCAGGGATGGGGAAGGATCGTGGCCGTCGACCGCCAAGCAAAGGGTCTGGTCCGCACGCGTCGGCAATTCACCCACCAGCACGGCCAGTGCAAGCGTGTCCGGGGTTGCCGAATCGCCGATTGGCAATCCCAGCGCATGGGCCGTCGACGGCGCAACGACTTGCGGTTTGCGCATCGAAAGGAACACCAGAACGATGACAACGGTGATCACAAGAAGCAGCCCGAGCTTCAGGCGGGTCGCGCGTTTGCGCATTGGATCGGCGGCCAGGAGCTCTGGAGATTCGGTGCGGAACGCAGGTAGCGTGTAGCCCGTCTCCCTGCGGGTACTGTCGAGCAACCCCGCAGTGCGCAGGATGTCCCGCGCGGCTGGTTGGTCTTCGGACAGCACCACCCACACGGCCGGCACCGGATCGGTGCGGACATGGTCGCGATAGCTGAATTCGCCGCGCAGGCCCCCCTTGTACGAGCGCCCGTGCGTGATGCGGGTTTCGATGCCGGCTTCGCGTAGCAGGAGCGCGACGCGCTCGACGTTTTCCATGCGCGGACTGCTGAACACCTGCCTCATTGCGATGTCGGCGTGGGCTGCAGCGACACATGCTCGACGGCATCCTGCTGCACGACGCGGATCAAGCCTTCCTGCGCGCTGCTTGCGACCAGATGCCCTTGCTGATCGTAGATGAGTCCACGCGCCAGGCCGCGAGCATCCTGCGCACTGGGGCTGTCGATCGAATACAGCAGCCACTCGTCCACACGGAACGGGCGATGGAACCACAAGGCATGATCCAGTGACGCCATCTGCACGCTGGGGTGGTAGTAGCTGATGCCGTGGGGAAACGTGGCGGTCCCCAGCAGGTGGAAATCCGATGCATACGCGAGCAGCGATCGATGCAGTTCCGGGGCATCGCCAACACGCTCGGCCAGCCGGAACCAGACCTGCTGGAACGGCGGACGCTTGGGTGGATGGAGTTCGTCGCGTGGATACACGTGGCGGAATTCAAAAGGTCCCATTCGCGATAGCCAGCGCTGGATTTTTGGTGGCAGCTTCGACATTGCCTCGGGCGAAAGTGGGGTCGAGGGATCGATGTCCTCGGGCCTGGGCACCTGGGGCATCGATAATTGATGCTCGCTGCCGCTTTCCTGCTTCTGGAATGACGCTGCCAGGAAAAAGATGGGTTGCCCGTGCTGGATCGCCGTCACCCGGCGCACGGAAAAACTGCCGCCATCGCGCGTGCGATCCACCTGATAGATGATCGGATGCTCGATGTCACCGGCCTTGAGGAAGTAGGCGTGCAGCGAGTGCGCACCGCGAGGCGTCGTCATCGTCGCCTGCGCCGCCGACAGCGCCTGGCCAAGGACCTGTCCGCCAAACACGTACTTGGTACCGATGTCGCGGCTCTGGCCGCGAAACAGGTTGTCTTCCAGGCGTTCCAGCAGGAGCAGGTCGATCAACTCGGCGACGGGGGATGACATGCGGCGACCTCGGAACAGGCAGGCAATTATAGGTTGCCTTCTGCACTGGACCGGAAAAATACGCAGTCAGCGCTACCCGTCACCCGGTCTTCCGCCGCAAATCCAAGCTGCCGAGAATCCGCGACCACGGGAACAGCGGCCCCGGGTCGCGCTTGCGGCGCACGCTGCGTCCAGGATCATCCGTCGCCGGCACCTCCGTGGTATCCAGGTCTTCGTGGCCGGCGATCCACTGCAAGCCCGGGACTGTCTGTCGCAGGTCGTGCAGCAACGCAACCAGCGCGACCAGCTGGGCATCGGCATACGGCTCGTGCATCGCCTGCCGGCGCGAATCCAGCCAGTCGGGATATCGGCCGATGTTGACCAGTTCGATCCCGATCGAGCGCGCGTTGTAACCGTGTGTGTGATGCGCAATTCGATCAGTGCGCACGTATTGATGAACCGTACCATCGCGGTCGATGTAGTAGTGCCCGCTGTTGCCGGTCCGGGACTGCGGGTAACGGATTTCCTCGCCGAACTGTCGTGCCATGGCGAGGTCCGGCAGCTCGGTGCAGTGGATCACGACCAGATCGATTTGCCCGGCATTACGCGCCTCCAACCGTGCCTCATAGGGCAGCAGATCGACATGCAGGGCGGGCTGCGCGATGTTGGGCGACATGCTCCGGATGCTAGCATCGCCGCATGCCGCTGCCGTCTCCCGACTCCGAACTTGCCCGCCTGATGGCGCGATTTCCACGCTCGGGCACGGTCACATGGATTGGTTTGCGACCGGCACGCGAGGTCGCAGTGCGCGAGACTGACGAAGCGGAAGCCGTCACCGGCAAGGGACTGATCGGCGACCGTTACTCGGGGGGTAGTGGCAAACGGGGCCTCACCCTGATCCAGGGTGAGCACCTGCCTGTCATCGCCGCATTGGCTGGCCACGCTACCGTTGCGCCGGCGACATTGCGACGCAATCTGGTGGTGCACGACATTCCGCTGATCGCCTTGAAGGATCGCCGCTTCCGCATCGGCAACGTTGTCGTGCAAGGGACCGGGCCCTGCGATCCGTGTTCGCGGATGGAAGCCGCGCTCGGTGCTGGCGGCTACAACGCGATGCGTGGGCTGGGCGGCATCTGCGTTCGCATCGTCGAGGGCGGCACCCTCCGTCGCGGCGATGCGGTTGTCGCGCTGGAAGATTGACGCAAACCATGCGCGGACATTGCATTCTCTGCCACGGCTTCGAAAGCGGCCCGGATGCCACCAAGGTCACCGCACTGGCTGATGTCGCCGAACGACATGGGTGGACGCACGAGCGCCCGGACTTCACAGACCTGGATTTGAAGCGCGAGATCAGTGCGCTGGGCGACGTGGCGGCGCGCGTGCAACGGTTGCTTGGCATGGCCAGGGTTGCGGCAGCGAACGGGCCGCTGGTGCTCGCAGGCTCCAGCTTGGGCGCATGGGTCGCCGGACAGGTCTCGTTGCAGGTTCCGGTCGTCGGCTTGTTCCTGATGGCGCCTCCGATCCTGTTGAATTCAGAGCACCCGCTCGTCGCGGCGCACGTGCCGACCTCGATCATCCACGGCTGGGAGGACGAGCTGATTCCCGCCGCGCACGTCATCGAATGGGCGCAATCGCGGCGTGCGCAATTGTTGATGGTCGACGACACCCATCGTTTGTCGGCGCATGTCCAGGCCAGCGCAGATGCCTTTGGCGCATTGCTGTCCATGGTCGCCCAATGAAATTTTTCGCCAGCTGCGGCAAGGGTCTCGAATACCTGCTGGTCGACGAACTGCTTGCGCTGGGCTGCACCCGTGCGACCGCGGCGCTGGCAGGCGCCAATGTCGAAGGCAACCTGGTTGATGCACAGCGCGCGGTGTTGTGGTCGCGCGTGGCCAGTCGCGTGCTATGGCCCATCGCCGAATTCGAGTGCCTGGACGAGCATGCGTTGTACGCCGGCGTTGCTGCGGTGCCGTGGCCAAAACATCTTGCTGGCGGACACACGGTCGCTGTCGACGCGCATGTGTCCGGCGATGCGATCACGCATGCGCGTTACGCCGCGCAACGGGTCAAGGATGGCGTCGTCGACGTGATGCGCGCGGAGACTGGAGCGCGACCCGACGTGGACATCGAGACGCCAGACCTGCGCCTGAACCTGGTCGTGCGCAAGGGCAGGGCGATCGTGTCGATCGATCTTGGGGGCGGTCCGTTGCATCGCCGTGGTTGGCGGCAGCTGCAGGGCGAGGCCCCGCTCAAGGAAAACCTTGCCGCAGCGGTATTGCTTCGCGGCGGATGGCCGCAGCTATATTCCGGGGGCGGCGCGCTGCTCGATCCGATGTGTGGCAGCGGCACGTTGCTGATCGAAGGCGCGCTGATGGCGGCCGACGTGGCACCGGGTTTGATGCGACAGGGCAGCTTCATGCCCACGCGCTGGCTTGGATTCGACCAGGCCGCCTGGACACGTCTGCGTGAACTGGCGCGTGAGCGCGAAACCGTTGGTCGTGCTGCATTGCGGGCAGTTTTCCATGGCAGCGATCTTGATCCGCATGCGATCCGAGCGGCACGCCAGAATGCCGAAGTGGCTGGTGTCAACGACCACATCCGATTTGAAACGCGAGACGTCAGTACATTGCCTCCCATCGCCAACCCGCGGGGCCTGGTGGCATGCAATCCACCATACGATGCGCGCCTCGCCGCCGATCCGGCGCTGTATCGATCACTGGGCAATGCCCTGCGCGTTGCAGTCCCCGGTTGGCGCGCCAGCCTGCTCTGTGGCGATTCGGAACTCGCGCGTGCCACTGGCCTGCGTGCGGCGAAGAAATACCAGCTGTTCAACGGCGCCATCGAATGTTCGTTGATCGTGGTCGATCCCGTGGCGCCTGCGCAACGCGAGAGCAGCCAGGATCTGCAGCCATTGTCGGAAGGCGCGCAGATGGTTGCCAACCGACTGCGCAAGAACCTGCGCAAACTGAAGACGTGGCGTGAGCACGAAAGCATCACCTGCTACCGCGCCTATGACGCCGACCTGCCGGAATATTCCGCGGCAATCGATGTCTATGCGACCGACGAATCCGCACCGCGTACATTCCTGCACGTGCAGGAATATGCCGCACCGGCGGACATCCCGGAACCGGTCCAGCGCGGCCGTCTCAAGGAGCTGCTTGCCGCCGTTCGCGACGTGTTCGCCGTGCCGCGCGAGCAGATCGCACTCAAGACCCGCACCCGCGGCAAGGGCGGCAGCAAATATGCACGTGCGGAACAGTTCGACACACGCGGGGAATTCGTGGTCGTGCGCGAAGGCGATGCGCGCCTGCGCGTTAACCTGTTCGATTACCTCGACACTGGCCTGTTCCTCGATCACCGCCCGCTGCGACTGCGCATCGCCGACGATGCCGAGGACACGCGCTTCCTCAACCTGTTCGGCTATGCAGGCGCGGCGACGGTGCAGGCGGCAGTGGGCCGCGCGCGGCAGACGACGACAGTTGATCTTTCGGCGACCTACCTGCAGTGGTGCGCGGACAACCTGCGCGAAAACAACTTCGACGGTCCGCGCCACCGGCTGGTGCAGGCCGATGCGGTGGCGTGGCTCGAAGCGGATGGCGGCGAATACGACCTGATCTTCTGCGACCCGCCGACGTTCTCCAATTCCAAGCGCGCCGACGACTTCGACGTGCAGGCCGAGCACGTGCGCCTGCTGCGTGCCGCCGTTGCCCGGCTGGCACGTGACGGCGTCTTGTATTTTTCCAACAACTACCGTCGCTTCCGGCTTGATTCCGACGCGGTCGCGCAGTTCGCGCAATGCGACGACATCAGCGCGCAGACGATCCCGCCGGACTTCGCGCGCGACATGCGCATACACCGCTGCTGGCGATTGCGGGGATTGGATTCCATGGCAGGCTGAGCGCTGCTGCAATCCACTGTTCCACTGAAAGAGCTGGTGGCGGCCGGAATCCACCCGATCTCATGGTGATCCCAGCCCCGGAGGATTCATGGATACGTCAACGGCCAAGCCGGACCCCATCCGAAATGCGCGGGTCATGCGAACCTTGCGCGGCATGCCCACATCCGATGGCGCCGGGGTCAAGCTGACCCGCGTCATCGGCACGCCGCAGTTGGACATGCTCGACCCGTTCCTGATGCTGGACGAATTCGGCACGGACCAGCCCGAGGACTACCTTGCCGGCTTTCCCGAACATCCGCATCGCGGCTTCGAGACCGTCACTTACATGCTCGACGGCCGCATGCGCCACAAGGACAACCATGGCAATGAAGGGCTCCTGGTGCCGGGCAGCGTGCAGTGGATGACCGCCGGTCGTGGTCTCGTGCATTCGGAAATGCCGGAGCAGCAGGAAGGCCGCATGCGCGGGTTCCAGTTGTGGGTAAACCTGCCGGCCAGCGACAAGATGGTTGCACCGCGTTACCAGGAATTTTCACCCGACCAGATCCCGGTAGTGACATTGGCGACAGGTGCCCGCATCAAGGTGATCGCGGGCACGGTGGATGGCGTCCACGGGCCGATCGTGCAGCCGGCGACGGAACCGCTGTATCTCGATATCGCGCTGCAGCCGGGTGCCAGGTGGGACTACATGCTGCCTGAAGGCCACAACGCCTTCGCGTATGTGTTCGAGGGAGCGGTGGCCATCGGTAAGGGCGAAGACTCACGGGCATTGCACACACATGAGCTCGCGGTGCTTGGCGGTGGCGACCATTTCGCGGTGCGGGCGGGGTCTGCTGAGACACGTCTGCTTCTTGTCGCCGGGCGACCTCTGCGTGAACCAGTCGCCCGCCACGGGCCGTTCGTGATGAACACCCGCGAGCAGCTCCTGCAGGCCTTCGTCGACTTCCAGGAAGGGCGGTTCTAGCACCACACGCGACTACGGCGTCATGTCGACCCGTAGTTGCGCCAGTGGGGTCGCGCCACGCTCGAGCGATACCAAAGTCAGCTGACGCGAACCCATCGCCTGTTGTTTCGGGTCCTTGCCGGTGTGCAGTGAAAACGCCTGCATCGTGCCTGTCGCCGGCGTCCATTCGAATGCGACTTCGGCGTCGCCTGCCCAGATGCACTGCACGCCCGGCGGGCATCGCGAGTCGTTGACGACGCGGACATAGCGCAGGTTGCCGTGGTCCGGGAGCGTGACCTGCTCGCCTGGATGCAGCGAGAATTGCTGGCCATCGTTCACCATGCGCCCTCCAGCGTTGCTCCCGGCGGCCGGGACCATCGTGCAGGCCGCAAGTATCGCAAATGTTGCAGCCACGAGCGTGGCCCTGAAAGCAGGTGTCCGAAACGCAGTAGGCATCGACATTCGACCTCCATCGAATCAGGGTTGGGAACCGAATGCCAGTCTTGACGACGCCAGCACTACACAACGTGAATGCAGGCGGCCCGGCGGGATCTGTCAGCCCCGCCCTTGCACCAGCGTGCCGATGTTCTCGCCGCGCAATACGCGTTGCAGGACGCCCGGTTGTCCCATGTCGAAGATGCGCAACGGCATGTCGCTGTCGCGGCACAGCGCGAATGCCGCGGTGTCCATCACCTGCAGGTCGCGGGCGATGACTTCGTCGTAGTTGAGCGTGTCGAAGCGCACGGCATCGGGATGTTTCTTGGGATCCTTGTCGTACACGCCATCGACTTTAGTCGCCTTGAGCAGCAGCTCCGCGCCGATTTCGATCGCGCGCAGCGCCGCGCCCGAATCGGTGGTGAAAAACGGGTTGCCGGTGCCGGCCGCGAAAATCACGATGCGACCTTTTTCCAGATGCCGGATCGCGCGGCGACGGATGTAGTCCTCGCAGACATCGTTGATCTTCAGCGCGCTCATCACCCGCGCCTTTGCGCCGAGTTTTTCCAGCGCGTCCTGCATGGCCAGCGCATTGATGACGGTGGCGAGCATGCCCATCTGATCGCCCGTGACCCGATCCATTCCGCCCGCAGCCAATCCGGCGCCCCGGAAGATGTTGCCGCCGCCCACGACCAGTGCCACCTCGGCGCCGGCCTGCTGGGCCTGGATGACTTCCCGTGCCAATCGGCCGATCACCTTTGGATCGATCCCATAATCCTCGTCCCCCATCAATGCCTCGCCCGACAGTTTCAACAGGATCCGGCGATAGGCGAGTTGGGTCATGGCGGGCTCGAGCGTGGCAAACGTTGGGATTCTAGCCGATGCGTCACGGCGTGACGGGTGCCTCGACGGCGGCCGCTGGCTTGCCCCGCTCCCGCAGCATGTTGAACAACACCGGCATCACCAGCAGCACCAGCGGCAGCTGCACGAGCAATCCGGAGACGATGGCGACGGCAAGCGGTTGCTGCATGGCCGAGCCCTGGCCGATGGCGAACGCCAGTGGCAGCAGGGTCAGGATCGCGGCCAGAGTGGTCATCGCGATCGGGCGCATGCGGTTGTTGCCGGCTTCGACGAGGGCTTCGACGCAGTGGCCCCCGACGGCAACTTCGCGATATTCCGAAAAGTAGAAGATCGCGACTTCGGTGACGATGCCGATGATCATGGTCATCCCCATCATCGCCGAGATGTTCAGCTCGATGCCGGTGACCCACAGGCCGATGAACACCGCCGACACCGCCAGCAATGGAATCGCCAGGATCGCCAGCGCGACGCGGAAGCTTTCGTACAGGAACAGCAGCAGCAAGAACACCAGCGCGATCGCGGCGACGAACACTGCGAGCAACCCGTGGAATGCGATCTGCTGTTGCTTGTACAAGCCGCCGAGCTCAAAACGCACACCAGCCGGTATCACGCCTTTCCTGGCGAGCATCGCGCGCACGTCGACAATGACCGACCCAAGGTCACGGCCACTGATGCGCCCGGTGACGGCGATCATGCGCTTGAGGTTTTCGCGATCGATCTGCGGTTGCCCACTGACCGGCTCGATCGTGGCGATGCGCTTGAGCGGGACCATATGCCCGTCGTCGGCGCGCAGCTGCAGTTCGCCAAGGGCTTGTTGCGAGGAGCGCACATCCGGCGGCGTCCACACCCGCACGCCGATCATCTTGATGTCGCCGCGTACCGACGTGGTAACCGTGCCGCCGATCGCGGCATCGAGCATCTTGGTCGCCGCGTCCGGCGTGATGCCTTCCAGCGATGCCTTGACGCGATCGACGCGGATCTCCAGTGCGTCTCCCGCCGGCACGATGCCGTCCTTGACGTCGACCACGCCATTGACCTTCTGCAGCTGCGCAGCGATGCGCGTGGCGCTGGATTCGAGCAGGCGCGGATCGTCGGCGAACAACTTGATCTCGACCGGTTGCGGGACTGCGGTCAAATCGCCGATGACGTCTTCGAGCAACTGTGCAAGTTCGATGTCCAGGCCCGGGACCTTCTTCTCCACTTCGCCGCGGATGTCGTCCATCACGGTCTCGATCGGCGGTCGCGAGCCGCGTTTGAGGCGGATGAAGAAGTCGCCTTCGTTGGCCTCGGTCAAGCCGCCGCCGAGTTGCGCACCGGTACGGCGCGAGTAGGTCGACACATACGGATCGGCGCGGATGATCTGCTCGACCTGGCCGAGCAGGCGATTGGTTTCGGTGAGCGATGTGCCGGGCGCGGAGCGGTAATCGAGGATGAAACCGCCTTCGTCCATCGCCGGCATGAAGCCCGAGCCGACGTTGAGGTAGGCGATGAAACCAAGACCCAATAACGGCACCAATCCGACCAGCAGCAGGATTGGACGTGCGATCAAGCGCGGCAGCAGGCGCGAATATCCATCGTGGAGCTTGCGCATCATTCGGTTGTCGGGATGTGGTTCGGCGTCCTTCGCACCGAGGAAATGATCGGCCAGCAGCGGGACCGCAAGCCAGGTGATCAGGAACGAAATCACCAGCGCGGCGGCCATCGTCAGCGACAGTGCCTTGAAGAAAGCGCCGGTCACCCCGGATAGGAAGGCCAGCGGCAGGAAGATGACGATCGTCGATGCCGACGAACCCACCAGCGGCTGGGTGAATTCGCGTGCCGCCAGCATCACCTGTCCGTGATGGTCGGCACCGGTGCCGTGCAGGCGGCGCACGATGTGTTCGGTCATGACGATGGCGTCGTCGATGATCAGCCCCACCGCCGCCGCCATGCCGCCGAGCGTCATGATGTTGAAGCTCATGTGCAGCACGTACAGCAGCACGACGGTGGCAGCCAGCGTCGCGGGCACCACCAGCACCGCGATCAGCGTGATCTTGAGGCTGCGCAGGAAAAACCACAGCACGAGCGCGGCCAGCAGCACGCCGATGAGGATCGCGTCGCGCACGCTCGCTGCGGAATCGACCACCAGCACGCTCTGGTCGTACCAGTTGGCGAGCTTGACGCCGGGTGGCAGCTTGTAGGCCTTCAGTTGTGCGTCGACATCGTGCGCGATCTGCACGCTGTTGCTGCCGGGTTGCTGGAAAATACCGAGCAACACCGCATCGTGCCCATCGGCGTTGACGCGGATCCACTGCGGCTTTGCACCGCGCACGACATGGGCGACATCTTCCAGGTGCACCATGCCGTTGGTGCCGGTCTTGATCACGGTCTGCCGCAGCTCCTGCAGGCTGCGGAAACGCGTGTCGGAGATCGTCAGGTAGAGCTTGTAGTGTTCTTCCAGCCGCCCGACCGCCTGCACGACGTTGGCCGCCGACAACGCGTTGGAAACATCCGACAGGCTCAGGTCGAAGGCCGCCAGTTTCCGGGGATCGACGATGACCTGGTATTCCTCCTGCGCACCGCCCGTGACATCGGCGCGCGCGACGCCGGGAATGCCCGCGAGCAGCGGACGCAGGCGATATTGGGCAAGATCGTACAACTGCGACGGCGTGCTGCGATCGGACGTCAGGCTGTAGGCAAGGATCGGGAAGACGGTGGGATCCATTCGCCGTACGTCGATCGCGGTGCCTTGCGGCAAGCCCGGCAGCAGCGCGCCGATCGCCTGGTTGACCTGCGATGTCGCCTGGGCCATGTCGCTGCCCCAGTCGAAATTGATCGACACATCCGCTGTGCCGCGACTGACTTGCGAGCGCACGCTGACCACGCCGGGGACGCGCTGGATCGCTTCCTCGATCGGCTGCATCACTTCCAGTTCCATCTGCTCGGCGGGCCGGTCGCCAGCGTCGACGTTCACCACCACGCGCGGAAAATCCACGGTGGGGAACAGGCTGACCGGAAGTTTCAGCGCGGCCAGGCCGCCGCCTAGCACCAGCACGAACAGGAAGAACAGGATCGAGCGCCTGTGCCCCTGCAGCCAGTCGGTTGCCGTCATTTGCCGGATGTCCGGGTCGCGGCGCCATCCTGGAGTTCGTAATTGCCGGACACGACGATCGGCAGCTTCGGGTCGATCGCGCCGGTGACGCCGTCGCGCGCTTCGCTTTCGACCAGCACGCGGACCGGCACGCGTTTGGCGTGAACGTCGATGATCTGGAACACATAGGCGCCCTGTGCGTCATCCAGCACCGCCGAGTGCGGCACCATCCAGGTATCAGTCGCGGCCAGTGTCACCACGCCGCGCAACTTCATCCCAGGCAGCAGCGGCGCCTTGGAATCATCCGGGCGGACGGAAACGTCGATCAGGCGCGTTTGCGGATTGAGGACCGCAAAGACCTGCGCGATCCTGGCGGGAATTTCGCCGCCACCAAACACCGGCATCAGGCGCACCGGCATGCCAGGGGCGAGCTGCGCAGCATCCTCGGGTTCCGCGCCGAGCACCGCGCGCTGCGCGCCCGCTTTGGACAACTGCATCACCGTCGCGCCTGGTTGCACGCGGTCGCCTTGTTGCTGGGCCAGGCTGGCGACGATGGCGTCGTGGCCGGCTCGCACGATCTGCGGGCCGGGCGCGGCGCCGAGCTGGTGTTGCGCGTTCGATCCGGCTTGCGCGTCGGCGAGCGCCTTGCGTGCGGCGGCGAGTTGCGCCTGCGTGGTCAGTCGTTCGGTAAACAATTCCTGTTGGCTGGCGAGCTCCTTCTGCGCCAGCGTGACCGCCGATTGTGCCTGCTGGAATGCTGCCGCCGCCGCAGGATCAGTCACGACCTCCAGCAGTGGATCGCCTGCGTGCACGCGTTCCCCTGCGGCAACCAGCAGCCGCGAAATCAGGACGGGGCGCGCAAAACTCACGTTTTCGGTCGCGCCGACCTCTTGCGCGACTTCGCCATACAACGTCAGCGTCCGTGGCAGTGCTTCCCGACGTGGCGGCATGGTTTCGACCAGCACGCTGGAGTCGGACTTGCTGTCGGCAGGTGCGGCGTCATCGGCTGACCCTTTGCAGGCACCGAGGAGTGAAACCAACAGCGACGCGCAGACGAGCGCTTGCAGGGTGGGGCGCAGCCGGTTCGGGTTCATTGCGGTTTCGCCATCGTGCTGGTGCTGGAGGAAGTGACATCGCCGCCCGGAACCTGGCTGCCGAACAGCGTCTGCAGGCTGATCTGTTGTTCGCGCAGGGCCTGCTCCAGCGTCAACGCTTCGAGCCTTTTGGTGAGCAGGGCATCGCGCTGCGTGACATAGGCGATGACGTCGATATTGCCGGCCTGGTAGGCGGATTGCGAATGCGCGGACAGGCGCTCGAGCTCCGCGATGCTGCGGCGCACATCGGCCAGTTGTTGCTCGGCCAGCGCGCGATCTTCCAGCACGGCGTCGATATCCGCGGCCGCGCTTGCCAGGCGCGCGTGGTATTCGTCGAACATTCGCTGGCGGGTTGCCTTCTCGATGGCGATGTTGCCGCGATTGCCATTGAAGATGGGCAAGGACAACCCGAGGTTGAATCCGGTGGTGTAGATGCCGCTGGTGTCGCGTGCGCGATTGAAGCCCAGCGTCAGCGCCGGGAACTGCGCCAGCACGGTAGCCCGGTATTTTTGTTCCTGGCTGCGATAGCCCGATGCCAGTGCGCGCAGGTCGGGTCGCAACTGGCCCAGTTGCGGCACCAGCGCACGCAGTTGCTCGGCATCGACCTGCGGCAACGTGTCGTCTTGCACCAGAAGTGGATGTGCGCTCGGCGCCAGCCCTAGTAGCGTATTGAGATCGTGGCGTGTCTGCGCGAGTTTGCGTTGCTGGTCCGCGATTTTCTGCTGCACGTCGCCAAGCGCGGCGAAATCGGTTGCGACGCTGTCGACGGTGACGTTGCCGGCATCCAGGGCACGACGCAAACGCGACTGGCGGTCCGCGAAGAGGGCGCGTTCGTCATCGAGCACACGCAGGCTGCGCTCGCCATCGACACTGCGCACGAACAGCAACCGCGCCTGCGCCACGGTCTGCCATTCCTTCCATAGCAATTCCTGCTCGCTCTGCGTCTGGGCGGCGGCAGCAGCGGATTTTTCGGCCGAATGCCTCAGCAGCGCATTGACGTCGTACCCGATCCCAAGACCAAACGCGTTGATGTTGCTGCCCGCGACATTGCCCGTTGGGTGGTCACCGCTCAAGCTGATCTGCGGGTCAGGCAACAGGCCGGCGGCGAACGCTTGGGCGCGGGCGATGCCGGCATCGTCGCGGGCGATGCGCAACTCGGGATTGTTGGCCACCGCCAGCATCGCGGTCTCGGTGATGTCCAGGCCGTCGGATGGATCGAAGCGATGCGCGCGCAGGGCGGGCAGCGGCATGTGCGCGGCGTCAACCTGCAGAGTGCGCAGTTCTGCTGGTGTCGCAGGTCGGGTGTCGAGTGATTGCGGGTGGTACGTCGCGCACGCGGCCAAGCTTGAAAGCAGCACTGTCGCCATCAACTTTCTGGCGCGCTGCTTCTGCTGGATCGATCGCACGTGGCATGGCTCCGGGGTATCCATCAGGCGGATGTTGACGAGTCCATTGTCAGCGAACCGTTAAACAGCGCCGTAGTGTCAAGGGTCTGCATTGCCGAGACCTTTCGTGTCGTAGAGGGCAGCCATGCACCACAAACAGGAAAGCCGCGAAATTTCGCGGCTTTCCGTGGACCCATGCGATCAGAAGATCAGGCGAGGCCGGCCTGCTTCATCACTTCGGCGGCAAAGTCGTCGGTCTGCTTCTCGATGCCTTCGCCCACCGCCAGTCGCACGAAATTCAGCACCTGCGCGCCACCGGCAGCCTTCAATGCTGCTTCGACGGTCTGGTTGGTGTCGAGCACGTAGGGCTGCCCGGTCAGGGTGATTTCGGAGACGGTCTTGGCGACCTTGCCCGAGATCATCTTCTCGAGGATTTCCAGCGGCTTGCCGGAATCCTTGACCTGCGCCATCGCGATTTCCTTCTCGCGCGCGACGAAATCGGCCGGCACGTGCGCGGGCGAAATATACGGAGGATTCATCGCGGCGATGTGCATTGCCAGGCCGCGCGCGAGATCGGCATCGCCGCCCTTGACTTCAACCAGCACGCCGATGCGGCCGCCGTGGACGTAGGCGCCGATGGTGTTGCTGCTTTCCATCTTCGCCATGCGGCGGACCTGCACGTTCTCACCGACCTTGGCGACGAGTCCTTGGCGGCCTTCGTCAACGGTCTGGCCAGACGAGGTCTTGGTCGACCTGAGGGATTCGGCATCCTGCGCATCGCTGTTCAACGCGGTCTGGGCCGCTTCGTCGGCGAACTTCAGGAAGCTCTCGTCCTTGGCGACGAAGTCGGTCTCGGAATTGATTTCGACCAGCACGGCCTTGTTAGCCGACTGCGCCATCGCGATGCGGCCTTCGGCGGCGACGCGGCTGGCCTTCTTGTCGGCTTTCGCCAGGCCGGTCTTGCGCAGCCAGTCGGCCGCGGATTCGATATTGCCGTCGTTTTCAGTGAGTGCCTTCTTGCACTCCATCATGCCGGCGCCGGTGCGCTCGCGCAGTTCCTTGACCTGGGATGCGGTGATTTCTGCCATGGGATAGACCTCGAAAATAGTGTGCGGCGGGCCTTGGCCCGCGTGGCGATGCGGCGGGCCAAGGGCCCGCTCTACGAGTGGCAAGACGACGCGATTGCGCGTCGCATGACGGCCGGATTACTCGGCGGACGCGGCGTCTTCGGTCGAGGCCGGGGCGGCTTCGTCCGTCGTTGCAGCAGCGGCGGCCTCGGACTCGCCAGCGGCCTTCTTCACCGGGGCTTTTTTCGCTGGTGCGCGGCCGCGCGACGCCTTGACCGGGTTGCCTTCGGCATCGAGTTCGACGAACTCGTCCTCACGCACGGCAGCCTGCGGAGCGGCGGCCTTGCCTTCCAGCACGGCGTCGGCGGCGGCGCGTGCATACAGCTGCACGGCGCGGATGGCGTCGTCGTTGCCCGGGATCGGGTAGTCGACCAGCGCCGGGTCGTAGTTGGTGTCGACGACGGCGATCACCGGGATGCCGAGCTTCTTGGCTTCCTTGATGGCGATGTCTTCGTGGCCGATGTCGATGACGAACAGCGCATCGGGCAGGCGATTCATTTCCTTGATGCCGCCCAGCGATGCGGATTTCTTTTCGCGCTCACGACGAAGGCCCAGCACTTCGTGCTTGACCAGCTTCTGGAACGAGCCGTCGGTTTCGCCGGCTTCCAGTTCCTTCAGGCGGGACACGGATTTCTTGACGGTGGCGAAGTTGGTCAGCGTGCCGCCGAGCCAGCGCTGCGTCATATAGGGCATGCCGCAACGCTCGGCTTCTTCCTTGATCGAGTCGCGCGCCGAACGCTTGGTGCCAACGAACAGGATCATGCCGCGCTTCTGCGCGATGGCCGAGATGAAGTTCATCGCGTCGCTGAACAGCGGTACGGTCTTCTCAAGGTTGATGATGTGGATCTTGCCGCGGGCGCCGAAGATGTACGGCGACATCTTGGGGTTCCAGTAGCGGGTCTGGTGGCCGAAATGGACGCCGGCTTCCAGCATCTGGCGCATGGTGACTTGGGACATTTGCAGGTAACTCCGATAATGGAACCAGCGGTCCTGCGACAGGCTCGGGATGAGCGGGCGTCGCGGACGTTGGGTTCCGGGGTTGGGCCTCCCTGCTGCCGCCGTAGCCAGATTCCCCATCGACAGCATGAGGAACACCCCGGTACGGGAAATTGCAGCAGGTGTGGATTCGCCGGTGTCGCCCGACGTGAGCGGCGTTTGCAGGCCGATGCCCGTAAAAGCCGGCGAATTGTAGTCGAAGTAGGAGGTTGCGGGCAACCCAAGGGCGAATCGGAGCATCGATGGGGGATAATGTGCTGATGCCGATCATTCCCAAGACCTCCGAAGAAATCGAGAAGATGCGTGTCGCCGGCCGCCTGGCGGCCGAAGTGCTGCAGGTGGTCGCCCCCTATGTGAAGCCCGGCGTCAACACCGAGGAATTGGATCGGGTCTGCCATGACCATATCGTCAACGTACAAGGCGCCATTCCTGCCAACGTCGGCTACCGCGGCTTCCCCGCCACGGTGTGCACGTCGGTGAACAACGTCATCTGCCACGGCATTCCCAGCCTGGGCAAGATCCTGAAGGACGGGGACATCGTCAATATCGACGTCACCGTGATCAAGGATGGCTGGCATGGCGACACCAGCCGCATGTACTACGCAGGCACGCCATCGGTCATGGCCAAGCGGCTGGTCGACGTCACCCGCCAGGCGCTGTTCCGCGGCATCCGTGCGGTAAGGCCCGGTGCGACTCTCGGCGACGTGGGGCATGCGATCCAGTCCTACGCCGAAGCGGAGCGATTTTCAGTCGTCCGCGAGTATTGCGGCCACGGCATCGGTCGCATCTATCACGACGATCCGCAGGTCCTGCACTACGGACGCGCGG
Organism: Lysobacterales bacterium; assembly: GCA_038236935.1. Classification (GTDB taxonomy): domain Bacteria; phylum Pseudomonadota; class Gammaproteobacteria; order Xanthomonadales; family Xanthomonadaceae; genus Cognatiluteimonas. Next base: position 31,993 of record JBBRZH010000018.1, read on the forward strand.
GGGAAGGGCTCGTGCTGCAGCGCGGGATGACCTTCACCATCGAGCCGATGATCAACGAAGGCTCACGCCACACCAGGCTGCTGCCCGACGGATGGACCGTGGTCACCAAGGATCGCAGGCTGTCCGCGCAATGGGAGCACACGGTTGTCGTGACGGACGACGGTGTCGAAATCCTGACCCGCCTCCCAGGCGACGACAACGACCTGTGAAGACGGCCGTGCCGGTCGAAGACCTTGCCCGGATGCAGGCCGATTCCATGTCGCGAGCCCAGCAGGGGCAGTTCCAGCAGGCGCATGCCCAACAGGACCAGCAGTGGGCCGCCGCCCGTCGCGTGGCGCTCGCCGAATTCGACACTGCGTTGGCAGGACGTTTTGACCTTGGCGAAGACATCGACGCATTGCTGGCCGCGCGGACGCAGGTCATCGATGCGCACGTATGCGAGGCGTGGCGGCGCTGCTTCGATGGTCAGGCGTCCCTGTCGCTGTTCGCGGTCGGTGGCTACGGGCGCGGCGAATTGTTTCCGCAATCGGACGTCGATCTACTGGTGCTGGCCGACGTGGAGACGCAACGCACGCAGCACGATGCGTTGGCGCGTTTTATTGCCTCGTTGTGGGATGCGGGATTGCCGGTTGGCCATGCCGTGCGATCGACGGAGCAATGCTCGCAGGCAGCCAAGGCCGACATCACCGTGCTGACCGCATTGCTGGAGGCACGGCCGCTGATCGCCGGGGGCGATGCCGCCGAGCAACTGGCGGCGTCGATCGCACCGGAGGCGACATGGCCACCACGCGACTATTTCCGGGCCAAGCGCGAAGAGCAACGCCTGCGCCACGCGCGCTTCGACGACACCAGCGACAACCTTGAGCCCAATCTCAAGGAGGGCCCCGGCGGCTTGCGTGACGTGCAGACCTTGCGCTGGATGGCACTTCGCGTTTTCGCTGCGCGTGGGCTGGAACCGCTGCTTGCACTGGGGCAGCTGGGCACCGATGAATTCGACACGCTCCAACGTGAACGTCGTGCACTGTCACGGCTGCGCTTTGGCCTGCACCTGGTGGCCGGAAAGCGCGAGGAGCGCCTGCGTTTCGATCATCAGAAAACCCTCGCTGCACGCTTGGGTCATGGTGATACGGCCGATGCCCTGGCCGTCGAGCAGATGATGCAGGCCTTCTATCGCAGCGCTGCGCTGGTGCTGCGGATCAATGAGCGCCTGCTGCAACGTTTCGAGGAACAACTGGAAGGCGCAGCCGTCCCGGAACCCATTGCCGGTGGTTACCAGTCGTATCGCGGTTACCTGCAAGCGATTGACCCAGAATGGCCGCGCGATGTCGATGCTGATCCGGTCGAGGATGTGCTGGAGCTTTTCGCAACCTGGGCGGCACATCCCGAACTTCGCGGGCTGCATTCGATGACGGCGCGCGCGCTGGCCGAATCCCTGCCGCGCGTGCCCGGCTACACCCGGGCCACCACGGCCCAGCGCGGTAAATTCATGGACCTGCTGCGAGGCCCGGACGCCGTGGAGACGTTGAACCGGCTGGCGCGCCTGGGCGTGCTGGCGCGGTGGGTGCCGGCGTTTGCACGTGTCACCGGGCGAATGCAGTTCGACCTGTTCCATGTCTACACCGTTGACCAGCACACGCTTGCGGTCCTGCGAAACATGGCGGGGTTTGCTGCCGCGCCCGATGAACGATTTGCCATTGCGCACGAGATCTGGCCCCGTCTGCGAAAACCCGAGTTGCTGTTGCTGGCCGGTTTGTTCCATGACATCGCCAAAGGTCGCGGCGGCGATCATTCCGAGCTCGGTGCCAGTGAGGCGCGCGACTTCTGCCAGGCGCATGGTCTGTCTGAAGGCGACGTCGCCATTGTCGAGTGGCTGGTAGGCAATCACCTGCTGATGTCGGTGACCGCGCAGAAACAGGACATCAGCGATCCCGACGTGATCCACCGTTTTGCCACCCGTGTCGGTGATCGCGAACGACTCGACCTGCTCTACCTGTTGACCTGCGCAGACATCGCCGGCACGTCGCCGAAATTGTGGAATGCATGGAAGGATCGCCTGCTGGCGGACCTGCATACCGCAACGCGGTTGGCCCTGCGACGGGGGCTGGAACATCCAATCGCGAGCGATGATCGTATCGGAGAAGCGCGTGCGGCAACGCATGCCCTGCTGGCGGATGCAGGCGTGTCCGATCAAGACATCACGTCCCTGTTCGCGCGCATGCCGGTGGCAAGCTTCCTGCGTGGTCGTCCCGCACAGATCGCATGGCAGGCTGAAGGGCTGCACAGGCAACCGGAGAACCAACCGCACGCCGGCTTGGCCCGCGCCCGGCCCCTGGAGGGGCATGCGCGCAGGCCGCATGCCGGCGCCCTGGAAGTCTTCGTGCATTCGCCCGATCGCGACGGTTTATTCGCCGCGATCGTCGCCACGCTGGACCGGCTGGGGCTTGCGATCCAGCAGGCGCGGCTGCTCGATGGACCGGCTGGCGACGTGTTCGATACGTTCGAAGTCATCCCCGAGCCGGGGCGCGAAGTCACGACAGAGGTTGTCGAACAGCATCTTTCCGCGGCACTGGCGACGATCGATCTCGACAGCATCTGTCCAACGCGGCGCGCACTGCCACGCCATCTGCGGCATTTCCGGTTTCCGCCGCAGATCCAGTTCGACCAGCGCGACGGCCACACTTTGCTGAGCCTGGTCTGCACCGACCGGCCGGGGCTGCTCGCTGACGTCACGCGCGTGCTGCGCGTGCAGCGCGTGCGCGTCCACGATGCGCGCATCGCGACATTCGGCGAACGTGCCGAGGACGTGTTCCAGATCACCGACGAGCGCGATCTCGCGCTGGTCGACCCACAACAACAAGAGGCCCTGCGCGTGGCGCTGCTGGCCTGTATCGATGGAGAAAGCTGATGGCAGAGCGCAAGCCGATGGATCCGCGTGTGAAAAGGAAATCGCCAGCCAAGCCGAAAGGAGTTGGCGCGGACGAGTTGAAGTTCAATATCGACAGCGCCTGGGAACGGCGCACGATGCTGACTCCCGAGGAGATGGAAGGCTCGACGCGGCCCACGGTCGAGCGCGTGGTCGAGGGCCTGGAGTCCGGTGAATTCCGTGTTGCCGAACCCGATGGCGATGGTGGCTGGCTGGTCAACGAGTGGCTCAAGAAAGCCGTGCTGTTGTATTTCCGCACGCAGGAAATGGAGTTGCTCGAAGCTGACCCTGCGCCGTTCTGGGACAAGGTGCCGATGCGGTTTTCCGGCTTCGACGAATCGCAGTTCCGCAAGCTCGGTGCACGCGTGGTGCCCGGCGCTGTCGTCCGGCGCGGCACGTTCATCGGCAAGGACGTGGTGTTGATGCCGAGTTTCATCAACATCGGCGCCCATGTCGGTAGCGGCACGATGATCGACACCTGGGCCACGGTGGGCAGTTGCGCGCAGATCGGCCGGCATTGCCATCTGTCAGGTGGCGCGGGGATTGGCGGCGTGTTGGAGCCATTGCAGGCGACGCCGACGATCATCGAGGACCATTGCTTCATCGGCGCGCGCTCGGAAGTCGTCGAAGGCATGATCGTCGGCCATCACAGTGTGATCGGCATGGGGGTGTTTCTCGGGCAATCCACGCGCATCTACGATCGCGCGACGGGCCAGGTCAGCTACGGGCGCATCCCGCCCGGCAGCGTGGTCGTGTCTGGCCAGTTGCCAGCCAGCGACGGTAGCCACTCGTTGTATTGCGCGGTGATCGTGAAGAAAGTCGATGCCAGAACGCGTTCGAAGACATCGATCAATGATCTACTGCGTGGACTGGCGGATTGATGCGCTGCTCCTTTCTAGCGAATGCAGGCCTCCAGCGCCTGCGCCCCATGAAATCGAATGTGTCGGCTTCCTGCGCGCGATGGAATGACGGCAAGGGAAGACACCATCAGTGATCACGCTTTACGGCCTGTCCAACTGTGATACCTGCAGGAAAGCCCGCAAGTGGCTCGACCGCTTCGGCGTCGGCCATCGGTTCATCGATTATCGCGAGCAGCCACAGTCGCCAGCGACATTGCTGGAATGGAAGGAGCAGGTGGGCGGTTGGGACCTGATGGTCAACAAGTCCTCGACCACCTGGCGCAACCTGTCACCCCATCGCAAACGCCCAGGCTCGGACGCGGAATGGATCGTTCTGGTACGCGAACATCCGCAGCTGATCCGGCGTCCGGTGGTCGTCACCGACGATGGCATCGTGTCGCAGGGCTTCAGCGACAATGGTTTCAAACAGCGGCTGGACATCGGGCGCGACCCATGACGCAGCACCTGCCTTCCGATGTGCTTGCACTTGCCATCGAATTGATCGGGCGGCGTTCGATCACGCCGGACGATGCCGGCTGCCAATCGTTGATTGCGCAGCGGTTACGGGGCGTCGGGTTTGCTTGCGAATCCATGCGCTTCGGCGAGGTCGACAACCTGTGGGCGACGCATGGCAATGGTGCGCCGATGCTGGTGCTGCTCGGGCATACCGATGTCGTGCCGCCCGGGCCACGGGACAAATGGAGCAGCGATCCCTTCGTCGCCGACATCCGCGACGGCGTGTTGTACGGCCGCGGCACGGCCGACATGAAGGGCAGCGTCGCGGCCTTTGTCATTGCGCTGGAGCGCTTCGCTCCTGCACATCCCACGCATCGCGGCACGGTCGCCTTGTTGTTGACGTCCGACGAGGAAGGTGACGCGATCGATGGCGTGCGCAAGGTGGCCGATGTCTTCCGCGAACGCGGGCAGCAGATCGATTGGTGCATCACCGGTGAGCCTTCGTCGAAAGACACATTGGGCGACCTGCTGCGTGTCGGTCGTCGCGGCACGCTGTCGGCAACGTTGACGGTCCGCGGCGTGCAGGGCCACGTCGCCTACCCCGACAAGGCCCGCAACCCGATCCATCAGGCCATGCCTGCACTTGCAGAACTCACCGCGCGCCGATGGGATGACGGAGTTGCGTCGTTTCCGCCGACCAGTTTCCAGATCAGCAATATCAATGCTGGCACGGGGGCGAACAACGTGATCCCCGGTGAGCTGCACGTCCTGTTGAATGTTCGCTACAACCCCACGTGGCGCGCCGAACAGCTCGAACAGGAATGCGAGGCTGTGTTGCGAAGACATGAGCTGCAGTATGCAATCCAGTGGCACCGCGGCGGTGAGCCATTCCACACGGCAGAAGGGCCGTTGCGTGCCGCAGCCCGTGACGTGCTCGCGCAATTCGCTGGGGGCATGCCCGAAGAAAGCACGGGTGGCGGAACCTCCGATGCACGATTCATCGCGCCGCTCGGCGCGCAGTGCATCGAGATCGGGCCGGTCAATGCCAGCATCCACAAGGTCGACGAACACATTGCCGTGGCCGACCTGGAAGCGTTGCCGGATCTTTATCTGGCGTTGATCGAACGCCTTCTGCTGTAGAGGTTTTTAACCGCCCGCCTACCTGGCAGGCATCAGTCTCAGCGTGTGCATTGGTTTTCCCGGCAAAAATGGCGTCGTTCGTCCGTGCACCCAATCTTCGTGGCCGGCACCCCAGTACGGCGACAGTGGATTGCCGCTCTGCCCACCCGGCATCTCGATCAGGCCATCTGCCTCGTGTCCAGGGGAGACCACCATGCGTTCGCTCGCACCGAAATCCGGCGCGGCGACGCGCGGCATGTTGCTGTCGCCGGGAAGTTCATCGGGTGGCATGCACAGCAGCCCCTTCGCGAATGTTGGCAACGCCATCGCCAATGGATGGCAGATGCGTGCGGTATTGCGTTCGCCCCAGGTGCGTTGTGACACGTTTCCATTTTTTGCGAGTTGGTCGCGCACCTCTCTTGCCGCGTCTTCGAACAGCGCATTCCAACTTACAAATCGTCGCGATAACAGGTTGTCCGGCTGTTGCGTGACCAGTGGCCACGCCACGCCTTCGAACTGCGGCAAATCCGGCATGGCGAACTCGTCGCCCAGTACCTGTTGCGCCGGCGCAGTCAGTCCGTCGAGCAATCGCGCATTCACCGCAAGCCGCCACGCCCGCACGATGCGATAGCTGGCTGATTCCGTGCTTGCACGTCCCGGCCATTCCGCAGCTGCCGCCGCGAGCACGTGCAGTGCCGGTGTATCGGCACGCAATGCCTGAGCGTGCAACAACTGCCACCAGCGTTGCAGGAATATCGCGCGATCGTCGAGCTGGATGGCGAGCATGTCGCGTTCGTTGAAATTATTCCTGGCGAACAGGTCATTGCGGATTTGTTGCGCGCGCGCGCCGAGGGCATAGCCGGCATCACCAACCTGGGCGAGGGCCGGGCCATCAAGCGTGCGATTGTTTGCCGTCCACAGGCGATGGGACGCAGGGTCGCGGATTGGTTGAGCGACCTGCCAAGCCCGCCAATCCGCAGTTCGCTGTGGCAACCGGCCGATCAGCATCCACGCCTGGCGGCCGCGTGCATCGACCGCGACGAGGTTCTGTGAGGGGATTCCGACCTGGGCGGCGAGCGGGAGCATCGTGTCGAGATCAGCCGCAGTGACGAAGTCCATCAACTGCAGGTTGAGCGATCCAGGAAGCTGTCCGGCCCAGCGCAGCGCGAGTGGCTGACCTCGCGCATGGCCATGGACCTGATCAAGGATTGGCCCCCAGGCCGTTTGCCGCACGAGCAGTGTCTGCGCCGGTTGGCCGTGGACGTGGATTTGCTCGTGATACACGGTCGCTGATGCGTTTGATGCAGGTGCCCAATCCGCCACGTCGGCATAGCTGTTGGTGAATCCCCAGGCGACATGCCCATTGCTGCCGGCGACGACCAGCGGCAAGCCCGGCAGGGTGAAACCCGATACATCGACCCTGCCATCCACCGCCCGCGCATCCGCATACCGCAAGCGCGCGCGGAACCAGATGTTGGGAACACGCAGTCCCAGGTGCATGTCGTCGGCGACGATCGCACGGCCATCTTTCGTCAGTGCGCCTGACACTGCGAAGTTGTTGCTGCCGATCTCGCGCGATGCCGGCAGCAGACCAGCAAACGGACGCAGGCGCACTGGAGTCGGCAAGGTGCGCAAATCGAGGGTCCTGGCATCAGGCAGGGTCGCATCGCCGCGCTGCATTCCCTGCAATGGCGCATCCCATGTCGTGCCGTCACGGGCGAGCAAGGCGTAAAGAGCAGGCGAAACGACCCGCTTGATGTTCGACAGTGCAAGCTCGCGTGCGTTGCTCGAATCCTGCAGGTCGAAGTACATCGCATAGCCAACCAATGGACTGTCCGCCAGTTGCCAGGGCCTTGGTTGTGTCCGCAGCAACAGGTAGGGCCATGGGCGCACCTTGAGATTGGCAAGCCCGACGTTGACGCCATCGACGTATGCCTGCAATGCAGGCATCTTGTCGCCAGCAATGATGGCCAGGTTTGCCGTGACCCGGGCCCGCATGCGATGCAGTCGACGTTGCTTGTCCGTCTCCAGTGCAATGGGCCCGAACAGCTCGGCCAGTTCACCTGCGGCCGAGCGCCGCATCAGGTCCATCTCGAAAAAACGCTCCTGCGCATGGATGTATCCAAGCGCATGCATTGCGTCGATTTCATTGGTGGCATCGATCGTCACCACACCCAGGTTGTCACGCTGGATCGTGACAGGCGCTGACAGGCCTGGCAGCACCAGGCTACCGTCGAGTCTGGGTACGCTGCCGCGCAACAGCAGCCATGCGGCGAGCACGAGAAGCAAGAGCAGGATCAGGAGCACCAAGACGACGCGCGTGGTACGGATGACCTTTGCGTTTCCCTGGGGCTTGGCCGCGCTGAGGATCACGGAGATCAGCGCCTCTGCATGCGCCAGGCGCTGGTGTGCAGGGTGCTCACCTGGGCGGCGACAAAATCCGGAACCGTGTCAAGGATCTCGCGTCGTTCCAGCAACGTGAGCTCCCAGTTGGCATCGAACCGTGAGCGCACCTCGTCCGCGCTAACCGAAAAAGGTGGCCCGGATTTTTCCTGCTGCGGGTATTCAAGCGTCACCAGCAAGCCGCGGCAGTCCTTGGGAAGTCGCGCGTACAGTTCATCGGCGTAACGCGCACGCAGTTCTGGCGGCAACGCGATCAGTGCGGCACGGTCGTAGACGCCTGCACAATCGGCCAGAAAGGTTGCATCCAGATTGAATACATCGCCGCAGAGCAGGTCGATCGCGCCTGCGCTGTAGTGCGTCCCGCTACTGGTTTGAGTCAATGTCGGCGAGAGATCGTGCTCGGTGAAAAACTGCTCGACTGCCAGCTTCGAAAGTTCCACGCCAAGCACGCGATGACCACGTGCCGCCAGCCACAGCAGGTCCAACGACTTTCCGGCAAGTGGCACGAACACGCGAGCACCCGATGGCACTTCCGCGGCATCCCAGTGGCCCGCCAGCAGCGGAGTGACCTGCTGCTGATGAAAGCCGATGCGGCCTTCGCGCCACCGCTGGTTCCAGAACTCCGGATCCATCATGTCCTCCGATGGGTTTTTGCTCGTCAGTGCAGCGAAAGGCGAGAGTCGCCACGAGTCACACGAGCCAATCATCGAGCGAAGGGAATCAATCGACCGACAACCCGTCCACCTTCTGCCATCCCCGGGGCAGCAAACCGCCACGGGTCGCACGACTGCCCACGTACTGGCCAAGATCCTTGTACGACAGCGTCATCGTGCGTGCACCCGATGTGATCGACAGTGTCCCGCCGGGCGAGACTACGGCAATCGCGACCACCTGTTCGGTGCCGAGCTTCGACTTCGGGATGTCGATGAGCTTGTTGCCCTTGCCGCGATCCAGTTCCGGCAACTCGGTGACCGGGAATGCCAGCAAATGTCCCACGCTGGTGACCGCCACCATGCGAGCGCTCTCCGCCAAGGTGGTTGCAGCAGGTTGCAGGACTTTCGCCCCGGACGTCAGTGACAACAGCGCCTTGCCGGCCTTGTTCCGCCCGGTCAGGTTTTCAAAGCGCGTGACGAAACCGTAGCCGTGCGTGCTTGCAATGACGAAACGCGCATCGTTGTCCCCAGTCGCCAGTGCCTGGATCGAGGCGCCCGGTGCCAGCGCGAAGCGACCGGTTAATGGTTCGCCATTGCCGCGCGCGCTGGGCAGGGTGTGGGCTGCAGTGGAATAACTTCGCCCGGTCGAATCCAGGAACGCCACCTGTTGGGTGCTGCGTCCGCGCACTGCGGCGCACAGCCGGTCGCCTTCACGAAAACTCATCGATGTCGCGTCGACATCATGTCCTTTCGCGGCACGCGCCCAGCCCTTTTCGCTCAGCACGACCGTCATCGGTTCGCTGGCCACCAGTTCGGTTTCGGCCAGAGCCTGCGCAGCACCCCGTGCGACCAGTGGCGAGCGCCGTGCATCGCCATGCTTTTTTGCATCCGCCAGCAACTCATCCTTGATGAGCTTTCTAAGCTTTGTCTTGCTGGCCAATGTCGCGATCAGCCGGTCGCGCTCGCTGTCGAGTTCGTCCTGTTCACCGCGCAGTTTCATTTCCTCAAGCCGCGCGAGTTGCCGCAATTTGGTGTCGAGGATGTAATCCGCCTGGTCGTCGCTGAGCTCGAAGCGCGAAATCAGCACCGGCCTGGGCTCGTCCTCTCCACGAATGATGCGGATGACCTCGTCCAGGTTGAGGAAGACGAGCAACAAAGCATCGAGCATGTGCATCCGCCGCTCGACCTTGTCCAGTCGATGCTGCAGTCGCTTGGTGACCGTTTCGAAGCGGAACGCAAGCCATTCGCCCAACAACATGCGCAGGTTCTTGACCTGGGGCCGGCCATCGGCACCGATGACATTCATGTTGACCCGGTAGCTTTTTTCCAGGTCGGTCGTTGCGAACAGGTGACCCATCAACTGCTCGGCATCGATGCGGTTGGATCGCGGGATCAACACGATGCGCGTCGGGTTTTCATGGTCCGACTCGTCACGCAGGTCTTCAAGCCAGGGCAGTTTCTTGGCGCGCATTTGTGCCGCGATCTGCTCGATGACCTTGGATGGCGAGACCTGGTAGGGCAGCGCGGTGATGACGATGTTCGCATGCTCCCTGGTAAAGGTGGCCCTGGCCCGCACGCTTCCCAGCCCGCTTTCGTACACCGCCAGCAAGTCG
>JBBRZH010000019.1:0-40592 GCA_038236935.1 Lysobacterales bacterium
CCCGGCCGGATGATGGCGACTTCGATCACCAGGTCGTAAAAGCAGCGCGGCTGCATGCGCGGCAGCATCGACATCTGCGCGCGGCTCTCGATCTGGAACACGCCAATGGTGTCGGCGCGACCGATCATGTCGTAGGTGGCTGCATCCTCGGCGGGAATGCTTGCGGGAGTGAGATCCAGCCCGCGATGCGCGCGCAACAAATCCAGCGTCTTGCGGATGCAGGTGAGCATGCCCAGCGCCAGGCAATCGATCTTCAGCAACCCCATGCTGTCCAGGTCGTCCTTGTCCCACTGCAGGATGGTGCGGTCGGGCATCGATGCGTTTTCAATCGGCACCAGGCTGGACAACGGCGCATCGGAAATCACGAACCCGCCGACATGTTGCGACAGGTGGCGCGGATGCCCCAGCAACTCGCCGGTCAGCGCCAATACGCGCTTCATGATTTTTGCTTGCGGATCAAAACCAGCTTCGACCAGGCGCTCATCCATCGGCGCCTGCCCGTTCCACCAGCCGAAGCACTCACTCAGCTGGTCGACCTGGTCTGGTGGCAGGCCCAGGGCCTTTGCGACATCGCGCACCGCACTCTTGCCGCGATACGAAATCACGGTGGCGGCCAGTGCCGCGCGCTCGCGTCCGTAGCGGGCATAGATGTACTGGATGACTTCCTCGCGGCGCTCGTGCTCGAAATCAATATCGATATCCGGTGGCTCGTTGCGCTCCTTGGAGATGAAGCGTTCCATCAGCATGTTCATGCGCATGGGATCGACTTCGGTGATGCCGATCGCAAAGCACACCGCCGAATTGGCTGCCGACCCGCGCCCCTGGCAAAGGATGTGTTGCGATCGTGCAAAGCGCACGATGTCGTGCACGGTCAGGAAATACGGCTCGTAGTCGAGCTCGTGGATCAGCGCGAGTTCGTGTTCGATCTGGGTTCGCACCGCCACGCTGATGCCCTGCGGCCAGCGCCATGCGATCCCCTGCTCGGTCAGTGTTCGCAGCCAACTTGCCGGGGTGTGTCCGTCGGGAACGATTTCGGCCGGATAGCGGTAGCGCAGTTGATCCAGCGTGAATCGACAGCGTTCGGCAATGCGCAGTGTTTCCTGCAGGAGTTCTGCCGGATATACCATTGCCAACGACGGTCGGGAACGCAGATGCCGCTCGCCGTTGCGGAACAGGAACGCACCAGCGTCTGCAATCGTCAGGCGATGCCGGATCGCCGTCATCGTGTCCTGCAAGGCGCGCCGGCGACGGATGTCCATGTGCACATCGCCTGCCGCCACCGGTCGCAACCCGATGCGTTCTGCAAGCTTGAGCAGTGCTTGCAGATACTCGCCATCGTTGCGGTCGCGATGCAGTTCCACCGCCAGCCATGCGCGGTCCATGAACGTGGTGCGGATCCATTCGCCCGGCTCCGGATCAAGCGTTGCATCGGGAATCCACAGCGCCAGCGTGCCGGGGATACCGTCGGCAAGATCGGCGCGGGTGAGGTGGTATTGCCCTTTTGCCGCAGCACGCCGGCCATGGGTGATCAACGCGCACAGCGCCTGATAACCCGCGAGCGTTTCGGCCAGCAGGACCAGTTTGGTGCCATCGTCCAGGCGCAGTTCGCTGCCCACGATCAACGGCACGCCGGTTTTCTTCGAAGCCTCGTAGGCGCGCACGATGCCGCTCATCGAACATTCGTCGGTGATCGCCAGCGCCTGGTAACCGCAGCGTTGCGCGCGCGCGAACAATTCACCCGCACTGGCCGCGCCACGCTGGAACGTGAAATCCGACAGGCAGTGCAGTTCGACGTAGTCCGGCGTCATGCGAACCATCCGTGCAGCATCCACGGCCCACGCTCGCCGACCGCGCTGAACGCCCACGCATGCTGGCCTTGCGTCGTCTGCAGCACGTAGTAATCGCGGCGTGCGTCCTCGCCATCCCACCAGCCACTTTCAAGGCGTTCCGGACCGGACAACACCACCGGGTTGGCATCACGCAACGGGATGGGACGTTTGAGCAGCCAGGTCGGGCGCCGCGGTCGATGCAGCGGCGTGCCGGCGTGCGATCCATCGTCGCGCTGCCATGCGCGCTCCGGTCGCGGGTCCGTGCGCGCAGCGAGCTGGTAGACCGCGTCATCGCCCAGGCGCGCACGCAGTCGTTCACGCAATTGTTCCCACGGCACTGCCTGCGCCGGGCGATCGTCGAACAGGTCGCGCCCGGCCGGCACGAACGGCGGCAGTTGCGACGCGATCAACCGCAAGCCGATCACGGGTGCCGGAATCCTGACGTGTTCCAGCCGACTTCGGGTCAGATCAAACAACATGGTGGGATCGCGTTCCGCAGACAACAGTCCAACGGTCAAGTCGGTGGGCGCGAAGTGCTCGTGTTCCAGCTTGAACACGAACTGCTGGACGCCCCCATCGCGACCCGCCAGATATGCCGCCAGATCAGCCGTCATGCGCCGGATCGGAAACAACAATCCTTGATGATGTCCCACCTCGAAATTCAGTTCGACGCGCATGTCGAACACGTCCGGCGGGCGAAACCAGGTCAACACCTCCGGCGCATCGCCAATCAGGCGATCCAGGTGCACCAGCAGGTCATGGCCAAAACGACGACGCAGTGCATCGCGTGGCAACTCGAACAATTGCCGCAGGTGACGCACGCCCATCTTGTGCAGGCGCTCGCCCGCGTCATCAGGTAGACACGCCCTGCGGACAGGCACGCGCCCGAGTGTGGAGCGCAGATGATCGGGATGGGCGACGGCCAAGCCATCCTGCACGCCGGCCAGCACGCGAGCCGCACGCGCCGTGGGCGCCAACGCAATGCGATGGCGAAACCCCAGCGCGGTCAGGTCCTCGCGCAGGCGCGCTTCAAATCGCGGCCATGCGCCCATGATCGTAAAGCTGCCCTGCACTTCCAGCACCAGGCAGTTGGGCCATCCGGCCCAGACCTGGGAGCTGTAGCGATAGGCCCACGCTGCCAGGAATGACTGCCAGCGTTCGACGGCCTGCGCGTCGTGCTCGGCGATGTTGAACTGTGCCAGCAATGCATGCGCGGCCGCCAATCGTTGTCCCGGTCGAAGCCCTGCGGCAGCGGCTGCATGATTGACTGCGATCAACGCACGTCGTTGTGCAGGACCGGCCACGATCACCAGCGGCGCATCGGGCGTGGGATGCCGACGAAGGACACTGTCGATCCCCAGATGAGGCAGGTAGACACACGCCCACAACATCGCTTGGTCTCACTGCGCCAGCGGGATCGGGTAAGTGCGCGTCGGGACGGGGCCGCCCCGGCACTTGCGGACCACGACGGCGCGTTCGACCGTGATTTCAAGCCGCAGCGCCGCCGGCGATGCCTGCATCGCATGGCGCCCGTCCCGCATCACGAACCCGATTGTATTGCCGGTCTTCGCCGCCACTTGCAGTCGTCGCAATCCCGCGTGATCGATCCTGTGGGGCCAGCCGATCACCGCCCCGCAACTGCCTGAGCGCAGGCATTGTTCCAATGCCCACAGCGCCTGGGTGGGTTCGGCATCGACCAGCTGCACATGTGACATGCACACCCCGCGCGCTTGCCAGCCTGGCGGATACGGCACATACGGCGGTGCCACCAATACGACGTTTTGCCTGGCGCGGGTCAGACGAACCAGCGTCGGCACCAGCAGGTCGATTTCGCCAACGCCATCGACAGGCAGCAGGATTTCGGTCAGCGCAGCTTCGGGCCAGCCACCCATGGGCAACGCACGATCCAGCGCCGCAAGTCCCGTGGGCTGCGCACTTTCGATGGGTGCCGTCGCGCGTCCATGCCAAAGCTGCCGGGAGGCGATCAGGTCCTGCAAGGCCAACAGCTGTCCCATCAAGGCGCCCGCAGCAGCCCGCAATACAGCCCTTCGATGGCGAAGTCTTCCGTCGGGTCCGGATCGATCGGGGCAAAGTCCGGATTGGCCGCGATCAGGCGAACCGAGCGTCCCTTGCGATACAGCCGCTTGACCGTGATGCCGTCATCGCCAACCCGCGCCACGACGATCTGGCCATGGTCGGCATCCGGCGTCGGCCGCACGCCGATCAGGTCGCCATTCAGGATGCCGGCATCGCGCATCGACATGCCATGCACGCGCAACAGGTACCTGGGATTGGGTCGAAACAGGTATCGATCCACGACAACATGCCGCTCGGTGGAGAGCTCCGACAGGATCGGAAGGCCGGCCGCCACCCGCCCGATCAACGGCAACGCCAGGCCATCGCTGCGCGCCTTGGTGTTGCCGATCAGCCGGATGCCACGCGCCTTGTGCGGCGCGATGTCGATATGCCCCTTCTCCTGCAGGGCGGCCAGATGCTTTGTGATGCCAAACGGGCTGGCCAGGTCAAAGGCCTGCGCGATCTCAGCCACGGTCGGGGCCATCCCATGCTCGGCCACATAGTCCTTGATGTACTGCAGGACGGCATCCTGGCGGTCGGTGAGCGGCTGGGGGGTCATGGTGTATATATATACACCTTCATGGCTGCAAAAAACCAGTCGCAATAAATGCATGGCGCCATCTCAGCTTTTGAGACGTACTGCCACATCGTGCAACCAAAAACTGAACGCGGCATCGCGCTTCTGCACAAACCAATTCCGCAATCCAGACACGTTGACGTCACGCTTGCACCCCGCATTGCTTCGTAGAATGAGACTTCGAACGCCAGGGCCAACCCATGTGTTATTCCGCGCAAATCCGTCAGGACTTTCGCAAGTACACCAAGCTCTATGGAGCCGAGATCAGCATCCAGGATTTCGTCAGGTTGTATTGGCAACGCCAGCACGACACGAAGATCAAGATCCCCAAGGCCATGGATGCGGAATTCGCACATCCGCAAACACCAGAGGAACGCGAGATCAAGCAGTTGATCGATGCTTTCGACCAACAGCAGGCCTCCACACTGGAGCAGGAGTTGTTCAAGCAACGCAAGCGACTGGCGGATGCCGAGCGCACGCTGCAGAGCAAGACCACCAAGGCCGCCACCGACAGCAAACGGATTGCGACGGACAAGATTGCGTGGATCCTCGGAAAGCTGTCCGACTTAAGACGCTCGCAATCCAAGGATCGCGATTCGCGGATCTTCCCCGCGCACTACGCTCCGGTCATGGTGATGGAACAGGGCAAGCGCGTCATCAAGCCCATGCGCTATCAATGCCGGCTCGAAGGACAGCCCGCATCGCACGACACGAAATTTCCCGGCTGCTACAACGCGCGCCGCGACAACCTGGAAGGCTTCTGGAGACGCCAGTTTGGTGTGACGCACGGCCTGGTGGTGGTCAATGCGTTCTACGAAAACGTCAGCCGCCATCGCGTGGAAGGCCGCGAGCTGGTCCCAGGGGAAAAGGACGAAAACGTCGTGCTGGAATTCCGACCGACGCCGACCCAGGACATGCTGGTCGCGTGTCTCTGGTCGCACTGGCAAGCGCCCGGACAACCCGAACTGCTGTCATTTGCCGCCATCACCGACGAACCCCCTGCGGAAGTGGCGGCTGCCGGCCATGACCGCTGCATCATCCCGATCAAGCCTGAGCACATCGATGCCTGGCTGGATCCAGCCGCTGGCCCACTCCAGACGCAATACGCCATTCTTGATGATCGCCAGCGCCCGTATTACGAACACAGGATGGCGGCGTAGCGTTTACACATCGCGTGCTTATTGGATACGACGCGCCACTACGCGACATGGCATCACGCACCGCTCATTTTCAGCCGGCGATCAAACGATCTGATCAGGCTAGTGCACGCGCCGGATCAGGTGAAGATGGATTGAGTCATTCGCCAACTCCTCTCGCGCTGTAGTCCTGTCACCGGACATGACAGCGAAATCATCAGAAGCAAGAGCGCAAGACTTGACAAACCACCTATGTCGCCCAAGCAATAGCCCGATTGGTCTCGCACTCGCACACTGACCAACAGGGAACGCAATCAGGACGTTTTTAACAGTGACGAGATTCGTCTTGCTGCCCGACCGGTGTCGCGGCCTCCCCAACTTGATTGGCAGCCTAGCCCGCATCCACCTGGATCCAAGTGGGCGCGTGGTCACTCGGTTTTTCTTCAAGACGCACCCAACGGTCCACTCCCGCCTTCCGTAGTCGCTTTGCCAGGACCGGATTGAGTAGAAGATGATCGATCCGCAACCCCCGATCCCGCTGCGCATGTTGGCGAAAATAATCCCAGAACGTATAGATGTCGCTTTTGGGTCCGTGGATGCGAAGAACGCTGTCGATCCAACCTTGATCGAGCAACTTGAAGAAAGCGTCACGGGATTCGGGTTGTAGCAGGGCGTCCCTGCGCCATCCCTTGGCATCATAGATGTCGTCGTCCGTTGGCACGACGTTGTAGTCCCCGATAAGAGCCACGGGGTGCGGAAGATCCACCAAGGTCTTTGCGTACTTGTGAAGCCTCGCCATCCATTTGAGCTTGTACTCAAATTTAGGCCCGGGCTGGGGGTTGCCGTTGGGCAGATAAAGGCATCCAACGACCACGCCATGGACTGCGGCTTCGATGTAGCGACTTTGCTCGTCCTCAGGGTCGCCAGGTAACCCGCGCCTGCTCTCGACAGGTGTCATACCGCGCGCAAGCAAGGCTACCCCGTTCCAAGCGCTTTGCCCTTGCCAGATGGCGCCGTAGCCCGCGTCTTCGATGGCTGCCTCGGGAAAGGCGGCATCGAGTGCTTTGAGCTCCTGCAGGCCGACGATGTCCGGCGTTTCCTTGGCCAGCCACTGGAGCAGATGTGGCAGGCGGCTGTTGATGCCGTTGACATTGAACGTGGCGATTTTCAAAGACTTCCTGCGTGCCATCTTCAAATCCTCTGTTCGATTGCGTCCCGCAGCGGTCTCGATTGAATGGAGCCATGTTCAGCAGCCCCTTGCTGGCGCTTGCGCTCGCGGAAATCCTCCGCAGCAACATTCGTGTCCCCATGCGAAGTTGTATTCGTAACCGAGGTTTTATGCGCCTTGTTGACCCTCGCCTGCCATCCACTTGAAAGCTTTTCGGTGGAATCCAAACCCGTGTTTGCTGGGTTGATCCAAGTCAATACATCGCAACTTACCAAGGAGCAGGCTGGAATCCACCTCTTGGAGGATGTTGCCATGCAGTACGTCGAGCCGGTGATGCCTTGGCTTTTGGGTCCCGACTATCCGCAGTGGAAGGATTCACTGCCCGATCAGCGGCATATCCTCATCCGCCCTATCGGCAAGCAGGATGCCGACGCTGAAATCCAGTTCATCGAGTCCCTTTCGCCGCAAACCCGCCGTTTTCGGTTCCTGGGCCAGGTAAGGCATCCAAGCAGCAAGACAATCAAACAATTCACTGACCTGGACTATGTGCACGACGTGGCCTTCGCGGCGGTGATCGCGGATGGTGGAAAGGATCAGTTTGTCGGCGTCAGCCGCTATACCACGACGGCAGATGGGACCGAATGCGAGTACGCCATTACCGTCAAGGACGACTGGCAAAAAAGCGGCTTGGGCCTGCTCCTGATGGAGCATCTGATTGATGTCGCCAGAAGCCGTGGCATCAGGCGGATCTGGTCGCTGGATTCAGCTCAAAATGCAGCAGGGTTTGAGCTGGCGGATTCCCTGGGCTTTGAACATCAACCTGACCCGGATGATGCTTCCCAGGTGATATTCAGTTCATGGCTATGAGTCTTGAATGAAGCACGAACTCATGCACGGAACAGAGCACGACGCGACTTGCTCAAATTCAAGTGTTGGAGGTCAAATGAGATTCAAGGAATCCATTGCACGGCTCACTCTGCTCCTTGCCGGTTGGGCATGGTTGCTTGGGACGATCTTGCTTGCAAGAGCTCTCTACGAACATTCCAGCATTTTTCCACTAGGCCAACTCAATGAGCCGTTGCTGGGATACATGCTCGTGTTTTTGCTGGGCTTGGTCGGAGCGGTGTTCTACATCCTCAATCGCATCCTGGTCAAAAAACGGAGTGGGCGCGCGCCCATGTGACGATATCGGCCATCGACAATGCACCTGAATGCCGTGCGATTTCGCGACCGCCGACAAACAGCGCCATCGTTGGGATGCTGCGGATATTGAATCGCGCGCTGATCTCGGGCTCGGCCTGCGTGTCGATCTTGGCCAACCGCATTCGTGGTTCCAACTGCCTCGCCGCAGCTTCGAACTGCGGAGCCATGGTCCGGCAAGGCCCGCACCATGGCGCCCAGAAATCGACCAGCAACGGCAGGTCGCTGCGTAGCGCATGCACATCGAAATGCACGGAGTCCAACGTCATCGGGTGCGCGTCGAACAACACGCGATGGCAACGCCCGCACGTGGGCGCCTCGCCAAGGCGCGCTGGAGGCACGCGATTGGGGGTGTGGCAATGCGGGCAGACAATCTGAAGTACTGCGCTCATGCGCCTGCCTGCGTTGACGGGCCGCCGAGCAGGATATTCCCATGTGCGTCCTTGACCACTACGTCTACCGCGATGCCAGCGCGCACGCTCTGTGTGACGATGCAGAATTCCTCGAATTGCCCCAGGATGCGCTCCAGTTGCTGATGTTGTTCCGCGCCTTCGGCCAGTTGCAGCACGACCGATGCCGTTGGAATGCGCCACCGTCCGGCGGCGTCGCGCTGGATGTGCGCGACTGCTTCGGCACGCAGCCCGCCAGGCTGGTTGTGGAATTTGCGCAGTGCGAACAACAGGCTCGCGCTCAGGCAATTGGCCACCGCCGCCAGCAGCAAGCGTGCGGGATTCGGGCCCGCCCCCGCGCCCAAGGGCGCCGCCTCGTCGGTCATCAGGTCGTCGATCTGCGCATCATCGAAATGCACCAGGAAGCTGTAACCATTTTGCTGCTCGAGAGTAACGCGAACGTCCTTGTTTTCGTGTGTCGTTTTGTCACTCATCACGTTTGCTCCGGGGTGATTTCCAAAGATCCGGACGCCCGCATGGCATCACGCCTGAGCAGCGTGAAGTACAGCAAAGGGATCACCACCAGGGTCAGCACGGTGGACACCAGGATGCCGAAGATCAACGACACCGCCAGGCCGTTGAAGATCGGATCATCAAGGATGAAGAAGGCGCCAAGCATCGCCGCCACTCCGGTCAGCACGATGGGCTTGGCGCGCACGGCGCAGGCTTCGACCACGGCGTCCTCGGCGTTACGCCCCGCGGCCATGGACTGGTTGATGAAATCGACCAGCAGGATCGAGTTGCGGACGATGATGCCGGCCAGCGCGATCATCCCGATCATCGAGGTCGCGGTGAATTGCGCGCCGAGCAGCGCGTGTCCCGGCATCACCCCAATCACCGTCAAAGGGATCGGCGCCATGATCACCAGCGGTACGAGATAGCTGCGGAATTGCGCGACGACCAGCAGGTAGATCAGCACCATGCCCGCCGCATACGCGATGCCCATGTCGCGGAAGGTTTCGTAGGTGATTTGCCACTCGCCGTCCCACTTGATCGCGAAATTGCTCGTATCCTCGGGCTGGGCGATGAAGGTCTGCGCGATCTTCTGTCCGCCCACGGTGTTGCGATGGAGTTGGCCGACCAGGTCGAACATGCCGTACAGCGGACTGTCGAGACCGCCGGCTTCATCGCCGGTGACGTAGACCACAGGCAGCAAATCCTTGTGGTAAATCGCACCATCCCACGGCGTGCGCTGCACACTCACCAGTTCCGACAATGGAACCAGTTGTCCCTGTCCTCCGCGAACACGCAAGGCGAGCAGTCGATCCGTCGATGCCTGGTCGGATGCTGGCAGCCGCAGCCGCACCGGGCGCGGATATTTGGATGTGCCATCGTGCAGATAAGTGGCATCGAGGCCGGACACGGCTGTGGCCAACGCATCGGCAATTGCCGACTGCGGTACGCCCAGGCTCGCGGCGCGGGCGCGGTCGACCACGATCGTCTCGCGTGCTGCATTGCTCTCGACGCTGGTGTCGACATCGACGATGTCCTGCGTTTGCATGAAGCGTTTTTCCAGTGCCAAGGCCAGCTTGCGGCTACGGGCATAGTCGGGACCATAGATCTCGGCTACCACGGGCGAGAGCACCGGCGGCCCGGGCGGCACTTCCACGACCTTCACCGATGCGCCGTGGCGCTTGCCGATCGCTGCCAATTGCGGGCGCAATGCACGAGCGATGTCGTGGCTCTGGCGCTTGCGCAGATGCTTGTCGACCAAATTGACCTGCAAGTCGCCGACATTGCTGCCGCTGCGCAGGAAATACTGGCGCACCAGGCCGTTGAAATTCATCGGCGCCGAGGTCCCGGCATAGCCCTGGTAGTTCAAAACTTCGGGCACGCGGTCGACCGCAGCAGCCAGGTCGGTCAGCAATGCATTGGTGTCCTCCAGGGTGCGACCTTCGGGCAGGTCCACCACTACCTGCAGCTCCGACTTGTTGTCGAACGGCAGCATCTTCAGCACCACGAGTTGTAGCACCGCTAGTGACGCGGCGAGTACGACCAGCGCAACGATGCCGCCAAAGAATAGTTTGCGACGACGACCACCGGCGGCGGGGTCAAGAAACGGGCGCATGACTTTGCCGAACAGCCGATGCAAGCGGGATTCCCGTGTGTCCTCGACGGCAGCATGGCGACCATCGGCAGATTCGCTCTTGCCATGCGTCGCTGCGTGCCGCGATAGCAATTTCAGCGACAGCCATGGGGTCACCATCAGTGCGATCGCCAGCGACAACAGCATGCCGACCGAGGCGTTGATCGGGATTGGGCGCATATACGGGCCCATCAATCCGGACACGAATGCCATCGGCATCAGCGCTGCAATCACGGTGAAGGTGGCCAGGATGGTCGGGCCGCCGACTTCGTCGACCGCCGGGGGAATCGCTTCGCGCAATGTCTTGCCGTCGCGCGCCATGTGCCGGTGGATATTCTCGACAATCACGATGGCGTCGTCCACGAGAATGCCAATCGAGAAGATCAACGCGAACAGAGATACGCGGTTGAGGGTGAAACCCATCGCCCACGAAGCGAACAACGTGATCGCCAACGTCAGAACCACCGCGCTGCCGACCACGACGGCCTCGCGCCAACCAAGAGCGAACAGCACCAGCAGCACGACCGAGCCCGTCGCGAACACCAGCTTCTCGATCAGCTTTACCGCCTTGTCGGTGGCGGTCTTGCCATAGTCGCGGGTGATCGTGACGTGCACGCCCTGCGGGATCAGCTCGCCCTTCAGTTCGCCGATGCGACGGGTGATGGCGCCGGTGATGTCGGCGGCATTGCTGCCGGGCTTTTTAGCGATCGCGATGGTGACCGCCGGGGCCAGGCCATTCGCGGGACCCGCTCGCCCGGGCGGTGCGCCGTGCCAGGCATATCGCGCAGCAAGATCGGCGCCGGCATGCACCTGGGCGACGTCCGAGAGGTGCAACGGGCGGCCGCCATTCAAGCCGATGACCAGATTGGAAACCTCATCGGCGTCGGCGAGAAAGGTCCCCGCCGTCACCGGCACTGCCGTATTGCCGCCGACGCGTTCGCCGAGCTGGCGCACGGCATTGGCTGACTGCAACGATTGTGTGAGATCCGCGACGGTCAAGTTGAAATTGGCGAGCTTCGATGCGTCCAGCGTCACCGACACGATTCGATCGGGCGCGCCGATGGTGTAGACATCGCGCGTGCCGGGGATCCGTTTGAGCTCGGCCTCCAGGGTGTGCGCGACTTCGGCCAGATCGGTGGCGCCGCGTTGCGGGTCGTCGGTCCACAAGGTCAGGCCCATCACTGGCACGTCGTCTATTCCCTTGGGTTTGATCAGCGGCTGACCCACGCCCATGCCCTGAGGCAACCAGTCCTGGTTGGAAAAGACCTGGTTGTACAGGCGCACGATCGCGGTCTGCCGCTGAATGCCAACGGTGTACTCGACGGTCAGAACCGCCATGCCCGGGCGACTGATCGAATAGACGTGTTTGACGCCCTCGATCTCCGAGAGCTTCTGCTCCAGCGGCGTACTCACCATCTGTTCGACATCGTGCGCATTGGCGCCGGCGAACGGTACGAACACGTTCGCCATGGTCACGTCGATCTGCGGTTCTTCCTCGCGCGGAGTGATCATCACTGCGACCAGGCCCAGCAGCAGGCCCAGGATTGCGAGAATCGGGGTCAGCGGATTGGCCTGGAAGGCGGCCGCCAGCCGACCTGATACGCCAAGTCGAACATCACCCACCGGAATTTCCTGCCGCCTTGCGTTGCGCGGCCAAAGCCTGCGCTGCGGCCACCGGATCGGTCGCAATCGTCTCGCCGCCGTGCAGCCCGGCCAGCACCTCCACCAGCTCGCCGACCCGCTGGCCCAAGCGCAGCTGGCGCAAAGACAAGCGATTGCCGTCCACCACGTACACGCCGCTGACCTCGCTACGCTGCACCAGCGCGCTGCGCGGAATCTGCAGCACGGTAGCGCTGCCGGCAACCGCGAACACGACCTTGGCCGTCGCTCCGGGCTGCGGCGGATCCTTCAATGCCGGCAAAACCACACGCACGGTAACGCTGTGGGCGGTCGGATCGGCAGTCGGAAAAACGACGACTTCCGGAGCGTCGACACTGCGGCCATCAGCCAGTACCACGTGGGCACCGTTCGACGAACGAATCGCGGCCGCGTCGGACTGCGGCACCTGCACCTGGATGCGGAGAGCGCCTGGCGCATAAACGGACATCAGGGGCTGCCCGGTGGCGATACTCTCGCCAGGGTCGACCCGGCGTGCGCTGACGATGCCAGCGAATGGTGCGCGCACGACGGTGTAGTCAGCCTGCTGTCCGGCTCGCGCAAGCTGCGCGTGGGCCGCATCTCGGGCGGCGACAGCGCTATCGCGCGTCGCGCGTAACTGGTCGATCTGCAATCGGGACACCAGCTGTTTGTCAGCCAAGGTGGAATAGCGAACGAACGTGGCTTGCGCCTCAGTCGCCGCCGCATCGGCTGCGCGCAATTGCGCACGCGCGACGTTGGCGCCGGCCTGCTGCTCGACCGCGGTCAGCCGCAACAACACTGTTCCGGTAGCGACACGATCGTTGACGTCAGCATCGACCGCAACAACGCGACCAGCGGTCTGCGCAGACAAATCGGCCTGCTGCACTGCCTCGATCACGCCATCCCATGCGCGGCCCTGGCCGGCCCCACCGGCCCGCACGATCACCGTGTCCAGCTGCGGCAGTTGGGGAAGTTCGACGGCTGCCTGGCGGCTGTCACAAGCTGCCAGCGCCAGCAGGACGCTGGCCGCGAAGACCGTGCGAAAACGCATCATCGTCCGTCGATCCAGATCCGGATCACTTGAATCCGCAGCCGGCCGGGGCGCTCTTTCCCACGCCGAGCTTGCGCAGCACCATCGCGGCCGGGCAGAAACCGGTGAAGCTGGACTGCAGCAGGTTGAGGCCCACGAAACCCGTCAGCAGCCACCACCATGGCGAAACAAATTGGGTCAGCGCGATGCTGATCAGGATCATCAAACCGGCAACGGCCATCACGGCACGATCGATACTCATGGTTGTCTCCCTCAGGGTTGAATCGGAAATTGGAGCGGTGGACCAGTTCAAGGCTTGCCAACCTTGAGCCGCTCGATACCCAGCGCCTTCATTACGTATTTTTCGTAGATCGGCTCGGATGTACCGTGGCGCATCTTGAACAGGAAGTATTTTTCGAACGCGAGTTTGGCCAAGTGCACCCATCTGCCCTTTTTCGCCCAAGTGATGTTGCGTGGGGGAAATTGCGGCAGCGCGACGAAGGCCACGCCGCTGTCGCCCATGTCGGCCAGACACACTGCATTCCACGTGCCCTCGGAGTCGGCCGGCTTGCCGGCGAGTTCGGCTTGGATGTTTCGCACGATGGTGGTGACCATCGACTCGATCATGAAACCGGTCTTGGGCGCGCCCGTGGGTACGACCGTTGCTTCCACCGGTGGTATCGCCACGCACACACCAGCGGCGAAGATCTGCGGATATTTCGGATTGCGCTGGTGCTTGTCGACCAGTACGAATCCGCGTGGATTGCACAGGCCTTCGACCGCAGCCACCGCATCCACGCCCTTGAAGGCCGGCAACAGCATCGCGTAGTTGAACGGCAGCACGTGATCATGCTTCGGTTGACCGGCGTCATCGTATTCGGTGACGCTGGCCACGCCCACGCGCACTTCGGTCACCTTGGCGTTGGTGATCCACTTGATGTGGCGCTGGCGGAATTCCGACTCCATCAGTCCCTTGGAATCGCCGACGCCGCCCAGACCCATGTGGCCGATGTACGGCTCGCTGGTCACGAAGGTCATCGGCACACGATCGCGCAACTTGCGCTTGCGCAAGTCGGCATCGAGGATCAACGCGAACTCGTAGGCCGGGCCGAAGCAACTCGCGCCCTGCACAGCACCGACCACGATGGGGCCGGGATTCTCGAGAAATTGCTGGTAGGCCGTCCATGCGTGCTGCGCATGCGGTGTCGTGCATACCGATTGCGTGTGCCCGCCGGTCGGGTCGCTGCCAGGAACCTCGTCGAAAGCCAGCTTCGGGCCGGTGCAGATCAACAGGTAGTCGTAACCGAATCGTTTGCCGTCACCCGTTTCGACCACCTTGCCGGGCGCGTCAATGCGCGTGGCCGGCTGCGGGACGAAGGCGATGTCCTTCTTCGCCAGGTAGTCGCCGGCGGCAAGGGTGAAATCGGCGGCCTTGCGCCATCCCACCGCCAGCCATGGATTGGACGGCGTGAAACTGAAGCGCTCGCCGTCGCCCAGCACGGTGATCTCAGACCCGGGACCAAGGGTCTCGCGCAACTCATACGCTGCGCTCATGCCGGCCAGTCCAGCCCCGAGGATCACGATCTTTGTCATGGCCTGTCTCCAGAAGAGTGGGCTGATTGTCACGTCAATGCCTACGGTCGGTATTGATATCGATCAATAACGACACGCGCTTGGCTTGTTTATTAGTTTAGCTAGATCTAATATAAGTGTCAACTAATATTCAACCGCTTCGATGGCTCCCGCCCCTGCCAATGGTTCGCATTCCGGCGTCGCCCCACCCGCGTGATCGAAGCGCTGCTCTTTGCATGCGCGCTGAAGCGTGACGAGACGCGACGCGCCCCAGTTGTCAAATGTCATCATGTCGCGCGACGATGCCGACCTCCCGTCCTGCCCCACCAGCCTTGGACACTCCATGCCGCGACGCCCAGCTGCCCCCCGATCAAGCGCTGAAAAGATGCGAGCGCACGGTGCCGACGCCACGCGGCTGCTCAAGGCGCTGGCCAACGAGAAGCGCCTGATGATCCTGTGTCTGTTGGTGGACAGCGAGCGCACGGTCGGCGAACTGAACGCCCTGCTCGACCTGAGCCAGTCTGCGTTGTCCCAGCACTTGGCAGTGCTGCGTGACGATGGTCTTGTACAGACGCGCCGCGATGCGCAGAGCGTGGTCTATTCGCTGAGTAGCGGCCCGGCGAAACGGATCATCGACATCCTGCACAAGGTGTATTGCGGCACCCAGGACTGATTCGCATTGATGGGCCGGCAAAGGTTCAGCGAGCGTCGATCAGGATGAGCCTGCGCTTGCTGCCATCCCGGCGACGAGCATTGACCAGGTGACAGGCGTACATTGCTGTACGTGCATCGTGAAAGCGATGGAATTCCAGTCTGATCCAAGGATTTGCATCGGCTCGACAGAACCGTTCAATTGATCGCTTGCCCGACGTCTGCGTGGATCGAGGTGATGTATGTATTACATTGTTGAAACAGCGAAATCATTTGACCAGGCATCCAGAGATCTTGAGTCGGCAGTCAAACGCCATGACTTCGGTGTTCTTCATATCCACGACCTGGGGACAACGCTTCGCGCCAAGGGTATTGCCTTTGCTGAAGAGTGCAGGATTTTTGAAGTCTGCAATCCGGTGCAGGCGGCCAAGGTACTCGCAGCCGACATGAGACTGAACATGGCGCTTCCCTGCCGTATCTCGGTATTTACCGAGAATGGCAAGACGAAGATCGGGCTCATCAAGCCAATGGAGATGCTCTCGGGGCTATCGCAGGACCCAGAGTTGGCCCCGATCGCGGCGGACGTTGAGGCCAGGACCATCCAGATGGTTGATGACGCCAAATGACGGCGGGGCACGCCTGCACCCTGCCCAAGGATTAGAGCGATCGTTCGTTCGATTCAGCTGCCGCCTCGCTGACCTTCGCGCTCCTCTACCGTGGGTCTTATAAAGAAAAACTCAGTGCGGTCGATGGTGATCTGCCGGCCTGGCGCGTCATGAGTATGCCCATGAAGCTGACTTCGCCTGGCCTGCTCCAAGGGCGAGCCGACCCTGCTCGGACTTGCAGCTTGCAACCTGATGATCAGTGGCGGGATGCTCGGAACGCCACGCGCGTCTTCGCGCCAGCGACGATTCCTCAATCAAGAGCGAGTCAGCTCGTCGTGGACGCTATTTGCTCTGTGCGTTGCGAAGTGAAGCAGCGAAGCACACCCACGGCCCCGGAATACCCGGGTCCGCGAATGCGGGCCTTGCGCGATGCGGGTGGATTTGGTCAGCACATCTATGCTCATGCGGAGCCACTTTCCTGGCCCTGCATGCGTCATGTCTTCGCCATATGCTGGCGTTCGTAAAAGAATTTCTTCGCAATCTCGGCCGCAACGACATACGCCAGCGTCAGCCCGATCATCGCGAGCATCAAAGACGCAGGCAGGGGGATGAAGCCGAAAATGGAATTGAAGGGCAGGTATGGAATGACCAGGGTGATCGCAATCACGATCGATGTGCTGACCAGTAGCAGCTTGCCGGGCTGGCTACGCCAGAACGGGCCACGGGTGCGCACGACAAGCGCGATCACGAGCTCGGTCAGCAGCGACTCGATGAACCAGCCGGTACGGAACTCCTCTGGCGTGGCCTTGAACAGCCAGAACAGCGTCCCGAACGTCGCGAAATCGAATACCGAACTGACCAGGCCGAACAGCACCATGTAGTCGCGGATGAAGACCGTGTCCCAGCGGCGCGGCTTCCCCACCCATTCCGGATCGACGTTGTCGCTCGCGATTGCCGTGGCGGGGATATCGGACAGGAAATTGTTGAGCAGTATCTGCGAGGCAAGCAGCGGCAGAAATGGCAGGAAGATCGATGCCGCCGCCATGCTGAACATGTTTCCGAAATTCGCGCTGATCGTGGTGAGGATGTACTTGAGGGTGTTTGCGAACGTCCTGCGCCCTTCGTCGATGCCTTCGCGCAGGATGCCGAGGTTCTTGTGCAGCAGCACGAAATCGGCGGCTTCCTTGGCCACGTCCACCGCGGTGTCGACCGAGATGCCAACGTCCGCGCAGTGCAGGGCCGGCGCATCGTTGATGCCGTCGCCCATGTAGCCGACCACGTGTCCGGACTTCTGCAGCGCCCGGATGATGCGTTCCTTCTGGTTCGGGTCGACTTGTGCGAAGACCGTGGTCGACTGTGCGGCCTGCAGCAGGGCTTCGTCGCTCATGTCGTTAAGCTGGCGCCCGGTCGTGGTGCGCTCAATCGGCAACCCGACCGCCTCGGCGACATGGCGCGCGACCTTCTGGTTGTCGCCGGTGATGATCTTCAACTGCACCCCGCGCTGGGCGAGATCGAGGATGACCTGCTTCACATCCTGCTTGGGCGGGTCGAGGAACAACAGGAAACCCGCAAAGCACAAGTTGCACTCGTCGGCGCGGACGTAGGCGCCACTTCGAACCTCGACCGCCCGTGAGGCAACCCCGAGCACCCGGTAGCCCTGGCCGCTCCAATCGTCGTAGCGCTTCTCGATCTGCGCGCGAATGGCGGCGTCGAACGGCGCGGGGCCGGCCGCCGCCTGCACGGTCGTGCACAGGGCGAGGACGTTCTCGAGCGCGCCCTTGGTGACACGGGTGCGCACGCCGACCGCGTCGGACGTGACAACCGACAGGCACTTGCGCACGAAGTCGTAGGGAATCTCGTCGACTTTGTGGTCCGTAGCCAGGTCCACTGTGGACCTGGCCGCACTGGCATTGACCGCATCATCCAGCGGATTGGACAACCCGGTCTGGAACTTCGCATTGATCGCGGCCAGTCGCAGCACAGTCGACGAGGCCAGCCCCATGATGTCGAACGCACCATCGAGCTCGACTACGCCGGCGGTCAGCGTGCCGGTCTTGTCAGTGCACAGCACGTCCATGCTGCCGAGGTTTTCGATCGAGTTCAGCCGGCGCACGATCACGCCGAGCTTGGCCATGCGCTTGGCGCCGTGCGACAGCGTGATGCTGATGATCGCCGGCAGTAATTCAGGCGTGAGACCAACCGCGAGCGCGAGCGCGAACAGCAGGGAGGAAATCGGCGGCTTGTGCCTGAAAATATTGATCGCCAGCACGACAAAAACCATCACCAGCATGATTCGCGTGAGCATGTAGCCAAAGCGCTTGATGCCGCGTTCGAACTCGGTGAGCGGCGGTCGCAACGCCAGCTTGCCGGCGATCTTTCCGAATTCGGTCGTCTTGCCGGTCTTGACCACCAACAAGCGCGCGGTTCCGCTGCGCACGCTGGTTCCCATGAACACGGAGTTGCTGCGCTCGGCAAGGCTGGCGTCGGCCGCAACCACGCCATGCTTCTTTTCCACCGGAAACGTCTCGCCGGTAAGCACCGCCTGGTTGACGAAAAAGTCTTTCGCCTCCAGGACCACGCCGTCTGCAGGAATCAGACTGCCCGCCGAAAGCAGCACGATATCGCCGGGGACGACCTGCGTTGATTCCATCGTCTGCGCGTGCCCGCCGCGTAGCACGACCGAGTTGATCGTGACCTGCGAGCGCAACTTCTCGATTGCGCTGCTCGCGACGTATTCCTGGATGAAGCCGAGAATGGTGCTGCCGAAGACGACGGCGAGCACGACGCCCGCATCGATCCATTCGTTGGCGACAAGCGAGACGATCGAGGCGCCGATCAGGATCAGGATGAGCGGGCTTTTGAACTGGTTGGCGAACAGACCAAGCGCGCCTTGTTTTTTCATCGCTGCGAGCGCATTGGGGCCGTAGCGCTTAAGCCGCAGTGCGGCTTCGGCGGGACTGAGTCCGTTCGCATCGGCGCACAACGCCGCCACCAGCTGCTCGGGCGGAAGAGCCCACTCGGCGGCAGGGATCTCCGGGACGCTGGCCTTTCTTTGGAATGCAGCGGTGATGAGATTCACGGAAGTTCCTGGGCGATCCGCAGCAGCATAGACGGATTCCGAGTTGCAACAGGAGGAACGAGTTTTGCTTGGCGCACGCCGCGATTTGACCCAGGGCAATCCACGCCGCTACTCCAGTCCTGGCTGGAATCCACCTGTTGGAGGATGTTGCCATGCAGTACGTTGAGCCGGTGATGCCTTGGCTTTTGGGTTCCGGCTACTTTGATCATCAACCTGACCCGGATGATGCTTCCCAGGTGATATTCAGTTCATGGCCATGAGTCTTGAATGAAGCACGAACCCATTGCACGAATCTGAGTCAACCGCGCATCAGCGCAACACGTGACCTTTCGCCCCACCAACGCCAGATGACGCACCGAGTGGTTCGCCCCCATGGGCCATGCGATCGAGCTCGCCCACGTCGAGGATCGTCACGCGCCGCCCTAGGGTTGAGATCACGCCGTCCTCCTGAAGACGCGTGAAGCCGCGACTGACGGTTTCGATCGCAAGGCCCAGGAACCCCGCGATCTCCTGGCGGCTCATCGGCAGCTTGAAATCAGTTCCTGACTCACCGATGTGCGACAAGCGAACGCCAAGGCTATGCAGGAAAAGCCCGATGCGTTCGCTAGCCTGTTTACGCACCAGCATTTCCATATGGTCGTGATCGCGGTCTCCGCTTTGGCCAATGACGCGCATCAGTTGATGCTGCAGGCTCGGCAAGTGCGCCGCGACCCTGGAAAGCTCCTCGAACGGCACTTCGCACACATTGACTGGGCCTAGCGCAATTGCTTCACAGCGGTGGATCCCGGATCCCAACGCATCGAGCCCGATCAGTTCGCCCGGGAGGTGGAATGCAAGAATCTGCTCTTCTCCCTCTTCGTTAAGGCTCACGCTCTTGAACGCCCCGTTGCGGGTGACGTAGATCGCCTGCAATGGGTCGCCCTGCCGAAACAACCGCTCCCCCCGCTCTAACAGGCGGCGGCGTTTGACAATGTCATCAAGCTGCCCCAAATCCGAAGCATGGATGCCTGCCGGCAGGCAAAGCTGCTGTAGTGAGCACTGGGAGCACCCGCGTCGAAGCTGATCGAGATCAATGACGGGAGCCTTGGACATTGGCGCATAGTGTCATGGCCACGCCCCGCGAGCGAGACGGGCAAAAGGCTGTAGTCGACCCTAATCAGGGCCATGGGTGCCCGAGTCGTCCAACCGGTTTGCCTCGACCAGCAGGTCATGCATGGCGCCGGCTCACCTGCGCGATCGCCTCCATGCCAATTACCGAGGATGGCTATCGCCGGTGGCAGGCGTGTGTTCGGCCGGTGGGCTTGGTTCGTTCTTGAATTCCATCCGCGCCTTGCGCAACGCTTCGGCAAGATCGCGATAGCTCTTCACAAACCCTGTCCTGACCTCAGTCCACGCGCCTGCAGAACTGTGCTGCATCCCGCCGTACCATTCGGCCACGGCAGTACGGTGTTGCCGCAATCCCGTCATCGCTCGCTGCGACCGTGCACGCGTTGCCCGGTCCATCCTGGCCCAGCCTGTGTCGACCTGTGCCTGCAAACGTTCCATCTGCTGGTCCAGTTCTTCCGTGGCGCGTTTGGCGCTGGCGATTGCCTCCGCACGGCGCTCCACCGAGAAATTGTGGATTGCATCGACGGCATTGTCATTTTTCTTTTGCTCCTCTTCACGTTGAGCCTGCTCGCTTGGAGGGCTCTTGGTTGGCGGTTTTTGCGTGGACGGGTTCTGGCCCACGGCCACTGGTAGCCAAGCGACCAGCAGCGCGGTCGCACACTTTCTCGACAAGGTATTCAAGGGTTTCTCCCGATGTTAGGACAGGTCTTTCCGGCCGTCAGTTGATCGACAGGTGACGGGACTCGCCGTTGGACTTTTTCCGCAACGTCAATACCAGTACGCCACCGTCATAGCGCGCCACGGAGTGCTGGCTGTCGACTTCGGTGGGCAAGGAGAATGCGCGATAGGCCTTGCCACTGAAGCGCTCGCTATGAACCTCTTTATGGTTTTCGCTGGTTTTCTCGTGCTTGACCTCGGCACTGATCGTGACGTTGTTGCCCTCGATGGCCACGTCGATGGCCTCCTTCTTCACGCCGGGGATATCGACCGTGACGAAATAGGAGTTGTCGTCTTCGGTCACGTCCATTCGCATGTTCAGGGTGTGCTGGTAATCGCGCGGCAGCGGACGCATGCCGAATCCGCGGAAAACCTCCTCGAGGTCGCTGACGGGGTCAAAACGACTCAATTGGCGCATTGGATTCCAGGTTGTGGGGAGTAAGGTCATGACGAATTCTCCAAGGATTGAGGCATCGAACAACAACGCCGGACGCACCGGCGTCAGTCAATGCCACTATTGAGTTTGTGCCTTCCCAGTCGGCGCGCGTTGATCTAAGTCAACTTTTCAACCGTATTTCCAGACACCGTTGTACCGTGGATTTTCCTGCCCCGGATCACGCCTGCTCGGTCACCGGAAGCATGCTGGATGGCGATTCGACAGCCTGCGAATTTCGGCTGGCGCATCGCATGTTGCTGCGCGGTCGGGTCACTTTGCCGACCGTTTTCTCGCTTCCCGCGATCATCCGTCAAGCCTGGTTTATTGACACAGATCAATGTGACCGATCGGATTGCGGGGAAACTAGTCGACTCCTCCCTGAATTCAAGGTGTCGACATGAACGACAAATTACTGCGTCAGGATGTGATCGACGAACTCGACTTCGACCCCAGCATCGACTCGGCGAGCGTCGGCGTTGGCGCCGAAAGAGGTGTCGTGACTCTGACTGGGCATGTCTCCAGTTACAGCCAGAAGCTGGCTGCCGAAAAGGCGACATGGCGGGTAAAAGGCGTCAAGGCGATCGCGGAAAAGATCGAGGTGCGATTCCCGGCAGCCAAGAAACTGCACGATGACGAAATTGCGCAGCGGGCGATCAACATTTTGGCGTGGAGCACGACGCTTCCGGGCGATACGCTGCTCGTCAAGGTGCGCGATGGCTGGGTGACGTTGACCGGCGAAGTGAACTGGCAATACCAGCGCATGGCCGCCGAAGGCGCGTTGCGCAAGCTCGAAGGTATCGTCGGAATCAGCAACAACATCACCCTGGCCCAGGTGGTGCAGCCCGGCGACGTCAAGGAACGTATTCTCAGTGCGCTGAAACGGCATGCGGAGGTCGAGGCCAATCGCATCGCTGTCGATGTGCGGCCCAGTGGCACGGTCATGCTTGATGGAGAAGTCGACAACTGGGATCAGCGACAAGCGGTCGAGCGTGCCGTCTGGTCGATGCCCGGGGTGCGGTCGGTCGAAGACCACGTGCGCATCTCCTGAGGATTGGTGCAGCCTCTCCCGCTGACGCAGGCCAACTCCCCGGGCATCCAGGCCATGAACACTTCAACCGCATCGCCTGTAGCCACTTCGGCGGCCAGCCTCGACGGAGGACCCGCGCTGAATCCACGCGTCGGCCTGACGTCGGGTCAGGCCGCTGCCCGGCTGCAACGCGATGGTCCCAACCTGTTGCCGCAGCCGGAGCAGCGGCGCCGCTGGACGATCATCGTCAACGTGATACGGGAACCGATGCTGCTGCTCCTGCTGGGGGCGACCGCGGTTTACATGTTGCTGGGAGATCCACAGCAAGCCGGCCTGCTTGGCGCGTCGGTCGTGCTCGTGATCGGCCTGACGGTCTATCAGGAGCAGAAGTCCGAACGCGCGCTGCAGGCATTGCGCGACCTCAGCACACCGCGCGCGCGCGTCGTGCGCGATGGCGAGGTGCGTACGCTGGCCTCGTCTGACCTGGTTGTCGGAGATCTGATCCTGGTCGCCGAAGGCGAGCGCGTGCCGGCCGACGCGCGGGTGATCGAGGAAACCGACCTGCATGCCGACGAGTCGCTGCTGACCGGCGAATCGGTGATGGTGCGCCGCAGTGTGACCTCCACCAGCAGCGACGACAGCCTGCTGCACGCAAGCACCCTGGTGGTACGCGGCCACGGCAGCGCCGAGGTCGTCGCCGTCGGTGCGCACACAGCGGTTGGACGAATCGGCGTCGCGCTGCGTTCGATCCATCCCGAGGTGACGCCCATGCAGCGAGAAATGCGCCGGGTGGTGCTCCTGTTCGCCTCGCTGGCGCTGGCGTCTTCCATGCTGGTGACCGGGTTGTACGTGGCAACCCGCGGCGGCTGGCTCGACGCGACCCTGGCAGGTCTGACCCTGGCGATGGCCACGATTCCCGAAGAGTTCCCCGTTGTGCTGGCGGTGTTCCTCGCGCTGGGGGCGTGGCGCATGGCGAAGCACCAAGCCTTGGTGAGACGGACGCCGGCGATCGAGGCGTTAGGCGCGATCACGGTCCTGTGCACCGACAAGACCGGGACCCTGACCGAAAACCGGATGGCGGTGGCCGAGCTGCGCAGCGAAGGCGAGCGTGCTGGCGTCGAATCGATCCGGGCCCCGGCGCTGCGCACGCTGCTTGAGACCGCGACGCTTGCCAGCCGCTTGCAATCGCACGATCCGATGGATCGTGCCCTGCGCGATGCAGCAGCGAGCCTGGGCGAGGCGCGTGACGCGCAACAGCATGTCCGCGAGTATCCATTGACACCACCCTGCCCGGCCGTCACCCACGTCTGGGCGCAACCGGCTGGCGAACTCCTGGTGGCGTGCAAGGGCGCTCCGGAAACCGTGGCCGACCTGTGCCGGCTTTCGGCGGAACGGCGCAACCTTGTGCTGGCCGAGGTCGATGCGATGGCGCGGCAGGGCTTGCGCGTGCTCGCCGCGGCCTCCGCAACCTGGCCCGTGGACGGTTCTGCTGGCGCAACGACCTTGCCGGCGTCCATGCAGGGTTTTGAGTTCAGCTGGCGCGGCCTGGTCGGATTCGCCGACCCGTTGCGCACTGGGGTTCCGGAAGCCGTTGCCGAGGCGCACGCTGCCGGCGTCCGGTTGATCATGTTGACCGGCGATCACCTGGAAACGGCACGCGCCATCGCGCACCAGGCCGGACTGGCGGAGCAATCCGAGGTGCTGTTGGGACGCGACATCGACGCACTCGACGACGACGCTCTCGCGCAGCGCGTATCGACGAGCAACGTGTTCGCGCGCGTGCACCCGGAACACAAGCTGCGGCTGGTGAATGCGCTCAAGCGCGCAGGCCAGGTCGTGGCGATGACTGGGGACGGGGTCAACGATGCGCCCGCGCTGGTGGCGGCCCACGTCGGCATCGCGATGGGGGGACGCGGGACCGATGTCGCCCGCGAAGCCGCTTCGATCGTGCTGCTTGACGACAACTTCGTGACCGTGGTCCGCGCGATCCGGCTGGGTCGCACGATTTACGACAACATCCGCCGCTCGATGCACTACATCCTGGCCGTCCATGTTCCCATCGCCGGCCTCGCGCTGATGCCGCTGGTCGCCGGCCAGCCGCTGATCCTGCTGCCGCTGCACGTCGTATTCCTCGAGCTGATCATCGACCCGGCCTGTTCGATCGTGTTCGAACGCGAAATCGCGGCGGACGGAATCATGCAGCGACCACCCCGTCGTCCTGGCGCGCACCTGCTCGATCTCCGCAGCATGCTGGGCAGCCTGGCACATGGCGCTGCCATGTTCGCGGCGGTCGTCGCGATCTATGGCCTGGCAATCACGGTTGCGCTTGCATCCGCGCAGGTTGGCGCGCTCGCGTTCACGGCGCTGGTCGCGGGCAACCTGGGCTTGATCATGGTGTACCGCACGGGCACTTCAATGCGGGACACGCTGCGCAAGCCTAACCTTGCCTTCTGGGTCGTCGTCGTCATGGTGCTGGTCCTGCTCGTCGTGGTGACCCGCATCGAGCTCCCCGCCCGCTGGTTCGGGTTTGCACCGCCACCGTGGGGTATGTGGTGGCTCGCAATGTTGCTGCCGCTTGCCGTTGCGGGGTTGTTGAAGAGCGGGCGGCGGGAACGGACAGTCGCGGGAGCAACCCCACAAACATCCCACGAATGACCGCTCCCTGAGTCGAACCAATATCGCCGTCGGCGAGATTGGTTCAATCAAGCTGCGGAAACAGCCAGCCACCCAGCGATCCGCAGGTTGGCGGCGCTGCCGGCAGGCAACACACGACCGCACTGCACCACCCAGACACCGGAGTTGCGACAATGGGACGAGTCAAAGGCAAGACATGCATTATCACTGGCGCGGCATTGGGCATCGGCCGTGCTTGCGCCCTGCGTCTTGCGCAGGAGGGTGCGCAACTGGCCTTGTTCGACGTGCTCGACGAAGCGGGTTTGGCGCTGGTGGGCGAACTGCAGGCCGCTGGTGCCCGGGCGCAATACTGGCATGTCGATGTGCGCAGCGAACGCCAAGTGCACACTGCGATCGACGAGGTCGCCACCCAGTACGGAATAGTGGATGTGCTGGTGAACAATGCCGGTATCGCAGGCATCAACAAGCCCACTCATGAGGTCACAGAGGAGGAGTGGGATCGAGTCCAGGCAGTCAATGTCAAAGGCGTGTTCTTCTGCACCAAACACGTCATTGCGCACATGCGCCGCGCTGGCGGTGGCAGCATCGTCAACCTATCGTCGATCTACGGACTCGTCGGAGCGGCCGATGTGCCGCCCTACCATGCCTCCAAGGGTGCGGTCCGCCTGATGAGCAAGACCGATGCGCTGTGCTACGCCGCGGATCGCATCCGCGTGAACTCGGTGCATCCCGGATTCATCTGGACACCAATGGTCGAGCAGCACCTTCGCGACAGCGGCGCCACGGATCTCGTTGCGGCGCGCAATGGGGTCGACAACCTGCATCCACTTGGGCACATGGGGGAACCGGACGACATCGCCTGGGGCGTCGTCTACCTGGCCTGTGACGAGTCGAAGTTCATCACCGGAGCCGAGTTGGTGATCGATGGCGGATATACGGCGCGCTGACACCGCGGGCGATTGCGTTGGTTTTCGCCGCAACCGACGCATGGATTTGACCGCCTTCTCGACGATGCTGCGTTACGGTCAAGATTGACCTTCCGACTCCGGTCACCTCAGTGCGAAAACAACACCGGCACCGGCGTATGTTCGAGCAGATAGCGCGTCACTCCGCCGATGACCTGCTCCAATGCGCGCGCATGGCTATAACCACCGGCGACGATCAGATCGGCACGGCACTCGTGCGCATGATCGATGATGGCCTGCCCGGTGGACGCCCTTGAACGCGCTCGGCGGACGACTTCAACGACCACACCGTGGCGGGCCATGTGGCTGGCGAGCCACTCGGCAGGGTCGTCGCCTTGCGAGACGCTACCTGTCTCAGGCTCGACCAACAACAGGTGGACCAGGGCCGCCCGCTGCAACAGCGGCATGGCGTCGTGCACTGCACGTGCGGCTTCGCGGGAAGACTTCCAGGCGATCACGACATGAGCAAACTTCTCGGTCGTGGACGCTGCCGGGACCAGCAGCATTGGCCGACCGGAGCCGACCAGTACCCCGGCGAACAACTGCCGCTGCTCGTTCGGCAGGGGTCGGTCGACGCCCAACACGATGATGTCTGCATAAGGCGCGTGCATGACGGTCACTTCGGATGGCGTCAGCCAGAATTCACTGGAGCCCCGGACTCCATGGGAAATGCTCTCGCTCTCCAGGCGTTGCTCGACCTTCTGCACCTGCTGCCGCAGAGCGGCCCGAGCGGCCTCGTCCATGGTTTCGTAGGTCCCCACGGGGGAGTACGCCCATGTTGTAGTCGTGGGGACGAAAAGGCTGACAGCCACCAGTGCCGTCACGCGACCCTCGTCAAGTTGCGCGAGTGCACACGCATGACGGGCTGCGGACTCGGGGACCTTACCGAGTACGACGGGCAGCAGGATGTCCTTGAACATGTCATGCCTCCCCTTGCGATGAACCAATTTGCACTCCGCTGCGTGGGCCAGTATTGATCTGGGTCAAACAGCGCTACCGGGGCGTTGTGTACGCTGGATCCACTTCCGGCAGGAGCAGCCCGTGAATACGAATCCCACAGGTCAAAACTCGGACGGGCAGGACTTGCCGAGGTGGTCGGAGACCCTTCACGACCGCAGCCACGTCCTGATCCGTCCAATCACCAAACAGGACCATGATGCGGAACGCGCGTTCATCGAGGGACTGTCATGCCAAGCCAGACGCTACCGCTTCCTGGGCGAGGTGCGTCGCCCCAGCGAACAACTGATCGAGCAATTCACCAACATCGACTACGTGCACGAGGTCGCCTTCGTTGCAGTGACGCCAGACGATTCACGCCAACGCATCGTCGGAGTCAGCCGCTACAGCACCGATCATGAAGGCTTGAGCTGCGAATGCGCAGTCACCGTAAGCGACGAGTGGCAGCACAAGGGCCTCGGAACGATGTTGATGAAACATCTCATCGATGTCGCGCGCGCACGAGGCATCCACAGCATGTACTCGGTGGATTCCGCGGAGAACATGGCGATGGCGGATCTGGCGAGGTATCTAGGATTTCACACCCGGACCGATCCGGAAAACGCCACCCAGGTGATACACGAACTCGAGCTTTAAAAATGCCATGGGGCGAGCGTTTCGAAGCATGCGTCACGACCTGCAAACGGACCTCACAGCTGGCTAGTGCGAAAACAGCACCGGGACCGAAGCTGCGATCAACAAATCCCGCGTCGTCCCACCCAACGCCCACTCCCTGAAACGCGAATGGCCATAGCCGCCGGCGACCACCAGTTGGGCGCTGATGCTTTCGGCATGTTGCATCAGCGCAAGGCCGACGCTGAACGTACCAGCCTGAAGAATCACTACGTTGACCTTTACGCCATGCCGCGCCAAATGGGTCGCAATGTCGGCGCCCGGCTGCTCGCCGTGGCCGCGCTCGCCCCCCATGGGGTTGATGACCACGATGTCGACGATATCGGCTGTCCTCAACAGTGGCAGTGCGTCATGGAACGCACGGGTGGCTTCCCTGCTTGGCTTCCACGCCGCCACGATGCGCCGGGGCGGCATTGGCACCTTGCAGCGCGGGGGCACGACCAGGACGGGCCTGCCTGACTCGACCAGCAAGCTCCCAACGTAGGCATGCGTGTCGTTCGCCTCGGCGGGATCCGAGACCGAGCCTGCAACGATGGTTAGATCTGCGTAATGCGCGCAATGCGCAGCCATTTGATATGGCTCATCAAAAAGAGATTCCACGATCCTGACTTCAGACGAGATCGGCTCCTTCTCCATCCGCACCTTGAGAGTGGCAATGTTGCGCTCCCCTTGCTGCCTGAGTGTCTTGTAGATATCGACCAGGCCCTCCGGCATCAATCCCCACGGACCGATTGCCATCATCGGAAGGTTCACCAGCTCCAGAACCGACAAGTGAGCGTCCAGCTTCAATGCCAGGTCTATTGCCAGGTCCAGTGCATCGGTATCGCCTGGCGTGCCCGTCATTGGAACGAGAAGGTCCTTGAACATATCTGCTCTCCGGTCGCATTGCCAACTGATCTCAAGCAGACATTACGCCTCGCGCCCAACGGGCTGGTTGATCCAAATCAATATCGAAGGCCTCTTCGCAACACGCATCAGCCAATGACGATTGGCCTTCTTAAATCACGAGTTGCCACGTGCGCCATGCGATCTGCGCATCTTCCCGGGACGGCATCACGAGTGCAAAACTTCGTGATCCTCTACCTTCGGCGTTGCGTATCGAGGGTCTGTTCTCGAACTCGCCCCCATGGCCGGCCGACACTCGCTCCATGCCTACACCCAGCCCTTCCAAACCCTCGCAAATGGAGGCCCGAGTCGCCGCGTCATTCTCGCCAATGCCGCCAGTGAAGACCAACCTGTCAACGCCACCGAGCGCTGCGGCCATCGCAGCAATGTGCTTGCGTATCGAGTAGCAGAACATCGCGATTGCCAACCGTGCACCCTCGTTTGATGCAGCTGCTCCCCGGAGCTCGCGCATGTCGCCGCTAATCCCCGAAATCCCAAACAACCCTGACCTGTGATCGATCAGTGCCTCGAGTTGGACCCCGTCGTAATGCAGCTCCCGGACGACATAGGCAAGAACACCGGGATCCATGTCGCCGCAACGCGTGCTCATGATCGCTCCACCCGTCGGCGTCATCCCCATGCTGGTATCGATCGATCGCCCGTTGGCAACCGCGGTCACGCTCGCGCCGTTGCCCAGGTGCGCAATGACGAGGCGCTGGGGCACATCCGTGCCGAATTGCCGCACGATCGATTCGCACGACAGGCCATGAAAGCCGAAGCGCTCGATCCCTAGCACGCGAAGCTCGAGCGGGATGGGTAGTGTGCGTGCGATGTCCGGCATGGTGGTATGGAACGCCGTGTCCAGACACGCAGCTTGCGGGAGACCTGGGAACCGCGCTTGCGCGGCCCGGACCAGCGCCAGGGCCGGTGGAACATGCAACGGCGCGAATGCCTTGGCTGCCTCCAGCTGCCGCATGACCATTGCGTCGATCAGTGTGTGGCGTCGACAGCCCGGGCCGCCATGGACGATGCGGTGGCCGATGGCGAGCGGTTCAGGCAAGCCTCGGACGGTCAGCAACTCGGCGATTCGCGTGATGGCTTCGTGCGGCGCACCGGCTGGCCGTGCATCGGAACCCAATGCGTTGCCGTCGGCGTCCTGCGCGCGGAATCCGCTGTAATGTCCGTCGCACAATTCTGCCGATCCTGAAACAAGCATCCGGTTGGTGCGCGCCCCGACGAGATACAGGCCGAACTTCAGCGAGGACGAGCCCGCGTTCAATGCCAGCACCGGCAGGCTCGAGTCTTCGCTCATGTATCCCCCTCAAGTCTCACAGCGTCCAGCGCGTGAAGACGGCAATATCATGTGCGCCCAGCCGTCCAGCGCCAGTCACGGATTTCCGGCAAATCCTCGCCGTGTTCGCTCACATACGCCTTGTGCCGCGCGATGGTCAGGAGATAGCGCTCGGTCGCTTCATCGACAAGATGTTCCAGCCGCGGTATCCGGCGGATCACGTCCAGTGCGAGCTGGAAGCGATCCATGTTGTTCAAGACCACGATATCGAATGGCGTGGTCGTCGTGCCCTCCTCCTTGAAGCCGCGCACGTGGAGGTTGTGGTGATTGTGGCGGCGGTAGGTGATGCGATGGATCATCCCGGGGTAACCATGGAACGCGAAGATGATCGGCCGGTCGCGTGTGAACATCGCGTCGAACGTCTCGTCGTCGAGCCCATGCGGATGCTCGGACTTTGGCTGCAGCGTCATCAGATCGACCACATTGACGACTCGGATGCGGATGTCCGGCACGTACTCGCGCAGCAGCATGACCGCGGCCAGCGTTTCGAGCGTCGGAACGTCGCCGGCACAGGCCATCACGACATCGGGGTCGCCGCCATCGTTGCTGGCCCACTGCCAGATACCCGCTCCGATTGCGCAATGCCGAGCCGCCGCGTCGATATCGAGCCACTGCCATTCGGGTTGTTTGCCGGCGATGATCAGGTTGACGTAATCGCGGCTGCGCAGGCAATGGTCGGCGATCGAAAGCAGGCTGTTCGCGTCCGGCGCGAGATAGATGCGCACGACGTCGGATTTCTTGTTCGCGACCACATCGATGAAGCCCGGGTCCTGATGCGAAAACCCATTGTGATCCTGCCGCCAGACATGCGAGGTCAGCAGGTAGTTGAGCGAGGCGATGGGCTTGCGCCATGGAATCTCCCCGCACACCTTCAGCCATTTCGCATGTTGATTGAACATCGAATCAATGATGTGGATGAATGCCTCGTAGCATGAGAACAATCCATGCCGCCCCGTCAGCAGGTAGCCTTCGAGCCAACCCTCACAGAGGTGCTCGCTAAGCACTTCCATGACACGACCATTGGATGAAAGATCCACATCGACCGATTCAATGTCCCCCATCCATGCCTTGCCGGTGACTTCGATAACCGCGCCAAGCCGGTTGGACGCAGTCTCGTCCGGACCGAACAGGCGAAAATTCCTGCTCTCCAGATTTGCCTGCATCACCTCTGCCAGGAATGTCCCCAGGACACGTGTGGACTCGGCCTTGACGCTGCCCGGTGTGGGCACCGCCACGGCGAATTTACGTACATCGGGCATGGTCAGCGGTTTCAGCAGTCCGCCACCGTTGGCATGTGGATTGGCTCCCATGCGTCTTGAGCCCACTGGTGCGAGCTGCGCAAATTCGTTGAAGAAGCAGCCGTTTTCGTCAAACAATTCCTGCGGTACATAGCTGCGCATCCAGTCTTCGAGCTGGCGGATGTGTTCTGGATTCTTGAAGTCCGCGATCGGCACCTGATGAGCGCGCCATGTGCCCTCTACCTGGAGTCCGTCGACCGACTTCGGCCCGGTCCAACCTTTCGGCGTCTGCAACACGATCATCGGCCAGCGCGGGCGCGCAGGTTGTCTAGGCGCGCCGCGCGCGCGCGCCGATAGCTGGATCGCATGGATCTTCGCCAGAACCGTATCGAGGGTTTCGGCGAGCTGCTCGTGCATGAGCATCGGGTCGTCGCCGACGACGAAGTGCGGCTCGTAGCCATAGCCGCTTAGCAATTGCGCCAGTTCCTCCTGGCCAATGCGCGCCAAGACCGTCGGGTTGGCGATCTTGAATCCGTTGAGATGCAGGATTGGCAACACCGCACCATCTCGAACTGGATTGAGGAACTTGTTCGAATGCCAGCTTGCCGCGAGCGCACCGGTTTCCGCCTCACCATCGCCGATGACGCAAGCGACGATCAGAGCGGGATTGTCGAACGCCGCCCCATAGGCATGTGCGAGCGAGTATCCCAACTCCCCGCCTTCGTGGATGGAGCCAGGGGTCTGCGGCGCGACATGGCTTGGAATGCCATACGGCCACGAAAACTGCCGGAACAGCAAACGCATGCCGTTACGATCTTGCGTGATGTGCGGGTAGGTTTCGGTATATGACCCCTCCAGGTACGTACTCGCCACCATCGCGGGGCCTCCATGGCCTGGACCGATGATGTTGATCATGTCCAGGTCGTGATCCTTGATCAGACGATTGAGATGGACGTACAAAAAATTCAGGCCAGGCGTGGTTCCCCAGTGCCCGAGCAAACGTGGCTTGATATGGTCGAGCGAGAGTGGGGCTTCGAGTAGCGGGTTGGCGTGCAGATAGATCTGCCCGACCGAAAGATAGTTGGCCGCACGCCACCACGCATGCATCCTGCGAAGAAGATCGGGACTCAGTGTTGCCATGAACGCTCCTCTGCGATGGCTTTCGTGCAAGTGGGCGCCGAACATGGGTCTTCCAAGCGCGAAGTCATTTAAAACCCGCGAGCAGCAAACGCCCTTTCAGGCATGATCTTCCGTCTGCAGTTCCCATCGCTTGATCCAGATCAATCGTTGCTCGCAACAACCATGGCCACATGAACTCAGATGATTCAATTTCATCGGACAGGCACCGAACGTGAATAACACAAGCATGGAGATTGCAGTGGCGGTGCCAGACCGAATTGGAATATTGGTTGGTGTACCACAGCGACAGGTCTCATTGATCTGACTGGGCATTGAGAAATGAAGCCATCAAAGATAACGCTTCATCGAGTACTGGGTTCGCTCGGTCCCGGCATTACCAGTGGAGCGGCCGACGATGACCCCTCGGGTGTGGCAACGTACTCAATCGCTGGCGCGCAATTGGGCACCACGCTGTTGTGGACGGCCTGGTTGACCTGGCCAATGATGGCCGCCGTGCAAATGCTCTGCGCTCGTATCGGCATGGTCACTGGCATCGGGCTTGCTGGCGCGCTGCGCGCCAAGTTTCCGCGCTGGTTGGTAGGGGTGATGGCGTTGGCGTTGCTGATCGCCAACACGATCAATATAGGCTCCGACCTGGCTGGCATGGCAGACGCTGCAGAAATGCTCGGCTTGGGCTCTTCGCATCTGTATGTGGTCCTGTTTGGGGCAGGGATCTGCATCGCCACCCTCCGGCTGCGGTATCACCAGATCGCCAACGTGCTGAAGTGGTTGGCGCTGGTGTTGTTTGCTTACATGGTCACGGCTTTCATGGCGAAGCCAGATTGGGGCGCCGTGATGAAAACGTTCGCCACCCCCACATGGCCGACTTCGCATGTGATCTGGGCAACCCTGGTGGCGATACTGGGTACTACGATCAGCCCGTACCTGTTTTTCTGGCAGGCTGGGCAGGAGGTCGAGGAAGAAAAGGCGATGGGCCGCCGCATGCTGATCCAGCGCAAGGACGCAACATCGGATGAGATCATTGATCGCCGAATTGACATTACCGTGGGGACGTTGTTTTCGAACGTCATCATGTTCTTCATCATCCTCACCACCG
Source organism: Lysobacterales bacterium (assembly GCA_038236935.1). Taxonomy (GTDB): domain Bacteria; phylum Pseudomonadota; class Gammaproteobacteria; order Xanthomonadales; family Xanthomonadaceae; genus Cognatiluteimonas. Next base: position 33,322 of record JBBRZH010000019.1, read on the forward strand.
CCCTGACGCTGCACAAGGCGGGCCTGACGCATATCGCCACGACCAGGCAGGCGGCGGAGGCACTGCGTCCACTGGCGGGTGACCTGGCCTATTGGCTATTCGCAATCGGCATTGTCGGAACTGGTCTCCTCGCGATCCCGACACTAGCAGGGGCGGCTGCCTATGCCTTTGCGGAAACCTTCGACTGGGCCTATGGCCTGGACAACAAACCCAGGCAAGCGCGCGCTTTTTACGGCGTGTTCGCGCTCGCCATCGCATGCGGCATGGCCATCGAATTCATCAGCATCGACCCGATGAAAGCGATGTTCGGAACGGCCGTCATCAACGGCTTGCTGGCGCCATTTCTACTGGTGGGAATACTGCTTGTGGCCAACGATAAAAAAATCATGCGTGACCAATCAGGATCACTGTTTACTCGTGGCGTCGTGGCCTTGACCACCATAGTGATGTTCGGATCAGCAGTTGCGATGTTTATTCTTTAGTCGCAAGGCTTGGCAGCATCCTTGCACGACGGCGCAGGATTCAAGACGCAGGTAGTCCCGGGCGGTCCCCGACCAGAACCGCCCCGGGCACGGATGCGCGACCAGCCTGTGACCAGCTTTGGCGCGCAGTCACTCGGTAAACTCCGCCACATCCAGGCCTGACTGACTGGAACAGCCATGAAAGCTGTCACGCGGGACGGGAGAATGCAATGGAGGTCTTGATACTCGTGGCAATCTTCTTTGAAAGAAGAAAAGCCATAAGACTTTGATTGATTGACAGGTTTCCTGCGTCTTCCTGGAGAAGCACGCACCTGTCACGACTGGATGGTGGTGGATGCAGTCCTGTGCGAACCCTTCTCTTGTCTTCGAATTCCCGGTTTACAGGGAAAAGAACAGCGAATTTAAGGAAATCCAAGATCGCAAAACGTCCTGAACCATTCTTTTGCCCGGGCCAGATCGTACTTTGCCCAAATCCGTGTTCTTCGGAACAGGGAAAGCGATCAGGGAAATTCAGGACCGTAACAGGCTATGCGAAGTGGATATCAGGTCAACCCCGTGGTCTCCTTCGCGTCACAAGCCTCGATCCGACAAGAACCGCAAACCCACGCCCGATTCCGTCGCAATGTAGCGGGGCGCACTGGCCTGATCGCCCAGTTTCTGACGCACCTTTGCGACAAGTATCCGGAGGTAATGAGTATCCTGCTCATGCGTGGGACCCCACAGTTCACGAAGTAACTGCGGTTGCGTCACCACGCAACCCGCGTTTTTGACCAGCAAGGCGAGCAATGCGTACTCCTTTCGACCGAGGGCAACGGATTTACCCGCCAACTGCACCTCACGCCGGGCCAGATCGACACGCAGGTGACCATCGTCGAACACGGGCAGATCTTCCGCAGTGGTCGCAGCAGACCGCAACAAGGCGCGCACGCGTGCCATCAACTCCTGCGCGCCGAAAGGCTTAGTGACGTAGTCGTTGGCTCCGCCGTCTAGTGCTGCGACCTTTTCCGCTTCGCCGGCTCGGACCGTCAAGACGATGACCGGCACCTGCGACCATTGCCGAAGGTCCCTCAGCACTTCGCGCCCATCCTTATCCAATAGGCCCAGGTCGAGGATCACCAGATCGGCACCTTGCGTGGCGAGCGCGGCTAGACCACTCTCGCCACTGTTGGTGGACTCCACTACATAGCCTTGGGCGCGCAGGCAAATGTCGAGAAATCTACGTATCTGCGGCTCGTCATCGATGACGAGCACACGAGCCGGCGAGCTGGTGAGCTCCGGAAGGTCGGATTCGCCAATCATGATGATGACTCGAGCGGCACGTCGGAGTTAGGCAGAACTCTGGGAATGGTGATGCGTATCGTCGTGCCAAGGCCTTCGTTCCCGGCAAACGCGTCTACACTCCCGCCGTGCGCATCCACCATCCCGCGGGAGATGGCCAAGCCTAAACCTGTGCCATTGCGCCCACGGTCACCCCGCTCAGCACTGTAAAACATGTCGAAAATACGATGGCGCTCATCTTCGGGGATCCCTGTTCCCTGGTCGCGCACTTCCAGACGCAGTTGCCCATCTTCGTCGTCGCGGGCATCGATGAGGACAGCCTCGCCCGGCGGTGAGAACTTGACCGCGTTCTCGATGACGTTGAACAGCGCTTGTTCGACCAGCGTGGAATGCACCCAGATCGGCTCCAATCTGTCGCCTATCGCGACCTGAATGTTGGCGTTTGGTTGGTAGTGCTGGAGGCGGGCGACCGCCGAGCCTATCAACTCGTCGGCACCAATCCAGTCGCGATGGAGCGTTAGTCCGCCTTGTCCGAGACGCGTCATGTCGAGAAGGTTCTGGATATGACGATCCAGCCGCTCGCCTTCAAGCCGGATCGTTTCCAGAAGGCTGCGGCGGTCCTCATCGGACATCGCCCCTCCGTAGCTCTCCAGGCTGCCCGCCGCGCCAATGATCGAGGCTAGCGGCGAACGCAGGTCGTGTGACACCGAGGACAGCAGTGCGGCGCGCAAGCGTTCGGTCTCGGTTGCGATCCGTTCTGACTCCAGGTCTGCGACCAGCCGGGCCCGAACCATTGCCTGCGCAATGTCATCGGTCATCGCGCGCGCGAGCCGTCGTTGTTCTTGGTCGAGCTGTGTGAGGTGCGGGGGCAACTTCATGCCCACAACGCCCAGCGTCTCATCTGGAATACACAGCGGCAGGAACCACCAGCCAAACTCTTCGACGGTCTCGGTGTATTTGCCCACATCATCCATGGAGTCGACACGTCGCAAGATGAGCGGGGCCGGAGGTTCTACACCTCGGGCATGTATGCCCCGGTCGCCGATGCGCACCCAGATATCAGCTCCCAGGCTTTCACGAAATACCACATGGGCAGCCTGCACGACCTCATCCTCATTCGCCGCGATCGCCAGGCGGCGTCCAAGTTCCTGCAACGTAGTTGCGTAGACGTTGGCCGCACGTAACGCCTGCACCTGCATGGCCAAGCGTGATGCCATGCGCCCGGCCAGCAAAGCCGCTGCCAGGAATAGCATGACGCTGATCACTCCCTGCCGTGCACCGATGTAAAACGTGTAGCGCGGCTCGATGAAGAAGTAGTTGTAAGCAAGAAAGCACAACACTGCCGTAACGACCGCAGGGCCGATACGCGTTCGTGAGGCAACGCCAACCACCGCCAGCATGAAGACCAGCGACAGGTCATGCAGTCCGACCCAACGCTGCAGCAGTGCACCCGAGCCCACCGCCAGGCCCGCACCGACTACTGCCAAGACATACCCCCCGACATTCGTCGGGGGATCGGGGCTGATGGACTGAAAGTCGCCTGGCTCCTGCATCGGTCCGCGTTCGCTGTTCCCGCCGTCGTGGGGAACATTGTGCGCTTCCGTCGCATCGTCGGATATCTGCAGTTTTTACGCAGAATTTACGCGCCTCGGCCACCTGCGTCTTTCGGCTTTACGGAGCTTTCCGAAACACTTCTGACACCCCGGAACAGCGCTTTGCATGGCTTGCCTTTTGCGTTGTGAGCGATCAGGAAAATTCAATGAGCAATGCATACGACAACATGGCTCCACACGACACGACAGCAGCCGGTCCACACCATGCGGGCATGCGAACCATGATTCTTGGGGCGATCGGCGTGGTCTTCGGCGACATTGGCACCAGCCCGCTGTACACCATCAAGGAAGCGTTTACCCCGCACTACGGGCTGACGCCTGACCACGCGACCGTGCTCGGCATCCTGTCGCTGGTGTTCTGGTCGCTGATCATCGTGATCACGGTGAAGTACGTCGCAGTGATCATGCGAGCCGACAACGATCGCGAAGGCGGCATCATGGCGCTGACTGCGCTTGCGCAACGCACGCTCCCCGCCAACTCCCGTGCGGCGTATGCCGTGGGAATCCTCGGCGTCTTTGGTGCTGCGCTTTTTTTCGGCGACGGAGTCCTGACTCCGGCCATTTCGGTTTTGTCAGCGGTCGAAGGGCTGGAGCTCGCTGCTCCCGGCCTGACTCGTTGGGTGTTGCCGATCACCATTACGGTGCTGCTGGTGCTTTTTGCCACCCAGCGCTTCGGGACGCAGAAGGTCGGGCGCGCTTTCGGGCCGGTGATCATCGTGTGGTTCCTGTCGCTTGCGGTGATCGGTGGCGTTAACGTTTCCCACAATCCGGGCGTCATTCACGCCATGAGTCCGCGGTGGGCGGCGAGGTTCTTCTTCGATCACGGCTGGCATGGCATTTTCATCCTCGGTGCGGTCGTGCTTGCGGTGACAGGCGGCGAAGCGCTGTATGCCGACATGGGCCATTTCGGGCGCAAACCAATCCAGTACGCATGGAACTTCCTGGTATTGCCTTCGCTGATGCTCAACTACCTGGGTCAGGGCGCCCTGATACTTGCCAATCCACGCGCCGTGGAGAACCCCTTTTATCTGGGCGTTCCCGACTGGGCGCTGTATCCGTTGATCGTGTTGGCAACGCTCGCGACGATCATTGCATCGCAAGCGGTGATCACCGGCGCCTACTCGGTCACACGGCAGGCCATCCAGTTGGGCTATCTCCCGCGCATGGCGATCAAGCACACCTCCAGCGGTACGATCGGCCAGATCTACGTCCCTGCGATCAACTGGATGCTGATGGTGGGTGTCATTGCCACCGTACTGGGATTCGGCAGTTCCACGGCGCTAGCGACGGCCTACGGCGTGTCGGTTACCGGCACCATGTTAATGACGAGCATCTTGCTCATCGTGGCGATGCGCGCACGCTCAGTCATACCGCCCATGGTGTTCTGGCCGCTGGCGACGCTATTTGTCCTGGTCGACGTCGCCTTCCTCTTTGCGAACGTGGTGAAGTTCATGGACGGCGCCTGGTTTCCGATCCTGCTGGGCGTGGTGGTATTCATCGTGCTACGCACCTGGCGACGCGGGCGACAACTCCTACAGGCGGAGATGCGTAATGAGGGCATCCGGGTCGATGTTTTCCTGCCCAGCCTGATGTTGTCACCACCTGCGCGTGTGCCTGGAACTGCCGTGTTCCTGAGCTCGCAACAAGACTTAGTGCCCAAGGCGCTGCTGCACAACCTCAAGCACAACAAGATGCTGCATGAGCGCAATGTCTTCCTCACAGTCGAAACCTTGGGAATACCTTTTGTGCTTCAACACCAGAGACTTCGCATCGACACCATCGGTGAAGACTTCTACCAGGTGCGCATCCGCTTCGGCTTCATGGAAACGCCAGATGTACCACTTGCACTCATGCGCTCCTGCGACAACGGCGGCCTCTATTTCGATCCGATGGACACCACGTATTTTGCCAGCCGGGAAACCATCGTAGCTGGACGACGGCGCGGCATGCCGACCTGGCGCGACCAGATATTCGCCTTCCTGCATCGCAATGCCGCACCGGCCACCGCATTCTTCCGCATACCGGGCACTCAACTGGTGGAACTAGGTGCGCCCGTGGAGATTTGAAGACAACGCGCAATCCCCACGAATTGAAATAAAAAACCCTCGGCCAGGTGGCTGTTAGGTCAACAAGCCTCACAGTCAGGCTAAGCAAGCACAGAGGAATTGTCCGCTTTGGGTCGGAAACGGACACTTGAAACTACAATGAGCAGCGAAGGCCGCTAAGCGCATTCGTGTCGCCCATCCACCCACGAACGGGTCTACTTTCAAGGATCGTCGTCAGCCGAAGAGCGACTGACTTCTTGAACCCGGCAGTGCGGACTGCCAGCCCATAACGCTTCCGGAAACACCGCGCGTCGGAAGATGCTGAGCCTTGGAACGTCGAGCTTGCTATCAAGTTCAATTCCCTGGCTTCGATACGCGTCAGCGATGAGTTGGCTGCAATACGTCCGGTTCGGGTTGGTCGCGTTGAAAAAATTGAAGTTGAATGGCTTTCCTGCGGTCGCCTGCGCCAAGCAATACTCCGCCACCGATTCTCGAATCCGAGTTTCTTCGTGTGTAGACAGTCCCCTGCCTTGGGCCCCACGGATGAGGCGAAACATCTCAACGTAGAGGCTCCGAGCCTCATCGCCTGGCCAAACGGCCGGAAGGGCATAGGGCGAGTTCAAGCCCGCCCTATGCCCTTCTTACGAAGATCAGTGAACGCTGATCGAGCCCTTCATCAACATGATGTGACCTGGGAAGCTGCAAAAGAACGAGTACGGGCCGCCACTCTTGATCGACACTACCGGGAACGTCACCGAAGTGCTTTCGCCGCCACCCACGATCTTGGTGTGCGCCACGATTCGCGAATCACCGGCCTTCACGTAATCGCCAGCCAAGCCTGCGCTCGCGCCGTCCGTCGCCACCAAATTCATGTCGGCGGTTTTAGAAATCACCACGTTGTGACCCATCGCCATCGCCGGCAACTTGCCAACGTGCTTCAGGCGAACGGTGAAGTCCGTGCAGGATGCCGGCACCGTAATCGAGCTGACGTTGTACTTCATCGAATCATTGCCGTCGATGTCCTTCGAGCAGTCCGCCCGTACAGGCGCCGCCCCACTCTTGGCTACTTTGACGGCGGGAGCAACTTCACCCGGGGCGACCAATGCCATCGGGGTGATGACTACTGGTACCGTGGCAACTGGTTCCGCGACAGTAGATGTCGGAGCAGCTTCTGTTGCGACTGACGTGGTTGATGTCGATGCGCCGGGCGTAGATGGGTTGGCTGCGCAGGCCGCCAATGCAAACACGCACGCACTTGCCAGTAAGCTGAGTTTGAAATTCATCGTCGCTTTTCCCAGTGGGTGTTCAAACGGGACATCGGCATGACTAAGTCAGCCGATCAGGTTGGACACCACTGTGAGGACCACGACAGGATGACTTCTTGACTCAAATCAATTGGAACTCAGCCATTCAGGAGCGATTCCGGCTCAGCGGCACGGCATTCATGCGTTGCGCGACTTATCCCCACCAGAGGCTCCTCGCATCGCTACGCCAGTGATCGAACCTGGGCGACGAAGCGATTTTCCCACGGACTGCGCGGCATTGGAGCAGGAACGTGTCTTTTCGCCAGCGAAAACTCGCGTCGGAGAATTCGGGCCTCAATGAAGGCATTTCTGCCCTTGTGCGCTTTCTCTCAGACAAAAGGAAGCACGCCAAGCCTTTGATTTCTTAAGCTCTTCAAGGTGAGAGAAACGCAAGGGGCTGACTAGATGGTGGGCCGTGATGGATTCGAACCATCGACCAAAAGATTAAAAGTCTTCTGCTCTACCAACTGAGCTAACGGCCCGCCGTGTGGCACGGGTGCCGCGCGGGGCGCGGGAGGGGGATTCTAACGCAGGCGGCGCATGTCCTGC
>JBBRZH010000020.1:0-38694 GCA_038236935.1 Lysobacterales bacterium
CCTGCCGCGCCCCTGGCATGGGCTTGGCAAGCGTAAAACTTGACAGCAACCGCCCTACCGTGATTCCACTGTAATAAGGAAACGCCCGGCCTGTTCCGGGCGTTGTCTTCGATGACGCTTAATTTTCGAGCCTTCCAAAGGCGCCCGCTGTAAACGAGACCCACCGCCGCCATGGCCAAGAACCTCCTGATTGTCGAGTCGCCCGCCAAGGCCAAGACGATCAACAAATACCTCGGCAAGGACTTCACGGTCCTGGCCTCCTATGGCCACGTCCGTGACCTCGTGCCGAAGGAGGGAGCGGTCGACCCGGCGAACGGGTTTGCCATGCGATACGACCTGATCGAGAAAAACGAACGCCACGTCGATGCGATCGCCAAGGCCGCCAAGGGCGCAGACCATCTCTTCCTGGCGACCGACCCGGATCGCGAAGGCGAGGCGATCAGCTGGCACATCGCCGAGATCCTGAAGGAACGCGGCCTGCTCAAGGACAAGACCCTGCAGAGGGTCGTGTTCACCGAGATCACCCCGCGCGCGATCAAGGAAGCAATGGCCAAACCACGCGCGATCGCCGCCAACCTGGTCGACGCACAGCAGGCGCGACGTGCGCTGGATTACCTGGTCGGGTTCAATTTGTCGCCGGTGTTGTGGCGCAAGGTACAACGGGGATTGTCCGCCGGGCGCGTGCAGTCGCCGGCGCTGCGCATGATCGTGGAGCGCGAGGAGGAGATCGAAGCCTTCATCGCGCGCGAGTACTGGTCGATCGAAGCCGAATGCACGCATCCGGCGCAACCCTTCACCGCGAAGCTCAACAAGCTCGACGGGAAAAAGTTCGAACAGTTCACCGTTACCGATGGCGACAGCGCCGAGGCCGCACGCGAACGCATCGTCCGAGCCGCCGCTGGCGCATTGCACGTCACCGATGTCATCAGCAAGGAGCGCAAGCGCCGCCCGGCGCCGCCATTCACCACCTCGACGCTGCAGCAGGAAGCGTCGCGCAAGCTCGGCTTCACCACCAGGCGCACCATGCAGGTGGCGCAGAAACTCTACGAAGGCGTGGTGATCGGCGAGGAAGGTGCAGTCGGCCTGATCAGCTACATGCGTACCGACTCGGTCAGCATATCGGCCGAAGCGCTGGGCGAAATCCGCGATGTCATCGCGCGGGATTTCGGCACGCGTGCGCTGCCGGACAAGCCAAATTTTTACCAGACGAAATCCAAGAATGCGCAGGAAGCGCACGAAGCGGTGCGCCCAAGTTCAGCGTTGCGCACGCCAACCCAGGTCGCGCGCTACCTCGGCGATGACGAGCGGCGCCTGTACGAGTTGATCTGGAAGCGCGCGGTCGCGTCGCAAATGGTGCCTGCCACGCTCAACACGGTGTCGGTCGATCTGGCCGCCGGCAGCGAGCATAGTTTCCGCGCATCGGGCACCACCGTGGTCGATCCTGGTTTCTTGGCCGTGTACGAGGAAGGCAAGGACACCCGCGCCAAGGACGACGAGGACGAAGGCCGCAAGTTGCCGGCGATGAAGATCGGCGACCGCATTCCGCTGGAACGCATCCACGCCGACCAGCACTTCACGCAGCCTCCGCCGCGCTTCACCGAAGCCGCGCTGGTCAAGGCGCTGGAGGAATACGGCATCGGCCGGCCGTCGACGTACGCCTCGATCATCCAGACGCTGCTGTTCCGCAAATATGTCGAGATGGAGAGCCGCAGCTTCCGTCCCAGCGACGTGGGACGCGCGGTGTCGAAATTCCTGTCGGGGCATTTCACCCAGTATGTCGATTACGACTTCACCGCCAAGCTCGAGGACGAGCTCGACGCAGTCAGTCGTGGCGAGGAGGAGTGGGTGCCGCTGATGGAACGCTTCTGGGGGCCGTTCAAGCAGCTGGTCGACGAAAAAACCGAATCCGTCGACCGCAGTGAAGCCTCCGGCGCGCGCGAGCTCGGCACTGATCCCAAATCCGGCAAGCCGGTCAGCGTGCGCCTCGGGCGGTATGGGCCATACGCGGCGATCGGCAGCACTGCCGAAACCGAAGTCGATAAGCCGACGTTCGCTTCCCTGCGTCCGGGCCAGAGCATGCACACGATTTCGCTGGCCGATGCGCTGGAGTTGTTCAAACTGCCGCGCAAACTCGGGCAGAGCAATGACGAAGAGGTCAGTGTCGGCGTCGGGCGCTTCGGTGCGTTCGCCAAGCGCGGCAGCCTCTACGCTTCTCTGAAGAAGGAAGATGATCCGTACACGATCGACCTGGCACGGGCGGTCTTCCTGCTTGACGAAAAGGAAGAGATCGCTCGCAACCGTATCATCAAGGCGTTCGATGGCAGCGACATCCAGGTCCTCAATGGCCGCTATGGCCCGTACATCAGCGACGGCAAGCTCAATGGCCGCATTCCCAAGGACCGGGAACCGTCCTCGTTGACGCTGGGCGAAGTCATACAATTCCTGGCGGACACCGGCAAGCCGATGCGAAAGGGCTTTGGCAAGAAAGCCGCGGCGAAGAAGGCACCTGCGAAGAAGGCGGCGAAGAAAACCGCGGCCGCAAAGACGCCAGCGAAGAAAACCACGAAACCGGCGAAGAAGAAGACGAAAAAGAGTACGTCCAAAACCGCGAACAAAGTCGTCGTAAAGAAGGCGCCCGCCAAGTCGGCGACCAAGCGCGCCAGACCTGTCGTCGACGACGCACCGTTTTGATCGCGGCAAGGTTGGCAGCACGCTAATCTGTTGCGATGTCCACACCACTCACGCTCGGCGACGCTGCTCGCATGCTGCACCGCGGCGGTCTTCTGGCGTATCCGACCGAAGCCGTCTGGGGCCTTGGCTGCGATCCTTTCAATCAGTCCGCCGTCCTGCGCCTGCTGGCGCTCAAGCAGCGTGCGGTCGAGAAGGGCCTGATCCTGATCGCGGGCGATATCGGGCAATTCGATGGCCTGCTCGACTGGCAGGCACTCCCAGATGATCGCACCCGGCTCGTGCATGCCAGCTGGCCGGGGCCACATACGTGGATCGTGCCAGCAACCGATCGCGTACCTGGCTGGATCAAAGGTGTGCATCAGGGTGTCGCCGTGCGTGTCAGTGCGCATCCGGTCGTTGCCGGCTTGTGCGCGGCGTTCGGCGGGTCGCTGGTGTCGACCAGCGCCAATGATGCCGGCAAGCAGCCGCCGAAGACGCTCGTCGATCTGGACCCGCACCTGATTGCGCAGCTTGATGGGGTGGTGGACGGAGACACCGGCGGCCTGGCGCAGCCCACGCCGATCCGCGATGCGCAAAGCGGCGTGGTACTGCGCAACTGAACCATCGAGAACCCCACGCGCGCCACGGCTTGGCGCAGCCATCCGACACGCGCAAGATGTCCGCATGCGCGCGCACGTCTTCCTCCCATTGGTTTTGATCGCCGCAACGCCGTGTGCATTCGCAGCGGACGAAGTGACCATCTATCGCTGCACGGATGCCTCCGGCCATCTCACCCTGGCAGATTCCCCGTGCCGCAAGAATCAAAAACAGCAGACGCGGACGATGTTGCGACCGAAGGACGCACCGCGCCCCAAGGCGAACCCGCCGAGTTCGCCACCGCCGCGCGATGGGGTCCAAGCTTCGCGGATTATCGTCGTACACGCGCCGCGACCCCTGTACGAGTGCATCCCTGAAGACGGAGATCCCTATACCAGTGACAGTGGCGAAGGTCGCCCGCGCTGGGTCCCGTTATGGACACTGGGCTATTCCGGCAACAACCTGTATCCCGGCAGCTCGGACACGCAATTGGCCATCACCCATGGTGGTGTGCACATCGATGGCCGCCGCACGACGCTGACACCACCGGTCGGCTATGGCCCCGCCGCATATGGCGCCGGCACGTGGATTCGCGATGCGTGTTATGTCCTGCCGCAGGAAGAGGTCTGCTCGCGGCTGGTCGATCGCCGCGACGCGATCCGTCGCCGCTTCTTCAACGCCATGCCCAGCGAGCGGGACGTGCTGAACGTGGAAGAGCGCGGCATCAATGCGCGCCTGGACAACGATTGCGGAACCCGATGATGCCCTCGCAAAAAATGATGCGTACAACGAACATCCTCCTCCTGCTGGCCAGTGGTGTGCTTGCGGCATCCGCGCATCCCGGCAGGACGAGCGTGGTCATCTATCGCTGCACTGATGCGTTCGGGGCGCTGACGGTCCAGAACGACACGCCATGCCCAAAAGGAACGCGACAGCAGAAGCAAGTGATCGAGCCACCGACGCCGATGCCGGCGTATCGACCGCTGCCGACACCCAAGGCGGTCGTGCCTGCGGCGATCGCGGCGGTTCCGCCAACGCCCGCGCCAACGTCCGAACCGGTGATTGCCGACAAGGATCGCTTGCCGCCGCCGCCGTTGTTCCAGTGCAATACCTACGACAATGACACCTACTTCAGCGAAAACGCCACGCCCGAGCCGCGCTGCGTGCGATTGCCGACCACGGACCTGCAGGGAAGCGACGACAGCAGCGGCGGCGTCGCCTGCCAGATGGTCACCGACCAGTGCCAGCGTGTCGGCGACGGCGCGGCGTGCGACGCCTGGAAGAAGCGCCTGCGCGAGACCGAAGCGAAATGGAAGTTCGGCGCGGCCGATGACGCGGATGCCAACAAGACAGACTACGACCGCGTTGAGCGCATCGTGCGCGACAGCACCTGCGGCAAATAACCCGAGCGGCTGCTCAGAACCCGTAACGCAGGAAACCTCCGTCGACGGCGATGCATTCGCCCGTGACATAGCCTGACGCAGGCAGGCAAAGGAAAGCGACTGCAGCGGCGACTTCCTCGGGTTCGCCGACGCGGCCCATCGGGGTGCGCAACAGGACTTCGTCCAGGTAATCCGGGTCGGCAAGCGCGTCGGACGTACGCCGCGTGCGGATGTACCACGGCGCAACAGAATTGACGCGTACGCCGTCCTCGGCCCATTCGACCGCGAGGTTTTTCGTCAGCTGGTGCAGTGCCGCCTTGGCCATGCCGTAAGCCGCACCCGTACGCACGTGGGTGAGCCCGGACACGCTGCCGACGTTGACGATGCTTGAGGCGGCATGTTTGGTCAGCAGTGGATAGGCATAACGCGACAGTTCGAAGGCGGAGAACACATTGACTTCGAAGATCTCGCGCCATTCGTCTTCGGTGTAGTCGACCGCCGGGCGCCGGCGATTACCACCGGCGTTGTTGACCAGGATATTGAGCCCGTCGCCGCGATCCTCCACCCAGTCGAGGATTTCCCGGCGTTGTTCCTCATCGGCGACATCGGCGACCAGGGCATGCACCAGGCCCGCGGGAACTTCGTCGGCCAGTTCATCGCGCGTGAGTTCCAGCGCCGCGGCATCGCGCGCCACGATCAGCACTTCGGCGCCGAAGTCCAGCAACTCGCGCGCGATGGCACGGCCGATCCCGGCGCTGCCACCGGTGACCAGCGCAAGTTGTCCATCCAGACGCCAGCGTTCGGAATGCATGGGCGATGCCTGCGTAGTTGCGGCGTAGCATAGCGCCGTGCACTCCCGCCATGTCACGAGCCGCCGTCATGACCACGCCACGCACGCCCGGTTTTTTTGCGTTCACGCCACTTCTCGGCACAGCGATCCTGCTGCTGGCCTGTAGCGCCTGCAACAAACCCGAGCCGCCGAAAAAAGAGCAACCGCCCACGCCACAGGCCGCCGAACAACACACTGAATTGCGCGACGCGATCCAGGCACCGATCGACAGGGCCAAAGCCGTCGAACCGCAGGTGATCGATGCCGCCAAGCAACAGGAAGATGCAATCGATGCGCAGACGGGGGGTTGATTGGGGCGTTAACCGGGCAACGAGCGCCCGATAACAAAATCCCCTGCATGCAGGGGATTTCAGGTGCGCAATGACGATCTGGAACTAACCGCCACTGTACGGGGCTGTCATCGTGCGGCCATGGTTCAAGAACTGATCGGCATCATGCATGCGAGCCTCGCGATCAGACACTGTTTCGCAGCGGCGCTCGCTCATGTTGCTGCCAATTTTCTTCTCAATGTGGCAGATCTTGCGCTCGCCCTGGTTGGCCAGAAGAGTGGCCTTGATCGCATCCAACGAGTTCGATAATTCGATCCGCTGGCCTTCGTTGAGCTGATCAAGTGACGTCACGCCAGCGAGTGTATGGAAAACCTGATCCTGGCTGGCTTCCATGCGTTGGATGGAGCTAGCATCCAGTCGGGAATAGTCACCCTCACGTGCTTCAAGCTTGTCACGCAGCGAATGCTGGAATTGCAGGATGTCGGCAACGCTTTGCGGCGCATTGGCAGCCGGGGCAGTGTCGGCAGCAGCCAGGCAGGCGCCAGTGGCTGAAGCGAGAACCATGCCGCACACGAACAATTTCATGGAATGCTTTTTCATGGGTTGGATCCAGGCAGGTGAAGTGGGTACCTCATCATAGACCTTGATAAATGTCGATGTGTCAATAGCCTTGGAAATCGCGGATCCACCGTTCAGGCGGCAACTGCGGTCACCGTCTGGAACTGCGCCTCCTCGGTTGATCCCTTCAGCGCCACGGTCGATGACTGCGCGCCCTGGATGGCCTGGGTGACGGAATCGAAGTAGCCGGTGCCCACTTCGCGCTGGTGCTTGACCGCGGTGAATCCCTGCTCGGCCGCGGCAAATTCAGCTTGCTGAAGGTCCACGAAGGCGCTCATCTGCCGCCGCGCATAGCCGTGGGCGAGGTGGAACATCGAGTAGTTGAGCGCATGGAAGCCGGCCAGCGTGATGAACTGGAACTTGTATCCCATCGCGGCCAGTTCGGTCTGGAAGTGCGCGATGGTGCTGTCGTCCAGGTGTTGCTTCCAGTTGAAGCTTGGTGAACAGTTGTAGGCCAGCAGCTTGCCCGGAAACTTGGCGTGGATCGCCTCGGCAAATTTGCGCGCAAAGGCGAGATCGGGCTTGCCGGTTTCGCACCAGACAAGGTCGGCGAAGGGTGCATACGCCAGCCCGCGTGACACCGCCTGGTCCAGACCCTTGCGGGTCTTGTAGAAGCCTTCCACGGTGCGCTCGCCGGTGCAGAAGGGTTTGTCGGTGTCGTCGATGTCGGCGGTGAGCAGGTCGGCGGCCTCGGCGTCGGTGCGGGCGACGATCAGTGTCGGCACGCCCATGACATCGGCAGCCAGGCGTGCGGCAGTCAGTTTTTCGACCGCCTCTCGCGTGGGCACCAGCACCTTGCCGCCCATGTGCCCGCATTTCTTGGCGCTGGCCAGCTGGTCCTCGAAATGCACACCTGCGGCGCCAGCCTCGATCATCGCCTTCATCAGCTCGAAGGCGTTCAACACGCCGCCGAAACCGGCCTCGGCATCGGCAACGATGGGCTGCAGGAAATCGATCTCGTCATTGCCTTCGGCGTGGTGCAACTGATCCGCGCGCAGCAACGTGTTGTTGATGCGCTTGACCACCTGCGGCACCGAGTTGGCCGGATACAGCGACTGGTCGGGGTACATTTCGCCCGCGACATTGGCGTCCGCCGCGACCTGCCAGCCTGACAGGTAGATCGCCTTCAGCCCGGCCTTGACCTGCTGCATGGCCTGGTTGCCGGTGAGTGCGCCAAGCGCGGCGACGAAGCCATCGCCATGCAACCGGCGCCAGAGTTTGTCGGCGCCCAGTTTCGCCAGCGAATGTTCGATCGCCACCGTACCGCGCAGGCGCACCACGTCTTCGGCGGAATACGTGCGCGTGATGCCGGCCCAGCGAGCGTTGTTGGCCCAGTCGAGCCTGAGTTGTTCGGCGGAGGGCAGCGAGGTTTTCATGCGGTCTTTCCTTGGCGGGATCAGTGGCGGAAATGGCAGCGCTGCGGTCAATCGATCAACGCATACGCAGGCACGGTGAAAAACTCTTCCAGCGTGTCGCGCTGGGTGAGTTCGTCGAGCAGGTCGATGGCCTGGGCGAATTTCGATGCGCCGGGCAGTGGTCCCTGCGCGGACAGTCGCGCCGGCAAACCCAGCAAGGCGCGCTCGAGCAGCGCGAAGTCCACCGGAGTGCCGTCGTCCAGGTGCACAGCGCCCCCGCCGTGGTCGGCGGCGTGCAGCCATTGCCACAGTTGTGCCCGGGCGATCTCGGCAGTGGCGGCGTCCTCCATCAGCCAATGGATCGGCACGCAACCCAGGCCATCGAGCCATGCGGCCAGGTACCGTACGCAGACCTCGACGTTGTTGTCGAAGCCAGCGTGGCTGATGCTGCCCAGTGGTGGCCGGATCAGGTCGTCGCGGCTGACCTGTACGTCTTCGCGGCGCACGGTGTGCTGGTGCTTGCACGGCATGTGCTCGTCGAAGATGGCTCGCGCCAGCGGCACCAGCCGCGGATGCGCGACCCACGTGCCGTCGAAACCGGCACTGGCTTCACGCACCTTGTCGTCGTGGACGCGACGCATCGCCGTCGCGTTGGCGTCGACGTCGCCCGTGACCGGAATCTGCGCCGCCATACCACCCATCGCATGCGCGCCGCGACGATGGCAGGTCTGGATCAGAAGCTCGGCATAGGCCTTGAGGAACGGCTGTGTCATCGCCAGTTGTGCGCGCTCCGGCAGCACCTTGTCGCGATGCGTGCGAAAGGTCTTGATGTACGAAAAAATGTAATCCCAGCGCCCGCAGTTGAGCCCTGCGATGCGCGTGCGCAGCGCGTGCAGGATCTCGTCCATTTCGAACGCGGCCGGCAGCGTCTCGATCAGCACCGTGACCTTGATCTGGCCCGGGGGCAGGTCGAGTGCATGCTCGATGTGCGCCAACACCTCGTCCCACAACTGCGCTTCCTCCATCGACTGCAACTTGGGGAGATAGAAATACGGGCCACGATTCTTCGCCGCGAGCGTTCGTGCGTTGAGGAAGGCGAACAGCCCAAGGTCGAACAGGCTCGCGCTGACCGGCGCGCCGTCGACCAGGAGATGTTTCTCGTCCAGATGCCACCCGCGCGGGCGCACCATCAGCACCGCCTGTTCGGCGAAGGGCTTGAGCTCGTAGCGTTTGCCGGGCGTGGCGAACGTCAACGTCCCCACAATTGCGTCGTGCAACGCGCGCTGGCCGGCGAGCAGGTTGTCCCAGGCCGGCGTGGTCGAATCCTCGAAATCGGCCATGTACACCTGCGCGCCGGAGTTGAGCGCGTTGATGACCATCTTCGGATCCACCGGGCCGGTGATCTCGACCCGGCGGTCCAGCAGCGCAGCCGGCAGCGGCGCAACCCGCCAGTCACCGGCCCGGATGGCGGCGGTGTCGGTGCGGAAATCCGGAAGAGAGCCCGCGTCGAACGCGGCCTGGGACCGGCGGCGCGCGGCCAGGCGTGCCTGCCGTTGGGGTTCGAAGCGCCGATGCAGGTCTGCCAGGAACTCCAGTGCGTCGGGTGTCAGCAGCCGCCACTGGCCTGGGGCAGCGCGGGTGAGCTCAACGCCGTCTGTTGCTACCGCTTGCATCACTGCCGCCATGTCGTGCTCCAGGCTCATCCGGAACAAGACCATCCGCTGTAGTACGGTATTTGACAAAACAGTTTTATCAATGCCTATTATTAGCTGGACTTATAATTTGGCAGGCCATGGTGGATCGAAGCCCAGCGGCACCCCGATTTGCCTACAAGGCCGATCGGTTGAAGCCGTTGCGGGCGTTCTGCCAGACCGCACGGCTGGGATCGGTGTCCCGGGCCGCGGAGGCGCTCTACGTCAGCCAACCGGCGATCACCCTGCAATTGCAGGCGCTGGAACGCGAGCTGGGGATCAAGCTGTTCGAGCGCATCGGCCGGCGACTTGTGCCCACCCGCGAAGGCGACACCCTGTACGCGCTGGCGCGGCCTTTGGTCGAGGGCATCGACGGGCTGGACGCGGCGTTCCGCGATCAGCTGCACGGACTGGACGCCGGCGAACTGGACGTTGCCGCTGGCAGCTCGACCATCCTGTACCTGCTGCCGGGGATCGTGGAAGCCTTCCGCCAGCGCCAGCCGGACGTGCGCATGCGCCTGCACAACGTCACCGGGGCCAGCGGCCTGGACCTGCTGCGCTCGGACGCGGTGGACTTCGCGGTGGGGTCGATGCTCGACGTCCCGGCCGACCTGACCTACGCACCGGTGTACCGCTTTGAACCGATGCTGATCACCCCGCTGGACCACCCGCTGGCCCACAAGCCGGATTTGAAACTCGAAGACCTGTCGCCGTACGGCCTGATCCTGCCGCCGCAGCGGTTGACGACCTACCGCATGGTGGACCTGGTGTTCCAGCGCAATCGCGTGCCGTACACGGTGGCGCTGGAGGTGGGCGGCTGGGAAGTGATCAAGCAGTACGTGGCCATGGGCCTGGGGATTTCGATCGTGACCGCGATCTGCCTGACCGATGCCGATCGCACGCGCCTGGCTGCCCGCTCGCTGGCCAGATACTTTCCGTCGCGGACGTACGGCGTGGTCATGCGAAGGAGCAAGCACCTCTCCGCGCAGGCCCGGGCATTTGTGGAATTGATCCGTCCGGACCTGTTCGCCAGCGGCGATGACACCCGCCACTCGCAGCGCTGACGCGGACAAAGCCCAACGGTTATATGTCGGTCCGGGCGATCGACGTGGTGGATGCCGCCAACTGGTAACCGCCACTGCGTTCGGTGGCTCCAACGTGCTTGCGGCGCCGGATGAGGTAGTCGAAGGTGCCGACGATGCGGCATAGCAGATGCAGCTGGTGATAGCCGAAGTTCTCGATCACCGCCACGCCCAGCAGGCGCAGCAGGTCGCCAGACGTAGCCGTGCGCAGGCGCGTGCGCTCCTGCAACAGCACCGCCGACACCGACAGGAACGTACCCAACACCACTGCCAGGATCAGGAAGACCACGATGACGTGGATTGAGGTCAGACCCATGAAATACGCGAGTGGGGCCAGTATGTAGCCGGCACCCTCGATGATTGCCGATAACGCCTCGAACAACAGGAAGAACGGCATCCCGAACATGCCGGCCAACCCATAGTCGGGGTTGAAGATCATCCGCCAGTGACGAAACAGGGCCTGCAGCGTGCCGCGTTGCCAGCGGTTCCGCTGCGAGACGAAGACGCGCAGGGTTTCGGGCACTTCGGTGTAGCAGACCGGATCAGGGATGTAGTCGATCTTGCCGTCGTGTTCGTAGGCGTACTTGTACAGGCGCATGGTGAACTCGATGTCGTCGGTGATGGTGTTCGCATCCACACCGCCCATCGCCACGAACACATCCTTCTTCACCACCATGAAGGCGCCCGAGATACTCATCATGCTGTTGAGTCGCGCCAGCCCCAGCCGCGCCCACTGGAAACTGCGCAGGTATTCCACTGCCTGCAGCAGGGGCAGCAGGCGTCGCGGCAGGCCGAAACCGACGATGCGGCCTTCGCGTACTTCCAGTCCATTGGCCGGTCGCACGATACCGCCGGCCGCGATGACACGGTCGCTACCCAGGAAAGGCCGCACCGCGCGCAGCAGCGCGTCCTCTTCGAAGATGCAGTCGGCGTCCATGATGCACAGCAACGGGTAGCGCGCGAAATTGACCGCCGCGTTTATCGCATCGGCACGCTGGCCATTCTCCTTGTCGATCACCAATAGTTCCGGGTGCTCGAACGATTCGTACACTGCGCGCACCGGCTGGGTCTGCAAGTGCTTCGGACCCACCTTGCTGACCCGTCGCAATCCGAAATGCTCGACCAGCCGCTGCACGGTTGCATCGGCAGAGCCATCGTTGACCACGATGACCTCATGCTGCGGATAGCGCAACGCGAGCGCCGCCTCGACCGTCCCGATGATGACCTTTTCCTCGTTGTACGCGGGAATGATGACCGTGAACGGCAAGGTCAGCGGCGATTGCGCGATCCGCCGGAAATCACCGACGTTGATTCCACGCTGGTAACGCCGCAACTGGGTCGCGCCGAGCACGATCAGCAGCATGTACAGGCCGTACAACACCGTGTAATAGACGAAGATGCCTTCCAGCACGCGGATGACGATGGCGTCGGCGGTCATGTCGGCAGCGTCGCGGGCAGCAGGCTGCGCTCTTGCAGCATCTGGCGGCTAATGTCGCGTGCGAATGGATCTGTCTGCATCGTCAGCGCGCGTTGCAACGTATCCAGCCCGGAGGTGCCCATCTGCGCCAGCGCCTGCGCGGCGTTGTAGCGCACCCACCACGCGGCGTCGGACAGCGCGCGTTCGAGCGTGGGAATCACCGCTTCGGCACGTGAACTCCCCAGAGCCAGTTTGCCCAGCGACTTGGCCACCTGGCTGCGGACTTCCCATGCGCTGTCGCCAAGCGCGTCGATCAAGCGGCCGATGGCGGCGGGATCGCCGATCCCGCCCAGCGCGCGTGCGGCGGCCACGCGGATTTCGCGATCGTCGGATGCCAGGCTGTCGCAGATCGTCGACGGCGCGGTGTGCGCTGACAACATGCCGATGGCGTTGATCGCCACCACACGCATCCCGGGCGTCGCTTGCGTGTGGCTGCCAGCGAGAAACTGCTGCAACGTGGGCACGGCTGCAGGACCCATGCGATACAACAAATCAGTTGCGCGCTGCTGCGCCCATCGACCCGGCAGCGTCAATGCCTCGAGTATCGGCAGGACGGCATCCACGCGTCCCATCTGGACCAGCGACTGGGCGGCAGCCAGGCGGACTTCGAGCTGCTCGTCCTGCAATGCCCCCAGCAATGCCGGCACGGTGGCCCTGCCGCCGATATAGCCCAGGTGATTGGCGGCACGGATGCGACGACCGATATCGCGCTTGCCCAGGGCATGCAATTCTGCCCGCTCGAATTCGAAATGCTCGAACAACGGATGCAGGAGATGCTGTACTGCAATCCCGCGCGCGTTGGCCACGCTGAGCAACATTCCCAGCGCGAGCGGGCGGTCGATGGAGAGCACTTGCGCGGTCTCGGCGAATGAGAGCTGCGCCTCCAGATAATCGGATAGCGCCTGCTGCATGCGGAGCCGCAACCGTGCGGCGCGGCCTTGTCCGCGATCGGACAGCCAGCGCGATGCCAGCGCATATAGCGATAACACGGCGACCACCGTGCCCATCACAAGCGTGCCGTCCAGAGCGATGGTGTAGGGGTCGTCCATCGTCAGAAGCGCATCGACAAACCAAGACTGGCAGCTGTGCGAGTGTAGGCGCGATGCCGGTCCTCGTACTCAGCGCCCACGATCAAATTCAAACGCGCACGCAACGGGAATCGATAGTAGGCGGAGAGAAGATCGGATTCGCTGAGCAACACGCCTGGCACAACCGACGGATCCTGCTCGGGATCAATGCCGTGTGCATAGCCAATGCTCAACCGCCGGCCGGCGTCGAAATCATGATCCAGGCGCATTGAATATGCGTGGTAACCGGTCGATCCGAATGCCCGGCCGTCGGTATAGCGCGTGGTCAACGCGGTCGCGTCGTCGAACCAGAAAGTGACGCCGGGCCGCAACTCGCGCAGGCTGCCGCCGGGAAAGTCGAAACGACGCGCATCCAGCAGTAGCGACCAGCGCCGGGACGCGCGCCACTCCGCACCCGTTGCGTAACTTCGGCGCGGCGAGAAGTCGGCATTGGGTGCCACCTTCGCGCTGGCGTGCAGTTCCCACGCCGTGTTGGGGAGGAAGCTGATGCTGGCACCATACAAGGTGTCACTGGCAGAATAACGCCGGCGCACATCAACACTGCCGCCGAAGACCCAACGCGGCGATGCGGTATACAGCAACTCGTTGTCGAACTGCCCCCAACTGCCACGACCTTGGCTGAGCGCACTCTGGGTGTAAAGCGTGCTCAGCGCCCATGGCGCAGGGCGCGCACTTTCTGCCGCGTTCGCCATCCCGGCCTGCAGCACAAGACAGGCCAGCAAGATCGGCAGGCGTCCATGCAACGCACCGAACCTGCCTGATGTTCGGACCGCCATGCCAATCAGCCCGCGGCGCTCGAGGGCATCCGGCTCGAGGGTGCGGATACCGGCACCGGGCGCGTCGGCAACAGCCGGTAATGCGCGCACAGATCATCGATGGTGGTTTCCAGCGGCCACCGATGCTGATAGCCGGTCAACTTGAACAGCCGATCGAGAATCGGACGTCGTTGGGGAATCTGTGCAAACGCCTGGCCATAGGCCTGCTCGTACGGGACGAACTGCAAAGGCGAAGCGCTACCCGTGCGTTGCCGGATGAGTTCGGCCAATTCCAGGATGGTGATTTCCTGGGTGTTGCCGACGTTGACCACCTGCCCATGGGCCGCCGGCGTACCCGCCAGTCGATCCAGGATCGCAACGGTATCGCGCACGTCGCAGAATGAACGCGTCTGCTGCCCGTCACCGAACACCGTCAAAGGCTGTCCAGCCAGCGCCTGCTGCACGAATCGCGGCACCACGAATCCATACTGCCCAGACTGGCGCAAGCCGATCGTGTTGAACAACCGGGCGATCACCACCGGGATATCGTAGGTCTGAGCATAGGCGCGACCCTGCACTTCGTTGCTCAGCTTGCTCAATGCATAGTTAAGCAAAGGCGCATCGGGCGAAGCGACGATGTCGGCCCGTTCATGAAGGTCTTCGTACTTGGCAGGCCCGTAGACCGATGAACTCGATGGCAGCACAACCTGCGGCCGATGTCCGGCCGCGGCGACGGCCTGCAACAGACGTTCGCAGCCGACTGTGTTGACGCGGGTGACTTCGACAGGCTGCTCGAGCACGCGGAACATGCCGACCACCGCCGCCATGTTGTAGATGCGGTCCGCCGCGGCCACTGCCTCACCAAGCCCGGACCATGTGGTGATGTCACCCTCATCGAAACGCAGGCGTGCATTGGACTGATGCGCGGCAAGATTGGCGCGGTTGCCCGTGGACAGGTCATCCACCACGTGAACGCTGTCGCCGCGCCAAAGATGGAGGTCGACAAGATGTGAGCCAATGAAACCCGCACCGCCGGTAATCAGAACATGCATGACGTTTCCCCTGAAAGACTGGCCATACTCCACAGCAGAGCGTGACCTAGGTCCCAGTTAAGCATGCAAGAGGCATGCCAACAGTGAAAAGAGGAATGTCTCGTTCAGGAAACGCCGTGATGCCGCCCCTGCCATGGCTGGTACCAGTCTCGGATGCGGGCGATATCGGCGGCCATGTCGTCGGTCAGGGTGAACGGTGGACCGATGCCAAGGGTTTTGTCGGGATAATGGAAATAAGCCGGGAGCACTGGCACGTCGGCCGCCTTGGCGATTTTCCAGAAGCCGGTTTTCCAGCGAACGCCCGCGGTGCGCGTGCCTTCCGGGGCAAGGCCGAACCAGACGCGGTCGGCGCCTTGGATGCGCTGGACGACCTGGTCGACCATTCCGTGCGCGGCGTTTCGATCAATGGCGATCACCCCCAGCCGCCGCAACAGCGGGCCAAGCGGCCACCAGAACAGCTCGCGTTTGCCCAGGACCCGGAGGTCCAGCCCCAGGGCGAGTTTCGCGGCAAATCCCCAGACGCCGTCCCAGTTCGACGAGTGCGGCGCCCCGATCAGCACCAGCTTGGGGAGGTCAGGGAATGCGCCCACCATGCGCCAGCCGCCGAGCCGCAACAGGGTGCGCCCGAACCAGCGCGCAAACCGGTTGTCACGCACGCGTGGCGCGTTGGGCGGCAGCTGCAGAAGGCGCTCGCCCGCGGTGCCGGTGACGTTGTCCTCGATGAGTTCCCGATTCAGCATCTGCGCGTCAATCCCATTCGCGCTGCGTGCGCCCCTGCTTGATCGTACTGCGTCCACGCTTGGCTTCCAGCCGGCGCTCCTTGGAGCCGCGGGTGGGCCGCGTCGCGATCCGTGGCGTTGGTGCGTGCAGCCCTGAATTGATGAACGTCGCCAGCCGCACACGGGCATCGTCGCGGTTGCGCTCCTGGGTGCGGAAGCGCTGCGCGCTGATCACGAACACACCATCGGTCGTCAGCCGCCGGTCGCGCTTGGCCAGCAGGCGTTCGCGCACGGGCCCGGGCAGCGATGGCGAACGCGCGATGTCGAAACGCAGCTCGACTGCGGTCGATACCTTGTTGACGTTCTGGCCACCCGGCCCGGTGGCGCGCACGAAGCGCTCGATGAGTTCGTCGTCGGCAATGGCGATGTTGTCGGCGATCTGCAGCATGTGCGGATTATGCCGTCAGCAGGCAGGCGTGCCGAACAGGTCAAGCGCGCGCTGGAATTCGCTATCCACCGGTGCGATGACACTGAGCCGCTCGCCGCTGGCCGGATGCACGAACGCCAATCGCTGCGCGTGCAGCAGCATGCGGTGCACGCCGAGCATCCGGAACGCGCGGTTGTGGCGGCCGTCGCCATGGCTGCTGTCGCCGACCAGATGATGGAACGCGTGTTTGAGATGACGCCGGATCTGGCGGAAACGCCCGGTCTGCGGGCGGGCGTCCAGAACCGCGTAACGCGAGGTCGCAAAGCCGGCCGATGGCCACGACAGCTCAGCGGTCGCCAGCCGGGTGAAGTGGGTGATCGCAGTCTTTTTGTTCGGCTTTCCGGGGCCGCCGTCGAGCGGATGATCGATGACGAAGTGTTCGTCCGGCCAGCCACGGCAGATCGCGAGATATTGCTTCTCAAACGTCGGCCTGTCGGCGTCATGCGCCATCAACTGCTTGCCGAGTTGCGATGCCGTCTGTCGATCGAACGCCAGCAACAGGCAGCCACTCGTGGCGCGATCAAGCCGATGCACGAGGAAGATCGGTCGCCCGAACTGTGCACGCAACCGGTCGGCCGCGAACTCGGTTTCCCCGCGCGCCAAGGCACTGTCATGCACCATCAATCCGGCCGGTTTGTTGACGATGGCCAACCAGTCGTCGCAGTGGATGACCGGCAGGTCTGACGGAACCGCCAGCGTGTGGGTCTCCGCAGCGCGCGTCGGCGCGTCGTGCATCAACGTGACTGCGTTTTTTCGTGGCGCGGCCACGCGGCGAGCAGCGCCCACACTCCGCCGAGCCCGGCAATCCAGGTGGCGGCAGGAATACCGGCAACCGGAGGACCGCCTGCATGCAGCGCGTACAAAACGGCCGCCACGATCAGCAGCCCCGTGCCGACGATCGCGCCCACCGTGCGACGCTGCAGCAGTCGCGTGGCCTCGGCGATATCGTCCAGCTGCCGCGAATGCAGGTGCAGCTGTTGCCTGCCTTCGACCTGCTGCGTGAGCCACGCGTGCAGCAGGCGCGGCATGTCGGGCGCCTGGGTGATCATTTCCGGCAGGCGTTTGCGGAATTCACTGAACAACCGTTGCGGGCTGTAGCGCTCCATCAGGATGCGCTCCAGCACCGGCCGCGCGACTGCCCAGATGTCGATCTGCGGATCGAGTTGTCTGCCGACGCCTTCGATGTTGAGCAGGGTTTTCTGCAGCAGGATCAACTGCGGCTGGATCGTCAGTTCATAACGCTGCGCGGTGCGGAACAGTTTCAGCAACACTTCGGCCAGCGAGATTTCCGACAATGGCCGGGTGAAGTACGGCTCGCACACCGAGCGCGCGGCGGCCTCGAGCTCATCGATGCGGATGTGCGAGGGCATCCAGCCAGCTTGCACATGCAGCTCGGCGATGCGCCGGTAGTCGCGGTTGAAGATTGCCATGAAGTTTTCGGCGAGGTAGTACTGATCCTCGCTGGACAGCTGTCCCATGATGCCGAAGTCCAGCGCGATGAAACGCGGATTGGATTTTCGCAACGGGTCGATGTCCACCCAGATGTTGCCGGCGTGCGCATCGGCGTGGAAAAAATTGTCGCGGAACACCTGCGTGTAGAACACGCGCACGCCCTTGGCGGCGAGGACTTTTCGGTCGATGCCGGCGGCATCCAGCGCGATGATGTCGTCCGACGGAATGCCATGCACGCGCTCCAGCGTCAGCACGCGTTCGGCGGTGTGGCTCCAGACGACCTCCGGCACGTACAGGTCTGGCGAATCCAGCCAGAAGCGCCGCAAGACACTGGCATTGGCGCCCTCGCGTTGCAGGTCCAGTTCGGCGGCAAGCGTGGATTCGATCTCAGTCACGATCTCGCGTGGGCGGATCTTGTCGGCGGCCGGATGCGTGCGATCCACCAGCGCCGCGATGGTCTTCAGTAGCGCGACATCCGCGGCGATCTGGCGTTTGATGCCGGGACGCAGCACCTTGACCACGACCTCGCGCGGCGTGGCGTCGCTGCTTCCAGGCGAAGTGCTCGCATGCAATGTCGCCGCATGCACCTGCGCGATCGACGCTGACGCCAATGGCGTGGTGTCGAAGCGGGCAAAGGCGTCGCCAATGCTCAGGCCCAGCGCCTGCTCGACCAGCACGCGCGCGGTGTCACCGTCGAACGGCGCAACACGATCCTGCAGCAACGTCAGCTCTTCGGCGACGTCCACCGGCACCAGGTCGCGACGCGTGGACAGGATCTGCCCGAACTTCACGAAGATCGGCCCCAGCTCCTGCAGCGCCAACCGCAATCGCGCGCCGCGCGGCAACGCCGCAATGCCGGGCGAGGCCCGCGGTACGAACGGGCGCATCAGGCGCAACCAGCGGTCCAGTGCCGTCTGTTCGAGCAGGTCGTCCAGGCGATAGCGCACCAGCACCCGGCCGATGCGCCATGCGCGCAGTCCGGACTTCATCGCACCACTCCCGTGCCCAACCGCGCGACGCGAGCCACCGTGCGCGCGACATCATCGCGCAGTGCATCGACGTCATCGTGGAACGCATTCAACTCATCGCGACCCACCACATCACGTGATTCTTCGGTGACATATTCGCTCGCGCTTTCGACAAAATTGCGCGACAGCACCTGTGCCTGCTTCAACGCGCGGGCAACGGCATTGGCGATCTGCACGCCCACGACATCACCGAATACGGCGGCGAATGGCTGCTGCCAGTCCGGATCGAAGCGTTCGGCCAGGCGTTGCAACCTGCGGGCGAGCTCGGCGTCGCCGGATACGCGCAGGCGACCGATCGGTGGCGCGTCGTCGCGGCGGAACATCGGCAGCTGCGCGATCAAGGCACCCAGGGTGCTGCGTACACTGAGATCGGGTTCGCTGGCGTCGTCGACCGGGCCCACCACCAACCTCTCGCCGTCCACCCGCACTTGCAAGGCCAGCGGCGGGCTCTCGATCTGGAGAACGATACGTTGGCCATCCAATGCACCCAAGCGGTCGCGGGTGTCCGGATCCAGCGCCAGTGCGCGATTCAGCGCCGCTTCCAGCGCGCGCCCGGCAATGGGTTTCCAGTCGAATGGCGATGTCATGGCAGCATTCTAACGGGCAGCCGTATGCGAGCTTCGAGCCGCTGCATCCCCTCGGCAATGGTCACGACCGGCACGTAGCCGAAGTCGTTCGTCGCCGGCGTCATGTCGTACCAGTGCGTCGTCGCCAATTGTTCGGCCAGAAATCGTGTGAGCGGCGGTTCGCCACGCAGTGGCAACAGTGTCCATGCGGCTTCGCACACGGCGCCGATGGCATAGGCCACGCCGAACGGCAGCGTCTTCGTCACCGCTGGCTCGCCCGCGGCATGCAGCAGTGCATTGATGATCTCGCGTGCAGGCTTGGGTTCGCCATTGCTGATGAAATAAGCGCGGCCCGCGCACGCCGCGTGCGGAGCGAGATGCTCGAATGCATCGAAATGCGCCTGGGCGGCGTTGTCGATGTAGGTCGTGTCGATGAGGTTGTCGCCGTTGCCGATCAAGCGCAGCCGTCCGGCGCGTGCGCGTTCGACCAGGCGCGGAAGCAGCTTCTGGTCGCCCGGCCCCCAGATCAGGCGCGGGCGCAACGCGATCGTCGCAAGGCTTGCGTCGTTGGCGGCAAGCACCGCCTGCTCGGCGACGGTTTTGGTTGCCGCATACGCCGCCTTGAAGTGCGTGCCGTAAGGGACGTTGTCCGCGGTGCCGCCAGCAACCGGCTGCGTGGCGCGATGGGTGACGCTGGGCGTGGATGTGTATACCAGCCTGCCAATCGCGTTTGTGCGGCAGGCGACGATGACGTTGTCGGTGCCGATGACATTGGCGCGGTGGTAGCTGTCATGACTGCCCCACGCGCCTGCTTTCGCTGCGTTGTGGAAGACCGCCTCGCAGCCGCGTGCGGCATCGATGACCGCATCGCCATCTGAGAGGTCGCCCTGGCGTTGCTCGACGTGCAGTGCTTCCAGCGCCGCATGGCGACTGCGACTGAAGCTGCGCACGTCGTGTCCGCGCCCGAGCAGGCCGCGGCACAACGCCTGCCCGAGGAAACCGCCGCCGCCGGTGACAAGAATCTTCAAGCCTCGTCCCTTCCAGTATTTTTCTTTGCTTGCGAAGAATGCGAGGCAGGCAGGCGCCGCGTCGCCCACGCCGCCAGCGCTTCGCGCCCGATCTTGGCGTTATGGCGGATGTCGACCGGGAAGCGTGGATGGAACAGGAATGTGTCGATCCTTGCGGTATGCACGAAGCCTTCGCCCAGGTGCCGCAACTCCGTCACGATTCGGGGCTGCTCGTCGCGGGCGACACCTTTGCGCAGCTCCACGCACAGGACCGGGATCTGTGTGCCCGCTGCACCGATCCCGACCAGCGCCGTGCGCTGCACGTCCGGATGCCGGTTGAAAATCGGTTCGACCTGTTCGGTGCACAGCGTGACGTCGTCATCGACGACCACCCGCTGCGACTTGCGGCCGCAGAACCAGAGTCGTCCCTCGGAATCGAAATACCCCAGGTCACCCATGCGATGCACGATGCGTGCATCCGCATCATTCCGTTGCTCGGAAATTTTCGCGAGCGCCGTTGCTGCCGGCCGATTGAAATAGCCGTCAGTGGTCGACGGACCGGCGACGGTGATTTCGCCAACCTCCCCTTCGCGTACCAGCAAGCCACCGTCCCAGTGTTTAATCGCACGATCATCGATGCCGATGATGCGCACCACGTTGGGCGTCACGGGTCGCCCGACACACGTGCCGCCGCCTTGTTCGGTTCGCTCCCGCGTGGCCTCTAGTTCACGGCCTTCGATGGCCGCCACCGGCAGGCACTCGGTTGCGCCGTAGGGCGTCCAGAAGCGTGCATCCTGGGGTAACAGCGTACGCATCTTGGCGACGACATCGGCAGGGACCGGAGCACCGGCGCACGTCACGCGCTGGATGGTCGGCATGCTGGCACCGTGGCTTGCCAATACCGCCATGAGTGCCGGTGAGCCGAACAACTGGTCCACGCCGAAGCGTTCGACAGCGCGCAACAGCCTGCGCGGATCTGCAGACGCAGGGCGCGTTGGATCCATGTCCGGAATGATCGAGGTGAGTCCCAGCGCCGGATCGAACAACGCGAACGGCGGAAACGTCGGCAGGTCGACGCCACCGGCGGTGATGCCAAAGGCATCGCGCAACATCGCCACTTGCGCCACGAAATGCCGGTGCCGGTAGACGACGCCTTTCGGCACGCCGGTCGATCCGCTGGTGAACAGGATCGCAGCCACGTCATCGGCACTGGTTGCCACGAGTTGCGCGGTCGCGTTGTGTCCATCGCGCTCGATCTGCGCCAGCGTGACATCGGCCAGCCACGGACGCGCGGCGGTGGTGACATGGACACGCGCCGACTTCGCCCACCCCAGTGCCAGGCGTGCCGCGTGTGCAAGCGGAATGCCGATGAACGCATGCGGCTGCGCTTCGTCCAGGCAGTGTTTCAGCGCGCGCTTGTCGATGCCGGGATCCACCAGCACCGGCACCGCGGCGAGCTTGAACAACGCGAACATCGCCAGGAAGAACTCGGGCGTGGGACGCACCATCACCACCGTGCGGCTGCCTCGTGTCACGCCATGCAACGCCAGGCCCGCTGCGATCGCATCGCTGCGCGCGTCCAGTTGCGAATACGTCAGTGCGATGTCGTAGCGACCGCGCCGACCAGGGCAGCGCATCGCGACCTGGTCGGGCCGCTCGCGCGCCAGGCGTGGCAGGGAGGCGGCGATGTTGGGCGATTCACTCATGGCGACATTGTAGGAGCGGCTTGAGCCGCGACATGGCCGTGTGCCGATCGGTTGCGGCTGAAGCCGCTCTTACAGGGGATTGGCGTCGAGGAATGCCCGGATGGCTGGCACCAGCGTTTCGTATTTGTCTTCAAGCACGTAATGCCCGGCATCCTCGAACGCATGCACTTCCGCGCGGGGCAGGGCCCGGCAGAAGTCCGCCAGGCAATGGCGGTCGAACACGAAATCGCGCAGGCCCCAGCCGATGAACACCGGGCGGTCGGCGAACTCGTGCAGGCGCCGCCCGGCTTCGTAGACCAGCGGCCATGCCGGATCGCCTTCGCGCAGTGGAATGTCCTGCATGAAACGCAGCGTGCTGATCGCATTGCGCCAACCCGCGTACGGCGCGATGTAGGCATCGCGAACCGCCTTGGGCAGGCGTCGTTCCGCGCCCAGCCACGCCGCACCACGTGCGAACAGGTTGAATCTGCGGATCAGGAAACCACCAACGCGCGAATCGCGACCCAGCGACAGCTGCCATGGCATGCGTTTGGCGGCAGGCAATGGAAACGCGGCGGTGTTGAGGATCACCAGTCGCTTGACCCGTGCCATGTGCGACAGCGCCCAGCCAATACCGATCATCCCGCCCCAGTCGTGCACGACGAGCGTGACCGGGCCGCTGATGCCAAGCGTGTCCAGCAGGCTCGCAAGGTCATCAACGCGCGATTGCAGCGTGTACCGGTAGGCGCTGTCATCGGGCCGGTCGGACAGGCCCATGCCGACATGGTCGGGCACGATGCACCGATAGCGATCCGCAAGCCCGGCAACCAGATGCCGCCAGTAGAAACTCCACGACGGATTGCCGTGCAGCATGACGATGACTTCCGCGTCGTGGCCTTGGCCAATCGCGGGGCCTTCATCGAGGTAAGACAACTCGATCCCCGGCCGCACTTCGCAGCGACGCGGGGTGAACGGGTAGTCCGGAAATGCGTTCGTGCCCGGCACGCGCGCAGCGCCGCTTACCAGACGACTTCCGCCATCGAGCAGTTCAGGCCGGAACCGATCCCGAGCAGGGCAACGCGATCGCCCTTTTTCAGCCGCCCCATCTCGCGCAGCTTGCTCAGCACGATCGGCACGGACGCCGGGCCGATGTTGCCGTACTCGCCGAAGATCGTCAGCACTTTCCTGGGGTCGATGCCGAAGGCCTGGATGAAGGCCTGGGTATGCACCTGGCTGACCTGGTGGATCACGAACTCGTCGAGCTCTTCCACCACCCAGCCCAGCGCGACCTTGGCGGCGATGAAAGTCTTCTGCGCAAGCTTCATGCCTTCAATCAGCAGCATGCGGGTGTCGGTCACCATGCGATCAAGGTTGCCGCGGCACAGTGCGTTCCACTGCGTCGCCGCACGGGTGACGCCGCCGCGGTAGCGCGGTGCGCCCGGTGCGAGCTCGGCGCGCGCCAATACCATCGCCGCGGCGCCGGAGCCGAGCGTGAGTGTCGCCATCTCGTTGCGGAACTGTTCCTCGGTGATGTCGATGGCGTCCATGCGCTCCAGCGTCTTCTCATACGCGAGGTCCGCGGTCTCACCATCGACCACCAACGCGTAGTCGATCTCGCCGCGCTCGATCATGCGGCTGGCGATGTCCATGCCGTTCAGGAAGGCCAGGCACGCATTGGCGACGTCGAAGTTCTGGCACAGCTCACCCAGGCCCAGGTTGCCGCTGACGATCGATGCAGTGGATGGCTCGAGGAAGTCGCGGCTGACAGACGTGCTGACCAGCAGGCCGACTTTATCGGGATCGATCCCTGCGTCCGCCAGTGCCTTGACACCAGCCAGCGTGGCTGCCGACGACGCCTGCATGTCGCCATCCCACAGCCGTCGAGCATGGATGCCGGCAACGTCGCGCAGGACGTCCGTGGTGATGCCCAGACGCTCGAGGGTGGGCTTCAGGCGAGCATTGATTTCATCCGATCCCAGCCGCCGAGGAGCATCCACATGGGCGAGACCGGCGATGGCGACGTGTTGGAACAGCATGGCGGCGGGACCGGCGAGAGGAAACGCGACAGGATAACGGCTTGTGCGCTGCATGGTGGCTGACCGGCATCACGGATCGTCGGAGGGAGGCACCATCTCGAGGGTCTCACCGGTGTCCGGGGATAACGCCGCCCCATGGCCATCGCGGGGCTGCAAGCGTCCGTCGGGCAGCAGGGCATAGACCCGCAGGCTGCCGCTGGCGCCTTGCAGCTGCAGGAGATTGGCCTGGCGCTGCCAGTGGCCAAGGTCATCGAACCGTGCACCCTGGTCGCGAGCCAGATAGATCTCGGTCAGGTGGAACTGCGTCCGCTGGCGCCGTGCTGAAGCAGCAGCTGGGTCTGGATGCCGTCGCAGTCGGCGCAGGCCAGAAGCCCACGCCACTGGAGATCAGCCTCCTTCGCAAAACGCGCATCCACTTCGGGCGGCTGGCGCGGGCTGCAGGCAGCCAACACGAGCAATAGGCAGGATTGCGCAAGCCGAATCGATGCCTGGCGTGGTTGCATGTCAGCGATTGTGACCCAGCCCCATGCCGCCTGCACATGGCCGCGACAAGCGCGTTGCTACGTTGACGTATCGTGACGCTGTGGTGCGGTCAGGAATGGGGAGACGTGCTGCTAGGCACGATGCAAACTGGAATGGAAAACCGCAATGGCACCGTCACGCCCGCACCTCGCCGCCGCTGGCTGGTGATTTTGCTCGTGATCGTCATCGTGCTTGCGCTCTATGTCGGGGCATTGGCCTGGGTCAACCAGCGACTGCAGACCGACATCCAGAAAAGCATCCACGTCCCGCCTGCCGTCAACCAGGATCATTCGGCCGGCGAGTAAAGCCGCGAAGAAGGTTGCGCTGCTAAAGCAACTGTGGGCTTTCCGTCACGAGCTAATCGTCGTCTTCCTGATCCCGGCCACGGTTGTCGCCATGGTCGCGATCCCCGTCATCGCCGTGGCGGCCGCGCCGTGTGTTCCAGCAACGGTCGCCATCCCGGTCACAGCGTGAGTCGCGATCATGGCGGTAGTAGCCATAGGCATTGCCGTATGGCTGGTGACGGTCGTTGCCGCGGTCATCATCATCCTGGCGCCCGTAACCGTCATAGGCTCTCTGCTGCTGATACGAATAGCGATTGCTCCGGACCTGCCGGTAGTACACCGGCCGCCCATAGGGATCGCGTCCGACCACCAGCCGGGTGGCCGGCCCATATTCGCCATAACGGTAATAGGGCGCGCCGTTGTTGAAGACGACATCAGCCACATCCACGAGCACGCGGGTCAGCGCATCCTGGGCATGGACGGGGGCGGGTGTCATCGCACCGAGTCCCAGTGCGACCGCCAATGCCGCCGGAGCGATCCATCGGGTCACTGGGCCTGGCAGGGGAATCGCGGATTGCATGATGGTCTTCTCCGTTCCCGCGGGGGTCGCGGACAACCCCAACATGCGACGCGAACAATGAACCTGTTTTTAATCAGTGGGTGTCGCGCCGATCCCCACATGGCGCCATAAACCCGGCGTTCATCGTGACGGGGCGGTCACCGGACAAGCGCACCACGAACTTCCTGCGGGCGTGGGTCACGCCTCGTTTTCAGCACGCGCACGGACCTGCAATTCACCTTCGTCATCGACACTCACTGTCATCGTGATCGGGCGGCAACAGACCTGGCAGTCTTCGATGTAGGAGTGTCCCGCACTGTCGTCGTCGAGGAGGACCTGGATCGTCTCGCCGCAATAGGGACACTGGATGTCGGCGCTGGGGAGCATGGGAATCCTGCCTGCTGGATGGCCAATGATGCGCCGTGTCGTGTGCAGCTGGTGTCCAGGCGGATTCACGATTCCTGCGCACCACGGCCGTTAGCGTGCGCCGATGCCCGAAGGTCCGTCGATCGTCATCCTCAAGCACGCCGTCGCGAAATTTGCCGGCCATACCGTGCGCGCGGTATCGGGAAACAGCAAACAGGACCTGCAGCGGATGGATGGCCAGCGCGTGCTCGCGCTGTGTAGCTGGGGCAAGCATTTCCTGATCGCGTTCGACGGCTTCGCGATGCGCGTGCACTTCCTGCTGTTCGGCAGTTATCGCATCGATGAAGGCAAGCTCGGCAAGGACGGCACTCCTGCGTCACCGCGCATGCGGCTGGTGTTCGACAACGGCGAGTTGAACTTCTATGCGTGCTCTCTGAAATACATCGAAGGCGACCTCGATGACACTTACGACTGGAGCGGCGACGTCATGGCCGATGCCTGGGATCCCAGGCAGGCGCGGCGCAAGCTCAAGGACCATCCACGGATGCTCGTCGCCGATGCGTTGCTGGACCAGGACATCTTTGCCGGCGTTGGCAACATCATCAAGAACGAAGTGCTGTTCCGCATCCGCGTGCATCCAGAAAGCACGATCGGTGCGTTACCCCCGCGTAAACTGACCCAGCTGATCGAGCAGGCGCGCGAATACAGTTTCGACTTCCTGGCGTGGAAGCAGGCCTACGTGTTGCGCAAGCACTACCAGGTGCACACGAAGACCACCTGTCCACGCGACGGCAATCGCCTGGCCTACCGCAAGCATCTGGGCCGCGCGCAACGGCGGGCCTTTTTCTGCGATGTGTGCCAGAAGTTGTACGAATCTCGATAAACCGCGCGATGCCATTGCATTGAATGGCATCGCGCATGAACGGGCTTCAATCGCCGACGATGCGCAGTCCGAAGATCAGGCTGGCACTGTCGATGAATTGCGTCGTGCCCGACACATTGAGCCGCACCATGGTCGGCTTCTTGAAGAACTGGGTGGCCTGTGCATCGGTGAGCCCGTAGGTGTCGACCAGGGCCCTGCGGCTGATCAAGCCCGCCATGCAGACCGCGGAGTCGCGCGTGCGCTCGGAGAACTGCACGCCTGGCGCGAGCGGTGTTTCGAAGCGTTCCGACGACGTCATGGCCGTCAGCAGCTTGCCTGCGAACGGTGCACCGGTGGTGGGGTCGATCAACGCAGGGTCGTCCAGGACTGGATTTTCCAACGTGAGTGTCGGGTTGTAGCGCAGCCTTCCGATGACGGGCGATGCCGTCGGGTTGTGCCAGAAGACGTTCAGTACCGGCGAAAACCAGTAACACAGCAGCGAGTGCGTGGCCTTGGCCGGCAGCTGGATGCGCGCTGCGTCGAGGTAATTGAAGCTGGTGACCGCCGGCGCAGGCGCTACCGCCTGGCACAGGTCGTCGGGCCCGCTGTCGGGCAACGGGCAGCCCGGATCCAGGTTGATGAAGGCACTTGTCAGTCCCAGCCAGACCACGTTGCGGCCGAACGAATCGCTGTCGCCGACATCGGCGTCGGTCACGGCGGCGGATCGCGTCTGTGCAGGCGACAGCATCGAAGCGTTGCGGTCGTGCGCACTGGGCGCAAGCACGCGTTGTGTCGCGGTGCGCGGCATGTCGGCCGACATCCGCTCACTGGCGGCCCTATGGGAGGTTGCATGGCCTGCGTAAGCCAGCACGGAGGCGAGTGCCGTTGCCAGCGTGATGACACGGATGAGGTGATGGTTGCTTTGCATGTGCAGCTTCCCTTGGATGGTCAATAGTGACAACGCAGGACGGTTGTCTCTCCGGACAATCGCCAGCTACCCATCCGGACGATTTCAGGGATGCACGGCGTCGATGTCGCCTTCAGTCTTTCCGCGCACGCGTTCGCGCCGCAACAGGTACAGACCGCTGGCAACGATGATTCCCGCGCCCAGCCACGTGATCACATCGGGCAATACGCCCCACACCATCGCATCCAGCAGCACGCCCCACACCAGTGCGGTGTATTCCAGTGGTGCGATCAACGAGGCTTCACCCAGGCGGAAGGCTTCGGTGATCGTGTACTGGCCCAGCGCGCCGGCAATGCCGACGCCGCAGATCAGACCAATGTGTTCGCTGCGGATCGGCACCCACTGCGGCCACGCCAGCAGGCCGGCGCCCACTGCCATCATCGCCATGATCCAGACCATCATCGCCTGCGTGCTGTCGGTGCGCGCGATCAAGCGCACGGTGATCGCGCTGGCGGCATACATCAACGCCGCCAACAGCACCGCCAATGCCGCCATGCTCAACATGCCGGCACCGGTCGGCCGCAACAGCACGAGGACGCCCAGCAGGCCGACCGCGATTGCGCTCCATCGCCGCGGGCCGACGCGCTCACCCAAAAACGGCACCGACAACGCGGTGATCAACAGCGGTGCGACAAAGAAAATCGAATACGCCGTTGCCAGCGGCAGCGTACGCAGTGCGTACACGAAGCTCGCCATCATCGTGATCCCCATCGCGCCGCGCAGCAGATGCAACGGCCAGCGCACGCGCAGCAGTGGCGCCACGCCCGTCGTTGCCAAGGCCCAGACCAGCACCAGAGGCAGCGACGATCCACCACGCAATGCCGCCACCTGGAAGGGCGGATACTGCATCGACAGCTGCTTCAAACCGGCATCCATCAGCGAAAACGTGCCGACGGCAATCAGCATCAGCACGATCGCACGCCAGCGAGGCGTCTCAGGGGGAGCACTGGAGTCCATCTGCACAGGATGGCGTATGTGCCGGGCGCATGGCCATGCAGGCCCGCATGACGCGCGCGACGGCGCTGCGTTACCCTGCCGTCCCCTCACGTCATCCAGCCACCATGCCCTCTTTCGATGTCATCTCCGAAGTCGACACCCACGAGCTCACCAATGCGGTGGACCAGGCCAATCGCGAGTTGTCGACACGCTTCGACTTCAAGGGCGTGGAGGCGAGCTTCGAGCTGGACGACGGCGCCATCGCCATGGCCGCGCCGAGTGAATTCCAGCTGCAGCAGATGACCGACATCCTGCGGGCGCGGTTGGTGGCCCGCAAGATCGATGCGCGTTGCCTGAAATTCGGCGACATCGACACCAACCTCGCCGGCGCACGCCAGACGGTGTCGGTGCAGCAAGGCATCGAACGCGAACTGGCGAAGAAGATCCAGGCCGCATTGAAGGACGCCAAGCTGAAGGTCGACACCCAGGTCAATGGCGACAAGCTGCGCGTCAACGGCAAGAAGCGCGACGACCTGCAGGCGGCGATGGCGACGTTGCGCGCAGGCGAATTCGAACGGCCACTGCAGTTCGACAACTTTCGTGACTGACGGTCCCGATGATCCGCTGGCTGGCACGCGCCGCTGGCTCGAACGCGCGGTGATCGGCCTCAACCTGTGCCCGTTCGCCAAGGCGGTGGTTGCGAAACACCAGGTGCGGTTCGTGCTCAGCGATGCCAGCACCCCCGAAGCACTGCTCGCGCAACTGGGCGAGGAAATGCTGCTATTGCGCGAGACGCCAGCCGAGCAGATCGACACCACGCTGCTGGTGCATCCGCACGTGCTCAACGATTTCCTCGACTACAACGATTTCCTGCAGCTTGCCGACGGCCTGATCGATACCCTGCGGCTGGACGGCGTATTGCAGGTGGCGAGTT
Source organism: Lysobacterales bacterium (assembly GCA_038236935.1). GTDB lineage: Bacteria > Pseudomonadota > Gammaproteobacteria > Xanthomonadales > Xanthomonadaceae > Cognatiluteimonas. The sequence continues at coordinate 29,297 of JBBRZH010000020.1, forward strand.
TCCACCCGGATTACCAGTTCGCCGGCAGCGCGCCGGACGACATCGAAAATTTCAGCAATCGCGCGCCGTATCCCACGCTGCACCTGCTGCGCGAGGACAGCGTGTCACGGGCGCTGGAGGCCTTCCCCGACCCGGAAGCGATCATTGATCGCAATGCCGAAACATTGCGCAGGATCGGCCTCGGCGGGTGGCACGATCTGCTTTCTTGAACAGGCCGCGCTCCAGCGTAGTCGTGGAGAAACACACTGCCGCGCGCCCCGCGCCACCTGCGTGAGCTGCGTCTCGGTGTGCGTTGCCAAGGCGCCGGTGCCCTCGTCGCTCGAATCGGCGTAGACCGAACCCCAGCCATCGTCCTCGGCGTGCGCGATCCTTTTCCCGAAGCGGCCGCTGACGCAGGATGAGCACCGCGCCCCTGGATCGGCGCCCGCGCCTTGCGCGCATCGTAGTAGTCGTCATGGCGTGCATCGTCGACCCCGACAGCCTACGCTGCAGGCGTCGCCACTTCCGCGATCAATCACAGAAGCCCGATGCTCGACGCCCTACATGGCCACTGGCGGGATCTGCAGCAGGTGCAGCACCTCGGTGCGTACCTGACACTGGGATGGATCGCCTACCTGCTCGGCATGGGCGGCTGGATCGTGTTGCAGAAACGCGCTCCGGCGGCCACCCTGGGCTGGGTACTCGGGCTGGCCACATTGCCCTACGTTGGCTTCGTCGTGTATTACGTCTTCGGTCCGCAGCGGATCAAGCGGCAGCGACTGCGCCGCGCGCGCGCCCGTATCGCCCTTCCTGTCGCCGATGACGTTATCGCCAGCACGGATACGATCGAGCTGAACACGCTTGCACGGGCGACGACCGGCCTGCCGGCGACAACGGCCACGGCAGTCCGATTGCTGGTTGACGGCGCCGCCACCTATGACGCGCTGCTGGCCGATGTGCGCCTTGCGCAGCATCACATCCATCTGGAGTATTACATCTACGCCGCCGATGTCACCGGAACCGCATTGCGCGATGCATTGGTTGAGCGTGCACGCGCTGGGGTTGCTGTGCGTTTGTTGCTGGACGCCGTGGGTTCGGCAAAGTGCCCGCGTTCGTTTTTTACACCCCTGCTTGATGCCGGTGGCGAACTCGCCTGGTTCCATCCCATGCGTTTCGGCCGCATCTGGAAGCGCCCGTGGCTCAACCTGCGCTCGCATCGCAAGATCGTGGTGATCGACGGCCGCATCGGGTTCACCGGCGGCATCAACATCACCGACGAGGAAAACGAACGCGTGCGCAGCGACGCCTATCGCGACCTGCACGTGCGACTGGAAGGCGATGCGGTGCGCTCGCTGCAACTGGTCTTCGTCGAGGATTGGGCGTATGCGACCGGCACCCGCGATTTCATTTCCTCGGTCGCCAAGGCCATGCCGCCGGTACAGGACGGACCGATCCAGGCGCAGGTGCTGACGTCAGGCCCGGATTCCCCATGGGAAGCGATCCATCGGCTGCATGTGGGTGCCATCCACGCCGCACGCCGGCGGGTGTGGCTGGTGACACCGTATTTCGTGCCGGGCTCGGCGGCCATGATGGCATTGACGTCCGCTGCGCTGGGTGGCCTGGACGTGCGCCTGCTGGTACCGCGTGTCAGCGACAGCCGCCTGGTGACGTTTGCAGCGCGATCGTATTTCGATGACCTCATGGCCGCGGGCGTCAAGGTCTACGAGTACGGCCCGCGGATGCTGCACACCAAGGCGCTGCTGGCCGACGACGATGTGGTGGTCATCGGCAGCGCCAACTTCGACGCACGCAGTTTCCGCCTGAATTTCGAAGTGTCCGTGTTGTTCCGCGATGCCACCATCGCCGCTGACCTGAATCGCCTGGTCGAAGGGGAATTCGCCAGCGCCCCGCGCGTCCGCGAGCATCGTCCCAGTGGTCTGTGGACGGTGCGCCTGCCGGAAGCTTTGGCCAGGTTGATGTCACCGTTGTTGTGACTGTCGGCTCATGGTCAAATCTTGATCGGGACCGTCGCCGGGATGGCGAGCGAGTCCATTAGACTGCACGCTTGCGACGGCGCATGGCGCTCGATGGAGGTCCACGATGTCCTGGGTATTCCTGCTGCTGGCTGTCGCCGCCTTCGCGGTCGCATTCAAGACCACCTCGGTCGCGCTGGCGGTGCTGTGCCTGCTGGCGGCGCTGGGCTTGTTGCTGGCGTGCGCGCTGGGGTTGCTGGCGCAACGGGTCGGCAGCCGCTCGCGTGACGATTCGGCGATGATTGATCCGCAGGAGTTGCGGCGGCTGCGCGAACAGGCCGAAGCGCGTCGTGCGGCGTCCACGCCCGTCGAACCGCCATCTGCCTGAGCGCGGCGACGGCAGTAAGTGACCGTCCTCAGCGTCAACGTCAACAAGGTTGCCGTGCTGCGCAATTCGCGTGGTGGCAACGCCCCCGATATCGTTCGCGCGGCACGCGTATGCCTGGACGCCGGAGCGCACGGCATCACCGTGCATCCGCGCCCGGATGCTCGCCACATCCGGCATGACGATGTGTTGGCGCTGGCGCAGCTCTGCCGCGAGTACGACGTTGAATTCAATCTCGAAGGCAATCCATTCGCGCCGCCTCGCATCGGTTATCCGGGCTTCCATGCATTGTGCGCGCAGGTGCTACCCGCGCAGGCCACGCTTGTGCCTGACAGCGATGCCCAACTGACATCCGATCACGGTTTCGATTTCGCCCGCGATGGCGAGTTGTTGCGCCCGCATGCGGCCGCGCTCAAGGCGCTGGGATGCCGGGTCAGCCTGTTCGTGGATTGTGGCGATCCTCAAGTGATGCAGGCGCGCGCGGTGGGTGCTGATCGTGTCGAACTGTACACAGGGCCCTATGCAGAAGCATTTGCGGCAGGTGATGCCAGCCAGGCCCTGACGGCGTGCATGGACAGTGTCCAGAAGGCGCAATCGGCCGGATTGGGCATCAATGCCGGGCACGACCTGAGCCAGTCCAATCTCGGCGCATTCCTCGACGCGGTTCCGCGCGTGCAGGAAGTCTCGATCGGCCATGCACTGATCGATGAAGCGCTTTATGCCGGCCTCAACGCCACGGTGAGAGCATATGTTCGGATTCTCGAAGCGGCACGCTGAAGATTTCTGTAGATAAAGAGCCGCTTGACGGAGTGTCTCAGAACATAAAAAACGCCGCCCGGAGGCGGCGTCTGAATCCAGTCGGAAGACGATTGAGGATCAGCCTTTCTTGACGAATCCGATCTTCTGCATGTTGGCGTTACGGGCGGTCGCCAACACCTTGGCAAGGATGCCGTAGTCGGCTTCATCGTTGGTATCGATTTCCAGAGTCGGCTGATTGTTGGGATCGCGCTCGACTTCACTTTCCATCAGGTTGCGAAGTGCCGAGACAGGCGTCGGGCTGTTGTTCCAGAACACCTGGCCGGATGCATCGATGCGCAACTTGATCGGATCCGGTGGATGGGTATCCGGCGGCGGGGTGGTGGTTTGCTGCGGCAGGTCGATGTCGATGGGATACGACAAGATGGGCGCGGTCACCATGAAGATGATCAGCAGCACCAGCATCACGTCGACCAGCGGCGTGACGTTGATGTCGGCCATGGGTGCGCCGGCCGCGGAATTGGAACTGAAAGCCATCGTCGGTCCTCGTTACTGCCGTTCTTTGGTGGCGACAAAGCCGACCTTGGCGATGCCCTGCTGCTGGGCCATGTTGACCACGTCGCTGACGATCCGGTACTTGGTGGTGCTGTCACCGCGCACGTTGACCGCCGGTTGCGGGGTCTTCTGCGCTTCGACCGCCAGGTAGCTTTCCAGCTCATCGCGGGTTGCCGGGGCGTCATTCCAGTACAACGAACCGTTCTCCTTGACCGTAACCGTGACCGGCGGCGCTGGCGGCACCTTGTCGGGACGATGGTCCAGGTTGGCCTTGGGCAATTCGACGTGGATCTTGTGGGTCATCAAGGGTGCCGTGATCATGAAGATGATCAGCAGCACCAGCATCACGTCCACGAGTGGGGTGACGTTGATTTCCGACATCGGTGCGCCGGTTTGATTGCCGTTACTGAAGGCCATGGGGCCGACTCCGTGATGCTATCGAAAGACAGGCGACGCGTTGCAGGCTTGCATGACCGGACGGGCGAAAGCCCATCCGGTCACATGCTTACTTGACCGGGATCTCGCCGACACGGGCGCCCGTGGCGAAGAAGTCATGCAGGTCATGCGCGAAGGTGTCGAACTTGTTGTAGGTGACCCGATTCAGGCGCACGAAGAAGTTGTACCCAAGCACTGCCGGGATCGCGGTGAACAGACCGATCGCGGTCATGATCAACGCTTCACCCACGGGCCCTGCGACCGCGTCGATCGATGCCTGGCCGGTGGCGCCAATGCGGATCAAGGCGCCGTAGATGCCCCACACCGTACCCAACAGGCCCACGAACGGGGCGGTGGAACCGACCGTCGCCAGCACCGTCAACCCGGACTCCAGCCGCATCGATTCGCGGGTCACGGCCTGGCGCAGGGCACGATCGACGAACTCGGAGCGATTGAGCGACTCGACCAGGCGCGAGCCTTCGTGGCGCTGGTGGTGCGCCGCTGCCTGGGCGGCATCAAGCGCGATCTTGGAGAACGGCTCGCGGCGCGGCTGCTCTTCCATGTACCGGATCGCGTCCTGCGCGTTGGTGGTTTCCCAGAACGTGCCGACCACACGATCCGCGCTACGGCGCAGGGCCATGTTCTTGAACAGGTTGATGACGATCCAGTAGATCGACATCGCGGACATGATCAACAGGGTCAACAGCACGGCCCACTGGACCGCGTAGTTGCCCGGCGTGGCGATCATTTCGCTGAGCAGATGGTCGACACCCATCTGGGTCAATGCGGTGGCAGCGTTGCCGCCGGTCGCAGCGGCGGCGTTAGTGGTTTCCTGCAGCATGACGCGTACCTTTCTAGTGTGTGTGGGAGAAAGCCGGAACTGAGAGGGACAAAGGCATCCCGCCTACTTATAGCTTCATGTCAATTGGCAGTGAACCGCTACCCGCTGCTCCGGGGCACAACTTGGCTTGCCTGGCCCAAGTCACGGCAGCCCGATCAAGATCCCGATTATGGCTGCTCTGCCCGACAGTGGCAGAAGTCACTGTACCGTCAGCCGTAAATTGCAAAGTCACCACGGTGGTGCCTCCCTCCTGGGCCTTGTTGATTGCTAGCAGGATCGGCGTCATGGAGGGCTTGAAGCAAAGACTGGCACGAAGATCATTGGTGTTGCGTGTTGGCAACACCGGCGCACGCGGGGCCGGAGGCGCAGGCGGCGTTGGCGGTAATGACATTGGCGTCGGCGTATCCATGACCACCGGCGGCTCGGGCGGGGGCGGTAGCGGCGTCGGATGCGGCGGCGTGGGCTGCGGCGTCATCTTGATCTGCTTGGGCGGCTCGGGTGGCGGCGGTGGAGGCGGCGGCGGCGGCGGCGGCGGCTCGATGATGACCACACGCGTGACGTCGGTATCCGTTTTCTCCATGCCGGGCGGAGTCACCGGGGCCAGCAACAGCAGAAGGGCGGCCGCATGGACAGCTATCACGAAGGTCATGCCGGCAATGCGGGGCCAGTTCAGGCCGCCATCGTCGTTCTTGTCGGTAGTCGGCAAGCGTTGCGTCATGCGGGGGCTCGGTGTGGCCGGACGCTCGTGCGCCACGGATAAAGTTGAACCGCGGCCATACCGGCCGCGGGAACCTGCAATCGTATACCAATCGGCCGGATGTATACCAACCGTGCAGCTACTGTGTGATCAAGCGCTCTTTTGTGCAGCAATCTTCTGGGCCTCCGCGGTGTTGCGGACTCCTTTCAACAAGGCCTGCCGGGCGGCTTGGCGGGCCTCGGGCAATCGGTGTTCGTTGGACAACACCCGCGCCAGGTTGAGTGAGGCCTCGCCATCGGTCGCCATCGGCGCGGCACGCTGGTACATCGCGATCGCGGTGGCCGCGTCACCGGCGGCGTAGGCTGTCTGCGCCATCACCGAATACGCCGTCGCCAGCTCCGCGGATGGTTTCAATACGCCCTTGGCGACGCCCTCGTCGATCACCGCAAGCGCCTGCATGGGTTTGTTGTCGTTGAGATAGCCGACGTACAGCGCGCGGTACCCATTGGCATCGGTCAACGCACCCTTCTGCTGCGCCGACGCCAGAAGTGCATTGGACTTGGCGAAGGCATTGGCCTGCTGGTAGGCGGCGACGGCGTTCATCAACGCCTTGGTGTTGGACGGATCGCGAGCGTAGGCCTGCTCGTAAAGCGCCCCCGCTTCAAGCGGGCGATCAAGGTCAGCCAGCAAAGCGGCCTTCAGCGTGACGTATTGCGGATTGTTGGAGTGCGTTTCTGTCGTCAACCGATCCAGCGTGGCCAGCGCATCAGCGGAATGCTTCGTCTGATACTGGATGGCGGCCAGGTTGTACATGACCTGGTAGTGGTCGTCGTTGCTCAGACCATTGCCATCAAGTGCCTGCTTGAAGTACGCAGCTGCCTTGCCCTTGTCGCCGGCGTCGGCGGCGGCATTGCCCGCCAGGTCATATGCGAAGCTGCGCTCGTAGATATTGCTGCTGGACGCGGCCAGCATTTCGGCTTTCTCTATGGCCTGCGGATATTGCTTTGCCTGCGCCAGCGCAATGATGTCAGTCAATGCCTTGCCGCCAGACTTGCTCGCTTCCAGCTCCGGAGAAATCCGTGTTGCGGCTGGAAATTTGCTGCTTGTTTCCGTCTGGATCCCTGCTTTGACCTTGTGGGCGCGGACGGCTTCCGGGTCATACCTGCCGACTTGGGCAAAGGCATTGGCTGTCATCAGCATCGCGCACATCACAAGTGATGTGTTCCGAAGATTAGCGCGGATAAAGCAAGGCAGGATCTTCACGTTGGGCCGGATTCCAAATAGGGAACAACTCGATACGCTATCAGAAACTTGTCGGTCACCGCCGCCGGATACGGACGACGTGGAACTCTCAATCATCACCCACAGTGCGGCTGACGACCCGAGGCGCGCGCCTGCTGGAAGGTGGGCACCAGACCTGCCGCGCGAGCACGCAGCTCTCCCAGCCGACTTTGCGGATCCGGGTGCGTGGACAGCCATTCTGGCTGGCGGTTGCCACCGGCCGTGATCATGTTCTGCCAAAGGTTGACCGCTTCGCGCGGGTCGAACCCGGCCCTGGACATCAGTTGCTGGCCGACGACATCAGCCTCGCTCTCCTGCGCGCGCGAGCCCGGCAGCAGGAAGCCGGTCTGTGCCAGGATCCCGCCGCCCTGCACCGCCGCATTCGCCGCGCCCTGGCCGTATCGCGAGCCTAGCAACGCGCCAACCAGCTGCAGCGCGCCTTGCGCGCCCGCTTGGCGGGTGATGCGCTCTTCATGGTGGCGCGAGACAACATGGCCGATCTCATGCGCGATGACGGTGGCCAGCTCGTCCTGGTTGCGGGCCACGCTGAAGATGCCTGTATTGACGCCGACCTTGCCACCGGGCAATGCAAATGCGTTGGGCTCCTTGTCGACAAAGACCGCCGTCTCCCACCCGGTCGCCTGCCATTGCCCTGGCAACTCGTGCACGAGCGCATTGACCACGCAACGCACGTAGGCGGTCTGGCGCGCGTCCGTGGTCTGCGGGGTTTTCGCCTTGGCTTCGGCGAAAGCCTGCGCACCGAGTTGATTGAGCTGCTCCTGCGAAATCGCACCGACGTATTGGGTGCGGCCGGTCGGCGATGTCGTGGTTGCACAACCACCAATCGCAGTCGCGATGGCAAGAGCCAGCAGCAGGGACTTCATGGAAACTCCGGACTTCTTCAGGAGCATGCGTTGTAGGGGTTGTGACCTGAAGACAGCGTCAACGCATTGGTTCATGGCGTAGCGCAGGGGTGCGCTCGATGCCGAGCACGTGCTCGGCAATCACACGTCCAGATTGGCGACCTTCAGCGCGTTGTCCTCGATGAACTCCCTGCGCGGCTCGACCACATCCCCCATCAGGCAACTGAAAATCTGGTCGGCGGCAACGGCGTCTTCGATGCGCACCTGCAGCAGGCGGCGTGTCTCGGGATTGACGGTGGTCTCCCACAGTTGTTCCGGGTTCATTTCGCCCAAGCCCTTGAAGCGCTGGATCTGGCGACCTTTTTTTGCTTCATCGAGCAGCCACGCCTGGGCTTCGGTGAAGCTTGTGATCGCCTGCGTCCGATTGCCGCGAATGATCTGCGCGCCGTCGCGGACCAGCCCATGCAGCGCGGTCGCGGCTTCGCGCAATGCACGCAACTCCCCGTGCTCGAACACCGACAACGGCAGCACCTGCGTCAGTTCTTCGCCCATGTGCGTGCGGGTCACCAGCAACGCGGCCGGGCGGACATCGGTCGCCGTCTGCAGGGTGAGTCGATAGCGTGGCTTGCCCAGGCCGGAGCGATTCAACCGCGCCTGCAAGGCATCGAGCTGTGCACGCTGATTGGCGTCCGGCTCGTCTGGATCGCTCCCGAACGAGGCGACATCCAGGGGCGTGAAATCGATCAGCGCTTCAAGCACGGCCGGTTCGTAGCGGTGGGCATTGCGCGCGATGGCGTCGCGCGCGCCGGCAAAGGTGAGCAGCAGCTTTTCCAGCGCCGGGCCGGTGATCGGCGGTTCGCCTATCGCCGGGATCAATGCGGCGCCTTCCACTGCATTGCCCGCGAGGTAAACGTCCAGCGCCGCGTCGTCTTTCAGGTACAACTCGGTCTTGCCCTGCTTGATTTTGTACAGCGGCGGCAGGCCGATGTAGATGTGGCCGCGTTCGATCAATTCCGGCATCTGCCGGTAGAAGAACGTCAGCAGCAGCGTGCGGATGTGCGAGCCGTCGACGTCGGCGTCGGTCATCAGGATGATGCGGTGGTAGCGCAGCTTGTCCGGGTTGTATTCGTCCTTGCCGATGCCGGTGCCGAGCGCGGTGATGAGCGTGCCGACTTCCGCCGACGCGAGCATGCGGTCGAAGCGCGCCCGCTCGACGTTGAGGATCTTGCCCTTGAGCGGCAGGATCGCCTGGGTTTTGCGATTGCGCCCCTGTTTGGCCGAGCCACCCGCCGAGTCGCCCTCGACGATGAACAGTTCGGACAGCGCAGGGTCCTTTTCCTGGCAGTCTGCGAGCTTGCCGGGCAGGCCCGCGATGTCCAGGGCACCCTTGCGACGGGTCAGGTCGCGGGCCTTGCGGGCCGCTTCCCGGGCACGCGCCGCGTCGACGATCTTGCCCGCGATGGCGCGCGCTTCCGCGGGGTGTTCCTGCAGGAACTCCTGCAAACGTGCACCGAACGTGGTCTCAACGACCGGCCTGACGTCGGAACTGACGAGCTTCTCCTTGGTCTGCGACGAGAAGCTCGGATCAGGCACTTTGACCGACAGCACCGCGATCATGCCCTCGCGCATGTCG
>JBBRZH010000021.1:0-36921 GCA_038236935.1 Lysobacterales bacterium
AGCCTGGATGGCGGCAAGACCTTCGCCAACGTCGGCGGCGGCGCGCACGGCGACTTCCACGACGTGTGGATCGATCCGAAGGATCCGCAGAAGGTGATTACAGGCGACGACGGCGGCCTGTGGTTCTCCAAGGATGGCGGCAATCGCTGGTGGAAGGCCAACAACCTGCCGGTGTCGCAGTTCTATCATGTCAGTGTCGACAACGACGATCCGTACCACGTGTACGGCGGCCTGCAGGACAACAGTTCGTGGGTCGGCGATTCCTCGTATCCCGGCGGCATCACCAACGGACGCTGGGAAAACATGTTCGGTGGCGACGGCTTCTGGATGTTCAGCGATCCGACCGATCACACCTTCCTCTACGCCGAATCGCAGGGTGGCAACATCGGCCGGGTCAACCGCATCACGCACGAGTACCGCGACATCCAGCCACGCGCGAACTACAAGGAAAAACTGCGCTGGAACTGGAATGCACCGATCGCGCTCTCACCCACCGACAAGAACACCCTCTACATCGGCGCGCAGTACCTGTTCCGCACGCGCGATCATGGCCAGACCTGGGACCGGATTTCCCCGGACCTGACCACCAATGATCCAAAGAAACAGATGCAGGAACAGTCCGGCGGCATCACCGTCGACAATTCCGCGGCGGAAATGCATACGACGATCTATTCGATCAGCGAGTCGCCCAAGGACAGCAATGTCATCTGGGTTGGCACCGACGACGGCAACGTCCAGGTCACGCGCGATGGCGGCAAGTCATGGAAGAACGTCACCGCGGCGGCAGGCGTTCCGGCCAATTCCTGGGTGGCGTACATCGACGCCGGGCGTTTTGATGCCGGCACGGCGTACGTGGCATTTGACCGCCACACCGTGGGCGACATGGCGCCGATGTTCTACAAGACCACCGACTACGGCAGTCATTGGCAGGCGCTGGCGAATGCGGCGCAGACCAAGGGCATCAGGGGCTTCTCCTATGTGCTGCGCGAGGATCCGGTTCGCCGCGGCCTGCTGTATGCGGGCACCGAGTTCGGTCTTTGGATTTCCCCTGACGACGGCGGCACCTGGGCACAGTTCAAGGGCGGCGACTTCCCCGCCGTGTCGGTGCGCGACCTCGTCGTGCAGCCGCGCGACGGTGACCTGGTGCTCGCCACGCACGGTCGCGGCATCTGGATCATCGACGACCTGACCCCGCTGCGATCGCTGACGCCAGCCATGCTGCAACAGGACGCGGCGTTCCTTCCCACGCGTCCACAGCAGCAGCGCATCAGCACGTTCGGCGGCTGGGCCGAAGGCGATGCCGGCTATGCCGGCACCAATGCATCCAACGATGTCACTGTGACCTATTACCAGAAAGCACGACACCTGTTCGGACCGTTGAAGCTTGAAGTCCTGGACGCAAAAGGCAACGTCCTCGACACGTTGCCGGCCGGCAAGCGTCGCGGGATCAACCGTGTCGCCTGGCCGATGAACGTCAAGCCGCCCGTGGTGCCACCGGCCGCGTCCATTGCCGGCAGTGCCACGCAAGGCCCGCGCGTCCCGCCGGGCGTCTACACCGTCCGCATGACCAAGGGCGATCACGTCTATGAGGAGAAGGTGACTGTCGGCCTGGATCCGCGTTCACCGTTTACCGCTGCAGACCGGCAAACCCAGTTCGACGCGGTCATGAAAGTGCACGCGATGTTCGGCCGCATGAGCGACCTGGTCGCACGTATCCAGACCATCCGTGCCGGAGCTGGTGCAACGGCAGCCAAGCTTCCGGAAGCCGACCCACTGCGCACGCAGTTGACCGCGTTGTCCAACAAGGCTGACGTCATCCGCAAGCAGATCGTCGCCACCAAGGAGGGCGGCGCCATCACCGGCGAGGAGCGCCTGCGCGAACACATGGATCAGTTGTACGGCGGGCTGATGTCGTACGAAGGCAAGCCATCCGCCACGCTGGTTGCGTACTCGGGAGCGCTGGAGCGCGAACTGGGCGATGTCGAAGGCGACTTCGCCAAACTGCGCGATGGTGACCTCGCCGCCGCAAATGCAGCGCTGAAGGCCAAGGGTATGCCGACCATCGACTTGCCCGATCACGCGCCGGTCGCCTGGCGCTACAACGGCAGTCCGGAGACACGCCCGGCCGAACGCGACTGAGCCAGCCCCGTTGTGAAGCTGCTCCACCAAGAGAAGGGCCGCCACGTGCGGCCCTTCTCTTTCATCGATTTCAGACGGCGTGACGCCACGCCTCGCGCTCACGCAGCCCCAGCCGGACCGCTCGGACATCTCCGGGGAGCGCCCCGCTTTACGCTGCAACGGCTGCGGGAATGGAGTACAACGATTCCTGGCGAATGCAAGCGGTGGCCGTCGGACGACGAGTTCCGCGCCTTGGATTTTAGGGAAGAATCGGGTACCACTAGGCCATGGGAGCTGATGCACTTACATCTCAATGGTTCGGGTCATCGAGACCTGCGGATGGGTCCGGCACCATGCCATCCGGGGCCGGGAACTGGAGGAGTTCCATTCCTCGCCGCAACTGCACTGCGATGGGATCAGCCACTTGATCGCTTTGGGAGACAGCGGCAACAACGACCAGGCCCGGGCAATCCAGCGGGTCAGTCAACTCTATGCCGCGCTCAGCAGGATCAACCGGGCAATCGTCCGCGTGACGACCCGCGACGAGTTGTTCGAAGGCATCTGCGAAATCCTGGTGGAATCCGGCAAGTTCAAGTTGGCATGGATCGGCTGGAACGATCCGGTTGATTCCAGTGTGCGGGTGCTGCGCCAGTGTGGTGATACACAGGGCTACCTGACGGGCATCACCATACGTAGTGACCATTCCCCTGAAGGTCGCGGGCCGGTCGGCACCGCCATTCGTGAGGGCCGGCCCTGCGTCGTCACGGATCTCCAGCAGTCGAATTTGACGCAACCATGGCATGCCGCCGCTGCACGCTCCGGCTTGAACGTCTGCGGCGCCTTCCCGATCCGGATGGGGAACCTGGTCTGCGGAGCACTTGCCGTGTATGCCGAGGACGATGATTTCTTCGGCCCCCAGGAGACGGAACTCCTCGTGGATACGGCGGCCGATATTTCCTTCGCACTGGATCACCTGGAAGGCGAGCAACGGCGTGTGCGCGCGGAGCAATCGGTGCGGGAGAGCGAAGTCCGCCTGCGTACCATCATCGAAACCGAACCCGAATGCGTAAAGCTGCTGGGTCCCGACGGTTCGCTGCTGGAGATGAATCCCGCCGGGCTGCGGATGCTCGAAGCCGACTCACTAGCCCAGGTGCAGAACCGCTGCATCTACCCGGTGGTGGTCGAAGAACACCGCGCCGCCTTCCGCGACTTGAACGAGCGCGTGATGCGAGGTGAATCGGGCACGCTGGAATACCAGATCATCGGCCTCAAAGGCACCGGGCGCTGGATGGAGACGCATGTCAGCCCGTTGCGGGATGACTCCGGCCAAGTCACGGCGGCCCTGGGTGTCACCCGTGATATCTCCGAACGCAAGCGAGCTGAAAAACGGCAAACCGCACTGCTTCAGATTTCCGAGGCGGCCCATTCCACATCCACGCTGCTCGACATGTTCGGTCGCATCCACCAGATCATCGGTGGGTTGTTGCCGGCCAGGAATTTCTTCGTTGCCCTGTACGACCGAACACGGGATGAACTGAGTTTCCCTTACTACGTCGACGAACATGACGATGCGCCTGCCCCACGCAAGCTCGATGATGGCACCTTGTCGGGTCGGGTGATCATGACCGGGACGCCACTTTTATTTACACCCGATACGTTGCGGGAAGGAGATCACGCGCAATTCAAGCTGGTCGGCACCGACTCGATGGATTGGCTCGGCGTCCCCCTGAAGTCGCAATCACACACCATCGGCGCGCTGGTCGTGCAGAGCTATGGCGGGGATGTCCGCTATGTGGAAAAAGACAAGGCCCTGCTTGAGTTCGTGTCCAGCCAGGTAGCGGCGGCCATCGAACGCAGGCAGGCTGCAGATGCGCTGCACAATTCCGAGAACCGCTTCAGGCTGCTGTTCGAGCAGAACCTGGCCGGCGTGTTCCGCAGCTTGCCCGATGGCCAGCTATTGGAGTGCAACGACGCATTCGCGCGGATGCTCGGCTACGAATCCAGGGCCGAGATCATCGGGGTGAACTCCAAGACCTTCTATTTCGAGCCCGGGGACCGCGACCGCTATCTGGCGTACCTGCGCGAACACGGCTCGGTCAACAATTCGGTGGTTCGCCTGCGTCGCAGGGATGCTGGGGACTTCTGGGGGATGCAGACAGTCAACCTGATCCTCGACGACCCAGACCATCCCGAGGTCTTGCAGGGCACCGTCCTTGATTTCTCCGAGCGCAAGCAGGCAGAGCAGGCGCTGCAGACGAGCGAATCGCGGCTGGAGGAGGCCCAGCGCCTGGGACACCTGGGCAGCTGGGCCTGGGACCTGGCCACCAACAGCTTGAATTGGTCCGACGAGCTGTGCCGCATTTACGGCGTGTCACCAGGGTCTCATCGGCCCACCTACGAGGACTTCCTGGGCCGCGTCCACCCCGAGGACCGCGCTGCAGTGGAAGCTCAGGTCGCGCAGGCGATGCTGGACCGCAAACCCTTCAGCCACGAAACCCGGATCGTTCGACCCAATGGCGAGATCCGCACCATTTACGACCAGAGCGAAGTCCTCGTCGACGACAATGGGCGGATCACGGGCTTGGCTGGCGCCTGCCTGGACATCACCGACCGCAAGCTGGAAGACCTGCTGGAGCAGGATCGCAGCCTGATCCTGGAACAGGTCGCGCAGAACCGGCCGCTGCCAGAAATCCTCTCGCGGATTTCGATCTTGCTGGAGAAACAGATTCCAGGGTCGCGCAGTTCCGTGCTCCTGCTGAAGGATGGCAAGCTCTGGCCCGGAGCCGCGCCCCACTTGCCCCAGAGTTATTCCGACGCGCTGAATGGCGTTCCGATCGGACCCACTGCGGGATCCTGCGGAACCTCGATGTTTCGCCGCGAGACCGTGATCGTGGAGGACATCGCGACCGATCCCCTTTGGGATGGGTATCGCGAGCTGGCGTTGCCGCACGGGCTCCGCGCCTGCTGGTCGATGCCGATTCCATCCAACCGCGGAGACGTGCTGGGTTCGTTCGCTCTTTACCGCGACTACCCTTCCCGTCCCAGTGCGCGCGACCTGGAATTCATGGGCATGGCCACGCGGCTGGCCGCCGTTGCGATCGAGCACCGCCTGCTCACCGATCAGCTGGAGCACCAGGCCCATCACGATGCATTGACCGGACTACCAAACCGGGTGTTGTTCCAGGACCGCCTGAACCAGATCCTGGCCCAGGCCGGGCGAAAGAAACAGCAGGTCGCCGTGCTGTACATGGACCTGGATCGCTTCAAGAGCATCAACGACATGTTGGGGCATTCATCGGGCGATGCGCTGCTGTGCCAGGCCGCGAGCCGCCTGCAGGCCTGCATCCGCAGCACCGACACGCTGGCGCGGTTGGGGGGCGACGAATTCACGGTGGTATTGACCGAACTGGGCAATCCGCAGGACGCCATGCACGTGGCGGCGAAACTCATCGAGGCGATGCGCGCCCCATTCCACGTGGACCAGCATGAGCTGTTTGTCACGCTTTCGCTGGGGATCAGCATCTATCCCGACGATGGCCTCGACAGCAGCACGCTGATGGCCAATGCCGACGCGGCGATGTATCGCGCCAAGGAAACGGGGCGCGATAATTTCCAGTGGTTCGCCGCCGAGATGAATACCGTTGCGAAGGAACGCATGAGCATGGACGGCCAACTCCGCCACGCGTTGCGGTTAGGGCAGTTGAGCCTGCATTACCAGCCGCAGTGCCGTGCAGACGGCGAGATCCAGGGCTTCGAGGCATTGATGCGCTGGCAGCACCCGACCCTGGGCATGGTGTCGCCATCACGCTTCATCCCGCTTGCGGAATCCAGCGGGATGATCGTTGCGCTTGGCGAATGGGCCCTGCGCACGGCCTGTGCCCAGATGGTCGCCTGGCGACAAGCGGGTCATCCGCACCTGCGCATCGCGGTGAATGTGTCGGCCGTGCAGTTCAAACGCGCAGACTGGGTGAATACCGTGCGTGTCGCCTTGCACGACACGCAACTTGCACCTGGAGCTCTGGAACTGGAGATCACCGAGAGCCTGTTGCTCCATAGCCTCAGCGAGGCCTCGGCCAACCTGTTTGAACTGCGGGATCTGGGCGTTGGCATCGCGATCGATGATTTCGGGACCGGATACTCGAGCTTGAGCTACCTGCACAAGCTCCCGGTCACGACGCTGAAGATCGATCAGGCCTTCGTCCATGAGATCGGCCACCAATCCCTGCCGGGGCAGGAGGAGGCACCGATCATCCGCACCATCATCGCGCTTGCCCGCAACCTCGGCATGGGCGTGGTGGCGGAGGGCGTGGAGACGCATGCCCAACGGGATTTGCTGCTGTCACTGGGTTGCGAAAGCCTCCAAGGCTATCTGCTGCACCGCCCGATGCCGGTTGAGCAGATCGATCTCCTCCTGCGCCAGACGGCTCGCAACACGGGACCGGTTGCGACCGGCCAGGCGACAGACCACGACGCGGGCCCAGGCATCGCTGCAGTGGCAAGCCACCGCCAGATCGATGCGGCGCAGGGTTCTCCGAAAAGTCGCACGGGCAATTAATGAACTAATGGGTAAACTAAAAATAACAAACCGATTAGTCTAGTATTGGTGTGTGAACCGCCCGCAAGCCGCCGCCCCATCCGCAAAGTCCGCGAGGACGATCGCCCCCGGGCGGCCAAAGGATCTGGAGAAAGGCGCCGCGATCCTTGACGCCGCCAAACGACTGTTCGCCTCACAGGGCTTCGACGGCACCAGCATGGATCAGATCGCCGCGGCCGCGGGCGTGTCCAAGCTCACGGTATATAGCCACTTTGGCGACAAGGAGACCCTCTTCACCGCCGGCGCCAAGGCGTTCTGCGATCAGCAGTTGCCCACCGCACTGTTCGAACCGCGGCCCGAACTGCCCCTGCGCGAACGCCTGATGCTGATTGCGCGCGCGTTTTTCGACATGATCAGCTCGCCCGAAGCCATCTCCGGACACCGCATCCTGTGTACCCCGCAGATGGCTGGGTCCCCCCTGCCGCGGATGTTCTGGGAAGCAGGACCTCAACGCGTGCATGACGCATTCGCCGAACTGCTGCGCTGGCGCGTCTCCAACGGCGAACTCGAGATCCATGACATCCCACGGGCCGCATCGCAATTCTTCACGCTGCTGAAGGGCGAACAGCACGCGCAGCTGGTGTTCGGCTGCGGCGGCAAGTGCAGCATCGAAACCCAGGCGCATCTAGTGGCGACGGTCGACTTTTTCATCCGTGCCTATGCACCACGTCAACATGCCTGATGCCCTGGCAAACACGGTGACGGGCGGCCTACTGACTTCTGGCACTCAATGCTCGCGTGCCACAACCGCCATGCTGTCCATGACGCCGCTGCCAGCGATGCGTACCGGGCCGGGTAAAATGGCCGGTTCCGGTTCCCGAGAACACCCATGATCACCGACTACGCCAAAGCCCGCGAAAACATGGTCGAACAGCAAGTGCGCCCATGGGACGTGCTCGACATCCGCGTGCTGGATGCATTGCTGGAGTTGCCGCGTGAGGCCTTCGTCCCGCCCGCCTACCGCGCCCTCGCCTATGCGGACCTGCCGGTGCCGATCGGCCATGGCGAGCTCATGCTCAAGCCGGTGGTCGAAGGCCGCATGCTGCAGTCCATGGCGCTGTTGCCGACCGACGATGTCCTGGAAATCGGCACCGGAAGTGGCTTCATCACCGCCTGCCTGGGTCGCTTGGCGCGAGATGTGCTCAGCCTGGAAATCCATCCTGACCTGGCGGAATCCGCGCATGCGCGCCTGGTCGAACACGCGTTGGACGGCAACATCCGCATCGAGGTCACCGATGCGTTGCAGTACCGTACCGAGCGCCGATTCGATGCGATCTGTGTCTCTGCGGCAGTCGACGTGATGCCTGCGCAATTCATGCAATGGCTGCGCCCGGGCGGACGATTGTTCGTGGTACAGGGCCGCGCACCGGCGATGGTGGCGATGTTGCTGCGCAAACCGGTCGATGACGCCCACGGCATGCACGTCGAATCGTTGTTCGAAACCCAATTGCCTTATTTGGTCGGCGCCGCGCCGATTCCTGTATTCCAGTTTTGACCGAAGGACTCCACATGCTCCGCCCTCTTGTCCTCGCCCTTGCCATCGCCCTGCTGCCTGCCGGCGGCGCGCACGCCGAAGATCTGCTGCAGACCTACCAACTGGCACGCAGCGGCGACCCGCAACTCTCGGAGGCTGAATCCAGCCGACTGGCCACCCGCGAAGGATCGGTACAGGCGCGGGCGTTGCTGTTGCCGCAGATCGACGGCACTGCAACGTTGCAGAAATCGCGCAGTAATGGCTCGTCGAACAATATCCAGTTCGACCAGACCACCGGACAACCGTTCCAGACCAATGTCCAAAGCACCAGCGATACGACGACACGCGACTACGGAATCAACCTGCGGCAGATGGTGTACGACCGCAGCAATTTCACGCGGCTCAAAAGCCAGAATGCGCTGAGCCAGTCGAGTGATTTCCAGCTGCGATCGGCGGGTGACTCGTTGGTGACCCGCACGTCGGCGGCATATTTCAACGTGCTGGTTGCGATCGAAACGCTCGCCGCGGCCGAAGCGCAGGAAACCGCGCTGAAGAAGCAGTTCGACTTTGCCAGCAAGCGGCTGGAAGTGGGCCTTGCACCGATCACCGACGTGCATGAGGCACGCGCCCAATATGAAAGCGCCCGTGCCAACAACATCGTGACGCGCAATGCACTGGAGGACGCCTACCAGGCGCTTGCGGAAATCACGGGCACACCCGTGCGCAATCTCAAGGGCTTGCCAGAAAATTTCCAGCCTGCGCTACCGAGTGAGCAGGGTGCCGATGATTGGGTTGCAACCGCCATCGCCAATAATCCGGCGCTCAAGGCCAAGCAGTTGCAGGTGCAATCGACCGCAGCCGACGTCGAGACCGCACGAGCGGGGCATTTGCCGACGTTGTATCTCAGTGGCGGTTACGGCGACAACACAAGCTTCGGCAGCAGTACCTTCCGTGGCCAGAACCTGCCTTCCGATCGCACCAGTCGTGGCCCCACCCTCGGCCTGACGTTGAGCGTGCCGATTTTCTCGGGTGGGGCGACCCAGTCACGCGTCCGCCAGGCGCTGGCGCTGCGTGACTTGTCTGACGAGCAACTCGAGCAGCAAAAACGCGCCCTGGTTCGCAGCACCCGCAATGCCTACCAGAACCTTGTCGCCGGCATCAGCGAGGTCGAGGCGCGGCGGCTGGCACTGGTGTCAGCTCGCGCTGCATACTCCGCGTCGCAGGTCGGCCTGGAAGTCGGCACGCGCACCGTCATCGACGTCTTGATCAACCAACAGACGCTATTCAATGCAGAGCGCGAATTTGCGTTGGCGCGCTACAACTTCCTGCAAAGTCGCCTGTTGCTTGAACAGGCGGCAGGCACCTTGGACATCAAGGACGTGCAGGACGTCAATCGCCTGCTGACCAGGAATGCCGAAGAACAACTGGCGCCTGGCGACACCCTGCGTTGAACAGCCCGTTTGCAACCACGATGGCGCAGGTGGCATTGATCAGCTGACGACTGACCAGGGCTTTTCTGATCAGCGATCAGCAAGCTCGGGTAGTTCCGGCGCAATCGCGTCCAAAGTCTGTTGCAACGCGCCGCGTCCCTGCTCTACCAGCGCGCGGCCAGCGGCGACCATCGCTTCACGCGCTTCGACGTCATCCAGCAGTGCCGCAATATGCACGCCGACAGCGTCGGCATCCGCGCCGATCCGCAAGGCGCCGGCCTGCTGCAATTGCGCAGCGATATCCGTGAAATTGTGCAGGTGTGGGCCGGTCACGATCGCCGTGCCGACCGCGGCCGGCTCCAGCAGGTTGTGTCCGCCGATTTCCTGCAGGCTGCCCCCGACAAACGCCACCTGCGCGCAGCGGTAAAACGGCATGAGTTCGCCCAAGGTGTCGATCACGAACACGGCGTCGTCGCGATCAGGCCACTGGGTCAATCGACGTGTGGATACCCGCCAGCCAGCATCAACCGCCAGTTGCGAAACCGGCTTGAACCGTTCCGGATGGCGTGGCGCCCAGAGCAGCAGCAGGTCGGGCCAATGCTCACGCAGGCGCCGATGGATGGCCACAACGGCATGCTCTTCATCCGCGTGCGTGCTGGCGGCGATCCAGGTGGGCCGTGACGCGATGCGTTGGGCAAATGCTGCCGCGAACACCGGACCTTCATCATGCACGGTGATGTCGTATTTGAGATTCCCGGTGATCCGCATCACCGCCGGTGAGGCACCCAGGCGCACGAAGCGCTCACCATCGGCAGCCGATTGCGCCAGGACACCATGCACGGTCCGCAAAGCGCGGGCGATCAATGGCTTGAGCACGCGATAACCGCGCAGAGATCGTTCGGACAGGCGTGCATTGATGATGTATGTGGGTACGTCGTGGTCGCGACACCCCAGCAGCAGGTTCGGCCACAATTCGGTTTCCACGATCAACGCCAGCGACGGCCGGTAGTGCTCCAGGAAACGCGAGACAGCACCGGGCAGGTCGTAGGGCAGGTAGACGTGTTCGATCGTATCGCCCCACAACGCCCTCACCCGCGCTGAACCTGTCGGCGTGATGGTGGTCAGCAACACGCGCAGGTCAGGGCGCGTCAAACGCAGCGCATCCACCAGCGGCGCGGCCGCGTTGACTTCGCCGACCGACACGGCGTGTATCCACGTTGTTGGACCATGTGCTCCTGCGGATTGCCCTGTCACTGGATGCAGTGCCGATGCATCGGGACTCGACGCGTGGGCATACATCGCATAGCGTTCGTTCCAGCGCAGGAAGTACTCGCGCTGGCGGAAACCGCGCCAGATCAGGTGATAGACGGTGATCGGCGCCAGCACGTACAGCGCCACCGAGTACAGGCCGCGCAGCACGCGTTCGATCATCCGTTCGAAGGGGTTAGCCTGCATTGCGACAGGATAGCGGGAGATCGCGCTGGCTTACGACAAGTCGCCGATCCGGCGCGTGTGAGCCGGCTGGACATGCTGCAAGGCCCATGCGGCCGGCTCATCACGATCGGCAAGCCGGTCGTCGCTTGCGTTGTCCACTGACCTAAACTTCGCCAATGGCCGCAACAGATCCACGCCCCCCGATCGCTCCCCGTACATGGCCAAGCTGGCTCGGAATCGGTGTATTGGTCGCCTTTGCGCGGTTGCCGTGGCCAACACAGCGCGGGTTGGGCCGCCTATTGGGCGCCTTGCTCGAAGCGCTTCTGCGCGATCGACGCATGATTGCGGCACGCAACCTGGCGTTGTGCTTTCCAGAGCTCGATCACGTCGCACGCAAGGCTTTGCTGCACGAACATTTCGCCGCGCTCGGCATCGGCGTATTCGAGTTCGCGCGCGCTTGGTGGGGGTCGATCGCGCCAATGCGTCGCGACGTGCGCATCGAAGGCCTAGAACACCTGGCTGCGGCACGCGCCAACGGCCGCGGCGTGATCATCGTGTCCGGCCACTTCACCACGCTGGAAGTCTGCGGCCGCCTGCTGTGCGATCACGTACCGCTGGCCGGCATGTACCGGCCGTACCGGCAACCGGCCATGGAATGGGCGGTCCTGCGCGGGCGTGCGCGTTACGCCGGCAGCATGTTTCCCAAGCACGACGTGCGTGGCGTGGTGAGGCATCTCAAGCGTGGCGGTTTGCTGTGGTATGCCCCGGACCAGGATCCAAGCCGCGGCGACAGCGTGTTCGTGCCGTTCTTTGGCCAGCCTGCACACAGCCTGACGTCGACGCACCAGCTCGCCCGGCTCTCGGGTGCGGCGGTGGTCGTGTTCCAGCATGCGCGTCGCGATGATGGCGGCTACACACTGCGGCTTTGGCCGGCGCTGGAGGAGTTTCCGTCCAGCGATGCCGCCACTGATACCGCACGCATCATGGACGCGATCGAAACCATGGCCCGTGCCGCGCCGGCGCAATATCTCTGGATCCACCGGCGTTTCAAGCGCCGCCCTGATGGCGCGGCCGATCCCTATGCGGGCGACAGCGGCTGAAGACTTCGTGATGCCAGCGGCATTCGCCAGCGGTTGATCAGGCCTCGCGTCCCAGCAGGCTGCCGGCATACAACGCCGCCAGCAGCAGCGTGACCCCGCCCCAGAAGGTCGAATAGAACGCCAGGTGCGTGTTGAACGGAAACACCGTGACCGCCAGCGCCAGCATCGCCGGGCGTGCCCGATCGCGCGCTTCGTGCGTTGCAAAACGCCATGCACGCCACGCCAGTGCCGCGCCGGCGAGCCAGAACAACAAGCCAATGCCGCCAGTCTCGCTCAGGATTTCGAGCACGATCTGATGGGCGTGCAACGCCGGCCCCGCGCCCCACACCGCAACGACATTGGGCTGGGGATCGCACGCAGGGAACGCCATGCGGAATTCGCCGGCGCCGACCCCGTTGAGCGGGTGTTCGCGCACCATGCACGCCGCCGCGCGCCAGATCCGGGCACGGCCGGACAATGCAATGTCCACGCCTTGCTGATCGGCGGTCAGCGCCGATGTCGTCCGCACGATGCGCTCGCGGACCTGCGGCACGGTCAGCGTCAGCACCCCAAGCATCAGTGCGCCGAACGCGAACACGCCGATCAGGCGCTTGGCACCCAGCACGCGCCAGCCGGAACACAACAGCACCAGCGCATAGGTGATCCACGCCGCGCGGGCGCCGGCCAGCAGGATGACGATACCCATGGCCGCCGCTGCGATCAGCCATCCCACACTGCCCAGGCGCACGCGTCCCTGTGACGTGCTTTTCACCCGTACGGTTTCCAGTTGCTTGCGAGCTGCATACAACACGAAAGGCGACAGGCTGGCCAGCACCAGGCCGAGCTTGAGATTACACGGCCCCAGCACGCCGCTGAGGCGGTCGACCACCGCGGCGCGGCTGGCAGGACACATGCCGTGACCGCTGATCAGGTGCTTGATGCTGTCAACACCCCAGAACAAGGCGCTGGTTCCCGTGACCGCCTGCAGCAGTGCATCCAGCGTCCATGCCGCCATGATGATCGCCAGACCTGCGAACGTGGTCCGCCGACCTCGTGCGTCGCTGACCGCCGCCGCCGCCAGCCACAGGAACGGCAGGTAGCGCAGGTCGGTCAGGGTTTCATGCAGCGCATGGGAATAGTCGATCGCGTCGAAGACCGACACGACTTCCGGTAGCCAGTACGCGAAGAACAACACGCTCGTCAACGCCCAGGCCGGTGCGCTCAACAGGCGCGTGCCACCCCGGAACCGCACGATCAGCAAGCGCACGATCGCGGCCAAAGCCCCAAGCACCATCACCGCTTCGGCATACCCGGGGGCAGGCCACAACGCGACGAACGCCAGCACCCACGCCGGGGCCCAACGCCAGCCGACTGGCGCGCGCAAGTGGTCGACACCGGAGGACGGAATGTCGCTGGATGGCGGATCTGCCGCTGGCATGCCGTTGGATCGCCCACTCATGCAAGGTGCTCGTAGAGGTCAATCGTCGCCTGCTGCATTGCACGCCGGCTGTCGGGCATCGTACCCACAGGTGGCGGCGGATGTGACAGCAACGCACTCGCGCACGACAACAACGCGGCTTCATCGTACGCGGCGATCGCACCTTGCGGCTGCCACTGGCGTAACAATTCCCCGACGCCGCCATGCGCCCAGCCAAGGACGGGGCGGCCGACTGACAACGCCTCGAGCACCGTGCGTCCGAACGCCTCGGGCTTGCGGGAGAGCTGCAGTACCAGGTCCGACGCCGCGTAACCCTCAGCGATCGCGGCGGTGGGCGCGGTGATGGCCACCACATCGGCGATACCAAGACGCGCAGCCTCAGCCTCGAGTTCTTCGACATACGCATCGCGACCCGGCTGTCGCGCACCCGCCAGCCACAGTCGCGCATCGAGTCCGGCTTGCCGCACTCCGGACAACAGGCGCAAGGCATCGCCATGTCCTTTCAGGCGCGTACCGCGGCCTGGCATCAGGAGCAACGGTCCTGCGCCGTCGAGTTGCGGATGCAGCGCGGCGATACGCGCGCGCGCTGGGCGATCAGGCATTGGCGCGCGCGGAAATTCAGCCGGATCGATGCCGCGCGCAATCACGACCAGCTTCCGGGGATCGACTCGTGGATAGCGCCGCACTATGAATTCGCACACGGTGTTGGAGACGCAGATGACACGTTCGCCCGATATCATCACCGCGCTGTAGCGCGAAGGCGAATTCAGTCCGTGCACGGTGGTCACGAAATGCGGGGGTTGCGTCATCCCGCGCAACGCAAACCGCGCGATCCAGGCTGGCAAGCGCGAACGCGCGTGGACGATGTCCGCCTGTGCAAAGAGCCGTTGCAACGCGGGGACAAGTCGCAACGTTGAAAGTGATTTTCGACCGATATCGAGCGCGACATGCTCACCGCCCAGCGTCAACAACTGTGGCAGCAACCGGCCGCCCGCCGACACCACGATGGCGCGATGACCTGCCTGCACCAGCGCGTCGGTGATCTCCAGTGTCGAGCGTTCGACCCCACCGGATTCCAGCGCCGGCAGCAATTGCACCACGGTCAACCGGCGGCTCATGCGCGCCAGTCCGTCCCGTCAGTCGACGAGAAAAAAATGCGCCCCGCAATACGGACACTGCGCTTCCCCACCGTCCTGGGCAATCGGCAGATAGACGCGCGGATGCGAATTCCACAATGCCATCGAGGGCAACGGGCAACTCAAAGGCAAGTCCGCCGCCCGCACGTCATACCGCTGCTGCGCATTGGCGGGTGCGGAGGCGACATGCGAAGTAACGTCGGTCATGGCGATAGGCCGGTTTTGGGCGAGTTGGCAGTTTAGCAGCCATGCGTTATGCCGTTGACTCGAAAAATACCCAGATCGCAGCAGACTTCTGAAGACCCGTAGGGCGCTGCACAGGATGTGCAGCGTTTTCCGACCGAGCCATGGATGGCGAGTCGGAAAATCGCCTTGAGAATCAGATTGGCGAGTTTGCTGTGTCGGGGAGGCGCCCTTTCTTTTGGTTACTTTTCTTTTGGCGCTGTAAAAGAAAAGTGACTCGCCAAAGGCGAAAGCGTTTGAGAGAAGAAAAGATAGAAAGCCACTGGATGATCAGCGATTCGGCAAATCGAAGCCCGGCCTGCGCGGGAATATCGAACATGCCGAGAGAGATTACCCGCTCCTGCGTCGAAACAAGACCGACGACACCGCCAGCATCACTGTCGGCGGCACCAGGTACGCGATGCGGTAGTCGAACTTGTAGACGCCGGCGAGCTTGACGAACTGCGTCTGCAGCAACCAGAAGCCCAGCGCGAAGACAATGCCGATGAACAACCGCTTGCCCAGTCCGCCGCTGCGCAGGCTCCCGAACGCGAACGGCATCGCCGCCAGGCACAGTGCCAGCACGTTGATGGGGTAGAACCAGCGGCCCCAATAGCTTTCCTCGAATTCACCGGCATCAAGGCCGTTGCGACGACGATATTCGATGCCGCTGCGAAGCTCCTTGGCGCGCAGGTAACCAGGCTGGGTGACGCTGGCCGCCAACGACGTGTCGTCGAGCTTTGATGCCCAGTGCTCTTCCTGGACATCGGTCTGCGTGACCGATCGCGCGTCGAAATAACTGCGCTTGACGTTGTGCAGCAACCAGCCACCACTGCGATGCTCGGCACTTCCCGCACGGGCAATCGATTGCAGGCGGCCGGCAGGGTCGAACTCGTACAGGCGTACGTCACGCAGCTCCAGCCAGTGTTGCTTGCCGTCGTTACGCTCCTGCCCGCTCTGCGCGTTGAGGAAGGTGTCGCCCTCGCGCGCCCACAAGCCGGAATATTCGGCAACGATCATGTCCTTGGATTTGGCCGATGCCTTCAACCCATCGGCGCGACGCTGACCCCACGGCGACAGGGTTTCGCCATTGATCACCATCAGAAGCGTAAGCACGGCCAGCGCTGCGGCGACGGCGAGACCCACCCGTCGGCGCGACAACCCCAGCGCGCGCAACGCAGTCAATTCCGAACTGGCGGCCAGCTGGCCCAGCCCCATCAAGGTGCCTATCACCGCAGCAGTGGGGAACAACGTATAAGCCCGGCGTGGCAATGTGTAGAAGACATTCACCAGCATTTTTGCGAACGTGTAGTCGCCCTTGCCCACGTCGCTGGCCTCGGCCAGCACCCCGCCGCCACCGATCAGTGCATCCATCCCCACCAGGACCAGCCAGGTCAGCAGCACGGTGCCGAACAAGACGCGCGCGATGTAGAGATCATGGATCTTCGGGAAGGGCTTCATCGTGGCGCTCCCTGCGTGCCAGTTGACACAGCGGGAAACCCGCGGCTGGGACGCATGCGTCCATCGCGCAGATACACCCACAGCGAGATCGCCAGTGTCGGCAACACCAGCCACCACAGGCCCAACGCCATCGGCAGCTTGCCACTGGCCAGCCCATCGGTGCCCAGCGACATCAGGTTGATGCTGACCACATACACCAGGAAGCCCATCAACAGCCGCCCATAGCGTGCCTGCCGGGGCGAACTGCGCGCCAGGGGCACCGCGAGCAGCGCGAACGCCAGCGCCAGCAGCGGAGGCGCCAACCGGTAGTGGAATTGCGCACCGGCCTCGCGACGCGGATCGCGCAGCAATTCCTGCGTTGTCATCCCCTGCGGATCGAAACCGTCGCGCTTGTCGGTCGTTTGCGGCATGCGCATCGCGTTGCTGGCGTAGCGCATCATGCGGAAATCGCGACCTGTGTCGAGCGGGCCTTCCACCCGGAAGCCGTCGTCCAGCGTCAGGTAGCGATCATTGTGATCGGCAAAGGACAACGAACCGCTGCGCGCGGTGGTGACGTCCATGCGATCGCCTTTCTGCTTGTAGACGAACACCCGCGTGAGCTTTCGGCCGTCGTTGGACATCGCGCCGACGTAGACCACCCCGCCGCCGCCGGGTAATTCGGTGAAGCGGCCGGGCTCCATTCCCGACACCAGCAGGCTGCGGCTGCCGGCGATGATCATCTCCTGGGAGGTGCGCCTGGCCCACGGACCGAACCACAGCGAGCACAGGGCGATGACCGCCACGATGGGGAGCACCAGCATCAACAACGGACGCAGCATCCGCCTGGGTCCGATTCCCATCGAGCTGAGCACCGGCATTTCGGCATCGCGATAGAGTCTTCCGGTCGCCAGCAACAAGCCCAGCATCAGGCCCAATGGCAGCACCAGCGGAAGGTAGCGGATCAGCTGCAGGCCCAGTTGGGACAGCATCAGCCCGGCCGGCACCCGGCCGCGGGCGACATCGCCAAGCACGTCGGCAAAGATCCCGCCCAGGCTGACCATCAGCAGCACCACCAGCGCGGCAAAGGTGGACTGGCTGAATTCGCGGAACAGGTAACGATCGAGTCTGGGCATCAGGCGCCGGGAGTATCTGTGGAGTGTGAGGTTCGGATCGAACGGGGTTGCTTTAGACTTCGGGGCTGGTTTCGTCGACCAGCAGCCAAGCTGCGCTGGTGTGTCCGACGAAGGCCGCACGATTGTACGGAACTCAACACCCCACCCTCTGGAATCTGCTCGATGTCCCTGGAATTCAGCCTGAACCATGCCGCGCCCGCCGATGCCATCACCGACTGCATCGTGGTAGGCGTCTTTGCCGGCGACGGCCCCACCGCCCCGATGCTGAGCCCGACCGCGCAGGCACTGGATACGGCCAGCGGCGGCAAGCTCAAGGATCTGGCAGCCCGCGGCGACATCAACGGCAAGACGGGCAGCGTCACCTGGGTGTATGACCTGGCCGGCGTGAAGTCCCCACGCGTGCTGGTGGTCGGCCTGGGCGAATCGGCGAAATTCGCCGTGCCGCAATACTTGAAGGCAGTCGGCGACGCCGCACGCGCATTGCGCACGGGCGCATCGAAGAGCGCATTGCTGACGCTCTCCGAACTTTCCGTACCAGGTCGCGATGCCGCGTGGAACGTCCGCCAGGCCGCGGTCGCCGCCGCCCACGCCTGCTACCGCTACACCGCCACGCTCGGTGCCAAGAGCAAGAAGCGTGACGAAGCCGGCCTGGTGTCATTGGCCATCACTGGCGACGACGCCCTTGCACTCGCGCAAGGCCAGGCGATCGCCGCGGGCGTTGCATTCACGCGTGAACTGGGCAACCTGCCGCCCAACATCTGCAATCCGACCTACCTGGCGCAGCAGGCGCAGCAGTTCGCATCGCGTTTCGACAGCACCTCCTGCGAAGTACTGGATCGCGAACAGATGCAGGCGCTGGGCATGGGGTCGCTGCTGGCCGTGTCCCTGGGTTCGGCCAATCCTCCCAAGCTCATCGTCCTGAAATACACCGGCGGCGGCGCGGCAAAACCCTTCGTGCTGGTCGGCAAGGGGATCACCTTCGACACCGGCGGCATCAACCTCAAGACCCAGGGTGGTGTCGAGGAGATGAAGTACGACATGTGCGGCGCGGCGACGGTCATGGGCACGTTCGTGTCGGCGGTCGGCATGAAGTTGCCGATCAACCTGGTCGTGATCGTACCGGCGGTGGAGAACATGCCCGACGGCAATGCCTATCGTCCTTCCGATGTGCTCACCAGCATGTCCGGGAAAACCATCGAGGTCGGCAACACCGATGCCGAAGGCCGCTTGATCCTGTGCGATGCGCTGACGTATGCGCAGCGCTTCGAACCCCAGGCGCTGCTCGACGTGGCCACGCTGACGGGCGCCTGCGTGGTCGCGCTCGGCAAGTTCGCGACGGGACTGATGAGCAAGCACGACGATCTGGCCGGCGAACTGCTTGCTGCAGGCGAAGACACCTTCGACCGCGCCTGGCGGCTGCCGCTGTGGGATGAATACCAGTCGATGCTGGATTCGACCTTCGCCGACATCTACAACATCGGCGGAAGGTGGGCCGGCGCGATCACTGCCGGCTGCTTCCTGTCGCGCTTCACCGAAGGCCAGCGCTGGGCGCACCTGGACATCGCCGGCGTGGCGAATGGCGACGGCAAGATGGGCATGGCAACCGGGCGGCCGGTGGGATTGTTGTCGCAATGGTTGATCGATCGCGCGGCGTGACGGAGTGCCTCGCGCTGATTTCTATTTGATCGCCAAGCCGCGTTTCCGCGAGGAACCCTTGCGGCTGGTGTGCGAACTGGCGAAGAAGGCGTTCGACGCCGACCTGTGGACGCTGGTGTTGGCGCGCGACGACGAACAAGCCGAAGCGCTCGACGAAATGTTGTGGGACATGGGTGACGATGCCTACATTCCGCACCAGGTCGCCGGCGACGAGGAGGACGACTCCACGCCGATCCTGATCGCTACGCCTGCAATCGACGCACCAATGCGCGCGCTGGTCATCAACCTGCGCGATGCGGCGGTCGAAGGCAATTTCGAGCGCGTGCTGGAAGTCGTGCCCGCCGACGAGGCCGCGCGCGAACCACTGCGCGAGCGCTGGCAGCAATACAAGGCGCGTGGCCTGGACCTCAAGAAATTCGACATGTGATGCTACCCAGATGACTGCGCTCGCCCCCGGTTACGACCCCACCCAGTTCGAAGCGCGCCTGTATGCGCAGTGGGAATCCAGCGGTGTGTTCAAACCCAGCGGCAAGGGCGAACCCTATTGCATCCTGCTGCCACCGCCCAACGTGACCGGCACGCTGCACATGGGGCATGCCTTCCAGTACACGCTGCAGGATGCATTGATCCGCTACCACCGCATGCGTGGCTTCGACACGCTGTGGCAGTTGGGCACCGACCACGCCGGCATCGCCACCGAGATGGTGGTGTCGCGCAACCTCAAGCTCGAAGGCAAGGACGAAACCCGGGATTCGCTCGGCCGCGCTGGCTTCATCGAAAAAGTCTGGGAGTGGCGCGAACAATCCGGTCATACCATCGAGCGGCAGATGCGCCGCATGGGCACCTCCGGCGACTGGTCGCGCAGTGCGTTCACCATGGATCCGATGCCTGCCGAGGCCGTGGTCGAGGCCTTCGTGCGGCTGCATGACGAAGGCCTGATCTATCGCGGTCAGCGTCTGGTCAACTGGGATCCGGTACTGAAAACCGCCATCTCCGATCTTGAAGTCGTCAACGAGGAGGAGGATGGATTCCTCTGGTCGATTTCCTATCCGCTAAGCGACGGCAGCGGTTCTCTGGTGGTCGCGACCACACGCCCGGAAACCATGCTGGGCGATACCGCGGTGATGGTGCATCCGGACGATGAGCGCTACACGCACCTGGTCGGCAAGACCGTCACGCTGCCGCTCACGGGACGACTAATTCCCGTGATTGCCGACGACTATGTGGACCGCGAGTTCGGCACGGGCGTGGTGAAGGTCACTCCTGCGCACGACTTCAACGATTACGCGGTCGGGCAAAGGCATTCATTGCCGCTGATCAACATCTTCACGCCGGACGCTGCAACGAATGCTGCGGTGCCGGAACGTTATCGCGGCCTTGATCGCTACGACGCACGCAAACTCGTGCTCGCAGATCTCGAAGCCGCCGGGCTTCTGGTCGAAACCAAACCGCACAAACTGCAGGTGCCGCGCGGGGATCGCAGCGGCCAGGCGATCGAGCCGTACCTCACGGACCAGTGGTTCGTGAAGATGGACACGCTGGGAGCGAAAGGCCTTCAGCTCGCTGAGAGCGGTGCAATCAAGTTTGTCCCCGCCAACTGGATCAACACCTATCGGCACTGGATGGAAAACATCCAGGACTGGTGCATCAGCCGCCAGCTGTGGTGGGGCCATCGCATTCCGGCCTGGTACGACGCGCAGGGCAGGATCTACGTCGGACGCAATGAATCCGAAGTCCGCGCCAAATATTCGCTGGATGCCGGGGTCGCGTTGTCGCAGGACAACGATGTGCTGGAGACCTGGTTCTCTTCGGCGCTTTGGCCTGTCAGCACGATGGGCTGGCCCAACAAGGCGTTGATGCAAGAACGCGGTTTTGAAAAATTCGTGCCGTCGTCGGTGCTGGTGACCGGCTTCGACATCATTTTCTTCTGGGTTGCCCGGATGATCATGATGACGGACAAGCTGGTGGGCGAAGTTCCCTTCCACGATGTCTACATCACCGGCCTCGTCCGCGACAAGGACGGGCAGAAGATGTCCAAGTCCAAGGGCAACATCCTGGATCCGCTCGACCTGATCGACGGTATTTCGATCGATGCCCTGGTCGCCAAGCGCACGGCCGGGCTGATGCAGCCCAAGATGGCCGGGAAGATCGAAAAGGCGACACGACGCGAATTCCCTGACGGCATTCCCGCGTTCGGTGCAGACGCATTGCGCTTCACCATGGCCGCGCTTGCCGGCCACGGCCGCGACATCAAGTTCGACCTCGGCCGCGCCGAGGGCTACAAGAATTTCTGCAACAAACTGTGGAACGCGACCCGCTTCGTGTTGATGAATACCGAAGGCGCGACTTTCAGTGGCCCACCGCAGCCGCGCACGGATGCCGAACGGTGGATCCTGGCGAAATTGGCAAATACCGCCGCGCAGGCGCAAACGCATTTCGCCAACTACCGTTTCGATCTTCTGTCACAAGAACTGTACGAATTCGCGTGGAACGATTTCTGCGACTGGTTCGTCGAGCTTGCGAAGCCTGCGCTCAACGGCGCGGATGTCGAAGCCGCCAACAGCACGCGTCATACATTGCTGTTCGTGCTTGAACGTCTGTTGTCGCTGTTGCATCCGCTGATTCCCTTCGTCACCGAGGAGTTATGGTTGTCGGTTGCGCCGAGACTGGGAATCACCGAAGCCACGATCATGGTGCGCCCGTACCCACAGGCGTTGGATTTCGCAGTGGGCCACGAGGATGCGCAAGCGGATATCGAATGGCTGAAGGCGATGGTGACGGGATTGCGCAAGCTGCGTAGCGAGCTCAACGTGCCGCCGGCCAAACAGGTCACGCTGCTGCTGGCCGATGGCAACGCGAACGACCGCGCGCGGGTGGAGCGCTTCGGCCAGCAATTGCGCTTCCTCAACAAGCTTGAACGCATCGAGTTCATGGCCGATGCGACTGGTGCGCCTGCTTCGGCTTCGGCGGTGGTCGGCGAGTTGAAGTTGCTGGTGCCACTCGAAGGCCTGGTCGACCTGGGCGCAGAACGCGCGCGGCTGGACAAGGAGCTCAAGCGGGTCGAGGGCGAGATCGCGAAGTCGCGCGGAAAACTCGCCAGCGACACGTTCGTGCAACACGCGCCACCCCCGGTCGTCGAACTGGAGCGCCAGCGCTTGTTGGACTGGACGCTGCAGCGTGATGCACTTGCCACGCAGCGCGCAAAGATCTGAAAACGCTCAGTCGGTGAACAATTCCTTTGCCATCACGATGGCGTCCTCACGCCCCGCTTTGGCGGGGTAATACCGCGGTCGCCGGCCGATCTCGTTGAAGCCTTCGGCGTGATACAGCGCAATCGCCCCAGTGTTGGAGGGACGTACTTCCAGGAATACCCGTTGCGCGCCACGTGCGCGCGCCTGTTGCAGCAGGGTACGCAAGAGGCGACGACCGTGTCCACGTCCTTGCTCCTCCGGCGCAGCGCAGACATTGAGCACGTGCGCCTCGTCGGCAGCCATGCTCAACATTCCGTAACCGATCATGGCGCCTTCGCGATGCAACACCCATGCCGGGTAACTCGCACGCAGGCAATCCTGAAAGATCCCGCGCGTCCATGGGAATGGATACGCCCGCAGCTCGATCTCCAGCACCGCGTCCAGGTCTTCTTCGCGCATGGGCCGCAGGCTGGTGGATTGCGATGGCTCGACATCGCGCGTGCGGGCATTCATTGCGAGGTTCGACGAAGCTGTCGCAGCCGTGGCCACAGCGCACGCTTGGCGCCAGGATTTCCAAGCAGGCTGCTGGTCGGCGGCAGCAGGCGCAGCACGGCCGCGACATCGGCGGCGTCCGGGGCGCGGCCGGCCGCATGCAGCAGCGCACGCAGCAACGGGTCAT
Organism: Lysobacterales bacterium; assembly: GCA_038236935.1. Classification (GTDB taxonomy): domain Bacteria; phylum Pseudomonadota; class Gammaproteobacteria; order Xanthomonadales; family Xanthomonadaceae; genus Cognatiluteimonas. The sequence continues at coordinate 23,025 of JBBRZH010000021.1, forward strand.
CGGGAATTTCAGGCGGGGCCATCCCCCAGGGCGTGCACCCCAGCGCCACCAGGATTTCGCGCTGGCAGGGGTCCCACATGGCCATCAACCGGTCTGCAACGGCGAAGCGCCGCGTCGGCGCCGCAACCACAGCAGCGGCCCTGATACCGCGTACACGGTGGTTGCGGTCAGCAACATCAGCGGCGGATCCAGCACCAATGCAATCAACACCGCCAATGCCAGCACGATGGCCCAGAACGGCACGCGATCGCCTTTTGGTCCCCGCGGCCCCTTGAAACTGCTGTAGCGGATTCGACTGACCATCAACAATGCGGCCACGACCGTCACCGCGATCGCGACGTAACGCAGCTGTTGGCCGGCCCAGCCGAACTCCACGCATGTCCAGACGAAGCTCGCCATCAATCCTGCGGCGGCGGGGCTGGCAAGGCCGATGAACCAGCGCTTGTCGACCTGGGCCACCTGGCTGTTGAATCGCGCCAGCCGCAGCGCAGCGCAGGCGGCATACAAGAAGGCAGTCAGCCAGCCGATCTTGCCCGCGGTGACGCCATCAAGCTTCAATGCCGACAGGGCCCAGTAGTACATCACCAGCGACGGCGCCATGCCGAAGCTGACCAGGTCGGCCAGTGAATCGTATTGCACGCCAAACTCCGTCTGCGTGTTGGTCATTCGCGCGACACGGCCGTCGATCCCATCCAGCACCGAGGCGATGAAAATCGCCACGCAGGCGGCCTCGAACCGGCCCTGGGAGGCGGCAATGATCGCGAAAAAGCCGCCAAACAACCCACCAGTGGTGAACAGGTTGGGCAGCAGGTAGATGCCGCGGCTGCGTGGACGTTGGGTTGGCACGTCGTTCATCGGGTCAGTGTAGCCGCCACCGTGGACACGGACACCGTTCGGGCAACTGAACCAATGACGGGTTTTGTAGGTCGGTGGCTTGCGCCCGGGTGGATGCGGTGCTGCAATCGGCCCCCGCACCCACGTGACTCCAGGAATTTCCCATGCAACGTCCACACTTTGTCGTGAAGAAGCATGCCTTGACGCTGGGCCTGCTCGCCCTGGCCGTCTGTGCAACCGCAAATGCCGGCGAGGTCTACCAGTGGAAGGATGCCCACGGCGTCACCCAGTACAGCAGCACCCCACCCGCCCAGGGCGCCTACAGAACCCGCACCATCCACAATGACCAGGTGGATGTGGCTGATGCCAAACCGTCTGCAAAATCCACCGAGAATCCTTCCTGCGACATCGCACGCAAGAACATGGCCCTGCTGCAGGGCAAGGAGCCGGTGCAGATCGACAGCAATGGCGACGGCAAGCCCGACAAGACCTTGTCCGCTGACGACCGCGCCAACCAGATGCAACTGGCGCAAGCCACCGTGAAGGTCACTTGTGCAGCGGTCGTGGCCGACAAGGCCGCCGCGCCGCCCAGGTAACACGCAAAAGGGGCGTCAGGAGGTGCGGGTGAAGCCACGCCGGCTTGCATGGCAAACTGCGCTTCCCTTTTGTTGAAGCCGCCTGATGCGCCTGTCGCAGTTCCACCTCCGTACCAGCAAGGAAACGCCTGCCGATGCCGAGATCATCAGCCACAAGCTGATGCTCAAGGCAGGCATGCTGCGCAAGCTTGCCGCCGGCATCTACACATGGTCGCCACTGGGCCTGCGCGTGCTTCGGAAGGTCGAGCAGGTCGTGCGCGACGAAATGGATCGCGCCGGGGCGATTGAATTGCTGATGCCCTCGATCCAGCCGCGTGAGTTGTGGGAGGAAACCGGGCGTTGGCAGAAGTTCGGCGGCCAGCTGCTCAAGATCAAGGATCGCAAGGACGCCGAATACTGCTACGGCCCGACCGCCGAGGAAGTCATCACCGATTTCGCACGCAACGAACTGGCCAGCTACAAGCAGCTACCGATCAATTTCTACCAGATCCAGACCAAGTTCCGCGACGAGATCCGGCCGCGTTTCGGCATCATGCGCGCGCGCGAGTTCCTGATGAAGGATGCGTACTCGTTCCACATCGACGACGCCGGGCTGGAACTCGAATACCGCAACATGATCGCCGCCTATAGTCGAATCTTCACCAGGCTGGGGCTGAAGTTCCGCGCGGTGCAGGCGGATTCCGGCGCCATTGGCGGCGATGCGTCGCAGGAGTTCCACGTGCTTGCCGACTCGGGCGAGGACGCCATCGCGTTTTCGGATGGCTCCGATTACGCCGCCAATGTCGAGACCGCGATGTCTGCCGCGCCAGGTGCGCGTGCGACCCCTTCCCAGGCAATGCGGAAAGTGGAAACACCGACGCAGAAAACCTGCGATGACGTCGCCGCCCTGCTCGGGTTGCCGCTGCAAGCCACGGTGAAGTCCGTCGCGTTGATGACACAAGGCGCCGCAGGCAAGGCAGGACAATTCGTATTGGCGCTGGTGCGCGGCGATCACGTCGTCAATGAAATCAAACTGGCGAAGCTGCCCGGGCTATCGGGTTACCGATTGGCGACTGAAGCCGAAATCCTCGAGCACCTGGGCAGCGAACCTGGCTTCCTGGGACCGGCCTCCCCACGCACGCCCGTCCGGGTGATTGCCGACCGCGACGTTGCAGCGCTGTCCGATTTCGTGGTCGGCGCCAATGAAACGGGCAATCACCTGACAGGGGTCAACTGGGGACGCGACCTGCCCGAGCCGGATCTTGTCGCCGACATCCGCAACGCCGTGGCAGGAGATTTGTCACCCGATGGACATGGCACGCTGGGCTTGGCACGCGGCATCGAGGTCGGCCACGTCTTCCAGCTCGGCTGCACGTATGCACAGGCGATGGGATGCACGGTGCTGGATTCCAACGGCAAGGCCGTGACCCCGGCGATGGGCTGCTACGGCATCGGCGTTTCGCGCATCGTGGCGGCGGCGATCGAGCAGAACCATGACGACGCGGGCATCGTGTGGCCAGCGGCAATGGCGCCGTGGCAGGTGGCCGTGTGCGTGATCAATCCGAAGAATGACCCGGCGGTTGCCGATGCGGCAGATGCGATATACCGGGAGCTGGTCGGCAGAGGCGTGGATACCGTGCTGGATGATCGCGGCCTGCGTGCCGGGGCGATGTTCGCGGATATCGAACTGATCGGCATTCCGCATCGCGTCGTGGTGTCCGAGCGTGGCCTGGCTGCCGGGACATTCGAATATCGCGCACGCAGCGGTGGCGAATCCGAGCCACTGGATCAACACGCGCTGATGATGAAATTGATTTCTGAAAAATGATGGCTGCACATGCCATGTCATTGCTAGACCAACCCGCCCGGCTTTCTGGAAAACCCATGTCGATCGATGTCAATAAACTTTCCGCACGCGAACTGCAAAGCCTGATCAACCAGGCCAACAAGCGCAAAATCACCCTGAGCAAGCGCAAACCCTTGAGCACGGTGCGCAACAAACTTGTGCAGTTGGCCAAGAGCGAGGGTTATACGATCGCCGAGTTGTTCGGAGGCGCGGTTCCGTCCAGCAGCCGTGCCGACAAAGCGGCTCCCGCCAAGACCCGCAAAACGACCAAAGGAAAATCCACCGGCAAGGTCGCCCCGAAATACCGCAACCCCCAGAACACCGCTGAAACCTGGGCCGGTCGCGGCCAACAACCCCGCTGGCTGGCCGCGGAAGTCGCCAAGGGCAGGAAGCTCGAGGATTATCTGATCCGCTGAGTTGTTTTCATTGGATCAAAAAACGCCGGCCACGTGCCGGCGATTTTTTTGAGGGCCAAGATTCGAGCACATTGGTTTTGGGAGAAATGCACTTGCGGTTGACTCGAAAATATCTGAGCACAGCAGCACCCCGCTGACCCGAAGGGCTGCGCACAGGATGTGCGCAGTTTTCCGACCGAGCCATGGATGGCGATAGACAAGCGAATTAGCAAGCAACAATCTACGCGCGCGGCGGCGCGTTCTGACTAATAGGTATGCGGATTCGTTGGCGGCGCGGTTACTTTTCTTTTGGCGCCGTAAAAGAAAAGTGACTCGCCAACGGCGAAAGCGTTTTAAAGCGACGGCGAGAATCCAAACCCATCTTGAGCTACAGATTCCTTCGCGTCGGCAACAACAGGTTCCCGAACAACAACCCCGCCACCAGCGCCAGCAGGATGTTCATCACCGTCAACGCCGCGTTGTGGCCTGCGATGACATCGTTTCGCTGCAACACGGTCATCACCCCGCGCAGGCTGGCGCTGCCAGGCACCAGCATGATGATGCCGGGCACGCGAACCACCGCGCCTGGACGCTGCACCCATCGCGCATAGGCGTTCCCGGCGGCCGTCATGGTCAATGCGGACAGGAAAATCCCGGCAGGGCTGCCCCATACGCCGCCGACCAGGCGCGAGATCAGGTAACCGGCGATGGCCGATAGCATGACCACGGGATAGTCACGCGTCGCTGCGCGGAACAGCACGGCGAAGGCATAGGCCGCCAACCCCAGCGACACCCATTCGACCGCTTCGGGCTGCGGTCGCCACGCACGGATGTGCGGGGTGATGCCAACCAGGTCCGACAGCTTCAGGGCGATGACCATGCCGACGGCCAGCTTCATCACCGTGGTCAGCGCCCCGGCAAACCGGGCGGTACCGGACACCAGGTGCTGGCTGGTGAGTTCGTTGACGGCGTTGGTCAGCGCCATGCCGGGCAGCAACACGATCAACGACGCGATGATCACGGTGTTGAGGTTGAGCGGGGCGACGAAGCTCGCCACCGCGATGGCGATGAAGCCCGCCAGCAACGCTGCCAGTGCGTCCCCGGCTTCCTTGAGTTGCGGACGCTGGCGCGTGATGACGTCCAGCCAGCCGATCAGCAGGCCGGTGATGCCAGCGGTCGCGATGTCCAGCCACGGAAGGCGCAGCAACCCGGCCACGGAGGCGGCGGCAAGGCCAAACCCGAACACCTGCATGAAGTTTTCCCGCCATCGCGGCGTGCGATCCAGCGCGCGCAATGCGGCGTGCCCGGCCGCAAGATCCAGCCGGCCGGCCATGACGTCTTCGGCAATGCGATCGGTAGCGCACAACTTGGCCAGGTCCGTGTCCCCAGGCGGCAACCGGATCACGCGGGTGGTGTCGCTTTCCCCCGGTGGCCGCTCGGGATCGCTGAACGTCAGGATCAACCCGGTGGGATTCGACCATGGCTCGCAATCCAGATGCAGGCTCGCAGCCACCGCGTTGAGCGCACCTTCCAGACGCTGCGCGGTGGTGCCGTACGCGTGCAGGTGTTCGGCCAGTTCCACGACGAACGCCAGCCGCGCGGCATAGGTGGCCGGAGGAATGGTCGCGGGGATGGAGTCTGCGCGGTCATGCATGTCGACAGGATCGCATGCACCACGGCATGCGCGCATCGGTGCAATCACGGGACGCTATCGCGTGGGTTCTGTATCCTCGGCCCGCAGCGCCACCTGGATTGCGGTATGGCTGTCCCCAGCAAAGCCCCGAGTATCGAACTGGACGATGGTGCCGCCCCCGACTGCGCGGGCTTGCGGCTCCACGGGCGCTGGACGCTGCAATACGCCAGTGAACTGGGCACGCTGCTGCATGAAGCCCCCAAACAACCGGGTAGCGTGGACGCCACCGGGGTGGATCGGCTGGATTCGACCGGCGTGCTGCAGTTGGTGAGATTCGCGCGCCGGCATGAGCTGGACTTCGACGGCTTCAAGTTCCGGCCAGACCATCACGCATTGGTCGCGGCGATCGAGGATGTGGCCGACGACCGGCCGAAGTCAAAACGCGAATACGGATTTTCCGCAGCGCTGGGACGCTTGGGTTTCGCGGTCCACGACAACTGGATCGAGATAGTCGCACTGATCAGCTTCCTCGGTGAAAACCTGGCGAAGATGCTGCGCATGCTGCACCAGCCACGCCGCTTCCACCTGACGGCAACCGTGCATCACATGGAGCAGGTGGGCCTGGATGCAGTGCCGCTGGTGATTTTGCTGTCGTACCTGGTGGGCGCGGTGATCGCATTCCTTGGCGCGAACATCCTGCAGGACTTCGGCGCGACGATTTACGTCGTGGAGCTGGTCAACGTCGCCTTCCTGCGCGAATTCGGCGTGCTGCTGACGGCCATCCTGCTGGCCGGACGCACTGCCAGTGCGTTCACTGCGCAGATTGGCGCGATGGTCAGCCGCGAGGAGATCGATGCCATGCGCACGCTCGGCCTGGACCCGATCGACGTGCTGGTCATTCCACGCGTACTTGCGCTGTTGGTGATGCTGCCACTGCTGAGTTTCATCGCCGATATCGCCGGCCTGCTGGGTGGCATGTCGGTGGGTGCCTTCAGCCTGGGGATTCCACCGCAGGCCTACCTGGCGCGAATGCAGGAGACGATGCACCTGCGACATTTCCTGGTTGGACTGTCGAAGGCACCGTTGTTCGCGATGGTGATCGGGCTGATCGGCTGCCTGGAAGGCCTGCAGGTGGAGGGCACCGCGCAATCGGTCGGTGATCGCACCACATCCAGCGTGGTGCAGGCCATCTCGCTGGTGATCGTCCTCGATGCATTCGCTGCGATCTGGTTCATGCAGGTGGGCTGGTGAGCGACGTGACGCAAGCCAGTCAGGCCGAGACGGAGCACCCTGCCGGCAATCCCGACGTCGACACGAGCAAGCCGATCATCCGCGTGCGCGGCCTGGTGAATCGTTTTGGTGAACAGGTCGTGCACGACGGCCTGGACCTGGACGTGATGCCGGGGGAAATCCTTGGAGTTGTCGGCGGCTCGGGCTCGGGAAAATCGGTGTTGATGCGCTCGATCCTGGGGCTGCGCACGCCCGATGCAGGCGAGATCGAACTCCTCGGCGTCGATGCGCGCTCGCAGGACCCGGATGACCGTCTGCACATTGAACGCAACACCGGCGTGCTGTTCCAGGATGGCGCGTTGTTCTCATCGCTGACGGTCGGTGAAAACGTACAGGTGCCGCTGAAGGAGCACCATCCGGACCTGCGTGATTCACTGCGTTACGAGCTGGCCCTGCTCAAGGTGAAGCTCTCCGGACTCCCGGCCGACGCGCTGAACAAGCTGCCCTCGCAACTGTCCGGTGGCATGCGCAAGCGCGCAGGCCTCGCGCGTGCGCTGGCACTGGATCCGCCGCTGTTGTTCCTGGATGAGCCCACCGCTGGGCTCGATCCGATTGGCGCGGATGCCTTCGACACGCTGATCCGAACCCTGCAGCAGGCGCTGGGCCTGACGGTGTTCCTCATCACCCATGACCTGGACACGCTGTACGCTATCTGCGATCGCGTCGCGGTGATCGCCGATCGCAAGATCGTTGCCGTGGACACCCTGGCCAAACTGCAGGAATTCGATCATCCCTGGGTGCAGGAATATTTCAACGGCCCTCGCGGTCGCGCGGCGCGCAGTGACGCTTCGACCACGGCGTCCTCCACCCAGCCATCACTCCCGAAATCATCCACTTTCGAATCAGGCACATCTGCCGAGGCCACCTGAACATGGAAACCAAGGCCAATTACGTCCTCATCGGTGCCTTCACCATCCTCACCGCGGTGCTGCTGCTGGGGTTCGGCCTGTGGGCGGCGAAGTATTCGTCGGAGCAGGGATGGCAGGAGTACTGGGTCATCTTCAATGAACCAGTCACCGGCCTCACCCAGGGCAGTTCGGTGCAATACAACGGCATCTCGGTAGGTACGGTCGAATCGCTCAAGCTTGCCCCCAACGATCCGCGGCAAGTGCTGGCGCGGCTGAAACTGCAGGCCGACACACCGATCAAGGTCGACACCAAGGCCAAGATGTCGATCACCGGCCTGACCGGAAGTCCGTTCATCCAGCTCACCGGCGGATCTCCGAGTGCGCCGATGCTGGTGGCTGTGGACCATCACGAAATTCCCGTCATCAAGACCGAAGCCTCGGCACTGCAGAACATCGCCGACACCGCCAATCGCCTGGTTGCGCGGATGGACGAAGTCCTCAGCGAAGAGAACGTCAAGAAAATCGCCAAGACGCTGGACAACCTGCAGGCGATGACGGGCGCGGTCGCAGACCAGCGCGATGACATTCGCAAGCTGCTGGTCAACGCACGCGAAGCAAGCGAGAAACTGTCGGCGACCCTGGACACCACCAACCACGCGGTAAAGGACGTTGATCGTGAAGTGATCGACAAGCTGCCGGCGCTGATGACCAAACTCGACAGCACGTTGACCAAACTCGATTCGGCCGCCGGCGGCGCCAATACGATCCTGACGGAAAACCGCGCGGCGATTCACAGCTTCGCCAATGATGGCCTGTCGCAACTTGGGCCGACCCTGGGCGAACTGCGCGGCCTGGTGCGAGACCTGCGGCACATCAGTGATCGTCTTGAAGGCAGCCCGGCACGCTACATCCTGGGTCGCGACTCTCCGAAGGAATTCAAGCCAAAATGAAAATGACGCGGCTCCAAACCATGACACCGGCGTTGCTGCTGGCCCTGTTGCTGTCGGGGTGTTCAATCCTTGGAAGCAAGACGCCACCGACCATCTATGCGCCCGATCCCCATGTCGCCGCCGATCCATCGTGGCCATCGGTGACGTGGCAGCTGGCGCTCGCGCATCCGGATGTGGCGCGCATGGTGGACACGCTGCGCATCGCGGTGCGACCGACACCGGGTGAACTGGAGGTCTACCAGGATGCAAGCTGGGCGAAAACACCCAGTGAGCAGATCGAGGACACGATCCTGCGCGTGCTGGAGGATTCGCAGAAGATTCCAGCCGTGGCGCGCCAAGGCAGCGGCATCGCCGCGGATTACACGCTGCTGATCGAAATTCGACGTTTCGAAGCGGATTACGCCGGCAATGCTGTCCCGGCCGCGACGATTGAGCTCAACGCCAAGCTGCTGCGCGCCAGCGATCAGGACGTCGTCGCCTCGAAGACCTTCCTGCAGGCCGTGCCCGCTGCGGGCACCAGCACCGCCGTCGTTGCCCAGGCGTTCGGCACGGCATTGGGTGCGATTTGCCAGGACGTCGCCGGCTGGACGCTGGCCACCGGCAACGCGCGCGAGATGAAGGGTCACCGCGGCGCCAGGTGATTCGTGATCCGCCGGAATGTCAGGTTGAGGCGAGCACCGACGGGTTTCGCTGTTGCAGGCAATGCATGCCGGTAGTGCGACTGCGTGTGGCCCGCCATCACCAGCAGGCTGCCGTGCGGCAGGTCCAGCGCGAGTTTGACTGAAGGGTCCTCGCGCCGCTTCAGCACGAAGCGCCGGGTTGCGCCCAGGCTGACCGACGCAATCACTGGTGTCGCCCCCAGCTCGCGCTCGCTGTCGCTGTGCCAGCCCATGCGGTCGCGACCGTCACGATAGAGATTCGCCAGGACGCTGTTGAAATCCATGCCCAGCTGCCGCTGCAAGCGCCTGCGCAAAGGCTGCAGGCTTTCCGGCCATGTGTACGGGCGGAAACGCGTGCCGGAATAGGTATACGCGGCGTCAGGATCGCCGATCCAGCAACTCAATCGCGGCGAATCGACCTCGCGCCCGAACATGCGGATGCGATGGACCTGCCAGGGGATGGTCACCAGCAGGTCGGCCAACAGGCTACCGGCTTCGCCACCACCCAGCCACGTCGAGTCGAGGTCAACCTTGGCGTCTGGCAGTGTGAGTGGTGTCAGTGGCATCGTTCGGATGCTGCCGATTTGCCGCCTTGCGTGCAAACCCCGAGAATTGGGCCACTGCAACTGCGACGACCGGAGTACTGGGCATGAGCGAAGTCGAACGCGACGTGATGGAGTACGACGTCGTTACCGTAGGCGCCGGGCCAGCGGGGTTGTCATTCGCGATCCGCCTGAAACAACTCAATCCCGACATCAGCGTGTGCGTGATCGAAAAAGGCGCGACCGTCGGCGCGCACATCCTGTCAGGCGCGGTGATCGAACCCGGTCCGCTCGATGCGCTGTTGCCGGGCTGGCGCGACCATCCGCCGCCGATCTGCGTGCCAGCCACCGACGACGAATTCTGGCTGCTGTCGAAAACCGGCAAGCGCAAATTGCCGACACCTCCGGGGATGCACAACCGCGGCAATTTCATCGTCAGCCTCGGCGCAATGTGCGCGTGGCTCGCGCCACAGGCCGAGGCGCTTGGCGTCGAAATCTATCCGGGCTTTGCCGCCGCCGCCACGCTGCACGGCGACGATGGCCGCGTCATCGGCGTGCGGATCGGCGACATGGGCGTGGCGAAGGATGGCACGCACAAACCCGGATTCACCGCCGGCATCGACATCAAGGCCAAGGTGACCGTGCTGGCCGAAGGTGCACGCGGCAGCCTGACCAAGCAACTGGTGAAACGTTTTTCGCTGGATGCGGCGAGCGATCCGCAGGCGTACTCGATCGGCATCAAGGAGTTGTGGCAGCTGCCGGCGGGCCGCGTCACCCCAGGCAAGATCGTGCACACGCTCGGCTGGCCGGCCAGCAATGACATCTACGGGGGAAGTTTCCTGTATCACCTGGATGCCGATCGCATCGCGCTGGGGTATGTCAGCGGCCTGGACTATGCCGACGCGGAGTACAAACCCTGGGAAGCCTTCCAGCAGTGGAAGAACCATCCGTCCGTCGCGCCGCTGCTCGAAGGCGGCAGCATCCTGTCCGCGGGCGCGCGTGCGATCGTCACCGGTGGCTGGCAGTCGCTACCCAATGTGGAAATGCCCGGCGCACTGCTGATCGGCGACGGCGCGGGACTGCTCAACTTGCCCAAGATCAAGGGCACGCACCAGGCAATCCGCAGCGGCATGCTCGCCGCCGAACACCTGGCGCAATCGGTGGCGCAGGCGGGATTGGATCCCGCAGGATTCGACGCGGCATTGCGCGCCTCCGCGGTGATGACCGAATTGCGCAGCGTGCGCAACATCAAACCGGGTTTCAAGCGCGGGTTGTGGTTCGGCATGCTCAACGCCGCGTGGGAAACCGCCACCGGCGGCCTGTCGCCATGGACACTGCACAACTCGCCGGACTGGTCGTCGCTCGACAAGCTCGGCACGCACGAACAACCAAAGCGCGACTACGTGCAGCGCACCCTCGCCCCCCGCGACCGCCTGCAGGGTGTGTATTTCGCAGCGACACAACATGATGAGAACCAGCCGGTTCATCTTGTCGTGCACGACACCAGCATCTGCATCGAGCGCTGCACGGTCGAATACGACAACCCCTGCACCCGGTTCTGTCCCGCCAATGTGTACGAGATCGTCGATTCAGTTGCAGACGACGGCAGCAGCGGCAAACGCCTGCAGATCAACGCCGCCAACTGCGTCCACTGCAAGACCTGCGACATCAAGGACCCGTACGAAATCATCACCTGGGTCACGCCGGAAGGCGGCTCGGGGCCGAATTACCAGAACCTGTGAGCCTGCAGCGGATTCTTCTTCCTTCGCTCATCCGATTTGAAGCGCTGCCTGTCCGCTTTCATCTCCTCATTGCGTTGCTTAGGGCTAAGGGGCAACCACCCCTAGGGCCACTGCCCGGGGCTCGCATTGGTACGCGGGCATTTCCCACCGCTCAAATGAGGAAAGATCATGAATTCTGCAATCAAATTCGGCCTGCTGGCCAGCAGCCTGGGACTCGCGATGCACATGGGCGACGCACAGGCTGTTGTTGCCACGCACTATTTCATATCCAACTCCGTCAATTATTGCCAGGCGTTCACGCCTGGCCCGGCCAACACCATCCGCAACCGGGTGGTCGGCGCAGAAAACGTGGGCGCAACTCCCATTGCCCTCGCCTGCGACTTCCATACGATGGGAAATGGCGCGGCCGGCATCACCGCGCCCACGGACATATACATCTATTTCGCGAATAACAACGCCAGCGGCACCCTCACCGTTACCTGCACGCTGCTCACGGGTTATCAAGGACAGACGGGGGCGTATATTGTTACCAAGACCACAAGCGCCATCGCTGCCGGTGGCACCTCCCAGGATTCTCTACACTGGGGTGCCACCGACAACCCCACTCCGTCGTCGACTGACTTGGGGAATTCTCGCCTCGGCATTAACTGCACGTTGCCGTCAGGTGCGGTCGCCAACGATACGTATTTGTATTGGAAGCAGGATAACGGCGTCGGCAGTTAATCGCGCTTAGTCTTGTCCTTGTGGCGCTGTGTCCTACGCCGCGCCACAAGGGGTTCCTGAAACATTTTTTCGAATACTTAAGCGCAGTCATGCGTAGATTGGTAGTTGCGGCGGTTGCCCGGCTCGTGCACCGCTGATCTGGGGGAAGGCCAGCACTGGACGCCCTGCGCTATCCCTGCCCATCTCGTGCAATGAATCGGCCCGATTATTACCTGCTGGGCGGCAACTGATTTGTGTGAGCAATAGGCGTTAGCAATAGCGCTCGATGGTCAACCCGTTTCGGAGAAGTCCCGTTGCAGAACAGATCGTCCATGGTTCCCCTGCTGGTGGTTGTGATCGCTGTGGCCCTGATTTCCGGGGTGACCGGGTGGATGATGCGATCGCACGCCGATGCAAGACCAGCACCAGCTTCCACCGGGATTGCAGCCGAAGATGATATGGCGGCGCAACTCCCGACAAGCCAATCCAATCGGAGCTCCGCGGCTGCGCAGGCGGCTATGGCGTCCCTTCCGGTGGATCCGAGGGCAGACTTGGCAGCCGGCAACGAAGCCACGGCAAAGCTGGTCAAGGCCGGAGAAAGCCAGCTCCGCTCGCGGTATGAGGGTGAGCATGTCGATGCGGCCTGGGCACCACGCAAGCAGAAGGCGCTTGAAGAGGCTAGCGATTCGCCCCAGATCGATCAACTAAACGCCAAACCACTGTCCTTCGCCGCGAGTTGTCGCTCCTCTACGTGCCTGATCGGGGCGGACTTTCCGAACCGGCTGGCTGCCGACGACTGGTTCACGCTCTACACGCTCAACGCCGGGCCGGAAATGACCCGGGCATCGATGCAGAAGAGCGTTAACCCGGATGGATCCGTGCACCTGTTGATTTATGGATATGCGCGCCAATAGAGCCGCTGGTCTCAAGCGTTGAGCCATGTGGGATGCACCGCGGTCACCGAACTGGCTAGGCGATCAGCTCCCGTATCAGTCGATCGACCATAGCCTCTGCCGTGGTGGTGCCGGCCGACAGTGTCACTTCAGGGTGTTGCGGAACCTCGTACGGCGAATCGATGCCGGTGAAGTTCTTGATCTGTCCAGCGCGCGCCTTTGCGTACAACCCCTTGGCGTCCCGCTGCTCGGCGACTTCCAGCGGCGTGTCGACGAAAACTTCCAGAAACTCTCCTTCCCCGAACATCGCCCGCGCCATGCGTCGCTCGGCGCGGAACGGCGAGATGAAACTCACCAGCACGATCAGGCCGGCATCGACCATCAGCCTGGCAACTTCCGCAACGCGGCGGATGTTTTCGACGCGGTCCTCGTCGGTGAATCCCAGGTCCTTGTTGAGACCATGGCGGACGTTGTCTCCATCCAACAGATACGTGTGGTGGCCCATCGCCAGCAATCGCTTCTCCAACAGGTTCGCGATCGTGGACTTGCCCGACCCCGACAATCCGGTGAACCACAGGCAACGTGGATGCTGGCCTTTCAACTGGGCGCGCGCCTGCTTGTCGACGTCCACATGCTGCCAATGGATATTGCCGGCGCGGCGTAACGCAAAATCAAGCGTGCCGGCAGCAACGGTGGCATTGCCCTGGCGGTCGATCAGGATGAAACCGCCGAGCTCGCGGCTGTCTTCATAGGCTTCGTATGGGATCGCGTGATCCAGGTGCAGGTTGCAGTAGGCGACCTCGTTGAGTTCCAGGTGCTTGGCGGCCAGTTGTTCCTGCGTGTTGACGTCGATCTTGTGCTTGATCTCGGTGATGCTGGCGCCAACGGTGCAGGCCCCGATTTTCAACCAGTACGGGCGACCAGGGAGCAAGGGCTGTTCACCCAGCCAAAGCAGGTGCGCCGCGAACTGGTCGGACATCTGCGGTGG
>JBBRZH010000022.1:0-36809 GCA_038236935.1 Lysobacterales bacterium
CGGCGCCCATCCCGCGCAGCCCAGCGCGACGGTGGCGTGTTGCGGGCCGTCTCCGCGCGCCATGGCTTCCAGCACGTCGCGCGAGGTGGTGACATACAGATGCTCGGCAATGGTCAGTGACGAATCCCATTCCTGCGCGCCATCGTGCAGGACGAATCCGCGCTCCGGATGTACCGGGCCGCCGGCGAGCACCGGTTGCGCGCACAGGCGCTCGTCATCGCTGGCGATGCCCATCTGCTCGAAGACTTCACCCAGCGTGTATTCGGACGCTCGATTGACGACCACGCCCATCGCGCCCTCGGTGTCGTGCTGGCAGATCAGGGTGACGCTTCGTGCGAACGGCGAATCGGCGAGCGCCGGGAGTGCGATCAGCAGGTGGCGGGCCAGGCAATCGCCCGCAACGGTTTCATTCGCAAGCTTGCGCGGAGCAGAGGGGAATGTGTCACTCATGCCGCAATTCTAACGCGCACGCCCTGCGGGTCGGCAGCCAAGGGCATTCAGCTGCCGATTTGAAATCCACAACCACGCCCGCCATCATGCGGCTGGACATGGCGGGCCACGCTCCGGTCGCCTGCCGACGCACACTGGATATCTTCCCTGCATGCCTGATCCTGCTTCCGACATATGGCTCCGCTGGCGACTGCCGGTGCAGGCGCTGGTGATCGTGGCGATCGTGGCGCTGCCGTTTCTCTTCCTGCGCGTGGTCACCCAGAACAGCCTGGCAGCGGCAGCGCTGGTCACCCATTCCAGCCAGGTGCAAACGGCAGTGCGCACGCTGATGTACGACGTGCGCGATCTGGAAGCCGCTGCGGTATCGCGGGCGACGGGGATCGACACAGCCGTCATACGCGACCGTGCACTGCAAAGCGCGGCCGACGTGCCGATAGCGCTGCAATCGCTTACCCGGCTGACCCGCGACAATCCAGGCCAGCAGGTGCGCATCGGCATGTTGCGGGCAAATGTCGAGCCGCGCGTGGCCCTTGCCGCGCAGATCCAGGCCAACACGTCGCCAACGCAATTGCGCCAGATGGTGGAAATCCTTACGACGCGCTACCCGATCCGCGAAACCGCCGGCGCCATCATGGCCGAGGAGGAGCGTCTACTGGCGAGTCGGCAGCGCGATGCCCAGCGACAAGGCAGATGGGCCATCGACCTGACGTGGATCGCGATGGCCGCGCAGTTACTTCTGCTGGGCCTGATCACATACTTCTCGCAACGCCACATCACGCGCCGGCTGGCCGCTGAATCAGCGCTCAACCGCGCCAGCGCGCGCGCCGAGTCCGTGCTGCAGACCGTGCGCGAGCCGATCGTGCTGCTGGATGCCGAGCAACGCGTCGTGATGCATAACACCGCATTCACGGAACTCTATGCGCTGGGAGACGACGTTCACGGTACCTCGCTCAAGGATGTCGGCGACGGCGCATGGAGCGATCCGGCACTCCACCAGCGCCTGAAAGATGTTCTCCTGCGCGGGCGCGAATTGTGGGATTACGAGCAATTGCAGGTGGACGCCGCGGGCGTCAATCGCACCATGCTCGTCAATGCGCGCACGATGCCGCTGCCCGATAGCGACGACAAGGTCGTGCTGATGACCGTGAGCGACATCAGCACGCGCAAGAACGACGAGAACCGGATCCGCGAGCTCAACCGACAGCTCGAGGGCAAGGTTGACCAGGTGACCGAGGTCAACCAGGAGCTGGAAGCATTCAGCTATTCGGTCTCGCACGATCTGCGCGCACCGCTGCGACATATTGGCGGGTTTGCCGGCAAGCTCGGACGCCATCTTGGCGCTCATGCCGACGAAAAAAGCCTGCACTACCTCGAGATCATCGGCGAATCGGCGACTCGCATGTCGACGCTGATCGATGACCTGCTGGTGTACTCACGGCTGGGTCGCAGCGCGTTGCGGCTGCAGGCCGTGGACATGCAGTCGCTGGTGGCGGAGACCCGGGCGATGCTCGATGCCAACGCCCAGACCGACACACCCGGACGCCGCATCGACTGGCAGGTCGCCCCGCTGCCGATCCTGATCGCCGACGAGAACATGATGCGGCAGGTCTGGATGAACCTGCTCGGCAATGCCGTCAAGTACAGCGGCAACCGTGAGATCACCCAGATCGCGATCAACCACCAACGCACCGACGACGGCAGCCACCACTTCATCGTGCGTGACAATGGCACCGGCTTCGACATGGAATACGCCGCTAAACTGTTTGGCGTGTTCCAGCGCATGCACAAGGCCAGCGAGTATCCGGGGACCGGCATCGGCCTGGCCAGCGTGCGCCGGGTATTGATGCGTCACGGCGGCCGCATCTGGGCCGAAGCCACGCCGGATGCCGGCGCAACATTCCACTTCGTGCTTCCCTCCTCGCTTGATACTCCCGTCCCTGTCCGCAACGGAATTTCCATATGAAGGCCGCCGCATGAAGAGCATCCGCCCGATCCTGCTCGCCGAAGACAGCGCCGCAGATGCCGAGATGGCAATCGATGCGCTACGCGAGGCGAACCTTGCCAATCCGATTATCCACGTCGAAGACGGGGTGGAAGCCCTGGATTACCTGCTGCGCCGCGGACAGTTCGCCGATCGTCCGGAGGGGGATCCGGCGGTGCTGATGCTGGATATCAAGATGCCACGCATGGATGGCCTGGAAGTTCTACAGCACATGCGCGGCGATGAATTCCTGCGGCGAATCCCGGTGGTGATGCTCACTTCCTCGCGTGAGGAGAGCGACTTGGCGCGCAGCTGGGACCTGGGCGTCAATGCCTACGTCGTCAAACCGGTCGATGCCGAGCAGTTCTTCCTGGCGGTCAAGACGCTCGGCCGCTTCTGGGGCGTCTTCAACGAGCCGCCGCTGGAGTAACCAGGTGTCTGCCACTGACCTGACGACGCGCCTGTTGCTGGTCGAGGACAACGACGATGACGCCGAGCTGTTGTCGCTGGAACTCAAGGCCGCCGGATTGGCCTTCGAGTTGCGACGCGTGGAAACACAAGCGCATCTGCGTGATGCGATGTTAGCTTTCGACCCCCACCTGGTGATTTCCGACAGCAACCTGCCGGGGTTTTCAGGACTGGAAGCGTTGTCGCTGGTGATCGAGCTCTCGCCGGCCACTCCCTTCCTGCTGTTCTCCGGTGACGACGAGGAACACCTCATCACCGATGCGTTGGCTCGTGGCGCCTCCGGCTGCGTGTCCAAACAGCATCTGGACCGCATGCCGGCCACCATCGCCAGCTTGCTCGCAGGCAGGGCATCCACGACGCGCGGATGACTTATCACGATCAGCACCTGCACGGATGAGGAGCTTTCACGCATTTCACCCTTCCAGGAAATGATCTCGAGTCCGGTGCTACGCCTACTGATGCTTGCTCACCGCGCCAGTTGCCCGGTCTTCCCCGCTCGTGCTTCTACGCTCGACCTTCAGCTCGACGAACTCAGGCGCACCGATACTTCCACGCCCATGCACAGGCCGTGACAACACCGTTGTCATCCCCGCGACCGCAATGTCTTGTTGGCGCAACAGATCGCTGATCGCCTGGGCGCGCGCCTTGGCACGCCTGGCTCCATCGGACGCTGCGTGGCTTTGGATGCTGACACGGGCGGCCGCCCATCGCGATAACGCCCACGCGTCGATCGCCGCTGCGCGGGTGGCGTCGGCCGACAGCTCCACGCTTGCTGCATCGAAGACAATCGGCATCAGCGGCTGCAACGGCGGGATGACGACGAACTCGCTGGAGTGTTTTTCTGCTCGCACCGCGCGTTCCAATGCTTCGCACCCGGCCAACCCGATGTCGCTGCCCGCACTCACGCGGAACCGGACAGGATTTCCTGTCGCATCGCTCTCGAGGGTTCCCAAGCTGGCCAACAAACGATCACGCGCTTCGTTGGCGTGGGCGCGGATTGCATTCTCGGTGACCCGGGTCGCGTCCGCCGCCCCGCGAAGTCCGTCGACATTGCGCCGCAACTCCGCCAATGCGGCCTGTTCGCGCGTCTGCGCGTCATCGGTCGTGGTGAGGACTTCGCGCAGGTGCAGGGTGACATCGCGATTCAGTGTCGACCGCAGCGACTGTCGCAACCGGGCCTCCACGCCAGGGGCGTGGCGCGGAGCCATCAACACCGCGTCCACCAACAACGGTTTCACGGATGCATCGACGCGAACAGTATCGATGCGCCCGGATACGCTGGTGGCGGCCTCGTCAAGCACTTTGCGCACGCTGCCCTCGACATGTGCGCGGACCGCGATCTTGCGTAGCGCCAACCCAAGCGGAATGGACAACAGCAGGAAGGTGGCAACGATCAGCAGGGCTTGCAGCGCCGACTGGTTGGGGGAGTCGAGTCTGGCAAATCCGTAGATCCGCCCCATGATCGTCGCCGACAATGCGATCGCCAGCAGGTTGGTCATGAACAGGAACGCCGCCCCACCGGCGACGTGCGAATTGCCAAGCGCCAGGCCGACACCGGTTACCGCCAACGGCGGCATCAACGCAGTGGCGATGGCGACCCCCACGATCGCACGCCACCAGTCAAAGGTCGTCAGGCTGATCCCGAGCTGGATGATCGGGCCCATCAAGGGGGAAATCAGCATCGCCCCGATGATCACCGCTGCCGAATTCTGCAGCAGTCCAAGCGTCGCGATGCCGCACGACATCAACGTCATGAACGCGTAGCGAGGCGCGAGTTTCGCCGATTCGTCGACGTGCTGGAGCACCTCGGCGTGACTGGACTGCTCCACCAGGTGGCGGCGGCGCCAGTGCAGCATGTCGTTCCAGAAAGTATCGAATGTGGTCATGGCCCTGCCGTGGATTGCATTGCAGCCCGATTATGCCCAGTTGTCCCCGCGGGCTGCCGACGCATGACGTGTGCCCGCGCTAGACTGACCGACCCCTTGGCAAGAGTTCGTGGATGTTCGCGATCGCCGTCATCGCCCTTGTGCTGACCGCCCTGCTGGCCTATGTCAATGCGCGCTTCGTCGGTCTGCCGACCACCATCGGCGTCATGGCGATTGCCATGCTGATGTCGCTCGCCGTGGTGCTGTTCGATCATATCGACATCAGCAACCTGGCGCGCTACCAGGTGGATTTCCTGCGCTCGATTGATTTCTCGCAGGTATTGATGGAAGGGATGTTGTCCATCCTCCTGTTTGCCGGCGCGCTGCACATCGACCTAGGCGCGCTGCGTCGGTATCGCTGGCAGGTGGGCGCGCTGGCGGTTCTTGGCACCATTGCCTCGACGTTCATCGTGGGCATGGCGGTGTGGTGGATGCTGCCGTGGTTCGGCCTGGCGTTGCCATTTGCCTGGTGCATGCTGTTCGGCGCGCTCATTTCACCGACCGATCCGATTGCGGTCATCGGCATCCTCAAGTCCGCCGGCGCGTCGGGCGACGTCGGCCTGGTGGTGTCAAGCGAGTCGCTGTTCAACGATGGCGTCGGCATCGTGCTGTTCACTGTGCTGCTTGGCATGGCGGGCCAAGGGGTTACACCCAGCCTTGGAGCCAGCGGGATGCTGCTGCTGCAACAAGCGGGAGGCGGGTTGTTGTTCGGCGGCCTGCTGGGCTGGGTGACGTTCCAGTTGTTGCGAAAGATTGACGACCACAACGTGGAAGTGCTGCTCACGCTTGCCTGCGTGCTGGGCGGTTACGAACTTGCCCATGCGCTGCATGTCTCCGGACCGCTGGCGATGGTGGTGGTCGGCCTGATCATCGGCAACCATGGCCGCAATGCCGCCATGTCGGAGACCACACGCCTGAGTGTCGACATGTTCTGGGGCTTGCTGGACGAGATCCTGAATGCGGTCCTCTTCATGCTGATCGGCCTGGAGATCGCCGTCATCAGCTTTCCCTCCCGCAGCCTGCTGGCGTCGTTGTGCGTCATCCTGGTCGTCCTGGGCGCGCGACTGCTCACCGTCGGCATGCCGGTATTACTGATGCGCGGATGGTTCCGGCTTCCTCCAAGGTCGTGGAAGATCCTCACGTGGGGCGGCCTGCGCGGCGGCATCTCGGTGGCGTTGGCACTGTCGTTGCCGCTCGGTAACCACCGCGACCTCATTCTCACGCTCACCTATGCCGTGGTGGTGTTCTCCATCCTTGGCCAGGGGCTCACCATCAAGCGACTGATCGCCGGCACCACTTGATTCGGGCAGGCAAGCAGTTGCTGTTCCATCTCCCGTGGTGGTCTGCAGGGTTCAGGCCATCCATAAAAAAGCCCCGCCGTGGCGGGGCTTTTCGATAGTGCGCCGATCAGTAGCCCAGAAGCTGCGAAATCAGGCCCGTTGCAGTGGAGATCAACAGATAACGGCCGCTCTCCGGTTGCACCCAGCGATAGCCGCGCGGTGGCGGCGCCAGGTTGTAGGCCCTGTAATCCCGTACGTAATAGCGCTGCTGCCTGTAGATGTACGGCACCCGCTCGCCGCGTTCAAACCTGTGCTGCCCCAGGTGCAGGCCATGGTCATGGTGGGCACGGTGGCCATAGGCGTAGCGATGGCCGTGCCCGTGTTCCGACCAGTTTCCCCGCTCACCGCGATCGTGTTCATCACCTCGATCGCGTTCATCTCCGCGGTCCCCATGCTCGTGTCCACGATCGTGTTCGCCGCCGCCGTTGCCATCGGAGTGACCGTGGCCCCCGCCATGGCCCGGCTGGGCAGAAACACTCGGCGACAGCAGCGCGGTGGACAGCAGCAATGACACCGAAGCGGCTAGCAGGAGACTTTTCATGATGAACCTCGAATTGAGCAGGGTACCGGCTGATGTTAGGACGCCTCGCCTTAACAGGAGACATGTTTTTGCTCACGTCCAATGAGGGCGTTCAGCTGGCCACGACAATGGTTACTTACCCTCGATCTTCGGAAAAAAGTGCAGTCATTGGTATGAACAACGCCGCTCATGGTCTTCTTTGGACTCGATGACACCATCATGTCCATGCGAAATTGCGCCGCAAGGTCGCATCCAGACTGATTTCAAGGCAATTGCGGCACCAACGCGTTCCTTGCCAGCGTTGCGCCCAGTAGATTCACGCTGCGCGCGCAGCGTTACCATGGGAACCTGCGTAGAACGAGGTATTGCCATGCGATTGCCGAACCGTCACCCCCTACTGATCGCCTGCCTTGTGAGCCTGGCGATGGCCGCCTGCCAGCGCAGCGCTGAACCCCCTTCACCCGACTCCCGGTCTGTCGCGCCCTCCACCAACATGACCTACGCGCAGCAGCACGCAGGCGATTACGCCGTCGTACCCCTCAAGGCGGACTTGTCGGCGTTCGACGACAACGGCAAGCACATGATTGCGCTGCTGGTGCAGGCGTCCCAGGTGATGAACGATCTTTATTGGCAGCAATCCTGGCCCGACAAGGCTGCGTTGCTGGCGAAAGCGCCTGACGACGCCACTCGCGCGCTGATTGAGCTCAACTTCGGGCCATGGGATCGTCTTGTTGAAGACACACCCCTGCTGCCAGGTATCGGCCCGCGACCAGCTGGCGGTGAGTTCTATCCCAAGGACATGACCAAGGACGAATTCGAAAAGGCCAATCTCAAGGACAAGACATCGTGGTACACGCTGTTACGCCGCGACGACGCCGGCAAACTGGTCACCGTGCCGTATCACCAAGCATATAAGCCGGATCTCGCACGCGCCGCAGCACTGTTGCGCGAAGCCGCAAAACTCAGCGCCGACAAAACCTTCGCCAATTACCTCGTCATTCGGGCTGATGCGCTGCTGTCCGACGACTTCCAGCCCAGCGACCTGGCCTGGATGGACATGAAGACCAATCCGGTCGACATCGTGATCGGCCCGATCGAAACCTACGAGGACCAGCTGTTCGGCTACAAGGCTGCCTACGAAGGCCTGGTACTGGTCAAGGACCAGACCTGGAGCGCCAGGCTCGCGCGCTTCGCGCAGTTCCTGCCGTCGCTGCAGAAGGGACTTCCGGTGCCGGACAAGTACAAGGCGGAAATACCGGGCTCCGCCGCCGACCTCAACGCCTATCGCGCGATTTACTACGCCGGCAACGCCAATGTCGGTGCCAAGACCATCGCCATCAACCTGCCCAACGACGAGCAGGTGCAGCTGAAGAAAGGCACCCGCCGTCTGCAGCTGGAGAACGTGATGCAGGCGAAGTTCGACACCATCCTGGTGCCGATCGCCAAGCAACTGATCGCGCAGGACCAGCTGAAGAACGTCACCTTCGACGCATTCTTCGAAGACACGATGTTCCATGAGGTCGCGCACGGCCTGGGCATCAAGAACACCCTGGATGGCAGAGGCACCGTCAGCAATGCGTTGAAGGATTACGCCTCGAACTTCGAGGAAGGCAAAGCCGATGTCCTTGGGCTGTATCTGATCGATGCGCTCAGCAATCGCGGGGAGCTCGACAAGGCGAAGTTGATGGACAGTTACGTCACATTCCTCGCCGGCATGCTGCGTTCCGTGCGTTTCGGCGCGGCAGATGCGCACGGCAAGGCCAATATGATCCGCTTCAACTTCTTCGCCGAGCGCGGGGCGTTCTTGCGTGATCCGCAATCAGGCCGCTACCGCGTCGATTTCGACAAGATGCATGACGCGATGAACGCCCTCAGCGCCAAGCTGCTGACCGTGCAGGGCGATGGCGACTATGCCGAGGCCAAGCGCATGACCGAAACGATGGGTGTGGTGAAACCAGAACTTGCAGGGGATCTGGCGAAGTTGAAGGGCGCGAAGATCCCGGTTGATATTCGCTTCGAGCAGGGGCTGGAAACGCTCGGCCTGTCGCAGTACGCGAGCACGTCGACCGGGAAGTAATCCAGTTCAATAGCTCTTACCTAAGCGATTGACTCCACAAACAGAAAAAGCCGGGCAATGCCCGGCTTTTTCTTGACCTCATCGCGATCGGGCTCAGCGGGCCTCGGCAACCTCAACGCCGTCCATTCCCTGCGACAGGGTGCGCGCGTCCCCGCCTTGCGCGAGTTTGATGCGCAGGCGGACTTCATTGGCCGAGTCAGCATAACGCAGCGCGTCCTCGTAGCTGATCTCACCGGCCTGGTACAGCTCGAACAATGCCTGGTCAAAAGTCTTCATGCCGAGGTTCGTGGACTCCTTCATGACTTCCTTGATCTTGTGGATCTCGCCATCGCGAATGTAATCCTGGATCAACGGCGTCCCAAGCAGGATCTCCATGGCGACGCGTCGCGCCTTGCCGTCGGGAGTGGGGATCAGTTGCTGGGCAACCACGCCCTTGAGGTTGAGCGACAGATCCATCAGCAACTGGCCGCGGCGATCTTCCGGGAAGAAGTTGATGATGCGGTCCATCGCCTGGTTGGCATTGTTGGCGTGCAGGGTGCACAGCACCAGATGCCCGGTCTCCGCGAATGCGATGGCGTGGTCCATGCCTTCGCGGGTGCGTACCTCACCAATCATGATGACGTCAGGCGCCTGGCGCAGGGTGTTCTTGAGTGCATTCTCCCAGCTGTCGGTGTCGATGCCGACTTCACGCTGCGTAATGATGCAACCTTCGTGCTTGTGCACGAACTCGATCGGGTCTTCGATGGTGATGATGTGCCCGGTGGAGTTCTGATTGCGATAGCCGATCATCGCGGCCAGGGATGTCGACTTGCCCGTGCCGGTGGCCCCGACAAAGATGATGATGCCGCGCTTGGTCATCGCCAGCGTCTTGATGATTGGTGGCAGGCTCAACTCTTCGATCGATGGGATCTTGGTCTCGATCCGGCGTAGCACCATGCCGACCTGGTTGCGCTGGTAGAAGCAGCTCACGCGGAAGCGTCCGACGCCGGACACGCCGATGGCGAAATTGCATTCGTGGGTTTTCTCGAATTCCTCGCGCTGCGGCGGCGTCATCACGTTGAGAACGAGATCGCGGCTTTGCTGGGGCGTCAGCGGATTCTGCGTGATCGGAGATATCTTGCCGTTGACTTTCATCGACGGCGGCATGCCTGCGGTGATGAACAGGTCGGACGCCTTCTGGTGCGCCATCAGCTTGAGGAACGAAGTGAAATCAATGGTGCTCATGGGTGCGCCTGCGGAATCGATATGAGGAAGTCTGGTTCATCTACTCGGTGAATCAACGCGGAAGTCGAAGGGACGAGCGTCGCTGGCCCAACGCCCTTCACTTCCCATTCCGGCTTAATCGAACAAGCGCTTGTCCTTCGCATAATCTCGCGCCTGCTGCTTGGTGACCATGTTGCGCTTTGTCAGGTCCTGCAAGTGCTGGTCGAGCGTCATCATTCCGTATTGCTGGCCGGTCTGGATGGACGAATACATCTGCGCGACCTTGTCTTCGCGGATGAGGTTGCGAATGGCGGGGGTGCCCACCATGATTTCCCACGCCGCAGTGCGGCCGCCGCCGACCTTCTTCAGCAGCGCCTGCGAAATAACGGCACGCAACGACTCCGACAACATCGAGCGCACCATCGGCTTTTCACCGGCGGGAAAGACGTCGATGATGCGGTCGATGGTTTTGGCAGCCGACGATGTGTGCAGGGTGGCGAATACCAGATGCCCGGTTTCCGCGGCGGTGAGCGCCAGGCGGATCGTCTCGATGTCACGCATCTCTCCGACCAGGATGTAATCGGGATCCTCGCGCAATGCCGAGCGCAGCGCTTCGTTGAAACCGTGGGTGTCGCGGTGCACTTCGCGCTGGTTGATCAGGCATTTCTGCGCGGTGTGCACGAACTCGATCGGATCCTCGACGCTGAGGATGTGACCGTATTCGGTCTTGTTGATGTGGTCGATCATCGCCGCGAGCGTCGTCGACTTGCCCGAGCCGGTCGGGCCGGTGACCAAAATCAAACCTTGAGGCTGGTCGATCAGATCCTTGAAGATCTTGGGGCAGCCGAGGTCTTCGAGCGTCAGCACTTCGGACGGGACGGTACGGAACACCGCGCCGGCGCCGCGATTCTGGTTGAAGGCGTTGACGCGGAACCGGGCAAGTCCGGGAATCTCGAAGGAGAAATCGACCTCGAGGAATTCCTCATAATCGCGCCGCTGTTTGTCCGACATGATGTCGTACACCAACGCGTGGACCTGCTTGTGGTCCAGCGCCGGGATGTTGATGCGACGGACGTCGCCATCGACGCGGATCATGGGCGGCAAACCCGCTGACAGATGCAGGTCGGACGCTTTGTTCTTGACCGAGAATGCCAGTAGTTCGGCGATATCCATGCGTGCTCCCCTGCACTGAATCGAGTCGATGGCGAGGATTCAACGCGGATACGGCATCCGCTGGAATCCACGGCCCCTGAGCCGCAGTATAGGCCGAATTTCCCGGCGTCAACCCGTGGCCCCACAGGACTCCCGACGTGCCCTCGCCCGCCTTGAACATGGTCCTGCAACAGCTTGCTAACGCAGCACGCCAAGCCGATCGGCCAATGCCGCGGTTATTGGCGGTGTCCAAACACCAAAGCGCGATGGCGGTCGCGGAATTGGCGGCTGGGTGGCATGAGCAGCCCGGCAACCCGACTCCCGCCTTCGGCGAGAACTACGTGCAGGAAGCGCTGGCGAAACAGGACGCTCTCGATGGGACTGCGCTGGAGTGGCACCTGATCGGGCACCTGCAATCAAACAAGGCGCGTGAGGCCGCAGCGGCCTTCGACTGGGTGCAGACCGTCGACCGGCTCAAGCTGGTGGCCGCTCTGGCTGCGCATCGACCCGCGGAACGTTCCGCGATGAACGTGCTCGTGCAGGTCAACATCGATGACGAAAGCAGCAAGCATGGGTGCCGTCCCGACGAGATTTGGACGCTGGCGACAGCGATTGCCGCGCAGCCCCGACTGGCATTGCGCGGATTGATGTCGATCCCTGCGCCTTATCCGGACATGGCGCGCCGACGCGAGGCATTCCGGCGGATGAAGGATCTGTTCGACACATTGCGTGCGCAATACCCGCAGGTCGATACGCTGTCGATGGGCATGAGCGAGGACTTCACCGTCGCCGTTGCCGAAGGCGCGACCATGGTCCGGGTCGGCACTGCGTTGTTCGGAGCCAGGGCCATGGACCCTGGCCACAACCACGAGCCTCCCGAACCGGCGTCACCAGGCCCATGAGGATCGGCCAATTACACTGGCTGCCTTTCGTCCAGTGACATCCATGAACCGCACGACCCCAGTCCCCAACCCCGAGTCGCAAACCATTGCTTTCATCGGTGGCGGCAACATGTCGCGCTGCCTGATTGCCGGGTTGCTGGCCAGCGGCGCCGATGCAACATCGATTCGCGTCGCCGAGCCCTGGGGGCCATCACGCGACGCACTGCAACGCGACTTCGGAGTGGCGGTATTTTCCGACAATGCCGACGCCATCACAGGCGCCCATGCCTGGGTGCTGGCGGTCAAACCACAGGTGATGCGCCCTGCCTGCCTGGCACTGGCGGAGGCCGCGCATCGCGAACGACCGTTGATCGCCTCGATCGCTGCGGGGATCACGACGATCCAGCTGGACCGCTGGCTCCATGGCGGCCTGTCGATCGTTCGTGCAATGCCCAACACACCCGCGTTGCTTGGTGCTGGCGTCACCGGCATGTACGCCAATGCGTTTGTCGACGACACCGGCCGCCAACGTGCGGAGCGCCTGCTTGCAGCCGCGGGCCAGATCGTCTGGCTGGCCGATGAAGCCAAGATGGATGCGGTCACTGCAGTCTCGGGCAGCGGACCGGCCTATGTGTTTTTGTTGGCCGAAGCGATGTTCGACGCCGCCCTCTCGCAAGGCCTGCCCGCCGATGCCGCGCGCATCCTGGTGTCACAGACAATCCTCGGCGGGGCGCGCATGTTGACGGAAGATGGCGCGACGGCAGCTGAGTTGCGCCGGCGGGTGACATCACCCGACGGCACCACGCAGGCGGCAATGGAGGTGTTCGATGCCGGTGGCTTCAACGCGTTGGTGGGCCGTGCGATTGGAGCCGCCAATGAGCGGGGGCGTCAGCTTTCTGCGGCCAATGATTGACTGGCCGTGGCCAGGAATTCTGCGGTCATCCCGGCGAATGACGGGCAGTCGCCGCCCACGCCTGGATGACCCGCGCCATCTCGCGCACGCCATCGGTCAACGCCGCCGGCCCAGGCTGCAGGATCATCGGTGACTTGATTTCGTACAGGTCGCCATGGCGCACGGCGGGAATGATGCCCCACCCTGGCCGTGCAGCGACTTTACCCGGCTGGAATTTCTTTCCACACCACGATCCGAAGATGATGTCCGGCGCGCGACGGATGACGTCGCCCGGATCTTCAAGGATGCGTTGTTTCGCCAGCGGTTCGGCCGCGCGTTCGGGGAAGATATCGTCGCCACCAGCAATCCGCACGAGTTCTGCGACCCATTGGATGCCGCTGATCAACGGCTCGTCCCACTCTTCGAAATAGACCTTCGGCCGCTGCTCCAAGTGCGTCGCGGTGCTGGCAATCTCATCCAGGCCGCGGGAAAGTTCGTCGGCATACGCGTTCGCTTTGGCTGCGGCACCGACCAGCGCGCCCAACCGGCGGATGTAGTCGATGATGCCGTCGACACTGCGGTGGTTGCTGATCCAGACCTCGATGCCGTGGCGAATAAGCGCACTGGCGATGTCAGCCTGGATATCCGAAAACCCGATGACGAAATCCGGTTTCAGCTTGAGGATCTGGTCGATCTTCGCCGAGGTGAACGCGCTCACCTTGGGCTTTTCCCTGCGCGCGATGGCGGGCCGCACGGTGAACCCGCTGATGCCGACGATGCGATCCTGCTCACCGAGCGCATAGAGAGTTTCGGTGGGTTCCTCGGTCAGGCAAACGATACGCCGGGGGCCGAAGCCCGCCGTTCCCGACGTCACGGATACAGCATCCGCTTACGCCATGCGCCTGCAGGATCACATTCGTACACGTCACGCTCGTGCAGGCGGAATTGCGCGCCATACCAGAACTCGATCCGATCGGGCTTGACGCGGAAACCCGTCCAGCGCGGCGGCCTTGGCACATCGCGATCATGGAATTCTTGCTCGACGTGCGCGATCCGTTGCTCGAAAACCTCACGCGATTCCAGTGTTTCAGACTGTTGCGAGGCCCATGCGCCAAGTTGGCTGACGCGGGGTCGCGTGGCGAAGTACGCATCAGCCTCGGTGTCGGAGACGGTCTCCACCGCGCCTTCGATCCGCACCTGCACGCCGTGGCGCACGCGGGGCCAATGGAACAGCAACGCCGCGTGCGGATTGGCTTGCAGCTCACTGCCCTTGCGTCCATCCAGGTGCGTGTAGAACACGAAGCCGCGCGCATCATGTGCCTTCAGCAACACCGTGCGCGCCGAGGGCCGGGCGCCAGGCGTGGCCGTCGCAATCACCATCGCGGTGCGATCTGGCTCGCCAGCCGCCCGTGCTTCATCGAAAAGCCGGTCGAACGTCTCAAGCGCTCGTGAATACAGCTCGTCACTCATTGGTCATTCTCATGCGGGGATTTTGCAGGATGCGATATTGTCACGCGATGACGCCGACATCGCATCCAGCCAGGAAACAACGCGCCAGGGCCGGCTACGCCGATGCGTTCGTCGCTGGAGTCCTGGACGACGCGCTCGTACATGGATGCCGCTGTTATGGCATCGCCGGCCTGCAGGGCGCCGGCAAGTCGACTCTGTCCGCGCAGGTGGCGGCCCTGGCAGCCAAGCGCGACATCAATGTCAGTGTGCTGTCGATCGACGATTTCTATCTCAGCCATGCGGCTCGACAGGAACTGGGTCGCAGCGTGCACCCGCTGTGCGCCACGCGCGGTGTGCCGGGCACGCATGACGTCGCGCAGGCTTGCGCGGTGATCGACGCCCTGCGCGAGGGCCGGCCGATGGCGTTGCCGCAATTCGACAAGATCGGCGACGACTGCCTTCCCCGCAAGAAATGGCCTGTCGTCCAGCATGCCGATCTCGTCATCCTGGAAGGCTGGTTCCTGAAGGTGCCGGCTCAAACCGAGGCGGAGTTGTTCGAGCCGATCAACCGGCTTGAACGCGAAGAAGACCCCCAGGGCATCTGGCGACATTGGAGCAACGCGGCACTGGCATCGGGGTATCCGCCATTGTGGTCGCGACTGGACCGGCTGTTGTTCCTGCAAGGGCCGGGTTTCGAGATCGTGCCGCAGTGGCGCTGGCAGCAGGAGCAGACATTGCAGTCCGCCTACCCGCAGCGACAGGCAATGACGCGTGGGCAGGTCGATCGGTTCGTCCAGTTCTTCGAGCGTGACAGTCGACAGGCGATGCAGGCGCTGCCAGCCATCGCCGATCGCACGATACTCCTGGATGCGGGGCGCAGACCGATCGATGCGAAACAGGGCTAGGGCGAATCCGCATTCGTGGATGGAACGAATGGCTGGAGTCATCCGGGACAAATTTCACCCTGACCCATTTCCTGCGCGGCGCTGCTAGCATTCAAGCATGAATCCTGCCTCGAACCTCGTGTTGGTCGGCCCGATGGGCGCCGGCAAGACGTCGATCGGAAAACGCCTGGGCGAATGTTTTCGGCTGGCGTTTGTCGATGCCGATCGCGATATCGAACTGCGAACTGGTGCTGCGGTTGGCACCATCTTCGAGTGCGAAGGCGAAGCCGGGTTCCGTGCGCGCGAACGCGCCACGCTCGCGGAATTGCTGGCCCGCGACGCGCAGGTCATTTCCACCGGGGGCGGCGCCGTGCTCGATGCCGACAATCGGCGCCGCATGCGTGAACGTGGATTCGTCGTGTACCTGCAAGTGAGCGTCGACGGCCAGCTGCAGCGGCTGGCGCGCGATCGCACCCGCCCGCTCCTGCAGCGCGATGATCGCGAGGAGGTGCTGCGGCAACTCGCCATTGCGCGCACCCCGCTGTATGCAGAAGTCGCCGACCTGTGCTTCGACACCGATGGCTTGACATCGACCGAGGC
Organism: Lysobacterales bacterium; assembly: GCA_038236935.1. Lineage (GTDB taxonomy): Bacteria > Pseudomonadota > Gammaproteobacteria > Xanthomonadales > Xanthomonadaceae > Cognatiluteimonas. Next base: position 15,823 of record JBBRZH010000022.1, read on the forward strand.
AGCCTCGGCATTGACTCCGCTACTTGGCGAACGCTGGCGGCGCGCGACGGCAGCCGCATGAGTGCGGCATCCCGGCGCAGGGTATCCGTGGCTGGCACGCAGCCCTACCAGATTGCTATCGGCCCGGGCTTGCTCGAAGACGGCGTGGCGCTTGCGGCGCACGTGCGTGGTCGTCATGTGGTGATCGTCAGCGATACGCATGTCGCACCGCTTTACGCACAGGCGCTGGCCGCCACATTGCAGCGGCATGTCCCGTCAGCACGTGTCATCGTCACCTGCATACCCGCTGGCGAATCGGCGAAGACACTGGATGGATTCGCCGAACTGATGCGCGAACTCGCCGATTTCGGTGCCATGCGCGATGCCTGCGTGTTCGCATTGGGTGGTGGCGTGGTCGGGGATCTCGCCGGATTCGTCGCGGCGTGCTGGATGCGCGGCATCGACATCGTGCAGTTGCCGACGACATTGCTGGCGATGGTCGATTCATCCGTCGGCGGCAAGACCGCGGTCGATTTGCCGCAGGGCAAGAACCTGGTCGGCGCGTTCCATCCGCCGCGCGCGGTGTTCGCTGACACTTCCACGCTCCGCACGCTGCCGGATCGCGAGCTGCGCGCAGGCTTTGCCGAGGTCATCAAGTACGGCGCGATCATGGACGCGCCGTTTCTGGACTGGCTCGACGACAACGTCGATGGCCTACTCGATCGGGACGATGCCCTGCTCACCGAAGCAATCGCCCGCAGCTGCGTGCACAAGTCGGCCATTGTCGAACGCGACCCGCACGAACACGGCGAGCGCGCCCTGCTCAACTTCGGCCACACCTTCGCCCATGCCATTGAAGCCGAGCAGGGCTACGGCGGCCTCAACCACGGGGAGTCGGTCGCGATCGGCATGGTGCTGGCGGCGCGTTTGTCGACGACTTTGGGTTTGGCGCCAGCAGCCGATGGCGACCGCCTGCGCGCATTGCTGGGGCGGTTTGGGTTACCCGCCATGCTCCCATCTGGCCTGCACGCCGATGCCTTGCTTGCCCGCATGCGTTTGGACAAAAAGGCACAAGTCGGGGGTTTGCGTTTCGTGCTGTGGGATCGCGCGGGCGCCGCGCGATTGGTGTCCACCATCGACGAAGCCGCCGTGCTTGCTGTGTTGCGCATGGCCTGAGCTCGCGGCCCGGCTACAATGCCCGGCCATGCGCCTGCTGCTGCAACAACATCCCGACGGTCGCGAAGCTCCTCGCTTCGTGCAACTGATGCTGGAACCGGATCTCTTGGGCGGTTGGGCGCTGGTGCGCGAGATTGGGCAGATTGGTGGGCGCAGCCAACTCAAGCGCGAGCAATTTCTTGACCAGGCCAGTGCCCAGACGGCACTGGAACATGCCCGCGACACACAGCTGAAGAAAGGCTTCCAGTTGATGTTCGTGCAGGGCGCGGAAGCGCCCAGATGACGGTCGCGGTTGGCGCGGCTCGTCCCGGGCGTTGTTCAGCGAAGTCGATTGGCATGCCACGCGCACTTTCTACCTCGACCTTCCAGGCCCGCACCAAGGGCGCCCCGGATTCATGTTCATTCCAAGGAATACCGTCTTGTCGACCCATCTGAAAAACGATCGCCTGCTGCGAGCCCTGCGCCGCGAACCCGTCGACTGCACGCCCGTCTGGCTGATGCGCCAGGCAGGACGCTACCTGCCCGAATACCGCGCGACCCGTGCCCGGGCCGGCAGCTTCCTGGCCTTGGCGAAGACGCCTGAACTCGCCTGCGAAGTCACCCTGCAACCGCTGGCCCGGTTCCCGCTGGATGCCGCGATCCTGTTTTCCGACATCCTCACCATTCCCGATGCGATGGGCCTTGGCCTGTATTTCGTCGATGGTGAAGGCCCGAAGTTCGAGCGTCCGGTGCGCAGCATGAAAGACATCGCCACGCTCGCGGTGCCGGACATGGAAACCGAACTTCGGTACGTGATGGATGCGATCCGCGTGGTCCGCCGCGATCTCGATGGCAGCGTCCCGCTCATCGGGTTCTCCGGCAGTCCATGGACGCTCGCCTGTTACATGGTCGAAGGTGGCGGCAGCGATAACTTCGCGCGGATCAAGGCGCTGGCCCTGAACGATCCGGCCGCGATGCATCTGCTGCTGTCGGTCAACACCGATGCCGTGATCGCGTACCTTTCCGCGCAACGCGCGGCTGGCGCGCAGGTGCTGCAGGTGTTTGATACCTGGGGCGGCGCACTGTCGCCGGCGATGTATCGCGAGTTCTCGCTGCCGTATCTTGTCCGCATCGCCCGTGAACTCGAACGCGGCAACGACGCTGAGCGCACACCGTTGATCCTGTTCGGGAAGGGTAACGCCCCTTACCTGGAGGAACTGGCAGCCAGCGGTTGCGAAGGCCTCGGAGTGGACTGGACCGTGACATTGGAAGAAGCCGCACGCCGTACGCAAGGCAGGGTCGCTGTGCAAGGCAACCTCGATCCGGCGATGTTGTATGGGTCCCCGGATGCCATTCGCACGCAGGTGCGAACCGCGCTCGACAGTTATGCGGCAGGCAACGGTGGTTCACGGGAGGGGCATGTCTTCAACCTCGGCCACGGCCTGTCGCCGGACATGAGTCCGGATCATGTCGCCGCGCTGGTGGATGAAGTGCACCTGCATAGCACACGTTGATTTCCGGGCGGCGGACCACGGCCCTCGTTCACTGGCCGCACGGATCGCCGCTTCCATCCTCCGCGTTGTCGACCGGCGCTCGTTATAGTCGGAGCGTTTTCAGCTCCGACCAACCACCATGGCCTCGCAACCCGCATCCCGACCGCCGATCCCGCGCACGATCTGGGCGCTCGGGTTCGTCAGCCTGTTCACCGACATGGGCTCGGAGATGGTGCACAGCCTGCTGCCGGTGTTGCTCACTGGCCTGGGGGCCACCGCGCTCACCATCGGCCTGATCGAAGGCTCGGCCGAGGCACTGGTGCTGGTCACAAAGGTGTTTTCCGGCTATCTCAGCGATGCGATCGGGCGGCGCAAGCCGCTGGTGCTGCTCGGTTATGGACTGGCGACGGTAGTGAAACCGCTGTTCCCGCTCGCCACTTCCATCGCAATGGTGACCACTGCACGGCTGCTCGACCGTTTCGGCAAGGGCATCCGCGGCGCCCCGCGCGATGCGCTGGTCGGCGATCTCGCACCGCCGTCGATCCGCGGTGCCTGTTTCGGCTTGCGGCAATCGATGGATACCGTCGGCGCAGTGCTGGGGCCATTGTTTGCGGTTGCCTTGTTATGGCGGTTTGCCAACGACATGCGCACGGTCCTTTGGTTCGCTGTGGTTCCGGGCATCATCGCGGTACTGCTGCTGGTTCGCGTGCCCGAACCTGCCGATACGGCTAGCCGCAGCGCGCGCCTGCCGCTCAGTCGCGAAGGCCTGACGCGACTTGGCGCACCATTCTGGCGGCTGGCGATACTGGGCATGCTGATTGCCCTGGCCCGCTTCAGCGAAGCGTTCCTCGTATTGCGCGCCTCCGAGCGCCACCTGCCACTGACCTTCATTCCGCTGGTACTGGTGGTGATGAGTATCGTCTACTCGCTGACTTCGTATCCCGTGGGCCGGCTGTCCGATCGCATGTCGCGCACGACGCTGCTCGCGCTGGGCATGCTGGCGCTCGCCGCCGCGGATGTCGCGCTGGCATCGGCGGACGGCAACGGATTGCTGTTCACCGGCATCGCACTGTGGGGACTGCACATGGGACTGACCCAAGGGATCCTCGCCACGTTGATCACAGACGTCGCACCCACCCAATATCGCGCCACTGCGTTCGGCATGTTCAATCTGCTGTCCGGCGCAGGATTGCTTGCCGCAAGTGCTCTTGCCGGATGGTTGTGGGATCGGCAGGGGCCGGCGGCGACGTTTTGGGCGGGCGCATTGATCGCACTGGTTTCCACGCTATGCATTCCACTGTTTACCGGGAGGCCCGCATCCTCTGGCTCGTGATATCGACTGCGATCGGCTGCCTGCCGCACCGCGGACCACGCCTGCAGGCGTCCTGGCCCCGTATTCACCTCCCATGGACTTCCCCCGTGTCAGCGTCCGTTGGTCAACCGCCACTGGAGAGAGAACGATGCAACCCAAACTGATCGTGCTGGCCGTCGCTGCCACATTTGCGTTGTCCGCCTGCTACACCGCCCGCCCCGTTGTCGTGCAGACGCCCGCCAACCAAGTGATCGTCCCTGTGCCGGTCGAAGTGCCGGCACCCGTGGCTGAGCCGATGCCGGCTCCGATGCCCGCACCAATGCCGATGTCGCTCCACGATAGCGTCCACCAAGCGCTGATGAGTGGCATGGGTGACGCGGCCAACAACATCGAAGTGCGCGTCGATGGCAGCCATGTCTTTCTCAGTGGCCACGTTGCCACCAAGGCCGACCATGATCGGGCGCATGACATAGCGCACGATGTTGCGGGAGTCACCACTGTTGACCACAGCGGCTTGAAGTTCCCCTGAGCATTCGTCACTGAAAAAACAAGCCCGCCAAATGCGGGCTTGTTTTTTATCGCAGCGGCTTTTCGCCGTGCGAGAGCAATGCGATCTTATGCATGAGCGGCGACGGAACCAACCGTGTACGGGCCCTTGGATCAAGATTCTTCCCTCACCTCCGCCACCAACGCATCGATCGCCTCTGCCAGCATCCCGCCGGTGAGTGGCTTGCGCAGGAAACCGTCGAAACCAGCAGCGCCTGCGAGCGATTCGGCTTCTGCATCGGCACGTGCGGTGACTGCAAGCAATGGCGCGCGGAATCCTTGTGCGCGCAACTGCCGGGCAAGTGCGAGACCATCGAGGCCGGGCAAGTCCAGGTCCAGCAAGCCGATGTCGAAGCGGGCGACGGCGGATTCGGCCAGCGCGGCAAGACCGTGTGCGACATGGACGACACGATGGCCCTGCGCCTGCAACAGGCCGACCATGACTTCGGCGACAGTGGGGTCGTCTTCCACCAGCAGGATCTCCAGTCCACGCCGCGATACTCCCGCCGATTCGAACACATGGGCCGTTATCGCCGTGCCAGCGCGCGGCAATGGCAGCTCAACGACAAACCGCGTTCCCTGGCCAGGTGTGCTGTCGACCGTGATGCGTCCTCTCATCGCGGCAGCAAGCTCCTGGCTGATGGCAAGACCCAGGCCACTGCCACCATAGCGTGCGGACGTGTGGGAATCGGCCTGCTCGAATCGCCGGAACAACCGGGATTTCTGCTCTTCATTCAAACCAGGGCCTGTGTCCCTGACTTCAAAAAGAATGTCCTCGCCGTGCCCCATCGTGACGTGGAGCCCGACACTTCCGTGTTCGGTGAATTTGATGGCGTTACCCAGCAGGTTCAGCAGGATCTGCTTGATCCGCATCGGATCACCCAGCACAACCGTGGGCACGTCGCTCGCGATGGCATCTTCGAACTTCAGGTGACGCTGTTCGGACAGCGGCTTCATCAACTCGATGACATCGTCCAGCATCCCCCGCAATGCAAACGGTTGGGGGTCGAGCTGCAACTTTCCGGCTTCGATCCGCGCCAGGTCGAGCGCGTCGTTGACCAACCGCAGCAAATGGTTGCCGGCGCGACGGATCGATTCCGTATAGCCCCGCTGGCGGGCGTCCAGCGGCGTGCCGAGCAGCAGCTCGCTCATGCCGAGAACACCGGTCATCGGCGTGCGGACTTCGTGACCCAATGTTGCGAGGAATCGGGTCTTCGCCAGCGATGCCTGCTCGGCCAGCGTGCGTTTGTGATCAGCAAGATGCCATGCATGAAGCCGACGCAGGCGCGTGCGGTACGCCGCGGCCATGGCCCACAGGATCAACGCCCCAAGCATCGCGAATGCTGTCATCGCCCATGGCGTCCGCCACCAAGGCGGTGCGATCAGAAAGTTCACCACGCGGACGCCGGACCAGACGTTGTCCGCGGTTTTGGCCTGCACCTGCAAACGATAGTGACCGGGTGGAAGTTGCGGGAACACGCGATCCCCGCTGGCGCCGGCTTCGATCCAGTCCGGGTCGTAGTGATCCAGGTGAAACCGATAACGATGCGACTTTGCATTGTCGAACGACAGCAGTCGCGCGACGACGCGCAGGTCGCGATCGTCGTGTTCCATCGTAATGGCGTCTGTGCGCGCGAGTTCGACACGCGCATCCCCGCGGCGCAAGCTGATCGACTCGATTACCAGGGGCGGCACGGCATCGGCCGGATGCACCACCGCAGGATCGAACAGCACCAGTCCATCCGGAGTCCCCGCAGCGATGCGTCCGTCCTGCGGACGCGCCACTGGCATGTCGCCGAATTCCTGGCTGGGAAGTCCGTCGAGCACGCCATAGATACGACTGGTGCGCGACGCGGGATTGAACCGGATCAGGCCGCGGACGCTGGTCAACCAGATCCTGCCGGCGGTATCGATCGTCAGGCCATTGGGTGCGAGGGCCGGCAACCCCTGCCGGGTGTCGAAATGATGCAGCGGGGTCAGTGCATCGCCTTGCCAGTGCAAGACATCCAGCGCACCGAAACGGGCCAGCCACACGGCCTTCGTGTCGTCGATGCCGAACGCATAGACCATGTCGCGGGGTGCACCGGGAATCGGTTCCAGACGATGGTCGCCGGCGTTCCACGTCAACATTCCCTGCGACCCGGCGACCCAGATGCTGCCATCCGGGGCAGTGCCGATCTGCCGGAGATTCGACCCGGCCTGCAGGCCTTTGTGGCCATCGGGCAGGATCGACTCGACCACGTGCCCGTCACGGTCGCGCAACTGGATGCCGGATTTTTCCGAGGCGATCCACAACGTGCCGTCGGATGTTTCCGCGAACCAGGCACGCTCGCTCGGCAAGGCCGCGTCCAGCGCTTGTTGCGCACTCCAGCGCTCCACCTCGCCGGTCGCCGGGTCGAAACGTCCCAGCCCCTTGTAGTAGCTGATCCAGACGTGGTTGTTGCGGTCCTCGTGCACGCTCATCGGCATGTAACCCGCGCCCGCATCCGCCAACGCATGCTGGATGTCGCCGGTTTCAGGATCCAGCCGATCCAGCATGCCTCCGCTTCCCACCAGCCACATGTCGCCGCTTTGCGATGGGGAGATCCCGTGCACGTATGCGTTGGCGGGAGACGCCGGGGTATCGAGCTGCCGCGACAACACCGAGAAACGCCGCCAGTTGGCGCGCAGGTACCACAGGCCGCTGTCGCTGCTGGCAAACCACAATCCGCCTTCGCGATCTTCATACGCGCGCGACCATGACGGCTTGACCGCTCCGTGGACGGAATTGCTGTACAGCGCGACGTTGTGGACCGTGCCAATTCCGGGCTGGCCGTTCGCGAGCATGCCTTCGCTGTCGCGACCGAGTCCGTCGAGTGTGTCCAGCCAGTCGATGCCGTCGCGGTCGCGCAACAGCAGGTGGAATACTGTTTTGTTGTCGTCATCCGGCCACGGGTGCAACGAGACGCGCCCATCCGGAGCACGCGCACTGACCCCGCGCGGCGTGCCGATCCACACCGTGCCATCGGGCGTGATGGTCAGCCCGTTGACGGCCGGCGAGTTCTCGGCCGACGCAGGCAGCCGCTCGAAATTGCGTCCGGTCCAATGCGCCACGCCTTGCTTGGTGCCCACCCACAACGTGCCATCGGGCGACACTGCGAGTTGGCCGACATTGGCGTCAGGGATGCTGTGCACGTCACCTGGGCGCGGCATGAACCGCGTAATCGCCCCATTGGCCGACAATCGATGCAAGCCGCCATCGGACGTGCCAAACCACAGCACGCCGTCAGGCGTGGACGCGATCGACCAGACATCGTTGCTGCCGATGTCCGGATTCGACTGGCGATCGTAGTAGCGGAAGGTGTTGCGATCGACGTCCAGCATCGCAAGGCCGGCATTGCCGGTGCCAATCCAGACGCGGTTGCGCGCGTCGACGTGCACCGCCCAGACATTGTTGTCGCGAAGCCCCTGGCCGACCCGCCAGACACGGAACGCAATTCCGTCATAACGCGCAAGTCCATCGCTGGTCGCGATCCAGAGATAGCCAAGTGCATCTTCCGCGATGTCGTTGATGCGGTTGGAAGGCAGGCCATCGGCAACGGTCAGCTGTTGCGGTTGCGGGGTCTCTGGCAGGCCCGCAACAGCCGGAGGCATCGGGCAGAGACACAACATCAGCCATAAGAAGGCTGCATGCAGCAATCCGCCCCGTCCTTCAACCAACCGTGCGGCACTCAACCGTGCTGTCGACGGTACTTTCATCTGACCTCTCCCTGGCGTGCCCCATGTCGCCGCGGCATGGTCGCAATGCCACGCCTCGCGTGCAAGGGAGGTTCAGCCGACCAGGAACGATCCAGCCTAGAATCCCTTGCACGGCCAAGCCGGCCGCGGAGATACAAATGACGCGACGTGGTCTGATCTTCTCGTGTGGACTGGCTTTGACCGGATTGGCCATGACGTGCGTGGCGGAAGCCAAAACTGCTGCCTATCACCTGGACCCGGTACATACCCGGGTGTTGTTCGCGGTGAGCCACGCGGGGTTTTCGCATGCGCTCGGGACGGTGTCCGGAAGCACGGGGACGCTGGTGTTCGATCCAGAAGACTGGTCGAGCGCGAAGCTGTCGGTGTCAGTGCCTTTGACGCGCCTTGACCTGGGCGATGCCGGCTGGAATCGTGCCGCCAGCGCCCATGGCCTGCTCGATGTCCAAGGCCATCCCGTGGCGACCTTCGTCTCCGATCGAATTGAACCCAAGGACCCGCAACACGCCAACGTCTGCGGCACGCTCGCTTTGCATGGCGTGGAGCGCGACACATGCCTTGCGGTGACGTTCAACCAGCTCAAGCACCATCCAATGCCGCCGTTCCGCCGCACCGCCGGTTTTTCGGCCACGACCACCATCAGCCGCAAGGCGTTCGGTATCGATGCATGGCCCAGCGTCATCGGCGATGACGTCGAGTTGCGCATCGAAGCCGAAGCCGTGCGCGGCGCCAATGACGACATCGAACCTGTGCCCGCTGCAGATCCAGCACTGCCCGCATCACGACATTGAATCCATGACAGGCATTCGAGACACATTGAAAAATCCGATCGACCGCTGGGGCCCGGTGAGCCAGTCACTGCACTGGTTGATCGTGGTGTTGATCCTGGTGATGGCCTATCTGGGCCTGACCATGACCGACCTGCCGAACAACCCGCACAAGCTCAAGATCTACGCACTGCACAAGTCGATCGGCATCACCATCCTGATGCTGGTGTCGCTTCGTGTGTTGTGGCGGCTGTACGCTGGCGCACCACGGACGCTGGCCACCATGCCGATGTGGCAGGAGCGCATTGCCGCGATGACGCACTGGGCGCTGTATGGACTCCTGTTCGCGTTGCCCATCAGCGGCTGGATCGTCAATTCGGCTGCGGGGTTTCCACTGCAATGGTTCGGACTGGTCAACCTGCCGTCGATTGCGGGCAAGGATGAAGCGTTACACGCATTCTCAGTTTCGGCACATCAATTCCTGTTCTGGACATTGATCGCACTGGCATTGGCGCATGCCGCTGCGGCGTTCTACCACCACCTGTTCCAGCAGGACGCCACGCTCATTCGCATGCTGCCGCGTCGCTGGTCGCGCGGCGGGGACATCACCGGGGGGCGTTCCGATGCCTAGATTTCCATTTGCCACGTTGTTGTTGATGGCCGCGCCGGTCTTTGCAGGCAACTACCTCCAGGCGCCGGGCTCATCGCTGGTGTTTGCAGGCACGTACCAGGGAGCGGTATTCACCGGGCACTTTCCCGGCTTTTCGACGAGCCTGTCATTCAATCCCCAGCACTTGTCGACTGCCAGTCTCGACGTCCGCATTCCATTGGCCACCGCAACGACCGCCAACGCGGATTACGATTCGCAGATGCGAGGCAACGCATTTTTCGATGCCTCGAAGTTCGCGCAGGCGCATTACGTCGCGACACGATTCCGCAGCCTGGGTGGCAACCGTTTCGTCGCCGATGGGACGCTGACGCTGCACGGCATGACCAGGCCCGTGGCACTGACGTTCACCTGGATGCCGGGCATTCATCCGGTGTTGACCGGCAAGGCAACGGTGAAGCGACTGGACTTCGACGTGGGCGGTGGAGATTGGGCGGATACGGGTTTGATCGCTGACGACATCGCGATCAGCACGAAGGTCATCCTGATGGCGGGCAAATAAATCAACTTCATCCCGCCGCACGAAACCGAGAGTTCAAACCTCCGCTCCACCAGCGATGGACTGCTGTGCTATTGCCGCGCGGGATTCGAGCCCGAACTTGCCGCCGAACTGACCGAGCGCGCGGCAATTTGCGGTTTTGGCGGACATGCGCGCACAGAGCGCGGCAGTGGGTATGTCGTGTATGCCGGCGTGGGTGGCGGGGCATTGTCGCGCTCGGTTCCTTGGCGCTCGTTGATGTTCGCGCGACAGAAACTGACGCTGGTCGCCGAACTGCGCACGCTTGATCCACATGACCGGATCACGCCCATCCTGGCGGCGCTGGAGGACGCACATCACCCAGGCTTCGGCACTATGCTCGTCGAGCATCCCGATTCGGACGACGGCAAACCGCTGGCAGGCCTGGCGCGCAGTTTTGGCAATGCATTGCGCCCGGCATTACGCAAGGCAGGCCTGCTGGCCGCGCACGATGATCCATCCATGCCACGGCTGCATGTCTGCTTTGTCGAGGGTCGCCACGCATTCGTGGCCTGCAGTGATCCGCAGGACAGCGCTCCGTGGCCACTGGGTATTCCACGGTTGCGCATGCATGCCGATGCGCCGTCCCGCTCGGCGTTGAAGCTGGAAGAAGCCCTGCTGGTGCTGCTCGACGATGACGAACGCCAGCGCCTGCTGCGGGCTGACATGCATGCCGCTGACCTTGGCGCCGCCCCCGGTGGCTGGACTTGGGTGCTGGCGCGACAGGGCCTGCGCGTGACGGCGATTGATAATGGCCCGTTGCGTGCGCAACTGCTGGAGAACGGTCGTGTCGAGCATCTGCGCGCCGATGGATTCCTCTGGCAACCGCCACGCGCACTGGACTGGATGGTGTGCGATATGGTCGAGCAGCCGGTTCGCGTCGCCGAACGCATGGCCACATGGCTGCACGAAGGCTGGTGCCGGCAGACGATCTTCAATCTCAAGTTGCCGATGAAAAAACGCTGGCAGGAAACCCAGCGTTGCCTGCAAATGCTTAACGATCAGGTGGAGGCGCCACTGATGGTGCGTGCACGACAGCTCTATCACGACCGCGAAGAGATCACCGTCTTTGCGACTACGCTTGCAAGAGGAAAGCGTTGATCAAGTCGTAGCACCCGGCAACTCGATGCCGAACAAGTTCCAGCGCATCAAATACCTGCAGCGCGACGCCACAACCTTTGCGTGATAGGAGGCCATCGCCCGGCCAGGCCGAGTAGAGGGCCGCGCAACAGCGTTGGCAGCAGCGCATCACTGCCGAAGCCGCGGTTGATCGCGCCGAAGGCGTGCGCCGCCAGCGCGTTATCGCTTTTGCGGATGCGCGCCCAACGCGCTAGACGCGATGGCGATGCCCAGTCCGCGTTGGCAGTGCGTGCGGCGAGGATGCTTTCGTGCAACGCCATGACATCACGCAATCCCAGGTTGACGCCCTGGCCTGCCAGTGGATGCACGACATGCGCGGCGTCGCCAATCGCCAGAACGCGGCCCTGCACGAACTCACGCACCAGTTGCCGGCGCAACGGGAATGCCACGCGCTCCGAGAGCAATGTCATCGCACCCAGCCGAGCATCGAACGCTCGGGTCAGTGCAGCGTTGAATGCTGCTTCGTCGAGCGCCAGCATGCGGGCTGCTTCCTCGTTGGGCAACGTCCACACGATCGAAATTCGACATCCATCCGGCGTGCCTGTCATGTCAGGACACGGCAACACTGCCAGCGGGCCTCCTGGCAGGAATCGCTGCCAGGCGGTGTGTTGGTGCCCGTGTTCGGTGGCGACATAAGCGACGATGCCGCGCTGCAAATAGTCGTGACGATCAACGGTCATTCCCGCCAATCCACGCACCGCGGATTCAGCACCGTCGGCAGCAATGACGATGCTCGCATCCAGCCGCGATCCGTCGTCCATGTGCAGACGCACACCAGCGTCATCCTGCTCAAGCATCTCGACACGTGCCGGGCAACGTACTTGCACGCCCACCGGATGCAATGCATTCCAGAGGCGATCGACCAGCAAACCGTGCTCGACGATCCAGCCCAGCTCGCGTCGCGCGAATGCATCAGCATCGAACGTCAGCTCGTGGCTGCCCGCGATGCCCAAGCCACCGGAATCCCAGACGCGCATGCGCCGATAGGGCTGCGCCCGGGCGCGGATTACCTCATTCCAGACGCCGCACGAGTCAAGCAACGCGGCGCTGTCGGGCGCGAAGGCATACACGCGCAGGTCCGGGCGATCGGCATCCCAGCGTGCCGGTTCCACTGCTTCGACCAGTGCGACATCCATGCCGGACCTGGCCAGTACCAATGCGGCCGAGGTACCGACCACGCCACCGCCAACGACGACAACATCCAACCGTGGCCGGCGGCTCATGACGGCGACCGGCATAACAATGGGACCTCGCCGCGATATCCCATCGCCCCACCAACGAGCGCCGACTGCATCGATGGCAGCCGATCAAGCGCCAGCAATCCCAGCCCGCGCAGCGGGCGCAGCAGGGTCGAAGGATTGGCGGTCAGTCGCGCCAAGCCATCGGAAAACGCAAGAGTGCGTTCGCGATCTTCCTTCCGGCGCGCGGCGTACGCAGCCAGCATGGCATCGCTTCCCACGCCTTCCTTTGCATCCTCGATCAATTCCGCCAAGGTCAACGCGTCGCGCAATCCCAGGTTGAATCCCTGCGCGCCGATGGGATGCAGTGTCTGTGCCGCGTTGCCAACCAGCACGGCGCGAGACGCAATCAGGCGTCCCGCACGCACACAGAGCGCCGGATACCGGCTGCGCGCGCCGACCGACAACAGGCGGCCAGCACGCCAGCCGAATGCACGCTGCAACCTTGCCAGGTATTCGGCATCGCCAAGCATCATCACGGCGTCGGCATCCGCATTTCCCACTCCGTGCACCGAGCCAAAATGGCGATCGGCACGCGGCAACATCGCCGTCGGGCCATCGTCGCCAAAGCGCTCGTAGGCCGTGCCGTCAGGGGCGCGTTCGCTGCGCACGCGGGCGACGAAAAGGGTCTGCGCATAGTTGTGCGACTGTGTGGTGATCTGCAACGCATCGCGCACACCGCTGTGCGTTCCGTCCGCCGCCACCAGCAAACGCGTGGACAGAAGGTATTCCCCGCCGTCGCCAACGACACGGATGACGCAACCCTGCTGCGGGTCCTGATCGATACCGACAAACCGCGCGGGCCGATAGCGCGTCAACCGGGTAAGCTCCGCCAGCCGTGTTTCGAGCGCATGGCCGAAATCACGCGCCACCACGACTTGGCCGAACGACTCGCGCCCATAGGTCGATGCGTCCAGTTGGACGCGACCGAAGTCGCCGGCACGGCTGACATGGATGCGACGGATGGGTGCGCCGGCCAACTGTAATTTCTGCATCACGCCCAGCACGCTCAGCGCGTTGACCGTGGCTTCGGCAAAGCTGAGGTTGCGTTCGTCGAACACCGCCGGCAACGCGCCGGACGGCGTGGCTTCGACCAGTCCGACATCAACGCCGATCCGATCCAGCGCGATCGCCAGGCTCGCGCCGACCAGCCCGCCACCGACGATGATGACATCGTGCTGCGCGGTGCTCATGCTGCTACCGGAGTCATGGGAGGAAACTCATGCGAAGGAGGTTTGCTGGTGTGCGTTATGCTAACGGTTCCTGCTGAACGACCTGCGCCGACCGCCATGAATCGCCCCGCCCCCACTGCTGCGCCCACTCCTTCCGCTGCGCCCGGCCCGCTGGTCCTGGCTGGGCTGGTACTTCTCGCCGCGTTGACGCGCTTGCTGCCGCATCCGCCGAATTTCTCTCCGGTTGAGGCGATCGCGCTGTTCGGTGGCGCGTATTTCGCGGCCAGGCGCTGGGCCGTCACCGTGCCGCTGATCGCCATGCTGATCTCCGACCTGGCGTTGGGAATGATGAACGGCGGGACGTACCTGGACTATTTCGTCAGTGCCCATTTCCTGACCGTGTACACCTGCATCGTGCTGTGCACCGTGCTGGGCTTCGGGCTACGCAGCCGTATTACTGCGGCGCGCGTGCTGACGTATTCAATTGGCGGGTCGGTGCTGTTTTTCCTGGTCACCAATTTCTCCGTGTGGGCCACCGCCAGCCCGCTCGACGCCAGCCCCGCCTGCACCATCGGACTGGGCGCGTGCTATGCCGCTGCCATTCCTTTCTTCCAGTGGACCGTACTTGGGACGTTGTTCTACGGCGCGGTGTTGTTCGGCGGCTTTGCGCTTTTGCGCCGCCAGCTGCCCGCACTGCGCGCACAGACGGTGTAGTGCGACCCCAAGCTGCAGCTTTCAATGGGTAATCGCCTCAGCAAGATCTATACGAAAACCGGTGACGACGGCACCACCGGTCTTGGCGACGGGACGCGCGTGGCCAAGGATTCGGCGCGCGTGGCGGCCTACGGCACAGTCGACGAAGCCAATTCATCCATCGGGATGGTGCTGGCCAACCCGCTGCCTGACGATATTGCACAGCTGCTGGTCACGCTGCAGCACCAGCTGTTCGATCTGGGCGGGGAGTTGTGCATCCCGGGGCACGCCGCTGTCTTCGACGCCGATATCGATGCGCTCGAGCAGGCGCTGGATCGGTACAACGATCCCTTGCCGCCGTTGAAGGATTTCATCCTGCCCGGCGGCGGTGAAGCAGCCGCGCGATGTCATGTGGCCCGCACCGTGGTTCGGCGCGCTGAACGCGAAACGGTCACCCTGGCGCGTCACGAAGCCGTGCGCCCCGAAGCGATCCGGTATCTCAACCGTTTGTCGGATCTTCTGTTCGTGCTGTCGCGCGTGCTTGCGCGCGCCAGCGGACACGGCGAAGTGTTGTGGAAACACGATCGCCGGAAAATCTGAACTGGCGTCCGGGCCGATTCCTCAACTCAACATGCACGTCTATACGCATCCAGCCTGTCTTGAGCACGACACCGGCCCCGGGCATGCCGAACGGCCTGAGCGCCTGACTGCCGTCACCAGCGCTTTGCGCCGGGCTTTTCCCGATGCGCTCGATTGGCGGGACGCGCCCCGCGCCACGCATGAACAACTCCTGCGGGTGCACACGCCTTCTCTGCTGCATTCGGTGCTCGACACCGCGCCAACGCAGCGCCTCCAGTTGGATCCCGACACCGTGTTGTCACCTGATTCGGCCGAGGCCGCCTTGCGCGCCGCCGGTGCCGCGATCGCAGCCGTGGATGCCGTGCTGGGCGGGGACACCACGCGCGCGTTCTGCGCAGTGCGCCCACCCGGCCACCATGCGACAAGCGACACCGCGATGGGGTTCTGCCTGTTCAACAGTGTCGCCGTCGCAGCGCTGCATGCCGTCCAGGTGTACGGATTGTCGCGGGTGGCGATCATCGATTTCGACGTGCATCACGGCAACGGCACGCAGGCGATCTTCGAAAGCGATCCGCGCGTGCTGTACCTGAGCTCGCACCAGATGCCGTTGTATCCCGATACCGGCTTGTCGCGCGAACGCGGGGTTGGCAACATCGTCAATGCGCCACTGCCGCCGGGCGCCGACAGGGAGCTGTTTTGTGATGCCTGGGAAACGAAGTTGCTGCCTGCCCTGGATGCCTTCGCGCCGCAATTGCTGTTGTTGTCCGCCGGTTTCGACGCACATCGGCTCGACCCGCTGGCGCAATTGCAGCTGGAGGGTGGCGATTACACCTGGCTGACCAAGCAACTGGTCGCGATGGCCGATCGCCATGCGCAGGGCCGCATCGTGTCCCTGCTGGAAGGCGGCTACGACCTTGAGGCGCTGCGGGAATGCAGCGTGGCCCACGTGGGCGCGCTCATGCTGGCCTGAGGGCCTCTTCGCAAACGCCCGATTCCCGATTACAGCGTTCCTGCATTGCCGCACCCGGATGGATACGGCAAGCTAACGGCCGATTCCCGTTGACGGATGCCCGCGTGCGCCAAACCCTTCGTTTGCTGCCATTGCCGTTGTGCATCGCCTGGTCGCTATGCGCCCATGCCGCCAGCAACCGCCCGGCCGACTATCGCCTCTGCCCGATCCAGGACGCGGTGCCCGCCTTTGCCGACGCGCCCCCTCCGGCCGAGACCTCCACCCCGCCGCAAGTGCAGGCTCAGCAACCCACCGATATCGCTGGCGACCAGCTCACCGGCACCAATGAAAACCCGGAATTCCACGGCAACGTCGTCCTGCGCCGAGGCGACCAGTTCCTGGGCGCGCGCCAACTGGATTACGACAAGAAGACCAGCAAATATGTCGCCCAGGGAGACGTGCGCTATCAGGCGGCGGGAATCCGCATCGTCGCCGATCGCGCGGAGGGGGACCAGAACGCCGACACCCACAACGTGCAGGACGTGAAGTACCAGCTGATGTCGCGACGCGGCAATGGCGGCGCCGAGCACATCGAAATGCATGGCAGCCAAGGCTCCTTGTACGGGGCGACGTATTCGACCTGCCCCCCCGACGACCGACGCTGGCAGCTGCGTGCCCAGCGCATCGACATCGATACCGATGCCGGTACCGGCGTCGCGCGCAAGGCCGTGCTGCGCGTTGGCCGGGTGCCAGTCCTGTATGTGCCGTTTTTTCCCTTCCCCATCGACAATCGCCGCCGTACGGGCCTGCTGTACCCGACGCTGGGATCGTCCAATCGCAACGGGTTCGATTACCGCCAGCCGTATTACATCAACCTCGCCCCGAATTACGACCTGGAGTTGACGCCCCGGCTGATGACGAGTCGTGGCCTGCAGCTGGGAGGCGAATTCCGTTACCTGACCGAGCATGGCCGCGGAATACTGGATGCCTCTTTTCTACCGCAGGATCGTTTGACATCTCGGGAGCGGCAGGCCGAAACAGATGATTTCCTGGCCAACGGCTACGACCTGGCCAACCGGCGCAAGGACAATCGGGGCTTGTTTCATTTTGGCGCCAGTGAGGATCTCAGCCCGACGTGGCAGGCGCGCACCAACCTGAACTGGATCAGCGACACTCGTTATCTCGAGGATTTCCACAGCAACCTGAATGGGCTGTCGCCCTTCTCCATCACCAGCGTGGTCGGCCTCTATGGCCATGGCCAATATTGGTCTGGCGCCGTTACTGCCGACTACCAGCAGCTAGCCGACCATACCCTGTCGAAGATTTACCTCCCTTACAACCGCCTGCCGGAGGCTGTGTTCCATTGGGAAAAGCCGTATACCCAGTGGCTGACCGCCGGCGTGAATGCAGAAGCCGTGCATTTCCAGGATCCGGTCAAGCCCGGGGGTTCACGGGCTGACCTGAAACCCTACGTCAGCCTCGCCCTTGAAGGCGGCAGCTGGTTCGTGAGGCCTACCCTGGCATGGCGATATACGGGTTATCAGCTGGACGACGGGTTGGCCGATCAGATTGCGGTAAGCCGGGCCCAAGCTGCCTTCGGGACCACCCCGACCCAGGCGCAGATCGCTGGATTCACCAACAAGAATCCAAGCCGGAGCCTGCCGATCGCTTCTGTCGATGCTGGGCTGTATTTTGACCGCGATGCCATCTGGGGCGGGCAGACTTACCTGCAGACTCTGGAGCCGCGCCTGTTCTACCTGAAGGCGCCCTACCGCAACCAAGATGACCTGCCGCTATTCGATACGCAGCCGCTAACCTTCAGCTGGGGCCAGCTGTTTCGTGACAATCGATATACCGGAGCGGATCGTCAGACTGATGCGAACAACCTCACAATCGCCCTGACCAGCCGTCTGCTGCGTCAGTCCGACGGGCACGAGAAGCTGTCCGTCAGCCTGGGGCAGATCCACTACCTCAACGACAGCCGAGTGACGATCCCGGGTGAGACACCAGTGGACCGCGGTCAGTCGGCATGGGTCGCGGACAGCACTTGGTCTGTCAACGATCGCTGGTCGATTGGCGCGTCCTACCAGTGGGATCCGAAGTTCCGCCGGCAGGATCTTGTCAGCTTGCGTTCGCGCTACCTGGTCGGGGACGACGGCATCGTCAACTTCGGATATCGCTATCGCCGCAACCTGCTCAACCAGCTGGATGTTTCCTTCCTGTACCCGCTGAACAGTGCCTGGAGCGTGGTCGGGCGTTACTACTATTCCTTCTATCGCTTCCCCAGCGCGAACCCGGCGCTCAACCAGTCACCCCAGTTGCTCGAAGGCATCGCCGGCGTGCAGTGGGACAATTGTTGCCTGGCGGTGCGGTTGGTCGGGCGTCGTTACCTGCGCAGCCGAGAAGGCCAGCTGAACAACGCCATCCAGATCGAGATCGAACTCAAGGGCCTGGGATCGGCGGGCGCGGATACAGAGACCCGTTTGCGTCGTGCTATTCTCGGTTACTACCGCGAGGATCTCTACCTCGTACCGCCCTCCGAAGCCAACCCCGGAACTGGCGACGCCAACTCCCCCCTAGATTCCACGCCATGAACTCAGTGTTCGCCCGTTCGCTTGCCATCACCCTTCTCTCAGCAGGGATGGCCTTGTCCGCGTCTACGCCCGTCTGCGCGCAGCAATCGCTGGCGGGCACGCAGCCCCTCGACCGGATCGCTGCCGTGGTGGACGAGGACGTCATCCTGCAAAGCGAACTCGATCGCGCCGAGCGCAACGTCCGCGCCCAATATGCTTCGCGTCCGGACCAGCTGCCACCTGAAGACATCCTGAGGCGGCAGGTGCTTGAACGCCTGATCCTGGTCAGGCTGGGAGTGGCCCGCGCCGCAGAAACCGGCATCCATGTCACTGACGAAGAAGTCGATGCTGCAATTGCCAATATCGCCCAGCAGAACAAGATGACGCCCGCTCAAATGCGTGCGCAGCTGGTGCAGCAGGGACAGTCCTTCGCGAACTTCCGCAGCTCGTTGCGTGATGAGTTGACCATCCAGCGCATGCGCCAGCATTTCGCCCAGACCCGCATCAGCGTCACGGATGCCGAAGTCGACGCCGCGCTCGCCGCGCAAGCCAATGGTGGCCCGCAATACCACCTGGCGCACATCCTGATCGCCCTGCCCGAATCCGCCACGCCCGAACAGATCGCTACCGCGCAGACCAAGGCCGACGGAATCAAGGCGCTGCTCGACAAGGGTGAGATGAAATTCGCGGCCGCCGCGGTGCGTTATTCGGACAGCGCCAATGCCCTTGAAGGCGGCGACCTCGGCTGGCGCAGCCTGGACGAGATTCCGACCGCGTTCGCTGCGACCATCGGCAGCATGCAGCCCGGCCAGATCATCGGCCCCACACGCGGCCCCAGCGGAATCCAGCTGCTGCAGCTGGTCGAAACGCGCGACGCCAGCAAGGCTGCTCCGCAGATGGTGACGCAGTATCACGCCCGCCACATCCTGGTGCGCACCGATGCCGGCGTCAGCGACGCTCAGGCGAAGGCCAAGATCGATACCCTGCGTGCACGCCTGACTGGTGGCGCCGACTTCGCGACTGTCGCCCAGCAGGCATCGGATGACGCCAATAGCGCGGGCAAGGGTGGCGATCTCGGCTGGTTCACGCAGGACAGCTTCGGACCCGAGTTCGGCGCGCAAGTTGCAGGCCTGCAGGATGGCCAGGTATCGGCGCCATTCAAATCGCAAGCCGGCTGGCATATCTTGCAGCGCATTGGCGCGCGCCAGGCCGATGTGAGCGATGAAAATCGACGTGATCAGGCGCGCGAGGTTATTGGTCAGCGCAAGCTTGAAGACGAATGGAATCGCTATCAGCGCGACATGCGCAACGAAGCTTTCGTCGACATCCGCATTGGTGATGCCGCCTCGCCCACCGCGCCGGCTTCCACTCCCCACTCCGGCGGCTAAATGTCGCGCCCCCGGCTTGCGCTGGTACCGGGAGAGCCGGCCGGCGTTGGGCCGGAGCTTTGTGTCCGCGCGGCCCAGCGCGATTGGGGCGCCGACCTGGTGGTTTTCGGAGATGGCGACTGCCTGTCGCAAGCAGCCCACGCGCTTGGATTGCCGCTGGATCTGACGGACTGCAAGGCGCCATCGTCGCCCGGATCGCTGCCGCTTTTCGCAATTCCCAACCTCGCCCCGGTGACATTCGGGACGCCTGATCCACGTAATGCCGCCAGTGTGATCGAGGCATTGAAGGCAGCTGGCTCTGCGTGTCTGCGCGGCGAGTTCGACGGCCTTGTCACTGGCCCGGTGCACAAGGCCGCAATCAACGATGGTGGCATCGCGTATACCGGAACCACCGAACTGCTCGCCGCGCAGGCGAACTGCGACGTGGTGATGATGCTGGCCAACAATATCGTTCGCGTGGCGTTGGCGACCACGCACCTGCCCCTTCGTGCCGTCGCCGGGGCCATCACGATCCCCGCACTGACCCGCACGCTGCGCATCCTGCATTCCTGCCTTCGCGCTGGTTTCGAGGTGTCGACGCCAGTGATCGCCGTACTCGGGCTGAATCCGCATGCAGGCGAAGACGGTCACCTGGGCCGCGAAGAGCTGGATGTGATCACGCCCGTGCTCGATGTGCTGCGCAACGAAGGCATGCAGCTGATCGGGCCGTTACCGGCCGACACCGCTTTCCTGCCGCAGAAGTTGCGTGGTTTCGACGCCGTGTTGGCCATGTATCACGACCAGGGCCTGCCCGTTCTGAAATACAGCGGGTTCGAGCATGCGGTCAATCTCACGCTGGGGCTACCCTACCCGCGCGTTGCCGTCGATCATGGCACCGCCCTCGACATCGCGGGCAGTGGCCTCGCTGATCCGTCGAGCCTGTACGCCGCGATCGAGACCTGCACACGCATCGCTCTTGCTCGACGGACGCAGTCGTCCGCGTAGGCAGCACCAAAGCTCCATATCGTGCAAACAAGGACACTGTCGCCTTTGAACCCCGCCCATCGCGCCAAGAAGCATCTCGGACAGAACTTCCTGCACGATC
>JBBRZH010000023.1:0-35357 GCA_038236935.1 Lysobacterales bacterium
ATCCGCGTGGCGATCGGCTATTGCGCGTTGAGCTGGCTGCTCGTGCAGGTGGCCGCGACGCTGATCCCGGCCTTCGACATCCCGATCTGGACTTTGCGGCTATTGATCCTGCTGCTCGCGATGGGCTTCCCTTTTGCCCTGATGATGTCGTGGACCTACGTGGCGACGGCGGACGGGCCACGTCTCGAATCGGACGGGCCTTCCGAACCCGTGGCGATCAGGGAGATTGTGACTCGACCCACCGAATCCATGGTGACGTTACCCGCCGCGACGCCAAATCCGGCCTCGATTGCCGTGCTGCCGCTGGTCAACATGAGCTCGGACAAGGAACAGGACTATTTCTCCGATGGCCTGTCGGAGGAGTTGCTGAACCTGCTGGCGCAGGTGCCGGGTCTGCATGTCGCAGGACGCACCTCGTCGTTCTCCTTCAAGGACAAGCACGCGACCATCGCCGAGATCGGTAGTGCACTTAATGTCGCTACGGTCCTTGAGGGCAGCGTGCGCAAGTCCGGCGAGCGAATCCGCATCACTGCGCAGCTGATCAAGTCTCAGGATGGCTATCACCTCTGGTCGCAGACCTACGACCGCGAACTCACCGACATCTTCGCGGTGCAGGATGAAATCGCTGGCGCGGTGGTCGCTGCGCTCAAGCTCAAGTTGCTACCCGCGCAACAACCCAGCCATTCCCGTCACCACGTGCCGAGTCCGGCCGCGCACAATCATTTCCTGCTGGGACGGCAGTTCCTCAATCGCGCGACCGCGGATGGATTCAAACGCGCGGTGGTGGCCTATAACAAGGCGGTCGCGCTGGAACCGGATTACGCCGCCGCCCTCGCCGGGTTGGCGCTGGCCGAGGCCTACGCCTCGGACGACACAGAGTCTGACGAAGCGATGCTGCATGGCCGCCAGCGCGCGGGCGAATCGGCCGAGCGTGCAGTCGAGTTGGATCCGACGCTCGGGGAGGCCTACACAGCGCGTGCGGTGCTGCGTTTCGTCTTCGATCAGGACTGGAGCGGGGGCGACGCCGATTTCTCGCAAGCGCTCATCTTCAATCCCGGCGACGTGATGACGCACTGGCAGCGCAGTCGCCTGCTGGCGGCACTCGGCCGCCTGCCGGAAGCATTGGACGCTGCGCGCGTCGCAACCGATCTCGACCCGCTCTCGGCGCAGGCGTGGGAAATCCTGGCGCGCTACCAGATCGCGTTGGGTGATCTCACCAGCGCACGCCAGTCGTTGCAGCACGCACTCGACATCGCGCCCGAGCACGGACGCGCCCCAGTCGGCATGGGCATGATCTGTCTGCTGGAGACCACTCCGTCCGCGGCACTGGACTGGTATGGGCGCACCGAGAACAGCACCTTCCGGTTGCTGGGGGAGGCGATGGCGTTTCACGACCTCGGTGATGCACAGCATTCGCACGATAGCCTGCAGGCCTTGATCGACGCGGATGCACACCACGCCGCCTATCAGGTCGCCAGCGTGTTCGCGTGGCGCGGCGAGAATGAAGCCGCATTCGAATGGCTGCAGCGCGCGTTCGAGCAACGCGACGCCGGGCTGCAATACCTCAAGTACGACCCTGCGTTGCGCGGTCTTCGCCACGACACACGCTATGCGCAGCTATTGGAAAGACTGCACCTGCCCGCCTAGCGGCTGACGATGTCCTCGCTTTTGTTTACGCAGCAACGATCCGAACCATCTCCAGGCACTTGCTCGAGTAGCCCCACTCGTTGTCGTACCAGCTCACCAGCTTGACGAACGTGTCGTCCAGCGCAATGCCGGCACCGGCATCGAAGATCGAGGTGCGGGCGTCGCCGCGGAAATCAGTGGCGACGACCTTGTCCTCGGTATAACCAAGGATGCCCTTCAACGCGCCTTCGGATTGCGCCTTCATCTCTGCACAGATCTCGGCGTAAGTCGCGGGCTTTTCGAGCTCGCAGGTGAGATCAACCACGGAAACGTCGGACGTGGGCACGCGGAACGACATGCCAGTGAGCTTCTTGTTGAGCTCGGGGATGACGACGCCGACTGCTTTCGCCGCGCCGGTGCTCGATGGAATTATGTTCTCGAGGATGCCGCGACCGCCGCGCCAGTCCTTGTTGCTCGGACCATCCACTGTCTTCTGCGTCGCGGTCGCCGCGTGCACCGTCGTCATAAGCCCGCGCTTGATGCCCCACTTATCGTTGATGACTTTCGCCAGCGGCGCCAGGCAGTTTGTGGTGCACGATGCGTTGGAGATGATCGATTCGCCAGCATATTTCTTGTGGTTGACACCGAAGACGAACATCGGCGTGTCGTCTTTCGACGGTGCCGACAGGATCACCTTCTTCGCGCCCGCGTCGAGATGCTTCTGCGCCGTGGCCTTGTCCAGGAACAGGCCGGTCGATTCGATGACGACTTCCGCGCCGACGTCGTCCCATTTGAGATTGCCGGGATCTCGTTCCTGGGTCAGCCGGATTTTCTTTCCATTGACGACCAGGTCCTTGCCATCGATCTTGACTTCGCCCTTGAAGCGGCCATGCACGGAGTCGTACTGCAACATGTATGCGAGATAATCCGGCTCCAGCAGGTCATTGATGGCGACGATCTGGATGTCGTCCGCGAAGCTCTGCACCGCTGCACGCAATACATTGCGCCCGATCCGGCCGAAACCATTGATGCCAACCTTGATCGCCATGGACCACTCCTGCACGAAAGACGGGGAAGACGGGTATTTTAGCCGGTCTCCAGTGATGGCCTACTTATCCGTGCGCCAGCGGCCCCATCTTCGATACTTTTTTACCCTGGTGTTGGTGATTGCCAGCCCCGGCGCCATGGCCTGGGGCGCACTGGGGCATCGCCTCGTGGGTGACCTGGCCGAACGCCACCTGCAACCTTCGACCGATCGTGCTGTGCGCGATCTGCTTGCCGGCGAGCCAGAACCGACGCTCGCCGGCGTCGCCAACTGGGCGGACAGCCTGCGCGCGAACGATCCTGTCCGCTTCAGGCAAACGTCGCGCTGGCACTACGTCAACTTGCCTGAAAATTCGTGCCGCTATGACATGGCGCGCGATTGTGCCGATCGGCAATGCGTGGTCGAAGCCCTCAAGACACAACGCACGATCCTCGCCGACCGCAGCCAGCCGCGTGAGGCCCGTCGCGATGCATTGAAATTCCTGGTGCATCTGGTGGGCGACGTGCACCAGCCGTTGCATGCCGGAAATCACGATGACAAGGGCGGCAACAAGTACCAGGTCAGCCTGCGCACCGCTATCGAGCCCGAAGCGTATGCGCGCAATCGCTATAGCAACGGCGTCATGGGGACCAACCTGCACGCGGTGTGGGATTACTACATCCTGGCAGGGGCGAACCTGACCGAAGCGCGATATGCCGACAACCTCGCAGCCATTCCATGGCCATCGCCAGCAACCGCTGCTGGCGATCCGGCTGCGTGGGCAAGCGAATCCTGCGGCGTGGTTGATGCACATGGACTCTATCCAGCGATTCACATCATGGATCGAAGTTATCTCGACGCCCAGCGCCCACTGGCTGAACAGCAGATCCGCCTCGCGGGATATCGACTGGTGCGATTGCTGGATGATGCATTGGGCGGGCGAAAATGACTGCGCTCATGGTGAGTCTGTCAGCCGATCTTCGATTGCTTCCTGAGCGCGGTTTCCACTGCCCATCGACCACAGCACGTGACTGAAACCGAACTTCTCCTCGGCGCGTTATTTTTCGTCGTCGCCGTGCTCTATTCCTCGGTCGGCCATGCCGGCGCGAGCGGCTATATCGCGGCGATGGCTTTGCTTGGATTTGCGCCGGACGCCGTGCGACCGACCGCACTCGCCTTGAACCTGCTGGTCGGTGGCATCGGACTGTTCCGCTTCTGGCGCGACGGGCATGTGCGCTGGCGAAACGTGTTGCCCTTCGTGCTGGCATCGGCGCCGGCGGCATTCTTCGCGGCGCAGATCAAGTTGCCCAGGGAGAGTTATTCACTGCTGCTCGGAATTGTGCTGATGGTGGCGGCGATCGGCGTTTTCCGAAGTGCATCACGCGCTGTCGTGACCGATGCAGAAGCGATCGGGCGCAAGGTTCCATGGTTGATCGGTTTACTGGTAGGCGCGGCGATCGGCGTGTTGTCCGGGTTGACTGGCACCGGTGGGGCGATTTTCCTGACGCCGCTGTTGCTGTTCGCACGCTGGATGCCGACGCGTGACGCCAGTGGCACATCGGTTGCATTCGTGTGGATCAATTCCTTGACCGGGCTTGCTGGCCTGCTGCACGTGACCGGCGCGCTGCCGCAGGCGTTGCCGCTCTGGCTGGGGATCGTTGCGATCGGCGCCATGGTCGGCACCCAGTTCGGATTGCGCTGGCTACCTGTGAAGAGTCTGCGTTATGCGCTGTCTCTCGTCCTGGTGATCGCGTCGAGCAAGCTGCTGTTCGCGTAAGCGCACATTCGCATCAGTCAGGGCTTCGATACATTCAGGTTGCCGCGCACGTACCAGCGCCACGGCTCTTCGGCGGCATGACGAATGCCGATGCGCGGGCCGACGACCGGATTGTCAGGCGGCGCGATTCCGTCATCGACGATGGCCAGCCCTTCCGCGCCAGTCACCAGATCGTCGCCGTCCTTGGCACCGGTGATGCCGAAGGCTTGGCATAGCCGCGCAGGACCGCTGCAGAGATCGCGATCGCGCTTGGCCGCGCGTCGCTGCGCATACATAAGTTCCAGACACGCAACCGGTTCGGCGGCGCGCAGCAATACCCCCACGCCCTCGCCGACTTCGCCGCATGAGGTGTTCGCACACCAATGCATGCCGTACGTGAAATAGACATAGAGCTTGCCGGGAGGTCCGAACATCGTCGAGTTGCGCGCCGTCTGTCCACGATAGGTATGCGCAGCGGCATCGATCGCGCCGCAATACGCTTCGGTTTCGACGATGCGCGCCCGCCGACCGTCGGCGGCCACCAGCATCTTGTTCAGCAGGTCCGGCGCCACCACTCGCGGATCGCGCGCGTAGAACGCGCGTGACAGGCGTTTGCCGACGCGCGGTGGAGTCACTGTAGCGACTGCGCCACCGCAACGACATGCCCGACGGTGAAGCCGAAGTGCGGCAGCAATGCTTCGATTGGCGCGGAGGCACCAAACGTATCGATGCCGACCACCGCGCCATCAAGCCCCACGTACTGACGCCAGAAAGCCGTGACGCCGGCTTCAATCGCGACGCGCTTGCGGCAGGCGTTGGGCAATACCGACTCGCGGTATGCCGCATCCTGGCGGTCGAACACATCGGTCGACGGCATCGATACCACGCGCACGTTGTCGCCAAGTTGCACTGCAGCCTGCATGGCCAGATCAACTTCGGATCCGGTGGCGATCAGGATCAGCTCCGGCATGCCAATCGCATCCTTCAAGACGTAGCCGCCACGCGTGATGTTTGCGAGCTGCTCGTTGTTGCGTGGCTGGTGCGCAAGGTTCTGACGCGAGAACACCAGGCAACTTGGGCCATCCCTGCGCTCGATCGCCCGGCGCCACGACACCGCCGACTCGACCGCATCGCATGGACGCCAGACATCGTTGTGCGGGATATAACGCAGCGACGCGAGATGCTCGATCGGCTGGTGAGTGGGACCGTCCTCGCCCAGGCCGATCGAATCATGCGTGTAGACATGTATGGTGCGCGCTCCCATCAGCGCGCTCATGCGCACCGCATTGCGCGCGTAGTCGCTGAAGACCAGGAAGGTGGCGTCGTAGGGAATGAAGCAGCCGTGCAACGCCAGCCCGTTGCTGATCGCGGTCATCGCGAATTCGCGCACGCCAAAGTAGATGTAGTTGGCGTCGGCATCGTCGGTCGCCACCGACTTGCTGCCTTTCCACAACGTCAGGTTGGAGTGGGCAAGATCGGCCGACCCACCAATCAGCTCGGGCAGAAGCGGTGCGAAGGTTTCGATCGCCAGCTGGGACGCCTTGCGTGAAGCGATCACCGGGCCTTCTGCCTGTAGCTTGGCGACATAGGCGTCGGCATCGCGGGCGAAATCGTCCGGCAGTTCGCCCGCGGATCGCCGCACCAGTTCATCGGCAAGTTGTGGATATTGGGCCGCATATGCATCGAACAGGTCGCCCCATTGATGCTCGCGCACCAGGCCGGCGTTGCCCGCGCGCCAGGCGTCGCGGATTTCCTGCGGGATCTCGAACGGCGCGTTCGACCAATCCAATGCAACGCGTGTCGCGGCGACTTCATCCTTGCCCAGTGGCGCGCCGTGCGACGATTCCTTGCCACCCTTCCCGGGTGATCCAAATCCGATCGTGGTGCGGCAACACACCAGCGTCGGCTTGTCGGTCGACTTCAACGCGGTCTCGATCGCGGTCTTGATCTCGACCGCGTCCTGACCATCGACGTTGCGGATCACGTTCCAGCCATAGGCCTCGAAACGCGCCGGGGTGTCGTCGGTGAACCAGCCTTCGACATTGCCATCGATGCTGATGTGGTTGTCATCCCAGAACGCCACCAGCTTGTGCAAGCCCCATGTGCCGGCCAGCGATGCGGCCTCGTGCGAGATGCCTTCCATCAGGCAGCCGTCGCCCATGAACACGTAGGTGCGGTGATCGACGACGGCGTATTCGGGTCGGTTGAAGCGCTGCGCCAACACCTTTTCCGCCAGCGCCATTCCGACCGCATTTGCGAAGCCCTGGCCGAGTGGGCCGGTCGTGGTTTCCACGCCGGGCGTCATGAAGTTTTCCGGATGCCCGGGAGTCTTTGAATCCAGCTGTCGAAAGTGTTTCAGCTCGTCCAGCGAAAGGTCGTAGCCCGACAGGTGCAGCAGCGCGTACTGCAGCATCGAGCCGTGGCCATTGGAGAGAACGAAGCGGTCGCGGTTGAACCACTTCGGATTGTTGGGGTTATGGCTGAGGTAATCGTTCCACAGCACTTCGGCGATGTCGGCCATGCCCATCGGCATGCCGGGATGCCCGGATTTTGCCGCTTCGACGGCGTCGATGGCGAGGAAGCGGATTGCGTTGGCGAGATCGCGGCGGGATGGCTGGTGTTGAGCGGGCGTAGGCATGGGTCCATGGCGGTTGGGCTTCTCCTGCGCGGGAGCAGGGAGTCGCGGCTAGCGGGCGAATCGGCCCGGGTGCGATCCCATTGTCCCATCCGCGATGGGCCCATGTCGCGCAGGTACGCCAGACGGCCTACCGGACGCTGTCGCGTTCGCACCATGCAGGCAGCGTGGGCTGCAAACACTGGCTCCGGATGCCACAGGCCTCCATGTTTTACGCGTGGATCAGGGCTTGGGGACTGCGACCATGGTGGCGACGTACACCAACCCGTTGGCATGCTTGAGCTGCAACCGCACGCTTTGGCCGACGTCTCGCGTCGCATGCGATTTCAGCGTCAGTGCCTTGCTACCCGCAACGACCAGGTCGTCGACCTTCACGATCAGGTCCCCGGGAACAATCCCGGCACGCGCGGCTGGAGTGCCGGGAACGACGGAATCGATCTTCAACCACTCGACATCCGGATTGAGGAAGAACCCCTTGGTGCTGACGGCAAGCCCGAACCCGAAATACCCGCGTTCGCCTGCCCACGCTGTTGTAGTGGAAAGCGTGAGCAGCAGCACAGCGACGCGCAATGCGTGGATTCGCATCTGATTGATTCCGGGAGGAGTGGGGGGATTAAAGCAGATCGCGCTGTGCATCAGCGCGCTCGAGTTCGATCTGCGGGACATTGATCTCGCCAGTGCGATGCGACACCACCACCGCGGTTGCCAGGTCGCCAGTGACATTCAACGCCGTGCGGCACATGTCCAGGAACGTGTTGACACCCAGGATGATCGCGATGCCCTCGGGGCGCAGGCCAATGATGCCGCAGATCATCGCGATGACCGGCAGAGAGCCCGACGGGATTCCCGCCGTGCCAATCCCGCCCAGGATGCACAGGATCAGTACCATGACCTGTTGCCCCCACCCCAGGTGCAGCCCGAACACCTGGGCCAGGAACAGCACCGTCACGCCTTCGAACAATGCGGTGCCATGGTGGTTGGCCGACGCACCGACCGTCAGCACGAAGCGCGAGACCTTGCGCGGCAGGTGCAGGTTTTCCTCCGCCACCCTCAGTGTCACCGGGAGCGTCGCCGTTGACGAAGCCGTCGCGAATGCCGTCAGCGTGGCTTCCTGGCTGCCGCGGAAAAACGTGCGGATCGGCATTCCGCCCATGAAGCGCACCCACAACGGCAGCACCACGAACATGTGCAGCCCGATCGCCAGCACCACCGTCACCACGAACCAGCTCAGGCCCACCAAGACGTCCCAGCCCAGTTGCGCGCACAGGGTGAACATGAAGCAGGCGACGGCATACGGCGCCAGCAGGATGAACAATCCGATCAGGCGCATGCTCACTTCAAGCAAACCCTGCAGTGCATGTTTGAAGGCATCGGTTGCCGCGCTCGGGGTCATCACCAGTCCGATGCCGACCATCAACGCGAAGAAGACGATGCCGAGCGTCTGCTTGTCATCGACCGCCGCGGCAAACACGTTGTGCGGGACGATGTTGACCAGCAGCTGCATGGCATCGAGTTGATGGCCGCTGCTGACGATGTCGCCGGCCTTGGTTGCATTGCTGGCCATCGCCTGCTGCACCAGCGCAGGGTCCAGATGCAGGCCGGGCTGGATCAGGTTGACCATCAGCAGGCCGATCGCCACCGCCATGCCGGTGAGTCCCGCGGTGTACAGCAACGTCCTCCACCCCAAACGACCAAGGCTGGCGATATCACCCAGTTCCGCCACGCCCAGTACCAGCGCCGAGAACATCAGCGGAATCACCAGCATGAACAACAGATTGAGGAAAATCTGTCCGAGCGGTTTGGTCCCGTAGGTGATGACGTCGTGCGTCCACGTCGCATCTGCCGCATAGAAATGCGCGACCAAACCCAGCAAGGCACCGGCGACGAACCCGAGAAGCACCTTGACGTGGAGCGGCAGGCCTCGGCGTGTCGAGGTGGTTGCTGGATTGGGCATGGGATCGGCGGCGTTCGAGAATTCGGCGAGCTTACACGACGCTCCTGGTGGCCTATTCCCGAAGAGGCTCGCACCCATCTCGCCAACAGGCTCCCCCGCTTCGCCGGAGCGGGCAGCCGCTAGATTTCCACTTGGGCCCCGAGCTCCACCAGCCGATTTCCCGGAATCCGGAAGAAATTCGTCGCCGGTGCCGCGTTGCGATGCATCATCGCGAACAGTTTGTCGCGCCAGGCAGGCATGTTCCGATGCGGGGTGGCCACGATGGTCTCGCGGCTGGCGAAATACGTGGTGTCCATCGGATCGAAATACACCCCGCCCGCGTCGCACGAACGCATCAATGCCAGTGGCACGTCGGGCATTTCGACAAAACCGAACCGGACCAGCACACGGTAGAAATCGTCGCCGATCGGATCGATCTTCAGTCGCTTGTCCTTGGGCGCAAGCGGCACGCTCAATGTCTCCACAGTGAGGAATACGTTGCGTTCGTGCAGCACCTTGTTGTGCTTGAGGTTGTGCAGGAGCGCGTGCGGGACCACGCCCTTGTCGGCCGTCAGGAAGATCGCCGTGCCCGGTACACGCAATGGCGGCGCCAGCATCAGGCCAGGCAGGAAGGTATCAAGCTTGATGCCTTCCTTCTGCACCTCGGCATGCAGCAACTCGCGGCCACGTCGCCACGTGCGCATCAACGTGAACGCGATCACGCCAATCGCGATGGGCACCCAGGCGCCATCGAGGAACTTGACGCCATTGGCGACGAGGAACGCCACGTCGATCACGGCGAACACGGCACACAGCGGCAGCACCCACCAGCGCCACTTCGTCCAGCGCGCACGAGCGAGCAGCGCGAGCAGCAATGTATCGATGAGCATCGTGCCGGAGACTGAAACGCCGTAAGCCGACGCCAGTGCGGTCGAGCTGCGGAACACCAGCACGAGGGCGATCACGGCCACCATCAGCCCCCAGTTGATGCCGGGGATGTAGATCTGGCCGATGGTCTCGTGCGAGGTGTGCTTGATCTCCATGCGGGGGATGTAGCCCAGCTGCATGGCCTGGCGCGCCACCGAATAGGCGCCGGTGATGACAGCCTGCGATGCGATGACGGCGGCAGCTGTCGCCAGGCCGATCATCGGGTAGCGCGCCCAGCCCGGGACGCCGATGAAGAATGGATTCGCGACGGACGCCGGGTCCTGCAGCACGAGTGCGCCTTGCCCCATGTAGTTGAGCATCAGCGCGGGCAGGACGAAAAACGTCCATGAAATGCGGATGGGTTTGGCGCCGAAATGGCCCATGTCCGCATACAGGGCTTCACCGCCGGTGATCGCGAGCACCACCGCGCCGAGGATGAAGATGCCGTGCCAACCGTGGGTGACGAAAAACATGACCGCCCACCACGGGTTGACGGCTTGCAGGACTGCCGGGTAATGGCTGATGTTGAATGCACCAATCGCCGCAATCGACAGGAACCACACGATGGTGACGGGACCGAACACGCGACCGACCTTGGCGGTGCCGAACCGTTGCCCGATGAACAGCACCAGCATGACCACCACGGCCAGCGGCACGATCCACTCATGGAAAGACGGGGCAACGACCTGGATGCCTTCCAGCGCGCCGAGCACGGACACCGCCGGTGTGATCACGCCATCACCAAAGAACAGCGACGCACCAAAGATGCCGAGGATGCCGACGATGTAGCTGGAACGTGCGGCCTTGGGCAACGTGCGCTGGACAAGCGCCATCAACGCCATGATGCCGCCCTCTCCCTCGTTGTCGGCGCGCATGATGATGGTCACGTACTTGAGCGTTACCACGATCATCAACGCCCAGAAGATCAGCGACAGCACGCCCAGCACCGTCGCGTGGTCGGGCGTCAGGCCGTAATGCGGAAGGAACGCTTCCTTGATGGTATACAGCGGACTGGTGCCGATGTCGCCAAAAACGACCCCGATCGCGCCGACAACCAGTCCAGCCAGGCCTACGTGACCATGGCCATGCGCATCGCCGGCCGGGCTGGCGGGCGGTTTGCCGCCGGTGGAAACAGAAGTGGTGTTGGCCATGGGCCTTCTAGGTGGAAAATCGACGGGCTGGGATCAGCGAAGCGCGGACTTTAGCGCCTTGCGGATGATGATGGCGGCGTCATCGCCGTCGGCGGTGGCTTCGCGCGCCATCCGCACGGCCTCGGCTGGCTTGTAACCCAGCTGCTGCAACGCACTGATCGCCTCGGATTGCGGATCGCCCATCGCATGGCTGCCCGGCAATCCGCTGCCACCCAGGCCATCCCCATAAAGACCAGCGGCGCGATCGCGCAACTCGACCACCATCCGCTCGGCGGTCTTCTTGCCGATGCCGGGAATCCTTGTCAGCGCGGTGACATCGCTGAGTTGCACCATGCGCGCGAACTCGTCGACCGTCACCCCCGACAGCACCGCGAGCGCGATCTTCGCGCCAATGCCAGTGACTTTCTGCACGTCACGGAACAAGCGGCGCTCGGATTCGCGCAGGAAACCGTACAGCGACACGCTGTCTTCCTTCTGCGCGTAATGCGTGAACAGCGCGACTTCACGACCGGCATCGGGCAGGTCGTAAAACGTGCTCATCGGCGCTTCCAGCTCGTAGCCGACACCATGCACGTCAATCACCAGCCAGGGTGGCTGCTTGTGGACCAGGGTGCCTTTGAGCCGGCCGATCATCCGCGACGCCTCCGCAACTGATCCGTGGTCAATCCGCTGCGCTGCGCGGTGGCACTCATGTGCGCATGCGTCAACGCGACCGCGAGCGCATCGGCGGCGTCGGCCTGCAGTTTCATATCGGGCAGGTTCAACAACAATCGCACCATGTGCTGCACCTGCAGTTTGTCGGCAGCGCCGCGACCCACCAGCGATTGCTTGATCACGCGCGGCTCGTATTCGCTGATCGGCAATCGTCGGCGCACCACCGTCGCCAGCGCCGCGCCGCGCGCGTGGCCGAGCTTGAGCGCGGACATCGCCGATTTGTCCATGAAGACGGTTTCGATGGCGACCTGCTGCGGCTGCCACTGGTCCAGCAGCGCTTCGAGTCCTTCGCATAACAACCCCAGGCGCGAGGGGAAATCCTCCGCGCCCAGCAGCACGATCGCCTGGGCATGCACGAAGCTGCAGCGGCCATCGGCAGCCACGTCAATGACGCCGACACCGGTGCGCTGCGAGCCAGGATCGATACCGAGGATTCTGGTCACGACGTCAGCTTACGCGCTTACGCGTAGGCATCCTCGCCAAGGTCGGCATTGGAATAGACGTTCTGCACGTCGTCCAGGTCGTCGAGCCAGCGCAGCAGCTTTGCGACTTGCCCGGCAGTGTCGCCAGTGACGGCGACGTCATTCCCGGCACGCACCGTGACCTCGGCGATGGCGGCTTCCAGGCCTGCATTGTCCATTGCGCCCTTGATCGCGGCGAACGCGTCAGGCGTCGTGACCACGTCAATGGCGCCGTCGTCATAAACAACCACGTCATCGGCGCCAGCCTCGATGGCGAGGTCCGTGATGCGGTTTTCATCCGCGCCAGCGGCGAACGACAACACACCGACCTTGCGGAAGAGGAAAGCGACCGAGCCATCGGTACCGAGGTTTCCACCGAACTTGCCGAAGGCATGTCGCACGTCGGCCACCGTGCGCACCTTGTTGTCGGTGAGGCAGTCGACGATCACGGCGACGCCGCCAGGCGCATAGCCTTCGTAGCGGATTTCCTCGTACTCGACGCCTTCCAGTTCGCCGGTGGCTTTCTTCAGCGCACGCTCGATCACGTCCTTGGACATGTTCGCGGCCAGGCCCTTGTCGATGGCCGTGCGCAGGCGCGGATTGCCCGTCGGATCACCACCACCGGCGCGCGCAGCGACACTGATTTCGCGAATGATCTTCGTGAATATCTTGCCGCGCCGTGCATCCTCGGCGTTCTTGCGGCCCTCGATGGATGGTCCCCTGCCCATGCCGCTCTCGACTATTGCACTGCGAAGCCGGAGATTTTACGCCGTGGCGGGGTCTGGCGGGCAGACCGGCGATGCCAGGAATTGTCCATCGCGCAGGAACGCCTCGGCCTGCGCTTCGGCGTCGGGCGAAAACAGCAAACCGCTGTGGCTGGCGTCGATGACGATGTGATCGGTGATGCCCTTCAGGCGCGTCTCGGCGACCGCGACGGTACCGTCGTGTTCCCCATCGAATCCGGCGAACAGCGCACCCAGCCCATGCGGGACGCGACCCGCGATCACACCGACGTCGGCTCCCCCTTCCCAGCAATGCACGCCCTGCTGCAACAGCGTCGCGCTGCGTCCGAACATGGCGGCTGCCGGACCCCATCGCATCATCCCGCTCACCGCACCACTGCCGTTGAGTGGCGATCCCAGGCAGACGACGCGACGCCCGGGCCGTTCTTTGGCCTCGCACACCGCCTGCAGCGCGATCAGCCCGCCCAGACTGTGCGCGACAATGTCCGCGTCGGCTTCATCCAGCCGGGCGGCCAGACGCTGCACGGCGGTGTCCGGAGCGTCGGTGACGCCGTGGTAGGCGAAAATCTCCGGGGCAAACCCCGCCGAGGTCAATTTCGACGCAAACCACTGCATGGATGCCCCCGGCATCCAAAGGCCGTGCAGCAGGATCACGCGCCGATTCAAGGCGTCAGCCCGTGACGGCGGAACATGAACTCGCGATCGCGCACGCGGCCGACGGGAAATTCGTATTCGCCGACCTTCCCGAATCCGTGCCGCGCGTAGAAGCGTTGCGCGGCCAGGTTTTCCGACCACACGCTGATCCATACCGTGCGCGGCCCGTCGCGTTGCATCCACTCCAGTGCGGCCTCGAAAAGCTTGCTCCCCCATCCACTGTTTTGCGTTCCGGCCAGCACATACAAACGCTTCAGTTCACTATCCGCCGGCGTCACTTCCGGGTGTGGCAGGCCGCTAGGCCCTGCCAGCGCGTAGCCAATGGCATCCTTGCCGTCCTCCAATAACCACAGCGCGAACGCGGCGTCGTCGAGGTAACGCGCATAGCGCTCCGGGGCGTGGCTTTCCTGCAGGAAGGCGTCGAGGTCGTCCGCCTCGTACAAGTGGCCGAACGCTTCCACGAATGAGCGTCCACCGATCTCGCTCAGCGCGAGCGCATCATCCTTCGTCGCGCGGCGAATCGTCGGGGTCACGCGGGCTTCGCTGCCTTTGGCCGCACCGATACATGCACTTCAGCCAACTGCACATCGGGAATCGGCGATGGCGCACCGGTCATCAGGCACTGCGCGGTGGTGGTTTTCGGGAATGCGATGACATCGCGGATCGATTCGGTTCCGGCCATCAACGCGGCGATGCGATCGATGCCGAACGCAATGCCACCATGCGGCGGCGCGCCGTACTTGAGTGCATCGAGCAGGAAGCCGAACTTCCCTTCCGCCTCTTCCGCGCCGATCCCCAGCAATTCGAAGACCGCCGACTGCATCGACGAGCGATGGATGCGGATCGAACCGCCACCGATCTCGTTGCCGTTGAGCACCATGTCGTAGCCGCGCGAGACCGCGGTTTTCGCGTTCGCGCGCAGGTCATCGACGTCATCGACCGCCGGCGCGGTGAACGGATGATGCAGCGCGACATAGCGGTTGGCCTCGTCATCCCATTCGAACATCGGGAAGTCGGTCACCCACAACGGCGCCCACGTGCCGGTGATGAGATTCAGATCCTTGCCGAGCTTCACACGCAGGGCGCCCATGAAATCCGACACGGTCCTGTAGCTCGCCGCGCCGAACAGGAGCAGGTCGCCGGTCTGCGCACCGGTTGCCTGCAGGATCGACGCGAGCGTGGCATCGTCGAGGAATTTGGCGATCGGAGAATTGACGCCCTCCCTGCCCTTCGCCGCGTCTTCAACCTTCATCCACGCCAGCCCCTTCGCACCGAATTTCGCTGCGTGCGCCGCGTAGTCGTCCAGCTGCTTTCGCGACAGGGAGGACGCCCCCGGCACGCGTAATGCCACGACACGGCCGTCATCCGCGTTCGCCCAGTCGGTGAACACCTTGAACTCGCAGGCCTTGACGAGTTCTGCGATATCGGTGAACTCCATTGCAATGCGCAGGTCGGGTTTGTCCGATCCATAGCGGCGCATGGTTTCTTCATATGTCATGCGCGGAAAAGGATTCGCAAGTTCCACATCCAACACTTCCCGGAACACGTCGCGGATCAGCCCCTCGGTCACATCCTGCACGTCGCGCTCGCTGACCCAGGCGAACTCCATGTCGAGCTGGGTGAATTCAAGCTGGCGGTCGGCACGCAACGCCTCGTCACGGAAGCAGCGCGCGATCTGGTAGTAGCGGTCGAAGCCGGCCACCATCAGGATCTGCTTGAACAACTGCGGCGACTGCGGAAGCGCGTAGAACTCGCCGGGATGCATGCGCGCCGGCACCAGGAAATCCCGCGCACCTTCCGGCGTGGCCTTGGTCAGGATCGGCGTTTCGATGTCCTGGAAACCACGGGCATCCAGCCAGCGGCGCAACGCCTGCACCAGCTTGATGCGCGTGCGCATCATCTGCTGCATCTTCGGCGTGCGCAGGTCGAGGTAACGGTACTTCAGGCGTGTTTCCTCGCCCGGATTTTCGTGGGCGTGGAACGGTAGCGGTTCGGCTTTATTGAGCACTTCGATCTGCGTTGCGACGACTTCGACCTGGCCGGTGCGCAGTTTCGGATTGACCGACGTGCGTTTGCGCACGACACCAGTCACGCGCAGGCAATCTTCGTAACCCACGTTGGCCGCCGTCGCCACGACTTCGGCATTGCCTTCGACCTCGGCCTGCTCGGCGACGACCTGGACGATGCCTTCGTGAT
Organism: Lysobacterales bacterium; assembly: GCA_038236935.1. Taxonomy (GTDB): domain Bacteria; phylum Pseudomonadota; class Gammaproteobacteria; order Xanthomonadales; family Xanthomonadaceae; genus Cognatiluteimonas. The sequence goes on from JBBRZH010000023.1 coordinate 15,821, forward strand.
CACGCAGATCGATGAAGCACAGCCCGCCGAGATCTCTGGCCACATCGGCCCAGCCGCACAGGGTCACGGACTGGCCAATCAATGCCTCGTCGATCAGGCCGCAGAAATGGGTACGCATGAACGCTCCGTTGCGAGGATTTCCCGACTTTTGGACGGGTGGATGAACGAACCAGAAGAGGAGACTGGCGAAACACGCCATTTTAACGGTATCGAGTGCATTTACTTTGCTCACTCGAAGGCGGGCATACCGCTGCAATCAAGGGGCATGGCAATGACCACATCATTCAAAGCACTCTCACTGGCGTTGGGCCTGACGGCACTCAGCGCCGCCTTCCTGCCGGTCACCCACGCCCAGAACGGGTATTACCCCCAATCGCGGGCCTATGCCTCCGAGGACCTGCGGCGATTGAGCCCGAACGATCAGGTCCGGGTGATCAGCCAGGAATATGCCGATCAATCCGGCGGCCGGCGTATCCCCGACGACCAGATGCGCTTCTATATTGACCAGATCAATCGCTCCAACTGGGGTTTCAGCCAGGTCCGCCAGGACATCGCGCACTCCATCCGTGGCGGCGGACCGCAGCCCGGACGCGATGGGAGCATCCGTTGCGACAGCAATGGCAGCGACCCGAACACCTGCCGCACGCCATGGCCGGGCCAGTCGCGCATCGTGCGCACAGTCTCGGATGCACGGTGCGAGGAAGGCCGCAGCTGGCAATCGCAACCCGGGCAGGTCAGTGTCAGCCATGGCTGCCGTGCCGAATTCGCCGAGGCGCCACGCCCGGTGGACTTCCCGGGCCGGGGTCGTGCGGTGGATTGCGAAAGTGCTGGCTCGCGACATAACGCCTGCACCGTCCCGTGGTTCGGTCCTTCGCAACTGCAGCGGCGATTGTCGAAAGCCAAGTGTGTCGAAGGCCGCAGCTGGGGCTCAAATCCCGGGCAGGTGTGGATATCGCACGGATGTCGCGGCCAGTTCACCCGGGCAGGCGCGATCAACGGGGACCCTCGGTATGGCGGTGATGACGCGGTGACCTGCATCAGTGTCGGCGGAATGGTGCCGACCACCTGCGCATGGGATCGCAGCCGGGGCCAGCCCTATCTTCTGCAGCAACTGTCTGGCGCGCCCTGCATCGATGGGCAGACCTGGGGCTACAGCGATCGCAGCGGACTCTGGGTCAGTCGCGGATGTCGCGCGCGATTCGGCGACCTGACTGCGGCACAGCGCTCACGTTGACGCGGGGCCGGCGCCAGTCGCCGGTTTTGTCGACGGCGTGGGGTCGACCTTTGCTGCGGTTTTGGCCGGGAGAGCAGCTGCTGCCGGCGTGGAATCGCTTTTTGTTTCGGGCTTGGCGTCACTCTTGCTCGCGGGCTTCGAATCGCCGCCGCCGGAAGCTTCGCCCTTTTCACTCAGGTTGCGCTTCTTGTCGCCATCCTTCTTGAAATCGGTTTCGTACCAGCCGCTGCCGGACAAGCGGAAACTCGGGGCGGTCAACTGACGTTTGACCGTCTCCTCCCTGCACACCGGGCACTGGGTCGGGTCGGCATCGGACAGCTTCTGCAGCCGGTCGAAATGATGGCCGCAGGCGGAACAGGCGAAGGCATAGATGGGCATGGCACTCTGGACGCATGAAAACCTGAGTCCAGTGTGAGGCCTGCGCGGCCGCTTTCAAGCCGCGTTGACGTCACCCAGTACATCTGACGCCGTATCGATAGGACGCCTCCATGCCCGACAACACGCCTGGCTTCATCCAAACGCACTCCATCATTTCCGCGCTGCTGGTCGCACTCGGGCTGGTGGGTGCCGGCTGGTTTGCCGCCCAGGGAATGGCACGGCTCAAGACGGCCGATCGCTACGTCACAGTCAAGGGTTCGGCCGAAAAGATCGTCGATGCCGACCTCGTGGTATGGCCCCTGCCGCATTCGGTGGGCGGCAACGACCTGGCCGACGTGCAGCCGAAGCTCGAAGCGAATACCCAGGCCATCCGCAGGTTTTTTGAGGAGGCGGGATTCAAGCCCGGGGAAATCGTGGTGTCGCCACCACGACTGGAGGACCGTTGGGCGTGGGCTTCGGGCGACAACCGGCCGCCGGATCGCTATCGCTATTCGACCACCGTGATCCTGCGTACTTCCGACGTCGTCAAAGCGCTGGTCATGCTTCGTCGCAGCGGGGAACTGGTTGCACGTGGCGTGATGCTCGGCACGGGTGAAGGCGACGCTGGCGGCCCGCAGTTCGACTACACCCGGCTCAACGCAATCAAGCCTGCACTGATCGCCGAAGCCACCGCCAACGCGCGGCAATCCGCCGAGCAGTTCGCCAAGGATTCCGGCGCGCACATCGGTGGCATCCGCAGCGCCAACCAGGGCGTGGTCGACATCAACGATCGCGACCAGGGCAGTCCGCAGGTCAAGAAGGTGCGGGTGGTGACGACCGTGGAATATTTCCTGGAAGACTGAACCGATGCGGCCGCGGAACAGCTAGGCCGCGTTGGACTCGTACAGCGCAAGCAGTTCCATCTCGGCGTTTTCCAGCTGGATGCGCAGCTCGCCCTGCCGCTTGGCTAGCGTCGCCGCCCGGATCCCGCCATCGGCATATAAATCGTTGGCGACAAGCTGGGTTTCCAGCGTAGCGATGGAAGCCTCCAGCTCGGCGACGCGCGCTTCGGCTTTCGCCAGCTTGTGCGGATTGATGCGATTGATCGCTTTGACGGACGCTGCGGGCGTGGCGGGCATCGGCACTGCTTTCACCGGCTTGGCTGTTTCGCTTCCAGGCCTTGAGCGCAGCCACGCGGCGTATTCGTCCAGGTCGCCGTCGAACGGCTCGACCACACCGTCGTGCACGCGCCAGAATGTTTCGCAGACCAGGCCGATCAAATGGCGGTCATGCGAGACCATGACGATCGCGCCTTCAAAAATCGACAGCGCCTCGGCCAGTGCTTCGCGCATTTCCAGGTCGAGGTGGTTGGTGGGTTCGTCGAGCAGCAGCACGTTGGGTTGCAGCCAGGCAATCAAGGCCAGCGCCAGGCGCGCGCGCTCGCCGCCGGAGAAGCCATTGATGCTCTCGAACGCACGGTCGCCGGCGAAATTCCACTTGCCGAGGAAGTCGCGGAACGCCTGGGTCGAACCGTTGGGCGCCAGCTCACGCAGGTGGTCGATCGCCGAGGTACCGGCCTTGAGCGATTCCACCGTGTGCTGGGCGAAGTAGCCGATGCGAAGGTCCGGATGCGCGTTGCGATCACCGCTGAGCGGCGCGAGTTCACCGACCATGGTCTTCACCAGCGTCGACTTGCCGGCGCCATTGATGCCGAGCAGGCCGATGCGATCGCCTGCTTCCAGGCCGAAGTTGACGTCGTGCAGGATGGTGATGGCATCGGCTCCAGGTGCGCGATACCCGCAATCCATGTGGCTCAACCGCAACAGCGAATTGGGCAGTTTCAGCGGTTGCGGGAACTCGATGCGCACCTCACGCTCGGCGCGCACGGCTTCGGTGCCGGCCATCTTGGCCAGGCGCTTGACCCGCGACTGCGCCTGCTTGGCCTTTGCCGCACTGGCCTTGAAACGGTCGATGAAACTCTGCAGGTGCGCACGTTCAGCCTGCGCCTTTTCGTGCGTGATCTGCTGCAGGCGCAGCTGCTCGGAGCGCTGCCGCTCGAACGCGGTGTAGTCGCCGGTGTACAACTTCGCCTTGCCGCCGTGCAGGTGCAGCGTATGCGTGCAGACGTTGTCGAGGAATTCGCGATCGTGCGAGATCAGTAGCAGTGTGCCGGGATATTTCAGCAGCCACTGCTCCAGCCACAGCACCGCGTCGAGGTCCAGGTGGTTGGTGGGCTCGTCGAGCAGCAGCAGTTCCGATGGCGTCATCAACGCGCGAGCAAGATTCAGGCGCACACGCCAGCCGCCGGAAAACGTGCTGACTGCGCGTGAGTGCGTTTCGGCGGGGAATCCCAGCCCGTGCAGCAGCTTGCCGGCGCGCGCGCTGGCGTCGTAACCGCCGACTTCCTCGAGCCGGTGGTGTGCTTCGGCCACCGCTTCCCAGTCCTCGTTGGCAAAGGCATTGGCCTCGGCCTGCAACGCCGCATGCACGACGGCATCGCCGGCCAGCACGAAATCAATCGCGGCATCGGGCAATGACGGCATTTCCTGGGCGATGCTGGCGATGCGCACCCGCCCCGAGAGATCCAGGTCGCCACGATCGGCCTCGATCTCGTTGCGGACTGCCGCGAACAGCGAGGACTTGCCGGTGCCATTGCGGCCCACCACGCCCACCCGCCAGCCAGCCTGCAGGGTGAGGTCGACATCGGACAGCAGCAGGCGTTCGCCCCGGCGCAGGGCGAAATTGCGAAAAGAGATCATGTGGCGATTTTAACAGGCGACGCCTCATGATCCGGCCTTGTATGCCGTGACCAAGCGAATGACGACGCTCCGCTTCCGCCAAGGCGGTGATGCCTTCACCCTTGGCATGACGACGCCCGGTCAGTATGCGAATGAGACAGGATGCTGCCGATGGTGGTCGTCATCGCAACCAGTCGTGGATTGGATCTGTTTCGACGCCCACACGGCAGGTGTGGGTTGAAGCCGCACCTCGCTTGCCTTGATTCCTCACTACGCGCCCGCCGGCGAACTTTTCGAGTCCGACATGGCCCCTCCCGCTCCAGCATGGACACGCTCGCTGCCGGTACTGATCGGCCTGGCCCTGGTCCTGGGCTTCCTGTACGTCGCCAAGATGGTGGTGCTTCCTCTGGCGCTGGCCATCCTGATCACCTTCCTGCTGGCCCCGCCCGTGATGTGGATGCAACGACGCGGGGTGCCGCGCGTGCCTGCGGTCATGCTGGCGACGCTGCTCGCGCTGGGGGCCGTGATCGGTGCGGGGTATGCGGTCACGCGGCAGATCGGCGACCTGCTCGACTCCTACCCGCGCTACGAGCAGAACATCACCGCCAAGATCGCCGGACTGCGCGCGCATGGCCGGGCGGGCCTGCTCGAGAAGATGCAGATGGTCGCGCAAAGCATTTCCACGCAACTCGACCAGGCCCAGACCAGGCAACCCGTCGCGGTGCGTACCGAGATCGAACGCGCGCAGCCGGTGCGGATCGTGGACGACGGCCCGTTTCGCCTATCGCAGGTCTGGTCGGTCGCCGGGCCTCTGCTCGAACCGCTGGCCGACGCCGGCCTGGTGCTGGTGCTGGTGATCTTCATGCTGATCAACCGCGAGGACCTGCGCGACCGCGTGATCGCGCTGATCGGACCGGCACAGGTTGCAGACACCACGCGCGCGCTCGACGATGCCGGCGGCCGCGTCAGCCGCTACCTGTTGCGGCAGCTGCTGGTCAACGTTGGCTACGGCATCGCGGTGATGCTCGGTCTCTGGTTGATTGGTGTGCCTTACGCGCCGCTATGGGGGTTCTTCGCGGCGTTGTTGCGTTACATCCCTTACCTGGGTCCGTGGCTGGCGGCGATGTTGCCGATCATGTTGAGCCTGCTGATCGCGCGCGAATGGACCACGGCGCTGGAAGTGGTTGCGCTATTCGGCGTGCTGGAACTGATCACCAATATGGTCGTGGAGCCGATGGTGTATGGCCGCGGAATGGGGGTGTCGCAGGCCGCGTTGCTGGTCGCTGTCGCGTTCTGGACGTGGTTCTGGGGTCCGGTCGGATTGGTGTTGGCCTCGCCGTTGACGGTGTGCCTGGTGGTGCTGGGACGGCATGTGCCGTTCCTGAAATTCTTCGACACAATGCTCGGGGATCGCCCCGCGCTGGAACCGCCGGTGCGCTACTACCAGCGCTTGCTGGCACGTGACGTGGACGAAGCCGAGGAACTGGTGGAGTCGATGGTGGACGAGGCCGACCTGCCCACCGTATTCGATGATGTCCTGATACAGGCGCTGGCAATGGGCCGGGCGGATTTCGCGGCCGGAAAGATTGAAGCCGACAGCCTGCATCAGGTCGCGACGGGCACGCAGCTGATTGCCAGTGAGCTGGGCAGCACATCACACGACACGACATCCGAAAACGATTCACCACGGGATCCCGACGGCCCGCGGCTGCGGGTGCTCGCGTGCGCGGCGCGAGATGTCGTCGACGAGGCCGCGTTGAGCTTGCTGCATCGGCTGTCGAGCGCATCACCATCGACCGCTGGGCGGATCGACTGGATTCCCGGACGCGCGGCGCACATGGTGTCAGACATCGTGGCACTGATCGAACGCGAACATCCCGATGTCCTGTGCATCGGTTCCGTGCCGCCGGGTGGTCTTTCACACGCCAAGCACCTGTGCCTGCGCGTTCGCGCACGGTTTCCGGAACTGCCCATCCTGGTCGGTCGCTGGGGCCTGTATGCGCGGGATCTCGAGAAGACCCGCATGGCGCTCGACAGCGTCGGCGCCACCTCACTGTCGACCCGGCTGGGGGAAACCAACCTGCAGTTGCAGGAATTGACCCAGCGCATCCCCGCGCCGCCGGCGTAACGGCTTCCTGCATCTTGCATCATCGCTCCACGCCCCCATCTCCTGATGATCGCCTACGGCGGACTGGAGACCACGCCAATGCGCATGGATAAACTCACTTCACGATTCCAGCAGGCGCTGGCCGACGCGCAATCGCTGGCGGTCGGACGCGACAACAACCTTATCGAACCGGCGCACCTGCTGGTCGCCCTGCTCGATCAACAAGGAGGCGGCACCGGTCCCCTGCTTTCACAGGCAGCCGTCAATACATCCCTGCTGCGCGGGCGCCTCGGCGAAATCCTCGCCCGATTGCCCAAGGTCTCGGGACAGGACGGCAACGTCAGCGTCGGTAATGACCTCGCGCGACTGCTCAACGTCACCGACAAACTGGCCCAGCAACGCGGCGATGCGTTCATCGCCAGCGAGCTGTTCCTGCTGGCCGCTATCGACGATGGCGGCGATGCCGGACGCGCGCTGAAGGCCGCAGGCGCGCACAGGCAGACACTCGAAGCAGCCATCGATGCAATGCGGGGAGGCGAGAACGTGCAATCTGAAAATGCCGAGGACCAGCGCCAGGCGCTGGAGAAATACACCATCGATCTCACCGCACGCTCGGAAAAAGGCAAGCTCGATCCCGTCATCGGACGCGACGAGGAAATCCGTCGCACCATCCAGGTGCTGCAGCGCCGCACCAAGAACAACCCGGTGCTGATCGGCGAACCCGGCGTCGGCAAGACGGCGATCGTCGAAGGCCTGGCGCAGCGCATCGTCAACGGAGAAGTGCCCGAGGGCCTGAAGGGCAAGCGCGTGTTGTCGCTGGACATGGGCGCGCTGATCGCCGGCGCGAAATATCGCGGCGAGTTCGAGGAGCGGTTGAAGGCAGTCCTCAACGACCTGTCGAAAAGCGAAGGCCAGATCATCCTGTTCATCGATGAGCTGCATACGGTAGTGGGCGCGGGCAAGGCCGAAGGCTCGATGGATGCGGGCAACATGCTCAAGCCGGCGCTCGCGCGCGGCGAACTGCATTGCATCGGCGCCACCACGCTCGACGAATACCGCAAGTACATCGAGAAGGATGCCGCTCTGGAGCGCCGGTTCCAGAAAGTGCTGGTCGGCGAGCCCAGCGTCGAGGACACCATCGCGATCCTGCGCGGACTCAAGGAGCGTTACGCCGTGCATCACGGCGTGGAGATCACCGACCCGGCGATCGTTGCCGCCGCCACGTTGTCGCATCGCTATATCGCCGACCGGCAACTGCCCGACAAAGCCATCGACCTGATGGACGAAGCAGCCTCGCGCATCCGCATGGAAATCGATTCCAAGCCCGAGGAGATGGACCGCAAGGAGCGGCGCCTGATCCAGCTCAAGATCCAGCGCGAGGCGTTGAAGAAAGAAAAGGATGCAGAATCCAAACAAAGGCTGGCTGACCTGCAGGCGCAGATCGAAGTACTGGAACGCGAATTCAACGACCTCGAAGAAGTGTGGAAGGCCGAAAAGGCAACGCTGCAGGGCGCGACGAAACTCAAGGAACAGATCGAGCAGGCCAAGCTCGATCTCGAGGCCGCGCAGCGTGGCCAGGACTACGCGCGCATGAGCGAGATCCAGTATGGCCAGCTACCGGAATTGGAAAAACGGCTGAAGACGGCGCAGGAAGCGGAAAACAAGGGCTTCACGCTGCTACAGGACAAGGTCACCGCGGAGGAAATCGCGCAGGTGGTGTCGCGCTGGACGGGGATCCCGGTCAGCAAGATGCTCGAAGGCGAGCGCGACAAACTACTGGCGATGGAAGCGAAGCTGCATACACGCGTGGTCGGCCAGGAAGAGGCGATCAAGGTAGTGTCCGATGCCGTGCGGCGTTCACGCGCGGGCCTGAGCGATCCCGACCGGCCGAGCGGCTCGTTCCTGTTCCTCGGCCCGACCGGCGTTGGCAAGACCGAACTGTGCAAGGCGCTGGCGGAATTCCTGTTCGATTCGAGCGACGCGATGATCCGAATCGACATGAGCGAATTCATGGAGCGTCATTCTGTTGCGCGCTTGATCGGCGCACCGCCGGGCTATGTTGGCTACGAGGAAGGCGGCTATCTGACCGAGGCAGTGCGTCGTCGACCGTATTCGCTGATCCTGCTCGACGAAGTCGAGAAGGCCCATTCGGACGTCTTCAACATCCTGCTGCAGGTGCTCGACGACGGCCGGCTCACCGATGGCCAGGGACGCACGGTCGACTTCCGCAACACGGTGATCGTGATGACGTCGAATCTCGGCTCGCACCAGATACAGGACATGGCCGGCGATGACTCGCCGGAGGCCTATACCCAGATGAAGGCGTCGGTGATGGGCGTGGTGCAGGCGCATTTCCGCCCGGAGTTCATCAATCGTCTCGACGACATCGTCGTGTTCCATCCGCTGGACAAGGCGCAGATCGGGCAGATCGCGAAGATCCAGCTACGCGGGCTGGAAAAGCGGTTGGCCGAACGCGGGATTCGCATCGAGTTGTCCGAAGCGGCACTGGTGTTGCTGGGGAATGCCGGATTCGACCCGGTGTATGGCGCGCGGCCGCTGAAACGCGCCATCCAGGCGCAGATCGAAAACCCACTGGCCTCCCGCATCCTGTCGGGGGAATTCGCCAATGGCGACCTGATCCGCGTGGACGCGGCCGGCGGCCAGCTGGTGTTCCACAAAGGGTGACGCGGCGACGCTAGCGACGATGGACAATCGTCGCCATTCGGCCAGTGCGCTGATCGCGCCGGTGCGAAAAAAACCGTTGCGGATCGGAGATCGTGCACAGGCCGCCACCATCGACACGGGTCACGCCAACCGATGCCAGGCGGCGGCGTGCAAGTGCATAGAGATCGACATGCCAATGCCCCGGACGCGTTTTCTGGAATGCCTCCGCATCGTGGCCGTCGCATTCGACAAATGCACCGACGACCTCCTGCCCGACCTCATACGCCTGGGGTCCTGCTGCAGGACCAAGCCAGGCCAGGATGCGATCGGGCGACGTCTGCATCGCTGCCACGGTCGCTTCGAGGATTCCACCCGCCAGCCCACGCCAGCCCGCATGGGCGGCGGCGATTTCGATGCCATCGTCGGCCGCAAACACGACTGGCAGGCAGTCGGCGGTGAGGATTGCGAGCGTCGTGCCCGCGGTACGCGTGACTACGGCGTCAGCTTCAGGCTCATCGAAGCCCGGCTCGACAATGACGCGCGTGCCGTGCACCTGTCGCAACCAGCGTGGCACGGCTGGCAGGGAAAATTTCGAGATCAACAGCCCACGGTTTTCCGCAACCGCATCGTCGGCGTCACCGCACCGTGCGCCCAGGTTGAAATCATCGAACGGCGCGCAGGACCTTCCACCTGAGTGGCGCAGGGTAGTGAACGCCACCAAGCCGGGAATGCTCCAGTGCGGACGCAGCGCATCGTCCATGCGTCAGCGGCGCGCCGTCATTGCGTGTGCCGCGGCATCGTCCTGCAACGTCTTGAGAAGATGCAGCATGTCGTCGGGGACCGGCGCGGTACATCGCACTGGCTCACCACTGATCGGATGAGCGAATTCAAGCGTTTGCGCATGCAACGCCTGGCGACGGAACCCGCGCAGCGCCTCGATCAACTCTGGCGTCGCGCCCTTGGGCAGCTTGAGCGGACCGCCGTACATCGGATCGCCAACGATCGGATGTTTCAGGTGCGCCATGTGCACGCGGATCTGGTGCGTGCGCCCGGTTTCGAGCCGGCATTCCAGCGCGGTGTGCGCCCGGAAACGTTCGCGCAGCCGATAGTGCGTGATCGCGTCGCGCCCGCCTTCGCGCGCCGCCATGCGGATGCGATCGTGAGGATGCCGGTCGATTGATGCCGTGGCCGTTCCGCCGGATACCAGCGCACCCACCACTACCGCCAGGTATTGACGATGCACACCGCGCTCGGACAGTTGCGAGACCAGCGCGGTGTGCGCAGGCAGGGTGCGCGCGACCACCATGACGCCCGATGTGTCCTTGTCCAGGCGATGGACGATGCCAGCGCGCGGAATGGTCGACAGGGTGGGGTCGAAATACAGCAGGGCATTGACCAGCGTGCCGTTCGGATTGCCGGCACCGGGGTGCACCACCAATCCGGCCGGCTTGTTGAGGACGATGACCTGGTCGTCTTCGAACAGCACGTCCAAGGGAATGTCTTCAGGCTCGGCTTGCGTCTGTACGTCAAGCACGACGTTGAGGGACGCGATCTCGCCGCCGCGAACCGGGTCGCGCCCGCGCACAGGCTGGCCGTCGAGCAGGGCATCGCCGGACTTGATCCACAGGCTCAGGCGCGAGCGTGAGAATTCCGGAAACAACTCCGCCAGCGCCGCATCGAAACGCCGGCCGGCGGCGGACTCCGGCACGCGTGCGGTGCGGGGTTCGAGCGTAGGGGCTTCAAGCTCGTCGGAAGCAGCATCATCGGAAGCAACGTGATCGGAAGGCAGGGACGGCATCTGGCGGCAACTCCGGAAGGGTTAAGGGAGGCTTCGCCCGGGCTGCTATTATCCGCGCCTCGTGCCCCCTCGTCCCAGCCCATGACTCTTCGCTTTCCACTGCCCCTGCGTGACGCCACCCACCTGCCCGCGCGCGCCTTGCTGCTGTCGCTGATGCTGGCGATGTTCGCCCTGTCCGGCTGTTCCAGCATCAAGGGGATCTTTGGCAAGGACAAGGAAGCCTTCGAGGGTGTTCCCGTCGAGCAGCTTTACTCCAAGGGTCACTCCCAGATGGAGCGCGGCAATTACAACGGCGCGCTGATTGTCTACAAGCGGCTGATCGCGCAATACCCGTATGGAACGTACACCGAGCAGGCGCTGGTCGAGACGGCCTATGCGCAGTTCAAGTCGGGCAGCAACGACGATGCGATCTCGACGATCGATCGCTTCATCCGCACTTATCCGACCAACCGCAACACCGTCTACATGTATTACCTGCGCGGCCTGGTGGATTCCAACCGCGACACGGTATTCCTGCAGAAGGTGTGGAAGCTGGATTCCAGCCGTCGCGACCTGGCGACGCCGATGCAGGCCTACAACGATTTCAAGATCGTGACCGAGCGTTATCCGAATAGCCGCTATGCCGCCGATGCGCGTGAACGGATGACGTCATTGCGTGACCTTTTCGCCCGGCATGAACTCGAAACCGCCCTGTATTACCTGCGCCGCGGCGCGTATGTGGCTGCCGTGGATCGTGCCAAATACCTGCTGGAAACCTATCCCCAGTCCGCGCACCAGAACGACGCGGTCGCGGTGTTGGCCGAGGCCTACACACGCCTAGGCAACCAGACGCTGGCGGCTGACGCCAAGCGCGTGCTGCAGCAGAACGATCCCAACCATCCGTGGCTGCGCGGCGACTGGCCGAACACCCCATCAAAGCTGCGCACGCTCAACCCGTTCGCAGGTGATGCCTCGGTGCTGGCTCCGGCAAAGTAACCGGACGCGCCGCGACAAAATGCGCCGACGATTCCATTCGACGCGCCGCCGCGCGCATGAAATATGCTTCGGACAGCACCTATTCGCGATAGCCGTTGCTGATGGGGTAGCGTCGTTCTCGCCCGAACGCTCGCCGTGACACTTTTGGCCCGCGCCGCGACGAAACTCGCCGAGGATCCTCTTCCACGCGCCGCCGCGCGCTTGGGAATACGCTGCCGGATTTTCTTATTCGCGATAGCCATTGCTGATCGGATATCGTCGTTCACGCCCAAACGCTCGCCGTGACACTTTTGGCCCCGGCGCGGCCTGGTGCCGCTTCCACTCGCTGATGCGCACCAGTTTCAGCACCTGATCCACGATGGCCGCGTCGAATCCCGCCGCAACAATGTCGTCGCGCGATTGCTCGTGGTCCACGTGCCGCAGCAGGATCGCATCGAGCACGTCATACGGCGGCAGCGAATCCTGGTCGAGCTGGTTGTCGCGCAATTCGGCCGAGGGTGGGCGATCGATCACCGCCGGCGGGATGACAAGCTTGTCGCCAGCCCCGTTGCGCCAGCGCGCCAACGCAAACACTTCGGTTTTATACAGGTCCTTGATGGGCGCGTACCCGCCACACATGTCGCCGTAGATCGTCGCGTAACCGACCGCGTATTCGCTCTTGTTTCCCGTGGTCAGCAACAGCCCACCGAATTTGTTCGACAGCGCCATCAGCAATGCACCACGCGTACGCGATTGCAGGTTTTCTTCGGCCAAGCCGCTCGGCGTTCCTGCGTACAGGGGCGCAAGGGCGTCCAGAAAGCCCAGGAACGGCGCCTGGATCGCAATGGTTTCGTACTCCACGCCCAACGCGGCGCATTGCTCGGCCGCCAGGTCATTGGACAGATCCGCCGTATAACGCGACGGCATCCGCACCGCGGTGACGTTTTCGGCGCCCAGCGCATCGACAGCGATCGCCAGCACCACCGCTGAATCGATGCCGCCGGACAACCCCAGCCACACCTTGTCGAAACCGTTCTTGTGGCAGTAGTCACGCGTTCCCCGCACGATTGCGCGCCAGGCAAGGGCATCGCGGGTCTCCTGGTCGTCAACCACCCATTGCACCGGGGTAAACCTGCGCAGCCCAGCATCGAAGTCGGCGACCAACCACAGGTCGACGAATGCCGCCGCGGCCGGATGCACCACGCCATCGCCATCGGCAAGAACGGAAGCGCCGTCGAACACCAGCGCATCCTGTCCGCCGACAACATTCAGATACGCCAGGCCGACACCAGTCTCGGACACACGTTGCGCCAGCAATGCATCACGCTGGGCATGTTTGTCGCGTTCGAAGGGGGAGGCGTTGGGCACCAGCACCAGTTGCGCTCCGGCGGTGGCGGTCTGCGCCAAAGGCTCCGAGAACCACAGGTCCTCGCAGATCATCAAGCCAACCTGCACGCCGTTGACGTCGAACACGCAGGTCTCGCGATCCGGATCGACATCGAAGTAGCGGCGCTCGTCGAACACTGAGTAGTTGGGCAGTTCGCGCTTGCGGTAAGTGGTGGCGATACGGCCGTCACGCAACACGCTGGCCGCGTTGTAAACTACCGCACCAGCCGACTGCGGCCATCCGACAACCGCGACGATGCCGTGGGTGCAATCGGCAATGCGCTGCAACGCAGCTTCGCAATCGGCGAGGAAGGACGGCCGCAGCAGCAGGTCTTCCGGCGGATACCCACACAGCGCCAATTCCGGGAACAGGACCAGTGCAGCGCCATGGGTATCGCGTGCTTCGGCGATCATCGCGATGATGCGATCGGCATTGGATGCCACCGCTCCGACCGGGAAGTCGAACTGCGCCAATGCGATGCGTAGCGATCCGGTCATGCAGTGCTCCAGAAAACGAAAGGCCGCACGCGGCGGCCTTCCCGTCCCGCCTGTGCCGGGAGTTTACTTCGCGAGGCGCTTGGCAATGGCGGCGCCCAGGTCCCCGGGCGACTTCACCGTCGTGATCCCGGCCTTCTCCATCGCCGCGAACTTGCCCGCCGCCGTGCCCTGCCCGCCCGACGCGATGGCACCCGCGTGCCCCATGCGCTTGCCCGCAGGCGCGCTGGCGCCGGCGATGAAGCCGACCACCGGCTTGGTGACGTATTGGGCGATGAATTCGGCGGCTTCCTCTTCGGCGCTGCCACCGATCTCGCCCACCATGATGATGCCCATCGTCTGCGGATCGTCCTGGAACAGGCGCAGGCAATCGATGAAGTTCATGCCATTGATCGGGTCGCCGCCAATGCCAATGACGGTCGATTGCCCGAGGCCGACATCGGTTGTCTGCTTGACTGCTTCGTAGGTCAGCGTGCCCGAACGCGACACGATGGCGATCTTGCCCGGCATGTGGATATGCCCCGGCATGATCCCGATCTTGCACTCGCCCGGCGTGATCACGCCTGGGCAATTCGGCCCGATCAGCACGACGTCGTCGTAATCGGCGAGCGCGTGCTTGGCCCGCAGCATGTCCAGCACCGGAATGCCTTCGGTGATGCAGACGATCACCCGGATGCCGGCATCGGCGGCTTCCAGGATGGCATCGGCCGCGAACGCCGGCGGCACATAGATCACGGAGGCATCGGCGCCGGTCTCGGCAACCGCATCGGCGACCGTATTGAACACTGGCAGCCCGAGATGCTCGGTGCCGCCTTTGCCGGGAGTCACCCCACCGACGACCTTGGTGCCGTATTCCAGCATCTGCTCGGCGTGGAATGTGCCCTGCGTGCCGGTGAAGCCCTGCACGATGACCTTGGTGTTCTTGTTGATCAGCACGGACATTGCGATTTGTTTCCTGTGTAGGGCGGGTTTCAACCCGCCAGCTTTAACGGCGACTCGGCGGCGGGTTGAAACCCGCCCTACGGGTTGGATCAGGCGGCCTTGGCCGCTGCCACCGCCTTTTTCGCACCGTCGTTGATGTTGTCGGCAGACGTGATCGCCAAGCCACTGCTCTTCAACAACGCCTTGCCTTCGTCGACATTGGTGCCTTCCAGCCGCACGATCACAGGCACCTTGACGTCGACTTCCTTGACCGCGGCGATGATGCCTTCGGCGATCATGTCGCAACGCACGATGCCGCCGAAGATGTTGACGAAGATCGCGCGCACCTTGTCGCTGGACAGGATCAGCTTGAACGCCTCGGTCACGCGTGCTTTCGTCGCGCCGCCGCCGACATCGAGGAAGTTTGCAGGGGTACCGCCTTCCAGCGCGATCACGTCCATCGTCGCCATCGCCAGGCCCGCGCCGTTGACCATGCAACCGATGTCGCCGTCCATGGTCACGTAGTTGAGGTCGTGCTCGCTGGCCAGGACTTCGGTCGGGTCTTCCTGGCGGATGTCGCGCATCGCCGCCAGGTCGGGGTGACGGAAGGTGGCGTTGTCGTCGGAATTGACCTTGCCATCGAGCACGGCGAGATTGCCGTCGGTGAGGATTGCCAGTGGATTCAATTCGACGAGCGCAAGGTCCTTCTCGTTGAACAGCTTGAACAGGCCCAGCATGATCTTCGTCAGCTGGTTGACCTGCTTGGCGTTGAGGCCCAGTGCGAATCCAAGTTCGCGGCACTGATAGGGCTGCAGCCCCTGCACGAAGTTGACGTGCAGCGTCTTGATGGCATCCGGGTTGTCGCGCGCGGTGGTTTCGATTTCGACGCCGCCATCGCTGGATGCAATGAAGGTCAACGATTTTGTCGAACGATCGACCAGCATCGACAGGTAGAGCTCTTTGGCGATGTCGGTGGCCTGCGCGACCAGCACACAGTCGACCGGCAGTGCCACTCCGGCGGACTGGTAGGTTTCCATCTTCGTGCCCAGCATCGCTGCCGCGCTCTTCTTCACGTCGTCGAAGCTCTTGCAGTACTTCACCCCGCCGGCCTTGCCGCGGCCGCCGGCATGGATCTGCGCCTTGACCATCCACGCCTCGCCACCAATCGTGCGGGCCACCTCCACCGCCTCGTCAGCCGTGCGCGCCACGCGCCCCGCTGGAACCGCGATGCCGTAGTCGGCAAACAATTGCTTGGCCTGATATTCGTGGAAGTTCATTGGTCACCAACAAGGAGAAAAATCGGCGAAAGGCAGGCAAGGCGTCACGAAGCTGGCCATTGTCGTCGATGCGCGCGTCGCGGGCAAAAGGTCGCACCTGCCACTGCGGGCAAACCCGCCCGGCCTATACTCGCCACGACTCCCGACAGGACGCCCGCTTGCCAGCCGTTACCGTTGCCGCGCGCCAGCCTGATTCGCTCACCGGGGACGATGCCCTGCGGCGAGAGTTGAATTTCTTCAACCTGTATCGGTTGCTGGAAGCCGCCCTGCTCGCGCTGATGTTGTTCAGCCCGGCCGGGATGCTATTCGGGACCCCCAGCCATTCCCCGCTCGGCCAGATCACGACGGTGGCCTACCTGCTCGCGGGCGTGGGATTGCTGGCCTGGACCCATCGGCAGCGCGCCATGCGCGCGCAGGTCCTGGTGGGTACCGCCATCGACATCCTTGCCGCCACCCTGGCCATGCATGCCCTGCCGCCAGCGTCGCCGGGTATTGCGCTGGCGCTGCTCTTCAACATCGGCGCCGCGGCGCTGTTGTTGCCGTTGCGCTATGGCCTGGGCAGCGCCGCACTGGCGGCCGGGGCAATGATCGGCGAAATGGTCTGGAGTTCGTTGTACGACAGCGACGCGCGTCCATTGGCCGAGCGTTTGATGTTCTCGGTCAGCTATCTGGCAATCGCCATGCTGACTTACCTGCTTGGCCGGCAGATGCGGGCCAGCCAGGCTCTGGCGGACCGTCGTGGCGCAGAGGTCGCCGACCTGGCTGAAATCAACGAGCTGATCATTCGCCGCATGCGCACTGCCGTAGTGGTGGTCGATGGCGATGGCAGCTTGCGGCTGGCCAACGAAGCCGCGCTGCTGCTGCTGGGCGAAATCGATCAACGCAACCTCCTGCTGGCGGCGCCGGAACTGGCCCGGCGCCTGCAGGCCTGGCAGCAGGATGGCGCCAGCGACGACACGCCGCTGCGCCTGGGCGTCGAGCAGACGGAAGTGCTGCCGCGCTTCGCCCGGTTGCTCGCCAATGGCGATGCAGTGCTGGTGTTCCTGGACGACACGTCGATGGTGTCGCGTCGCGCCGAGTCAATGACGCTTGCCACGCTGGGCCGGTTTTCTGCGAGTCTCGCCCACGAAATCCGCAATCCGCTCGCCGCGATCAGTTACGCCACGCAACTGCTGGAAGAGTCACGCGAGATCGTCGATGGCGACCGGCGCCTGCTGGAGATCATCCACCAGCAATGCATGCGCACCAATGGCATCGTGGAAAGCGTGCTTGGCATTGCGCGGCGCGAGCGCGCCAATGCCGAGCACGTCGAACTGGTCGGCTGGGTGCGGCGCTTCGTCGAGGATTACCAGCAGATGCTGCCACCCGAATCCGGCAGCGTGCAGGTCAACCACCCGACTCCGACATTGCCGGCGCTGGTGGACCCGAAGCACCTGCAGCAGGTGTTGACCGTGTTGCTGCAAAACGCCTTGAACTATGGGCGCCTGCCAAGCCAGCCTGCCCGAGTGACGCTGGTCGTGCATGCCCTGGACGGCAAGCCCACGATCGACGTCACCGATCGCGGCCCGGGCATTCCGGAAGGCTCGCTGTCGCGGCTGTTCCGGCCGTTCTTCACGACGTCCGAGCATGGCACTGGCCTGGGCCTGTATATCGCCCGCGAGCTTTGCCTCGCCAACGAATCCACCCTGGACTACGTCCCGGTCCCCGGGGGCGGCAGCTGCTTCCGCGTGGCCCTGCCTGGCACGCATGCGCTGCTGGGCAAGTAACCATGATTGCGGCGGGATGCGTGTCGAGAGGTGACAATAATTGTCACAAAGTGCTGGAGCGGCCCCCCACCATCGCGGTACTGTATTGGCATGAGTGAATCCCGTGGTGTCCCCTCCAGCGCGTTGATCGTCGACGACGAACACGACATCCGAGAACTTCTGGTTCTGACCTTGGGCCGAATGGGCCTGCGCACCGACACCGCCGCCACCGTTGCGATGGCCCGCGCGCAACTGGCGCAGGGGACCTACGATCTCTGCCTGACCGACATGCGCCTGCCCGACGGGTCCGGCCTGGACGTGATCGCCGAAATCACCGCCCATCATCCCGAGACTCCGGTGGCGATGATTACCGCGTTCGGCAACGTCGAGGCGGCAGTGGACGCGCTCAAGGCCGGCGCATTCGACTTCGTCAGTAAACCGGTTGATCTGGCCGTGCTGCGGGGGCTGGTCAAGCATGCCCTGGATCTCAACCAGCGCCGCCGCGACGGCCTGGGCAAGATCCGCGCCGAAGGTGGCCTGGGCCGGCTCAGCGGCAACTCACCGGCGATGCAGGCGTTGCGGGACACCGTGGCGAAGGTCGCCCGCAGCCAGGCACCGATCTCGATTTCCGGTGAATCGGGCGTCGGCAAGGAACTCGTCGCCCGCACCATCCACGCCGAGGGTGGCCGTGCCAGCGGACCGTTCATTCCGGTCAATTGCGGCGCAATCCCGACCGAGTTGATGGAAAGCGAATTCTTCGGCCACAAGAAAGGCAGCTTCACCGGCGCCAACGCCGACAAGGCCGGGCTGTTCCAGGCGGCCGATGGCGGTACGTTGTTCCTGGACGAAATCGCCGAGCTGCCCCTGCCGATGCAGGTCAAGCTGCTGCGCGCCATCCAGGAAAAATCGATCCGCCCGGTCGGCGCAGCCGCCGAAATCCCGGTTGACGTCCGCATCCTGTCCGCCACCCACAAGGACCTCGCCGCACTGGTCGCCGACGGCCGCTTCCGCCACGACCTGTATTACCGCATCAACGTGATCGAGCTGCGCGTCCCTCCGCTGCGCGAGCGCGGTGACGACCTCTCGCTGCTCGCCACGACAATTCTCTCGCGGCTTTCGCAATCCCAGCACCGCCCGCCGCCCGCGCTGGGCGAAGCCGCGCTCGCCGCGCTGCGGGCATATACCTTCCCAGGCAATGTCCGCGAACTGGAGAACATCCTGGAACGCGCACTCGCCCTGGCCGACGGGGACACCATCGAAGTTGCCGACCTGGGGCTACCCTCACTGGCACCCCCGCCCCCCCCTGTCGCACCGCGCGACC
Organism: Lysobacterales bacterium; assembly: GCA_038236935.1. Classification (GTDB taxonomy): domain Bacteria; phylum Pseudomonadota; class Gammaproteobacteria; order Xanthomonadales; family Xanthomonadaceae; genus Cognatiluteimonas. Next base: position 34,818 of record JBBRZH010000023.1, read on the forward strand.
CACGCACCATCGATCCGCGCGAAAGCGCGACCAGCGCACTGCCCTCCTACATCGAGGAAATCGAGCGCGCCCAGATCCAGCAGGCGCTGGTGGAGAATCGGTACAACAAGACGAGAGCGGCGTCGGCGCTGGGGATAACGTTCCGGGCGCTGAGGTACAAGCTGAAGAAGCTTGGTATTGAGTGATGCATCATTTCCATCGGCTCGCCGCAATCCGCAATGACTCTCGCTGCCTGCTTTTCCAAGAAAAGGTGACGTGATACGTCATTTCTGGTTGGGAGTTGCCCTTTTGCGTCACATTGGCCTTGCTCAACTCGGAAAATCATGCTGCTTTGTTCGCATTATTCGGGAATGACTGGATCTTTGGCCTAGTTGGCACGCGACGTGCGTATGCTTACCTGCACGTGCAGCGTTGCACGGCTACCCGACGGACCGGAATGCCGGCCACGCGGGGCACGTGAAGTTCATAACTCCTAGGGGATACCTCATGAAGAACCACCAGATCCGCAAGAACCTGCAACAAGGCTTCACCCTGATCGAA
>JBBRZH010000024.1:0-32129 GCA_038236935.1 Lysobacterales bacterium
GACCGAACCTGACTTTGAAACAACCCGCATCCAGGCGGCGGTGTTTCGCCGTCTTCTGCAGCATCTGGTGCAGGCGCGACCAGATGTGCAGAACATCGACCTGATGATCCTTGCTGGCTTCTGCCGCAACTGCCTGTCGGATTGGTATCGCGAAGCGGCCGGCACGCAAGGCATCACGATGACCCGGGACGAGGCGCGCGAAGCGATCTATGCGAAGCCATTCGAACAATGGAAACAACAACATCAACTTGACGCCACGCCTGAACAACTTGCGGCATTCGCGGCCGTACAAACAGCAAGGATCCCGACATGACGAACCAGGGGAAATGCCCGAAGTGCGAGAAGACGCTCCTTCATGTGCATGTGGAGCATATCGTTGGGATCATTGATGACAAGAACAGGTCACGCTGCCTGTCTTTCAGCTGCATCCACTGCAACACGGTGTTGAACGTGCAGATGGATGCGCGGGCAAAGCGGCGGCCGCGCACGCCTGCAGAATGATGCCTTACCGCGGGTGCTGCGGATCAGGACAGCGAGGGACGTTGTTTCCGACAACGCAATTCAGACAGCAAACCTGCGGCGATGGATTTGCCTGCAACACGCCTCTTGACGGCACGCCGTTGTAAGCCGGGCTGGGCAACTGTGCCAACGCCGATGGCGACTTCAACTTCAGTAATACCGACCAGTCCTGTCGATTGAAGTCGCAGGATGAAGGCGCGTCTGGCGAACACGCCGTGGCGCCGACAGTACGCTGCGGCAACCCCCAGAAATTCCCGCTCCGGTTAAGGTGCAGCAGCCGCATGGTGACGCCCTGCTGCACGTTGCCGCCAATCGAATATGCGAGACCATCATTGTCTGGATTGGCTGCGACAACGATGTCGCAATGCATGGGGAGAGAGCCTCCACCCGCGCCAAGCGCCGAAACAAGGCCTTCGTAGCCATATGACCTTGAGGATGTCCGCACATAGCAAAGGAGATCGCCTGCAGCCGGTCTGGCGCTGGAAGGATCGAGGTACTGGAACGCGCTTTCGTCGGGATGAAGATACGCGTCGCGCACGTAATCGAAATGGCTGGCCGACGGGCGGAATCCCGGCACGCCCGCCTTGGCCATCACGTAGGACACAAATGCCGCGGACCAAGGCTGGTCGATGATGAAGGCGCGACACGCGGAGGATGGATACCGATCGGAGCCTGCGTAAGCGCAATCCGATGCACCTGGAAAACCTCCCATCCCTGACAACAAACCGCTATCGATCCAATAGCCCGCAACCCTGCGCCACGCTTCGGTGCCGCCATCGCCCAGCCGGTCCGCCTCACCTTCCGACACCGTGGTGCTGGCGATGCGGCCGTTTGCATCGATGAAAGGGCGATACCACAACACGTTTTCGTTGCAGGCGACAGCCACGACCCGGGTTGCGATATCGGGCGAGAACTGCTGCTGGCGCGCTGTCGGACAGACGTCCGCTGCATGTACGGGCATTGCAGCCAATAGCCAGAATCCGGCGAGCGACAACACACAAAAAAGTGTCCGAACCATGTCGATACCCCATCTAACGCTGCGCAGGCTACCCGGCAGCGCAGAACGCAGCGTAATCGATATAACCCTGGAATGGCGTCCCGGCAGCGCATACCGCGCAGCCTTGATCTGCTGCCAGCCGGGTCTCGCGAAAGCGCATCGCGAGCGCATCAAAATGCAACAGGCGACCTGCCAGTGAGTCGCCGATGCCCAGGAGCAGCTTGATCGCCTCGGTCGCCTGCAATAGACCGATCACGCCGGGCAACACGCCAAGGACACCAGCTTCGGCACAATTGGGCGCTGCGTCGGGCGGTGGCGGTTCGGGAAACAAGCAGCGATAACAAGGCGCGATGCCGCGCTGACGGCCTGCATCAAACACGCTCACCTGCCCCTCGAAGCGGTGCACCGCGCCATACACCAGCGGTATGCCAAGCTTTACGCACGCGTCGCTCAACAGGTAGCGCGCGGGAAAATTGTCCGCGCCGTCGATCACCACATCGACGCCTTCAAGCAGTCGCTCGACGTTATCGCTGCTGACGCGTTCGCCGACCGCTTCGATGAGGGTGCGTGGATTGAGCGCCGAAAGCGTGAGAGCTGCCGACTCGACCTTGCGCATGCCGATGCGGGCGTCGGTGTGCAGGATCTGCCGCTGCAGGTTGCTGCGGTCGACAACGTCATCATCCGCCAGCCGCAGCGTGCCGACACCCGCAGCGGCGAGGTAAAACGCAGCAGGAGATCCGAGGCCGCCTGCACCGACCAACAATACGCATGCGCGCCCAAGTTGTTTCTGTCCTTCGAGACCGACTTCTGGCAGCAGTAGATGACGCGAATAGCGTTCACCGATATCGGCATCAACATCCGCGCGCACCATCGGCAATGCGGTTGCTTCCCATGCCGTGGTGCCACCAATGACCCAAGCCAGGTTTTGATAGCCGCATGCCGCCAGCGCTTGCGCAGCGACTTGCGAGCGGCGCCCGCCCTGGCAGATCAGCAGGATCTCCGCATCGCGGTCCGGCAGATGTGTTTGCGGATTCGATTCGAGTTGCGTGCGTTCGATCCCACGCGCCCCTTCGGCCATGCCGAGCGCGCGCTCGTGATCGCCTCGCACGTCGATCAGCAGCGCGCCCGCCTGCAGGCGCGCCAGTGCTTCCAAGGGCCTCATTTCACGAACGCTCATGGCGCCATTATCCCTGTGTGCTGCCCGCTCAGTAGGATCTGCTCAACGGAGCCTGCTCGATAGGGCCAGCTCAATAGGGGATGACCTGGACCACATCGCCTGCGGCAAACATGCGCTCGCCTTCCGGCAACAAGATCAGCGCATCGGATTGCGCGGCAGCCGCCAGCCGGTGCGAGCCGTCGGCAGGATTGGGCGCGACCTGCAGCGTGCCATCAATCCCGGGCAGCAAGCGACCGCGCAGGAATTCCCGACGTGCATTGCGCTTGTTAAAACCCGACGCCATGCGTGCATGCCATGACGCACGGGGCTCTGCCCTGCCTTGCAGCCCGTCGAGCAAAGCACGACCGAGAGTGAGGTAAGTCGTCAGGACCGAGACCGGATTACCCGGCAGGCCAAGGAATTGCGCGCGGCCTATTTGACCGAATAACACCGGCATCCCAGGCTTCATGCGCACCTTCCAGAAATGCACGCATCCGTGCTGCTGGATCAGCCCAGGAATATGATCCTTCTCACCCGCAGAGACGGCACCGCAGGTGATCACGACATCGAAACTCGATGCCGCGTCGCGCAGCATCGATGACAGGCGGCCGGGTTCGTCGGGCAATGTCGGCCACGCCGTTGGTTCGAGGCCGTCGGCGCGGAGTAGGCCCATCAGCAACTCTCGATTGGAGTTGTAGATTTCGCCCGGCTGCAGCGCCAGCCCTGGTTCGATCAGTTCGTCGCCGGTGGTGAACACCGCGACGGTAGGCCGCTGCGATATTTCCAGCTGCGAATGACCAAGCGCTGCGGCCATCGCGACGCGTGGTGGAGTCAATATCCCACCCCGCGACAGCACGAGGTCGCCTTCGCACACGTCGCCGCCAGCGCGACGAACATGCGCAGCAAGACTCAACTCGTGATCGAAAAATATGCGCCCTTCATCGATACGAACCGCTTCTTTGACCACGACCGTATCGGCACCAGGGGGCATCGGCGCACCGGTGGTGATGCGTATGCATTCGCCTGCGCCGACGGCCAGATCAAGTACACGCCCCGCGAACTGCTCACCTGCGAGGCGCAAGCCGATGACGCCCGCATCTACGAGGTCTGCATGTCGCAATGCAAAGCCATCCATCGCGCTGTTGTCGAACGGCGGCAATGGCATGCAGGCAAGGAGATCCTGCGCAAGCACGCGACCATGCGCGCGCGACAAGGCGACCCGCTCGCCAGGTAAGCGATTCACCTGCGCGATGTGATCGATGATGGCGCGGGCTTCATCGAATCCCAGTCCAATAGGAAATTCATTCATGGCGCTGGTCCATCCCGGCCGCGATGAGATCGGCCGGCGTGTTGAGATTGCCGAAGCGTACCCCGACGAAATGCACCCTGGCCATTTTCATTCGCTGCTGCAACGCATGAATGGCGAAATCGCGGCTGGCGATGGCGGATGCGATTACCTCACGCAACGCATCCATGCGCCATAAAGCGACCAGCGGTTGCGAGCCGTCGTCGTCGACCGCAAACGCACCGATCGTGGATGCTTCAGCGGCCAATGCCTGCAGCAGGCATTCGTTCAGGCAGATGACATCGACCGGAATCGTGAGCAGCCAGCGTGTCCGGCACGCCCGGGACATTGCATCGAGCCCCGCCATCGGACCGGCACCAGCCAGGCCATCTGCTACAGGTGCAATTCCGTGATCGATATAACGCGACAAATTCCGATTCGCGCTGGCGATGACGGTGGTGACCTGCGAGTCAAACAGGCGTGCAATGCGCAGGACCTGTGGGACACCGTCGCGTTCGAGCCAAGCCTTGTCCAGGCCGTCAAGCCGTGCTGCGCGACCGCCGGCAAGGATCCCCAGCGTCACCAGGCTTCGATCGATCACCACGCGTGGCCGGCGCAGCAGCCCATCACTTGCCGCGTTTGATATGCCGGATCAGTCGCCGCTTCTTCGCGACCTGCTTGTCGCTGAGCACGTTCTTCTTGTCCTTGTACGGATTCTCGCCTTCCTTGAAGACGAAACGGACCGGTGTGCCGACCAGTTTGAAACGCTTACGGAAGAAATTCTCGAGATAGCGCCGATAGGTTTCCGACAGCGTGCGCAGGCGATTGCCGTGAACGATGAAGGTCGGCGGGTTCTCGCCGCCGGGGTGTGCGAAACGCAGCTTGGCCACGTGCCCGCGCACGACCGGCGGCGGATTGGTTTCATATGCGATCTCAAGCGCCTTGGTGACATCGGCCGTGCTGAACTTGTGCGTGGCCGACCGGTGCGCGCGATGGATCGCCTTGAACAGTTCGCCCAATCCGGAGCCGTGCAAGGCCGAGGTATGGATCGATTCAGCCCAGCTGACGAAGCCGAGCTTGCGCGCCACCAGCGAATCGGTCTGCTTGCGCTGGTAATCGCTCTGCCCGTCCCACTTGTTGATGGCCACGACCAGCGCGCGGCCGGCGTCGAGCACGGCGCCAAGCACGGTAGCGTCCTGGTCGGTCACGCCTTCGCCTGCGTCAAGCATGATCACCGCGACCTGGCAGTGCTCGATCGCCTGGAGCGTCTTGACGACGGAGAATTTTTCGATCGCTTCCTCGACCTTGCCGCGTCGACGCAGCCCGGCGGTGTCGATCAGGCGATATTTGCGGCCATCGCGCTCCAGGTCAACGGCGATCGAATCGCGCGTGGTGCCGGGCACCTCGGACGCGATCATCCGCTCCTCGCCGAGGATACGATTCACCAGCGTCGACTTGCCAACATTGGGACGGCCGACAAAGGCAATGCGGATGCGCTCGGGATCGTTGTCGAGGATCTCGGCGTCGCCATCGCCTGGCAGTGTCGCCAACACGCGGGCCATCAGCACGTCGATGCCGTGCTTGTGCGCTGACGAAACCGCCAACGCATCCTTGATACCGAATCGTGCGAATTCCCCGAGTGCGGCTTGGGCGTCGATGCCGTCGGTCTTGTTGACGACCAGAAACGTCGGAGTCGAAATCTTTCGCAGCCAGGCCAGGATGTCAACGTCGATGGTGGATGCGCCCTCGCGGCCGTCGACCACGAACAGGATCAAGTCGGCCTCCTCTGCCGCGGCACGGGATTGCTTTGCGGTCGCGCCTGCAAGGCCTTCCTCGATGCCGGCGATGCCGCCGGTATCCACCAGCACGAAAGGACGCTCCGGATCCAGGCGGCAAACGCCATAGTTTCGATCGCGCGTGACGCCAGGCTCGTCGTGGACCAGTGCGTCGCGCGAACGCGTCAGTGCATTGAACAACGTCGATTTACCGACGTTGGGGCGACCGACCAGAGCGACTAAAGGCAACATGAGCGTGGATGCATTCCGGAAAAAATACGATGACCAAAACGCGCGGCCCCGGGCAGTAGGACCACCCGGGGCCGCAAAAGGACTCTTCCTACGGCGTTACTGCCCCAGGCGGTAGGCGCTGATGCGGCCATCGGTGTCCTGTGCGACCAGGATGCCGTCGGATACGACTGGCGCCGAGCGCAATGCGTCCTTTCCGACTCGGGTGCGTGCGGCAAGGGCGCCATCGGCGAGTTTCAACCAGTGCAGGTACCCGTTGTAATCACCGACCACGGCATAATCGCCTTGAATGGCGACGCCCGTGAGGTTGCGACGTGCCAGGACATCTTGCTGCCACAATCCATTGCCTCCCGCTTTGTCCAGGCCCCACACCGTTCCGGCGGGACCGGAGACAACCACGCGATCGGATGAAACCCCAACCCGCCCCGGACCGCCGGCATCATGCGACCACAGCGGACGACCGCTGGGTGCATCGAGTGCAACGGTCTGCTTCTTGTAGCTGCTGGCATACAACGTGGTGGCATCAAGTACAGGCGTGCCATCGACATCGGCCATGCGTTCCAGTTCAGTGCGCCCCTCGGCCTCGCCGATCGTCTGTTCCCACACCTCATGTCCGTCAGAGACCGCCAGCGCCGTCAAGGTGCCGTCGTCATTGCCGACGAACACGTAGCCCGGGCCCAGCACCGGCGCACCGCTTCCACGCACGGTCAGCGCTGGCAGGTCATGGTTCCAGAACCAGCGACGCGTGCCCGTGGCTTCATCGAATGCGGTGACACGGCCATCATTTGAGCGCACGAACACCATGCCCTGCCCTATGGTGGGCGTGGTGATGATTTCGTTGTTGACCTTGGCCGTCCATTTCTGCGTACCGCTGGTGGCATCAAGCGCCACGACGTCGCCCTCCAGGCTGCCGGCCACGACCAGGCCATCACCTACGCCCGGGCCACCGGACAACGGGAGTTTGGAATCAAAATGCCAGGCCAGTGCCCCGGTCTTCAGGTCGAAGGCGCGCACGCCGCCGCGGACAGCAGCGGCATAGACGCGGCCGTCGAGTATCGTCGGCCCCTGTGCGGCGCCAATGCGACCCTCTCCTTTTCCAGCAGAAGCGGACCATATCCGCGCAATCGTCACCGAAGGCGTGAACTTGGTGAGCTCGGCGGGCTTCAGGGTCCCCTCCTTCTTGTTGGCGAAGAGAGTCTTGATGCTGCCGCAACCGCCGAGCGCTATTGCGCAGGCAATCGTCAAGCCCAGCATCAGGCCGGTGTTCTTCATCATGCGCATCTCAGTGGCACACTTCATCAAGTCTTCGCCTCGGGCTTGGCGGTGATACCGCCGACTTCGGAAAGTTTCAGTTCAACCAGACGCCGTTGTGGTGCGCCGACATCCATATGCATCAATGCCTGTGCATATGCGGCACGGGCGTCGTCGGGATGACCCAGCGCGTACTGCGCATCTCCGCGGGTCTGCAGCATTTCGGCATCACTACTTTGCGCAGGCAATAATTTCAATGCGTCCTCGGCCTTGCCTGCATCGATCAACAGACGTGCCAGACGCTGGGTGACGATTGCGGACAATGCTGGTTCCGTAGCATTGGTCGAGCGCAAGGTGGCAATGGCCGCTTCACGCTGTCCTGCGTCCAGTTGGGCCTTCGCCAACGCCAAGGCAGCGAGCGTCGCGTATGTGCCCCGTGGCAAGGCAGACACAAGTGTTTGCCCCTGCTTGATGTTGTTGCCATGGATGCTGTCCACGGCGGCCTGGTAATGATCGCCAACCTGGATGCGCGCAGCCTCTTGCTGCCTCTGCCACCACTGCCAACCCCCAATGAGGGCCAAGCCAAGCGCTACGCCTCCGATCAGTCCAAAGGCATTGGACTGGAGCCAGGAACGTACTTTTTCGCCTTGTTCGTGCTCATCGAGCAGATCGTCGATTGCCATGCCGGTATCGTGCCGCCTGTTGCCTGCCGTCGAAAAACGACGCCGTGGAGTGAACTAACCCGCGCCCGTCAGGCCGACGAGAGAGATCAGTCGGCGACAGGCACTAAGGAGCCGTCAGAGGATACCGTAAAGCGGGCGACATTCGAGCGCTGGTAAGGCGCGAGGTCCTGGATCACCCCGTCGCGCGACACTTTCACGGCTACCGCATTACCGATCACGACACGCACAACCTCCCCAGGTGCATAGCTACGCACATCACCGGGATGCAGCACCGATTGCTCCAGCGCATGACCATCGGGCGCGACGATCTGTACCCAGCTGTCGCCTGCAAGATGCAACGACAACGCGGTCGCCGCGAGTGCACCTGACGGGAGGGGGGTCAGTGAAGCGACAAGGGGCCTTGGTACCGAACGTGCCATTACGCTGCCTTCGGTATTGCCACTTTCACCGGCCGGAAGGTCTAGTGGTGCGGCATCGTGCGCGACAATTCCCAGATGCGGGCGTGTCGCCATCCAGACCGGCACCGCAATCGCCGCAGTCAGCACGATGTAGATCAGCCGACGCGCAAGCTGCTCGGCAAGACGCTGCATGGGAGGTGTATGGATACGCGGAACCAGTGTCGGTGGCTCGATCGGAGCCACGCCGGATGCTGCCACCATGGGCGCAGTCGTCAAACCCAATAGCCGGGAGTAGCTGCGCAGCTGCCCACGCACGAACACGGGAGCGCCCAGGCGGCTCCAGTCTTCGGCCTCCAGGGACTGGACGACGCGCACCGGCATTTTCAGGCGGGCTGCGACGTCGGCTTCGGTCAAGCCGGCAGCTTCGCGGGCCTTGCGCAGCCGGGCACCGCAGCCGCGCGTACCATCCGGCAGGCCGTCATGATGCGCACCGCGGGAACTTCCCGGATCGGGCATGCTGGATTGAGCCTGCATCATCGTTTGATCGAATCCCCGGGCGGGGCAGCCGGCGTTTGCGGAAATTCCGCCCCGATTCGTTGAACATATCGAGCTGCCGCGGCCGTGTCGCCCAATTTTTGTTCGATTTGTGACGCAAGTTGTAACACTTGGACGCTGGGGGGCGCTACTGCCAGCCGACGCTCGGAAAACGCCCGTGCTTCAAGATAGTGTCCGGCCCGGTATTCACTTTCGGCCATTGCCGCCAAGCCAACCGGATTGGCCGGGTCCAATGCCAGTGCCTGACTCAAATTGCCACGCGCCCGCTCCGTCTGTCCTGCCCTCAGGGCACAAGTACCAGCATTGGCCAACGCAGCAGCCGGGGTCGGATACGCGGGGTCGGCCAGGGCGCGATCGAAATACGGCAACGACGCTGCCGCCTGGCCGGAACCACAAAGCCACGCGCCGTAATTGTTGAGCGAGGCGCCGCTGGTCGGAGCCAGCGCCACCGCCTTGGCATAATGGCCACCGGCTTGCGCTTCATGCCCGCGCTGTTCCTCGATCATGCCCAGCAGCGAGTACGCATCGGCGGATTTGGGGTTGGCAATCAATGCCTTGCGCGCTTCCATTTCCGCCTGATCCAGCTGACCTGCTCCAAGATCCTGCTGCGCAAGGGAAACACGGTCGATCGCCATCAAGCGCTGGGCGTCAGCTGGGTCGTCCCGCACGTTGTATTCCGGAGCGGTGCGGTGATAGTTGTTCTTGAACTTCGGCTTGACGAAGGTCAGTCGCGAACAGCCGACCACTGCGACCAGGATCGCCAGAGCAACCAGCCCAGTGACGCTCAGCCCAGAGACGTTGCGGTTAGGCGCCAGCATCGCTCGCTGCCTGTGCGTGGAGCGCCTTGCGGAACGTGGCCTGGCGGCGCGTGCGATCCATCACCTGCCCCTTGAGCTGCCCGCATGCCGCAGCTATATCGTCGCCACGCGTCCTGCGCACTGTCGTCAGGACCCGCGATTCCTGCAGCAGCTGCTGGAATGCACGGATGTCTTGATCGTCCGAGCGCTCGTAACGCGTCCCGGGGAATGGATTGAATGGAATCAGGTTGACCTTTGCGGCGTCCTTCATTTGTGCCGCATTGTCGAACTGGCGCATGAGTTTCGCCAATTGCCGCGCATGTGAGGGCTGGTCGTTGACACCTTTCATCAACGTGTATTCGAAAGTAATCGACACCCGCGGCTTGCGTTGCACATAGCGCTGGCACGCCGCCAGCAGTTCGGCGATCGGATATTTCCTGTTCAACGGAACCAGCTCGCTGCGCAGCTCATCATTGGGCGCGTGCAGAGACACGGCGAGTGAAACGTCGCTCTCCACGCCGAGCCGGTCAATCATTGGCACCATGCCCGCGGTCGACAGCGTCACACGTTTGTTGGCCAGCCCGTAACCCAGGTCATCACGCATGATGCTCATCGCGCGCACGACGTTGTCGAAGTTCATCAATGGCTCGCCCATGCCCATCATCACCACGTTGGTGAGTTTGCGTTGCTGGTGCGGGACATTGCCCAGGTGACGTGCGGCGACCCAGACCTGGCCGATGATTTCGGCGGTCGTCAGGTTGCGGTTGAATCCCTGCGTGCCTGTAGAACAGAAAGTGCAGGCCAATGCGCAGCCGACCTGCGAGGAAACACACAAGGTGCCACGCCCCTTGTCCGGAATGAAAACGGCCTCGATCGCGTTCTTCGCATCCATGCCGAGCAGCCACTTGTGGGTCCCGTCGGCCGACGCGGTGTCGACGATGACCATCGGCGCGCGCACTTCCGCATGCTCTTCGAGCTTGGCGCGAAGCGCTTTTCCCAGATCGGTCATCCCGTCGAAATCGGTAACGTAGCGATGATGGATCCACTTCATCACCTGGTGCGCGCGATAGCGTTTCTCGCCCAGCACATGCTCGAAGAAATCCTCGAGCTGCACACGATCAAGATCGAAGAGGTTTTTCCTCGATCCCGTCGAGCCCGGCACTGGCACGCGCACCATTGCCTCGTCAGTCAACGAGAGGGCGATGGTGTTGTCGCGTGTTGCGCTCATGCGTGGCTGCTTGCCAGAACCATCAACGACTGTAGACGTCGGTCGCCGGGAAGAAGTACGCGATCTCGGTCGCGGCATTTTCCAGCGAGTCCGAGCCGTGCACGGCATTGGCGTCGATGCTGTCTGCAAAATCGGCGCGGATCGTACCGGCGGCGGCGTCCTTGGGATTGGTAGCGCCCATCAGATCACGGTGCTTGAGTACGGCGTTATCGCCTTCCAGCACCTGGATGATGACCGGGCCGGAGCTCATGAAGTCGACCAGCGCATTGAAGAACGGGCGCTCGCGGTGGACAGCGTAGAAGCCTTCCGCTTCCTGCCTGGACAGGGACTTCATCCGGGCGGCGGCGATCTTCAGGCCGGCTTGTTCGAAACGTGCATAGATCTGACCGACGACGTTCTTGGCAACGGCATCGGGCTTGATGATTGAAAGGGTGCGCTCCAGCGCCATGGAAATCTCTCCGGGCAGGCGGGCCGCGGACGTCACGGACAGACGTTGGGTTCGCGACCCGATGATAACAGAAAACCCGCGTACAAACGCGGGTTTAGCCGATATGGCTACATAAGATTCTACCGCAACTGACAATTCAATTCCACGACCAATTGGGTTTATCGCCTGTCCAAATCCAACGTCCTGTTGACAGCGTCCGCCCAACGCATCTACGATCAAACAAGCGTTTGATTCAGGTCAGCCATGTCAGCCACTACTGCATTTTCTACAAAGGATCGCATCCTGGGTGCGGCGGAGGAATTGTTCGCGCAATTCGGGTTTGCGGGTACTTCGCTACGTCAGGTCACCAGTCGCGCCGAAGTCAATATTGCCGCGGTCAATTATCACTTCGGCAGCAAGGAAAACCTCGTCAACGAAGTCTTTCGCAGGCGCATGGACGAGATGAGCGCCCTTCGGCTGGCTGCGCTGGCGGCTGCACTGCAGGAAAAACCCTGCGCCCTGGAGCAGGTCCTTGCCGCCTTCGTCGAACCCGCATTGGCGCTGGCTCAGGATCGCCATGGCGGTGGCGCTTTCATCCGCGTCATTGCACGCGCTTATGCCGAAAAGAACGACAACCTGCGCCGGTTCCTGTCAGACCAGTACGGATATGTCTTGCGGGAATTCGCCAAAGCGATCGCCACGTGCGTGCCGGGTTTGAGCAAGGAAGAGTTGTACTGGCGTCTGGACTTCCTCTCAGGTGCCCTGACGTATGCGATGGCCGACTTTGGACTGATCAAGCGGCCCGGGGGCGTGACCGAAGCCAAGCATCAGGCGCACGCAGCACGCGAATTGATCCAATTTGCCGCAGCGGGCTTCAGAAGTTGAAAGACGCGGCACTTAAATCATCTTTATTCAAGGACTTGCGTAATATGTTTAATAATTTACTTGTCCGAAGAGTTGCCGTCCTCGGAGCTGGCGTGATGGGCGCACAGATCGCCGCGCATTTGACCAATGCAGGCGTGGATACCGTGTTATTCGACTTGGCAGCGAAAGATGGCGACGCCAATGGCATCGCCATCAAGGCCATTGCCAATCTGGCCAAGCTCTCGCCTGCCCCGCTCGCCATCAAGTCACTCGCTGATGCCATCGTGCCCGCCAATTACGACGATGGGCTGGAACTTCTGCGCGGATGTGACCTGGTCATCGAAGCTATCGCCGAACGCATGGACTGGAAGCAGGACCTGTATCGCAGGATCGCGCCGTTCGTGCCCGCACACGCCGTGCTGGCGAGCAACACTTCGGGCCTGGGCATCAATGCACTCGCCGACGTGCTGCCCGAACAGCTGCGCCATCGCTTCTGTGGCGTGCACTTCTTCAATCCGCCGCGTTACATGCATCTTGCCGAATTGATCCCCGCGCGGACGACGGATTCGGCCATCTTGGAAGGGCTGGAGACATTCCTGACGACGACGCTCGGCAAAGGCGTGGTGATCGCGCGCGACACGCCGAATTTCATCGGCAATCGCGTCGGGGTGTTCTCGATCCTGGCAACGATGCACCACACCGCCGAATCGGGACTGGGATTCGATACTGTCGACGCCCTCACCGGACCTGCGATCGGGCGACCAAAATCGGCAACTTATCGTACTGCCGACGTGGTCGGCCTGGACACGATGGCGCATGTCATCAAGACCATGGCGGACACGTTACCCGACGATCCGTGGCATCGTTATTTTGTCGCGCCGAAATGGCTGGCTGCGCTGATCGCCAAGGGCGCACTGGGGCAAAAGACCGGGGCCGGCATCTACACCCGTCGCGGCAAGGACATCCTGGTGCTCGATCTGGCATCGCAGGACTACCGTCCCAGCGCCGGTGAAATCGCTCCGGACGTTGCCGTGATCCTCAAGGAAAAGGATCTCGCCACGCGATTTGCCGCGTTGCGAGCCAGCAACGATCCACAGGCACAATTCCTGTGGGCGGTCTTCCGCGACCTCTTCCACTACAGCGCTTATCACCTCAGCAACATCGCTGAAACCGCGCGGGATGTCGATCTTGCGATCCGCTGGGGTTACGGTTGGTCGCTCGGGCCGTTCGAGACATGGCAGGCCGCGGGGTGGAAGCAGGTCGCCGAATGGATTGCCGAGGACATCGTCGCGGGCAAGGCGATGAGCAACGCACCGCTACCTGATTGGGTGTTCGACGGCCGCGATGGCGTGCATGGCGCCGAAGGCAGTTTCAGCCCCGGGAAAAATGCCAAGTTGCCTCGCTCCGCCCTGCCGGTCTACAAGCGTCAGCGCTTCCCCGATCCGGTGCTGGGTGAACGCTCAGATCCTGGCGAAACCGTTTTCGAAAATGCTGGTCTCCGGCTGTGGCATGACGGTGATGACGTCGCCGTGGCGTCGTTCAAGACCAAACTGCATACGGTCAATGACCAGGTGCTCGATGGCTTGCAGGAAGCAATCTCCATCGCCGAACGCGACTTCCGCGGCATGGTGATCTGGCAACCGAGGGAACCCTTCTCTGCTGGCGCCGACCTTGCCGGTGCGCTTGGATTGCTGCAGGCAGGAAACGTCGCGGGTTTCGAGTCGATGGTCGCCAACTTCCAGGCCACCAGCCAGCGCATCAAGTATTCACTTGTTCCGGTGGTTGCAGCAGTGCGCGGTCTTGCGCTGGGCGGCGGTTGCGAATTCCAGATGCATTCCGCACGCACGGTGGCGCATCTGGAGAGTTATATCGGGCTCGTCGAAGCCGGCGTGGGCTTGCTGCCCGCCGGTGGAGGATTGAAGGAGTTCGCAGTGCGTGCCGCGCATGCCGCAGGCCCGGGTGGCGATGTGTTCGCACAACTCAAACCTGCGTTCGAAGCCACCGCGATGGCAAAGGTGTCAACCTCCGCAATGCAGGCAAAAGAACTTGGCCTGCTGCGCGCGAACGATATTGTTGTCTTCCACGCCCACGAATTGCTGCACGTTGCAAGACAGGAGGCATTGGCGATGTCCGAAAGCGGGTATCGCCCGCCGCTGCCTGCGCGCCGAATTGCCGTGGCCGGTGACGTAGGTATCGCCACTTTCAGGATGCTGCTGGTCAACATGGTCGAAGGCAGGTTCATCTCGCCGCACGATGACGAGATTGCCACACGTATCGCGACAGTTCTGTGCGGTGGCAATGTCGATCGTGGATCGCTGGTGGACGAGGAGTGGCTGCTGAAACTGGAGCGCGAACATTTCGTCGCGCTGGCGCAGATGCCGAAAACACAGGAGCGGATAGGACAGATGCTGAAGACCGGCAAGCCGCTAAGGAACTGATTTGATCGTCAAGAATCCACGTATTGCATTCAACCGGAAATTATCATGAGCAAGCAGATCCAGGACGCCTACATCGTCGCCGCCACCCGCACTCCGGTGGGCAAGGCACCACGCGGCGTGTTTCGCAACACCCGTCCCGACGACATGCTGGCGCACGTCCTGCGCAGCGTCATTGCGCAGGCACCCGGCGTGGACGTGACGCGCATTGACGACGCCATCATCGGTTGCGCCATGCCCGAGGGCGAGCAAGGCATGAATGTCGCGCGGATCGGACTGTTGCTGGCCGGATTGCCCAACACCATCGCCGCGCAGACGATCAACCGTTTCTGCTCGTCTGGCCTGCAGGCCGTGGCGTTGGCGGCCGATCAGATCCGGCTTGGCAACGCCGACCTCATGCTGGCCGGGGGCACCGAATCGATGTCGATGGTGCCGATGATGGGCAACAAGGTCGCCATGTCGCCTTCGGTTTTCAACGACGACCACGTCGCCATCGCCTACGGAATGGGCATCACCGCGGAAAAAGTCGCGGAGGAATGGAAGGTTTCGCGCGAGCAGCAGGATGTCTTCGCCCAGGCGTCCCACGAGAAAGCAATCGCCGCGATTCGTGCCGGTGAATTCAAGGATGAAATCAGCCCATATGAAATCGTGTCGCATCGTCCCGACCTCGACGGCAATGTCGTGCGCCTGCAGAAAATCGTGGTCGATACCGACGAAGGCCCCCGTGCGGATTCGTCGCTGGAAAGCCTTGCAAGGCTCAAGCCGGTGTTCCGCAACGGTCAATTCGGCGGCACGGTGACTGCGGGCAACAGCTCTCAGATGAGTGACGGCGCAGCAGCTGTCCTGCTGGCATCGGCGCAGGCGATCAAGGATTATGGCTTGACGCCACTAGCCCGATTTGTGAGTTTCTCCGTCGCCGGCGTCCGCCCCGAAGTCATGGGGATCGGCCCCATAGCGGCTATTCCCAAGGCGCTGCGACAGGCCGGAATGACGGCCGACCAGCTGGACTGGATCGAGCTCAACGAAGCCTTTGCCGCGCAGGCCCTGGCGGTGATCGGCGACAGTCAACTGGATCCATCGAAGGTCAATCCACTGGGCGGTGCGATTGCACTGGGTCACCCATTAGGTGCGACCGGCGCTGTGCGTACTGCGACGATTGTTCATGGAATGCGTCGCCGCCAACAGAAATACGGCATGGTGACGATGTGCATTGGTACGGGGATGGGGGCAGCGGGAATCTTCGAGTCGCTTTGAAGCGTCGCTTGCTGAACATCACGGCGCGCGGCGGCGCTTTCTGCAGATACCCCCTCACTACACGCACTGGATATCCATCACAAACTGGATGGAATTGAGGGCAGGTGGGCGCACGCACAGGAAGCCTGTGTTGGGCTATTGAATGTCGGTAACGCCCAGCTCGTCCAATGCAGTCTGCATGACGCTTCGTGCTGCGTGACTCAACGTTTCGTGATCCAACGCATACCGGATCGTGGCCTCAACCAAGCCGATGTGGGTACCGCAGTCAAAGCGTGTGCCCTGGAAGCGATACGCAAATACGGGCTGCTCGCGCAGCAGCGCCGAAATCGCATCGGTCAGCTGGATTTCCCCACCGGCGCCGGCGGGCGTTGACTCCAGCAGGGCGAAAATGCGAGGCGACAAGATGTAGCGGCCGACCACAGCCAACGTGCTTGGGGCGGCTTCAGGCGAGGGTTTCTCTACCATGGCATTGATGCGCCCCTGACGCCCACTGAACTCGTCCGTATCCACGATCCCGTAGTTGCCGGTCTGGCTGCGCGGCACGTCCTGGGTGGCGATGACGCTGGCATTGGCGGCTTGCGCAGCGTCTGCCATTTGAGATAACGCACCGGGTCCACGGGTCCAGATCAGGTCATCGGGAAGCAGCACCGCGAATGGCTCGTCACCAATGACAGGTTTGGCACACAGGACGGCGTGACCAAGGCCGAGCGCCTCGGCTTGGGTCACGAACACCGCTCGCACCCCCGGAGGCAGGACATTACGGATGAGTTCGAGTTGTTCGAACTTACCGGCGGCCTGGAGCTTTTGCTCAAGCTCATACGCCTTGTCGAAATAATCGGCGACCGCGTGCTTGTAGCGATTGGTGACGAAGACCAGCGTGTCACAGCCGGCTTCGATGGCTTCGTCGACCGCGTACTGGATCAACGGCTTGTCGATGATCGGCAGCATCTCCTTTGGCACGGTCTTGGTTGCCGGCAGGAAACGGGTGCCGAGCCCGGCAACTGGAAAAACCGCCTTGCGGATTCGTTGGTTGCTATGCGATGTGGTCGTCATGGGCAGCCTTCAACCATGACTGCTGTCATCCTTGCTGCTGTCATCGGGCTGCTGTCGGCTGGAAAGCTGAACCGGGCATCA
Source organism: Lysobacterales bacterium (assembly GCA_038236935.1). GTDB lineage: Bacteria > Pseudomonadota > Gammaproteobacteria > Xanthomonadales > Xanthomonadaceae > Cognatiluteimonas. The sequence goes on from JBBRZH010000024.1 coordinate 17,008, forward strand.
TCAAATTTTCCTGGCGTTGCGAGCGGGAAACGCCACCACGGTGGTCGAGGAAGTATTGCGCGGCGTGCCGACTGGGGCAAACTCCGGGACGGCTTCACGCAGGATCAGCGCGAGCTGCTCCAGATCGTAACGGCCCACGGCGTCACGCAGTCGTGAGCTTGCCGATGCGATCCGCTCCGCCACGACTTCTCGCGCCTCGGCCTGCAGGATCTTTGGGTGTGACGTGGGACGATAACGCTCGTCGGCATGGAACAAGGTTTCGTGCAGCTTTTCACCCGCGCGCAGCCCGGTATAGATGATCGCGACATCGCGCTCGGGATTTTTTCCGGCCAATCGGATCATCTGCTCGGCCAGCAGGCGAATCGATACTGGCTCCCCCATATCCAGGGTATACACCGCATGCTGCGATCCAATGGCGGCAGCCTGCAGGATCAACTGGCAGGCTTCGGGGATCGTCATGAAATAACGCGTGACATCGGCGTCCGTCACGGTTACGGGGCCGCCGCAGCGTATCTGCTCGCGAAACAGCGGCACCACGCTGCCAGCTGAATCAAGGACATTACCGAATCGCACCGTCACCGAGCGTGTCGCACGCGGATCAGCCATCGCTTGACAGACCATTTCCGCCAATCGTTTGGTGGCGCCGAGCACGTTGACCGGGTCGACGGCCTTGTCGGTGGAAATCAACACGAACGTGCCTACCCCGGACCGCTGGCTTTCACGGGCCACGGTTTCGGTCGCCAGCACGTTGTTGCGAATTGCTTCGCGCAACTGTGTTTCCAGCAGCGGCACCTGCTTGTACGCGGCGGCGTGGAAAACAGCTTCGGGCGTCGCAAGCGTCAGAGCATGATGGATGACGGCGGGATCACCGCAATCACCCAGGACCGGCACGCATGTGATATGCGGAAAGTCGCGACGCAGCTCAGCCTCGGTGGTGGTCAACGCCAGCTCGTCGATCTCCAACAAGGCGATCTGGCGCGCACCGTGACGGGCGCATTGACGACAGAGTTCCGCCCCAATTGAACCCCCGGCGCCGGTGACCAGTACGGAACGCCCGCCGAGCCAGCCCCGGATGGCTTTCCAGTCGGGTGTCACGGGCTGTCGGCCGAGCAGGTCCTCGATGGCGACCTCCTTCAGCTCTCCCGGCAGAGAGCGGCCTTCGAGAAGATCGTCGAGCCTGGGCACCGTTCGGAACGGCAGCCCGGTGCGTTCGCAAGCCGCGACAATGCGGCGCATCGAGGCGGCATCGAGCGACGGCATGGCGATCACCAGCAAGCGTGCCGCAGTCTCCGGCGCAATCCGCTCGACGTCTTCGATGCGTCCAAGAATAGGCACCCCCTGCAGATTGCTGCCGAGCAGCTTTGCGGCATCGTCCAGGAACCCGACCGGCTGATAAGCGCCGGCACGCCGTAAATCACGAACAAGGGCTTCACCCGCTTGGCCTGCCCCCAGGATCAGCACCCGAAGCACGTTTTTTTGCGTTCCGATCTGCTGATGATCCTTCCATGCCCGGTATAGGAGTCGGGGCATGCCCAGCAGTGCCGTCAGAGCGATCGGATACAGCACCAGAACGGTGCGTGGGATCTGGTCAAGGCGGTTGTAAAGGAAAAGTCCAATGACGATCGCAAGCAAGCCAAAAACACTGGCCTTCAGGATATTCAGCAGGTCCGGGACGCTGGCGAAGCGCCAGATGCCGCGGTAGAGGCCGACCCTCCAAAAGACTCCGCCCTGGGCAAGCAGCACGACCGCGGTTTCGATCGACCACAGTGGAAGGGTCGGCGCCATCGGCAGGATGGAATATCGAAACTGATGCAGACCCACCCATGCCAGCCACACCATGCACAGGTCATGCAGGACAACGGCGGTGCGTGGCAGCCCGGCACTGAGGCGATCCTTCAGTTGCATCATTCCATCCAATCCTTCTTTTGCGACCTTTCAACCAGCGTGTCGCTGAACGGGCGGCGTAGCCAGATCCAGAGTACGCATCCCGCCAGATACGTTGCAAGCAGCGTCGCCATCATAAACGCCGGCGCGGTCGTTCTGCCGATCAGCATCAGGGCACTGGCAACCACGCCCCACGCGGCATACGCCAATGTCACCCTCCCATGCTTGCCGCATCGCCGCACCCAGTGCTGGTAGGCATGTTCGGTATGCGGCAACCACCAAGCCTGACGTTGGACGATGCGCATTGCCAATGTCAACGCTGCATCAACAACAAACGCTGAAATCGGTAACAACAGGCCAGGGGCATGCATCCAGTCCTGCATTGCAAGCCATATCGCCAACGCGGCAAGCGCATACCCCAGTGCTCCACTGCCGACATCCCCCAGAAAGATCCGGGCCCGGGGCAGGTTGAAAGGAAGGAATCCCAGACATGCTGCGGCTAGGGCAAACGCCAGTGAGGTCACCATCCCCTGCCCGGCTGCCATGCCAAAGGCCAGGGCCGCAATGGCGGTTTGACTTGCCGCCAGGCCGTCGATCCCGTCCATGAAGTTCCAGACGTTGACCAGCACCATCGCAGCCATGAAAGCGACGGCAGCGGCCTTGAAGCTTCCACCTTCCTGCCAGATGCCCCATCCAAGCAGCAGCGCGGCCATCGCCTGGACAGCCAGCCGCGACCATGGCGATCGCGCGCGGTGGTCATCGGCCCAGCCTATCCCTGCCACCAACGCCAGCCCGATCGCGAAGGACAACAACAAGCGTGCATGTTGAGGATTGCGCAGAAGCAGCCAGGCGGTGGCTAGCAACAATGCAACCACGATCCCGATCCCGCCACCGCGCGGAGTGGCGACCGTGTGGCTACGACGATCTCCGGGCTGATCGATCAGGTGGTGACGCACCGCGTACTGCATGGCAAGCCAGGTACCCAGATAGCCGACCGCGCAGAAAAAAGCTGCCCACAGACTGCAGGCGAGCAGACCAGCCTCAGGCACGGGATTCACACCACGGCATAGTTGAGCAGCGGTTTGACCGTGCCCCATTCCTTGCAACTCGGGCATTGCCAATGATGGCTGCGTGCGCCGAAGCCACAACGGCTGCAACGATAGCTGGGGTTACGCACCAGCAGTTGGTCGGTAATGTGCTTGAGATCCTGCAGTGTCGCCGTGGAATCCGCATTCTCCGCCAAGGTCAGGTCGATCAAAGCGGCCTCGCCCCGCACCGACGGGCGGTCTTTCAACTGCTGGGCGAGATAGGCCCGTGCGGCGGCGATTCCTTCGTCGGCCTCCACCAACCGGGTCAGTGCCAGAACCGGGGAAATCCCACGGTAGTGTTCGCTCATCTCACTCAGGAATGCGCGCGCACCCGGGGTGTCGCCGACACGTTCGTAACTTGCCAGCAACAGTGGGAGGATTTCAGGCAGATAGTCCGGATCGTGTCGGGCAGCTCGTTCGAATGCGCGGATTGCCGGGACATCGTTGCCCACCTCGACCTCAATGCGGCCCTCCAGCATGCCTGCGCGCACGGATGTGGAATCGGCCGCATAGGCTCGCACGATCGCTGCCCGTGCTTTCCCGATGTCACCCGATGCGCGCTCGCGCTCGGCAAGCTCGCACTCGAACTGCGCGATCAGCTTGCCCATCGGCTCGCCGGTCGCGGCTTCGAAACGGGTTGCGTTCTCGATCGCCTTTAACCAATCACGTTCAGCTTGGTAAATCGCGATCAGGTGCTTGAGCGCTTGTGGCGCACGCTGGTCGATCTTGGCGAGGTCAGAAAACACGGTCTCGGCACGATCGAGCAATCCCGAACGCATGTAATCCTCGCCGAGCGCCAGCAATGCCTGCACCTTTTGCGCATCGTTGAGATCGCTGCGCTGGACCAACGCCAGATGCAACCGGATCGCGCGGTCGACTTCGCCACGCCGCCGGAAAAGATGTCCCAGCGCGACCTGGGTCTCGAACGTGTCCTTGTCCAGTTCTGCAATATGCAGGAACAGCTCAATCGCCTTGTCGGGCTGTTCGTTGAGCAGGTAGTTGAGGCCGCGGAAATACGTGGTCGACAGTTTACTGACCTGGCTGTCGCTATGGCGCGCGCCACCACGACGACCGATGACCCAGCCGCTTAACGCGGCCACCGGCAGTGTCAGGAAAAACCAGAACCATTCATTGACGAATGCCACGATCAGTGATCCGTCGGCGACGGCGCAATGCGCGCGTTGTGGGCCGGAAGCATTGCGCGTTGCAGCCGTTGCCGCAATGGCAGCACGGCGCTGACCGTCAGGACCATGCCGCCGATCACGACGCCGAGCAGCAATGCAACAAGGACACACACACCGAGCGTGGCGTGAAGTGTCGCCATGCCCAGGTCCAGCACCACTGGTTGCGCGTTGAGTGCGCCGATGGCAATGCCGGCAGCTAGGCACAACAGAGCCATCAGTAATCGGATCAGGCGCATCGTTGCCTCCAGTGTTCCGTCATCCCTGCAAAATGCCAGCTAACGTGGCACGAATCACTTCAGTCCTCTGATGGCAGCGGAATTGCGCAACTGACGCGTTCGCGCAGTTCCTTGCCTGGCTTGAAGTGAGGCACATGCTTTCCAGGCAGCGCGACGGCATCACCCGTCCGGGGGTTTCGGCCAGTGCGCGGCGGGCGGAAATGCAGTGAAAAACTGCCGAACCCACGAACCTCGATGCGCTCGCCATGAGCCAGCGCGCCGCCCATCATTTCCAGCAGGGATTTAACCGCCATGTCGACGTCCTCCGCCTTCAGGTGGCCCTGGCGGAGCGTAAGGATCTCGATCAGCTCGGACTTGGTCATGAGTCGGTCATGGCCCTTTCAGACGGCCTTCTTTAAAAAACAGCCCGGCGAAATGCCGGGCCGTTGAGTGTCGACCGTTTAAGCGATTGCTTACTCGGACTTGCTGTTGAGCTGCTCGCGCAACAGCGCCCCGAGCTTCGTGGTGCCGCTGGATGCATCGGCCGCCGAACGGTTGTAGTCGCTCACGGCTTCCTGGGTCTCGGCTTCGTCCTTGGCCTTGATCGACAACTGCATCAGGCGGCTCTTGCGATCGGTACCGACGATCTTGGCCTCGACCTCATCACCCACCTTCAATCGCTGGCTGGCGTCCTCGACGCGCTCGTCCGCGATGTCGCGTGCGGCCAGATAGCCTTCGACACCATCGCCCAGGTCGATCGTCGCGCCCTTGGCGTCGACTTCCTTGACGGTGCCCTTGACGATCGAACCGCGCGTGTTGGTTGCGACGAACTGGCCCATCGGGTCCTGTTCCATCTGCTTGACGCCCAGGCTGATGCGTTCGCGCTCCGGGTCCACTGCCAGCACGACGGCTTCCAGTGTGTCACCCTTCTTGTAGTTGCGTGCGACATCTTCGCCGGTGGAGTTCCAGCTGATGTCCGACAAATGGATCAGGCCGTCGATACCGCCATCCAGGCCGATGAAAATGCCGAAGTCCGTGATCGACTTGATCTGGCCATCGACCTTGTCGCCCTTCTTGTAGATCGCGGCAAACGTCTCCCACGGATTGCTGGTGACCTGCTTGATGCCCAGCGAAATACGGCGGCGCTCTTCATCCACGTCCAGCACCATGACTTCCATCTCGTCGCCAACCTGCACGACCTTGGACGGATTCACGTTTTTGTTGGTCCAGTCCATTTCGGACACGTGCACGAGGCCTTCGACGCCCGGCTCGATCTCGACGAACGCGCCGTAATCGGTGACGTTGGACACCTTGCCGAACACGCGCGTGTTGGACGGATAGCGGCGCGCGATGTTGTCCCACGGATCCTCGCCCAACTGCTTGAGGCCCAGGCTGACGCGATTGCGCTCCTTGTCGTACTTGAGCACGCGAACGTCGAGCTCGGCGCCCACTTCCACCACTTCGGACGGATGGCGCACGCGCTTCCAGGCCATGTCGGTGATGTGCAGCAGACCGTCGATGCCGCCGAGGTCGACGAACGCGCCGTAATCGGTGAGGTTCTTGACCACACCCTTCAGCACCGCACCCTCGACCAGCTTCTCGAGCAGCTGCTCGCGCTCTTCCGAATGCTCGCTCTCGACCACCGCGCGACGCGAAACCACCACGTTGTTGCGCTTGCGATCAAGCTTGATGAGTTTGAATTCCAGCTCCTTGCCTTCCAGGTACACCGGGTCGCGCACAGGGCGCACATCAACCAGTGACCCGGGCAGGAATGCGCGGACGTCCTTGATGTCGACGGTGAAACCGCCCTTCACCTTGCCGCTGATGCGCCCAATAATGGTGGCATTGGCTTCAAGGGCTTCTTCGAGTTCATCCCACACCATCGAGCGCTTGGCTTTTTCGCGTGACAGCACGGTCTCGCCAAAACCATTTTCCAGACTGTCCAGTGCCACCTTGACGACGTCGCCCACGGCGACATCGATTTCACCAGCGTCATTGCGGAACTGTTCGATCGGCACGATGCCTTCGGACTTCAGACCGGCATTGATCACGACGACGTCAGTACGGACTTCAACGATGGTGCCAGTGACGATGGAGCCCGGCTTCAGCTTGGACAGGTGCGCCTGGCTTTGCTCGAACAGTTCAGCAAAGGATTCGGTCATTACAGCATTCATGGATGGGCTGGTCTCGATGGATACACAGGCCGAGTGCCATGTGGCATTCGACCCACCTTGGGTTGGCGTGCGCTTCCAGGAGGATTCCGGGAACTGCTGGCGCCATGTGTGGTCTGGTTGAACCGCCTGCGGGATTACAGGCGGGTTGACTGCGACGATCGACTCAGCTCTTGGGAGGCAGTCGCAAGCGACTAGCGGTTCACGAAAGCCAGTACCCGTTCAACGACCGCCTGGATTCCCAGGCCGGTGGTATCGATCCGCACGGCGTCATCGGCCGGGCGTAACGGCGCCACCGCGCGATTGGAATCGCGGGCATCGCGGGCAAGAATCTCCTGCAGCAGACCCGCCAATGTAACGGAAAGTCCCTTGTTCTTCAACTGGTTATAGCGTCTTTCAGCCCGCTCTTCGGCGCTTGCGGTGAGAAAGACCTTGTAGGGGGCGTCGGGGAATATCACGGTCCCCATGTCCCGGCCGTCAGTCACGAGTCCTGGAGGTTGGCGAAAACCACGCTGGCGGTCCTTCAGCGCATCGCGGACCGCGGGAATGGCAGCGATGGCGGACGCAGCGGCCCCGGCAGTCTCAGTGCGCAACTCGTCGGTAGCGTCGATACCGTTGACGATGACGCGCAACTCGTCGTTTTGCTGATCATCCGCGCCCGAGTCCCCATCTCCTTCCAGGAACTCGATTTGTGTCACGGTCGTGCAACGGACCAGCGCGGCAACGTCGGTCTTGTTGACATTGCCGCGTTCTGCCGCAATTCCAATCGCCCGATACAAGGCCCCGGAATCCAGGTAATGCCATCCCAGTCGCTGCGCAACCAGACGGCTGATCGTGCCCTTGCCCGAGCCAGAAGGACCATCAACCGTCAATACGGGAGTCGATGAAGCAGTGCTTGAATGGATCATGGCTATCCTTGCGATGGCCTCGGATTGTAGCGGCGGCACGGCTCCAACGGCCCTGCAACCACTTGAATGATCGATGGAAACCCGGCAGAATGGGCGGCTAGGTTGTGCTCCTACTCTTTTTTTCCAATTTCTTCCGAGGTTTGTCATGAAGGTCCTGTCCTCCCTGAAGTCAGCGAAGACCCGCCACCGCGACTGCAAGGTGGTCCGTCGGCGCGGCAAGGTGTTCGTGATCTGCAAGACCAATCCACGCTTCAAGGCGCGTCAGCGCTGAAGCCGCAGGATTGATGGCTAGCCGTTGAAGGCCGCAGCAATGCGGCCTTCTGCATTCTGGACCCACGGCCTGATCGAATTGGTGTCCGGGCCTCCCGCGCCCCCGAACCAACGCCAATCTGTTAAAACGCACTGTCCAGTCATCCCGCAATGGAGTCGCGCCATGCACGTCAGTCTTCGCGCCCTGCCCCTGTTCGCCATCCTCGCCTTCACAGGCTTTGCCTCGGCTGAAACCCTGCTGGTCGACCGTGTCCATCAGGAGCCCCGGATGGCCATGCCGTCCCGCGGCATGTCCATGGCCCAGGTCCAGTCGCGTTTCGGTACACCTTCCAGCCGGCTGGATCCGCGTGGTGGCCAGAAACACCAGTGGCCGACCATCAATCGCTGGAGCTATCCGACCTTCATCGTCTACTTCGAAAAGAACAAGGTGATCGACGCCGTGGCAAACAAGGCCGACATGGACGAGATCGGGCCGAAGCCGGCGATTCGATGACAGCATCAAGCTTCAGGCAAGCTCACCGCAAGCGATGACCGATGCCCTGCGTTTCCCCGCGGAATGGGAACCCCAATCCGCGATCCTGATCGCGTGGCCGCATGCCGGGACCGACTGGGCCCCGCGCCTGGAGCAGGTCGAGGACACCTATATCGCCCTCGTCGCGGCGATCACCCGCTTCCAGCCGGTGATTGTTTGTGTGTCCGACGATGACGTGCAGGCCTATGCGCGTGCGCGCCTGGCTTCGGCCCGGGTGGAGATGTCCCGGGTCAGCTTCGTCGAAGTGGCATACGACGACACTTGGTTGCGCGATTCCGGGCCCATTACCCTCTGCGGGGAAGATGGCTTCCAGTTGCTCGATTTCCGCTTCACCGGATGGGGTGGCAAGTTCAAGGCAGGCCAGGATGATCGGCTGGTGGAAGCGCTCGAGGAGTCTCGAAGCTTTCTGAACAGTCAACGCCAATCCATTGATTTTGCACTGGAAGGTGGTGCAATTGAAACCGACGGCTCAGGGACGTTGCTGACCACGTGGCAATGTCTGCATGAGCGCCACCCCGACCTTGGTCGCGACGTGCTCACCTCACGATTGCAGGCGACGCTGCATCAGGATCGGGTGCTGTGGCTCGACCACGGCTACCTGGAAGGCGACGACACCGACGCACACATCGATACCCTCGCCCGCTTTGCGGGAATAGACGCCATCGTGTTCCAGGATTGCGATGATGCCGGCGATCCTCATTTCCGCGAATTGCAGGCGATGGCTGCCGAACTGGCCGCGATGCAAACCCGCGAGGGTCAACCCTACCGCTTGTTCGCGCTCCCGTGGCCGCAGCCCATCGTCGATGAAAACCGAAGGCTGGCAGCCAGTTACGCCAACTTCCTCATCATCAATGGTGCCGTATTGATGCCGGCCTATGGCGACCCGGCTGATGACAAGGCGCAAGGCGTCTTGGCCAAAGCTTTCCCTGATCGCGAAATCGTGCCGGTCCCATGTCGCCCCCTGATCTGGCAGAACGGTAGCTTGCATTGCATCACCATGCAGTTACCGCAGGGGCTCGTGGCCGAGGCAACGACAATAACTGCGCAACGTTAGCTCTGAGCGTTGGCGCAATGCACACAGGTCGAACGACACCCGACACCGCAAGGCCATCGAAAAGGCGTGTTCGACTCAGATTTTCTTCCGCACGTACAACACAAGCGCATGTTCCTGGATGTCGTAGCCGTGCTTCGCGGCGATGCGGCTTTGTAGCTGCTCGATTTCGTCGCTCTGGAATTCGATCACCTTGCCGGAGTCGATGTCCACCATGTGATCGTGGTGTTCCCCACGATCCAACTCGTACACCGCGTGCCCACCCTCGAAGTTGTGCTTGAGCACCAGACCCGCGGACTCGAACTGCGTCAGCACCCGATACACCGTTGCCAGTCCGATTTCGTCCCCGTGATCGAGCAACTGCCGGTAAATGTCCTCGGCGGTCATATGGCGGGGCTGGATCTGCTCGAGCAACGCAAGGATCTTCATGCGCGGATGCGTGACCTTGAGGCCGGCCTTGCGCAGATCTTGCGATTCCATCGGGACTCCGGTCATTGTGGCAACAGGCGGGCGGGCACGCGCTACGCCAGGCAACAACGCGTGAACGCGGGCACCACGTTGCCGTACCTCGCGCAACTGAAAAACCCGGCCTTCAGTGTATCATCGGGCCCGATTTCCCCATCTGCGACCCCCATGCAAAAGCTCCTGACGCGCAAGCTACTGTTTGTGGCCGCACTAGCGACAGCCACCATCGCCGTGTCGACAACCGGCTGTGGAATCCTTTACAAACAACCGATCTATCAGGGAAACCTGATCGAAAAAACCGCTGCAGACCAATTACAGGTCGGTATGAGCAAGCAACAGGTGCAAACACTGTTAGGTACGCCGTCGATTGCCGATCCGTTTCATCACGACCGTTGGGATTACGCTGCAAGCGAGCGCACCGATCGTTCAGGCCATACCCATGTCAAGGACCTGACGTTGTGGTTCGATGGGGATTCTCTGACCAAGTGGGACGGCCAGTACTTCCCGGAGCAGGACGAGGCCCTGGTCAAGGCAATGTCCAAGTTCGGCAACCTGCCCAAGGACAAGGACAAGAAGAAGCGCTGATCGGGGCAACCTGCCCAGCAGCTACTTCTTCGCGCGCCGGCGTCGCGCCTCCTTCGGATCGATCAACAGGGGTCGCAAAAGCTCCAATCTGTCGCCATCCTGAAGGGCTTCGTGCAGGTCGAGCCGCACGCCGAACACGGCACATTCCACGCCGCTATCGGGCATACCTGGATGGCTAGTGGCATTGGTCAAGCCGCTGGCGATCAATGCGTCGCCCACGGTCGCGGCATCCGGTAATACCAGTTCGACCGACTCGAACCGGCGTAGCCAGGCGCGAACGACCGTCACCCGGATCATTCAGGCTGCCCCGTCACCTGCATCGGCAACGCGAACGAAGTCGTCGACCATGCGGTCCGCCAGCGCCTGGAACCCCAGCGCCATCGCCGGGCCCAGCAGGCGGCTCATCGGTTCAAAATCCAGGCTCAGCGTCACCTTGCACGCCGACTCATCCAATGCATGGAACTCCCAGCGCCCGGACAACTTCCGGAATGGGCCGTCACGCAGCTGCATGTCGATGTGGTGCGGCGGTGCCAGCGTGTTGGTGGTGGTGAACCATGTGCGGAGCGCACCGAGCCTGAGGTCCAGGCGCGCCACGACATGCCGCGCGTCGGATTCGATCACCTGCGCTTGCTTGCACCAGTCGAAGCGGCGCGGATACGCCGGGATGTCATTGACCAGTGCAAACATGCAGCCGGCGGAGTGGGCGACCAGGGCGCTGCGTTGGATCTTGGGCATCGATGACTCGCTATGGCTCGCCTGAACACGATGGTTCGGGGACAATGGCTGCAATGAACAAGAAAGCAGGCAAGGATAAGGCAAATGGCGGCGGCACCATCGCGCTGAACAAGCGCGCACGCCACGAATATCACCTGGAGGAGCGCTTCGAGGCTGGCCTGTCATTGCAAGGGTGGGAGTTGAAGTCGATTCGTGCCGGTCGCGCCAACATCACCGAAGCTTACGCCGTGATCCGCAATGGGGAGCTGTTTTTGTTCGGTGCACAGATGACGCCATTGATCTCGGCGTCCACCCATGTCATCGCCGACGCCCACCGGACCCGTAAACTGCTGCTTCACAAGCACGAGATCGACGAGCTGATCGGGCGCGTCCAGCGCGACGGCTACACACTCGTGCCCACTGCCCTGTACTGGAAAGCCAATAAGGTCAAGGCGGAACTTGCGCTGGCCAAGGGTAAGCAAACCCACGACAAACGCGAGGCAAGCAAGGACAAGGACTGGTCGCGCGACAAACAACGGTTGATGCGAAACCACAACAAGAATTCGTGAAATCGATCAATACCCAGGCGGCAGGTATTTATATCGCGTCATTTGTTCACGATGGCGGTCCACGATCGCGGCGACCTGCTCGCGAGTCAATCCTTCACGCCACTGATGGCTTCTGCCATGGCGGAAGAAACGCCCGCCCTTGCCCGACGCCTCCACGAATCCGTCCTTGCGTTCCATTTCTGCCAGCGTCCTGAATCCGGAGTGTTTGATCGCACGATCCATGCGTGCGCGATCCACACCCAGGTTGAGCAGCTTGACCACTTTGCCGAAGGTCTTTGCCGGCCGTTCCAGCAGGTCTTCGTAGCGCACCACCAGCACCCGAGGCCCAGGCTGGTTCGTCCAACTGGAGACATGCCGCGACCATGACCCCAACACCTGACTAACGTGAAGCGAATCATTGGCGGTGCCGGTATCGTCGGACGCCATGCTTGCGATCGCCGCGTCGATATCCACACCAAAGTGGTTGCTCATGCTCAGAACCACGTCAAGCGGATTGCGCACGACGTAAATCGCCGCAACGGTCACGTCCATGTCATGAAGTGGATATCCATCGAAGATGCCCGACATGTTATGCGTCTTGACGAACACGGTGCCCTGATGACGCGCTGCAATGCGCGCGTGCACCTTTGGCCGCAGGCACGCGATTTCCTGAAGGCTCAACTCGCCGCTTGGGCGGCCAGCCAGCGCCGCATAGTCCTCCGGCAAGGCTTCGTCATCGCTGAATCGGTGGAGTTCGCGCAATGGCACTGGTTCCCCACGATCAGCGATCATGTTAGCCAGGAAAACACGCAACCACGTATTTCCTGACTTGGGATACGACGCCAGCCAGCAGATATTACCCATCAAAGCCTGTCCCTTAGGATTACCTGTCAAATTCACGCATCAATTGTCGCCGTTGAACCACGAGCACGAATTGCGGGTTCATGCGATATGGATGCCCCGTCCGTAGTCGCATCCACCACCAGCATGATCAGTCCCCGGAATCCGACTCGATTCCTGGCAAGGTGAAATAAAAAGTCGCTCCTTGACCGGGTTTCCCTTCGGCGCGAATCGTGCCGCCGTGCCGCTCCACGATTCGCTTGACTGACGCCAGGCCGATGCCGTGGCCGCTGAACTGGTCGGCATGGTGCAGGCGCTGGAAGGGGCGGAATAATTTGCCGGCGTAATCCTGTTCAAATCCCGCACCGTTGTCTCGCACGAAAAATTCATCGGCTGTCGTGCGGCCGAGCTCGATCCTGGCCGCCACGGTGTCGCGGGTGAATTTCCAGGCATTGCCCAGCAGGTTCTGCAGCAGGCTGCGGACTAGGCCCTGATCGGCGACGGCGTGCAGTCCATCCTGGATGGTGATTGTGACCTCACGCACCGGATCCTGGACACGGAGGTCGCCAATGACTTCCTCGGCGATCCGCCCCAGATCCAGCGCGACAGGCGTCATACCGCCGCGACCGACACGAGACATGCTGAGCAGTGCCTCGATCAGCTCGCCCATGCGCCCCGCCGCACTACGCACCCGGGCAAGGTAGTCATGTCCGGCTTGGTCGATGGCATCCGTATAGCGCTCAGCCAACAGCTTGCTGAAGCCGTCGATCGAGCGCAGTGGCGCACGCAGGTCATGCGACACGCTGTACGCAAAGGTTTCGAGTTCCTGGTTGACCAGCGTCAATTCACGCGTCCGCATCGCTACGCGTGCTTCCAGCGTGCGGTTGAGCGCCAATACCTGCTCCTCCGCATGAATGCGGTCGGTCACGTCTTCGACCTGCACGAGGCGTGTCACGCCGTGAACATCATCGTCGCTTGGCAACGGTGCGGAGGTCAGGTGCACCCGCCGCACGCCATCGGTGCGCAGCAGTGTGCGCGTCATGCGAGTGACCCCGATCGCGAGATCGCGTTCCCGATCATGGCCGTGGTCCACAGGCTCTTCCACGAATCGCGCATCGAAGGACGTTCCCCGCAGGTCAGCTGTCGTGCCGAGGATGGCCGCCAGCGCCGGGTTGCCCTCGACAATGTTGCCTTCGTGATCGAGTAGCGCCATGCCGATCGCGGAATGCTCCATCGCGCCGCGAAAACGCAGCTCGCTGCGACGATAGGAATCGCTCATGCACGCAGCCAGGTATTCGGCACGCCCTTTGGTGCGCACCAGCGTCAGTGTGATCGCGAACAACAGCAGCGATGCGAACACGCCAATGGCAAGCGTGGGGAGCAACCCGGCGGTGCGCTCATCGATTACCTCGAGGGGATCGGAGATGAAATCCACACGCCAGCGCCGCCCGTAACGCTCCAGTAATTCGCTGTGGACGAATGCTGGCTTACGCGCGTCCGTAGACGTGGACAGATACAAGGGGTTGGGCTGCGCATCGGTGACGTCGATGATGCGGAATCGCGGATGCTGCGGCGTAGTGCTCAACGCAAGGTCGACGAATTGCCGCACGCGAAAGGGAATGTAAACCCAGCCACGCATGGACTCGTGACGCAACGACACGCTGCCGTCCCGCCCTCCGAGGCGGTACACCGGCTGGAAAAGCAACATTCCCGTGATCGGATCTCCGTGAGCAACACTGGATGCATCCTGCACCAGATGCACTCCGCCGCTGAGGTGCTCGCTCCCACTGTCCAGCGCAGCTTCCATCGCGGCATGGCGGACAGGCTCGGTATACATGTCGTAGCCGATTGCGTCGAGGTTGACCTGGGTTTTTGGCTCCAGATACAGGATGGGACCATAGTGCTCGCGCAGTCCTTCGGGCCGCACGCCGTATAGGCCTTCCCCATTGTCGTGGATCTGCCGCTGCAATTCCGCCAACTGTCCCGGCGACGCATACACCGCGAACCCCAGGCCGGCGATGGCCGGGAACCGGTGGCCGATGTCCAAGCCATCGACGTAATCCTGCCACTGCCGGCGGCTCGGACGTTCCACCGTTGCGAACAGCGAGACGCCGCCGCGCGCGACCAGCTCATAGGCACCCAGTTGCTGGACGAGTAGTCCCACGCTCTCCTTGCAATCGACGACGAAGTTGGCTTCGGCAACCGCCAGTTCGCGGTTTCGCGCAGTGCGCCAATAAATCCCCACCACCAGCAGGGAAGCGAGCAGCACCAGCAGCGCCAGCGCGTAACCGCGACGATTGCCGGGGAAATGGACATCGGGAGAAGACGGCGATGCGAGCATGGCGGCAAGCATAGCCGCTGGCATGGTGCGGATCAGGGACAGCCAACCAGACCCGCGCATGAATCGTCGCCGGGGTTGAGGTCGTCCGCATCTTGCGCGGCGGCGGCTCACCCCTATACTGCCTGTGTCGGCGATATCGACATTCCCCGGGGGTGCACTGGCTTCGACGGGGGTTGCGAAATTGTTTGGCGCATGCCGAGGGGGTAGCTTTCCTCGTTAATCCAGCTGCAAAAACTCAGACGCCAACGACGACGTCTTCGCTCTCGCCGCTTAAGGCGTAAGCCCTGAACCCACTTGTGCCTGTACTCGTGGATGTAGGGTCATCA
>JBBRZH010000025.1:0-31347 GCA_038236935.1 Lysobacterales bacterium
ACTTCATGCGCCGAGGTGAACAGCAACACCGATTTGCCCGGCACGTACGCCAGCTGCTCGGCCTTGGACCAGGTGGGATCGGGCGGCGCGATGTAGTACACCGACGGCAAACCCGTCTCATAGGGGCCCGGGATTTCGATGTAGGCGAAGTTCCAGCGGTTGAAGGGCGGCGCCTCCTCGACCTTGGCCTGCTCGGTGCCCGGGATGGTCACCAGGTCCTTGTCGACGATGAACTGGCGCAGTCCTGCCAGTTGCGCACGGGCGCCTTCGACGGCGCCGCCGGCGGGCTTGTCGGCATTCACCTTCGCCACGCATTGTGTCAATGTCTTGCCGGCATCGAACTGGTCGCACGCGGCCTTGAGCGAATCGAGGTTGCGCTGCAGGTCGGCCTCACCCGCCGCTTTCAGCTGGTCAAGTGGCATGTCGACCAGTTCGGTCGCCTGCAACATCTTCGAGAATTTCTCGGCACCCAGCGCGAAGTTCTGCGTCGCTTGCGGCTTCTGCGCCTTCAGCCAGTCCGCCATGTCCTGCGTGGCCTTGATCGCAGTGGCATTGCTGGCCTTGAAGCGCGCTTGCAGCACGTCGTCCTTGACCTCGGCGAAGATCTTCGGCACGTCGGTCTTGAAGAAGCTTGCGTAGCCGCCGAACGAATTGACGCCCAGGTCGATGTAGGACGCAGGTAGCGGCAACTTGAAGTTCGCCTTGATCTGCTCGATCGCCTTGGGCAGCGCTTCCTGGTAGGTGACGAACGCCGCCATGCGTTGCGGCAGCGGCGCATACGGCCGCGTCAGGTACATGCTGGGTGACAGGTCGCCGGTGTAGAACGCGGGATTGCTGTTGGCGAAGCCCGAATCCTCCTGCCAGAACAATTGGCCATTGATGACGGCAAGCACGTAATCGCGCTGGAAGCGGGCTTTTTCATCGAGCTTGTCGTCGGTGAATGCCGCGAATTTAGTGCGTTGCTCATGCAGCCAGTCGGTCGTCGCCTTGAGCCCCGCCGCACTGTAGTCGGGCAGTTTCCCGTCGAAGTCGTGTTTGCCGGCATTGGCTGCGAACACCGGGTTGTGTTCGAAGGCGCCCTGGATGAAGGCATCGACCGCCGTTGCCAATGCCGCACTGTCGTTCGCCGCAGGTGTTGCCACTGGCGCAGCCTTGGCGGGGGCAGGCGCGTTGGTGTCCTGTTTGCAGCCAGCCAGGAGCGCGGCAGCGATGAAAGCGGACAACGTGACCACGCGTAACTGGCGCATGCGGGCGACTCCTCAGGCGGAAGCGTCGAGACTAGGCCCTCGCGCAGGCAGGTGCAACGCTGACCGGTCACGGTTTTGGGTCATGGGCAATTTATTTACATGCCGACACGGCTCGCGATGGCCAGCGCAAGGCGCGCCACTTGTTGCGCCTGATCGAGTCGTGCTTGTTTGGCCTGCGCTTGCGTGCAGGCCTGGAAATACAGTGCGTCGCCGGGACGCAGCTGGGCCAGCCGCGGCCAGTCGGCGCGAATGACGTGACCGATCACGGGATAGCCGCCATGCGTTTGCGCATCGGCCATCAGGATGATCGGGAGTCCGTCGGCTGGCAGCTGGATCGCGCCTGGCACGACCGGCGCAGAAATCCGCTCGGATGTCTCTTCCGGCTGCAATGGAACACCTTCCAGCCGGGCGCCCTGGCGATCGCTTGCGTTGGCGATCCGCCAGTGATGTGCGAACAGTCCATCCTGCGGCACGGTGGCGTCCGTGCCCGGCAGAACGCGAATTGCGGCGGGCGCGTCGAAGTCCAGCACTGACGTCGGATCGGCCCACCATGGCGTGACCTGCACGTCGTCAACGTCGATGGTCGATGGCCCAATGTCCACGTCATCGTGCGCGATGAGCGCGCGCCCCTGGAAACCGCCGAACCCCCCGCGCAGATCCGTACTTGCGCTTTTGAGCACATCTGCAACGACAAACGCGCCACCCGCTACAGCAAGATATGCGCGCGCACCGCGCCGGCAAGCCCCGAGTTTCAAGACGCTGTCTCCAGGCAGCAGGACGGGACGCCAACCCGGGATCGCTTGATTGCCGACGTGCGCATCGATGTCGGCGCCACACAGCGCGATTCGCGCGGCGTGCCCGAAGTGCAATCGCGGGCCCGCCATTGTGATTTCCAGTGTCGGGGCATCGCGACGATTGCCGACCAGGAGATTCGCGATGGTGTGCGAATACGCATCCAGCGCTCCCGCGCGACCAACACCCATGTGGCGGCTGCCAGTTCGACCGAGATCCTGCACGGTCGTCAGCAGCCCCGGCGTCACCACGTGCACGCTCATGGTGGCGCGCTCACGACAGGCCATCCTCGCCAGGATAATCGACAGCAACGAAACGCACGCGATCCCCAGCCGCCAGAAGCGATGGGCGCTCACGAAGTGGATCGAACAGCACCTGCGTGGTGCATCCGATGATGCGCCAGCCGCCGGGGCCGGGCCGCGGATAAATCCCGGTCTGGTCGCCGCCGATTCCGACGCTGCCTGCAGCAACCAGGGTTCGCGGAGTATGCAATCGCGGCATCGACAGCGCAGGATCCAGGCCGAGCAAATAGGGGAATCCGGGTGCGAAGCCGATCATCGCCACGCGGTATTCCACCGCGACGTGGCGTTCAATTGCTTCGCTGATCGACAGTCCGGCATGTGCGGAGACTGCTGCAAGGTCCGGACCATCCTCACCGCCATAGCGGACGCTTATCTCGACCTGGCGGCCTTCGATCATGCGGTCGACAATCTCTTCGCGCCCCAGGGCTTGTCGCAGCCAGGCGGTCGCTTCGTCCAACGCATCGACCACTGGGGGGAACACGTCAAGATCGACAAACAGCGCCAGGCTGGCGTAGGAAGGCACGATGTCGAGAAGCCATGCGGGTCGCGTCGATTCGATGCGACGTGCAAGTGCATGGACGCGAGTGTTCAAGCCAGCGTCGATGCCATTTCCAAATCGCACCAGCAACGCATCCTCGCCGAGCCACTCGATCTTCGGGATAAGCTGATCGAAAGCCGACATCAGGTGAGCAGTGTTTCCTGCAGCAGCGCGATTCGCTCGACCAGCAACTCCGGCGTATATGGGCGCGCAGCGACCCGGCCCCAGACTGGGGACGGCCACGCCGGGTCCTGCTCGAAGCGGGCGATCACGTGCACGTGCAATTGCGACACGAGGTTGCCGAGCGCGGCGACGTTGAGCTTGTGCGGAAGGAAGGCGTCACGCAGGACACGCGAGGCGCGGTCGACTTCATCCGTGAGCGCATGGCGCTGGTTTACATCGAGATCGATCAACTCATGCACGTCAGGCAGGCGGGGGACCAGCACCAGCCATGGGTAGTTGGCATCGTCCATCAGGCGCAGTTCGCACAACTCGAAGGCAGCAACTGGATGGGTGTCCGCGGCAAGTTGCGGATGCAGTTCGTAGCGGACAACAGCATGGCGATGGCCCATGGCAGCGCTCCATCAATGTAATGCGTGATTGAAATGCCCCTTCGCAGCGGCCACGCCTGCCGTTCAGGAGCGTTCGCCCGGCACCGTATAATTCCTTCCCGACACGATACGCCCCCACGCCTTTCACAGCATGTCCCTGCAAACCACATCGACCAGGAATCCCAGAGTGGGCTTTGTCAGCCTCGGCTGCCCCAAGGCCTTGGTGGACTCCGAACGCATCCTTACGCAGCTGCGGGTCGAGGGGTACGACATCGTGCAGACCTACGACGCAGCCGACGTCGTGGTGGTGAATACCTGCGGCTTCATCGATTCGGCCGTCGCAGAGTCGCTCGACGCCATCGGCGAAGCCATCGCCGAGAACGGCAAGGTCATCGTCACCGGTTGCCTGGGCAAGCGCGCGGATGTCATCCGTGCCGCACATCCCGGCGTGCTGTCGATCAGCGGCCCGCAGGACTACGGTAGCGTCATGACCGCGGTGCACGCGGCGTTGCCACCGCAGCGCAACAAATACCTGGACCTGCTTCCCGACATCGGCATCAAGCTGACGCCGAAGCACTACGCGTACCTGAAGATTTCCGAAGGCTGCAACCACCGCTGCAGCTTCTGCATCATTCCCTCGATGCGAGGCGACCTGGTATCGCGCCCGGTCGATGACGTGCTGCGCGAGGCCGAAAGGCTGGCGATGAGCGGCGTGCGCGAACTATTGGTGGTGTCGCAGGACACCTCCGCCTATGGCGTGGATGTGAAATACGCGGAACACGCATGGCGCGGCCGTCAATACCAGACACGCATGAAGGCATTGTGCGAAGGCCTCGGTGAGCTGGGCATCTGGACGCGCCTGCATTACGTGTATCCGTATCCACATGTCGACGAGATCATTCCGTTGATGGCGGAAGGAAGGATCCTTCCGTACCTGGACATTCCCTTCCAGCATGCCAGCCCGCGTGTGTTGAAGCTGATGAAGCGTCCAGGTGCGGTCGACAAAACCCTTGAACGCATCCAGCGCTGGCGCTCGATCTGCCCGCAGATCACCATCCGCTCAACGTTCATCGTCGGTTTTCCCGGGGAAACCGAGGCCGAATTCGAAGAGCTGCTCGATTTCCTGGATGTCGCACAACTGGACCGCGTCGGTGCTTTCGCCTATTCGCCAGTTGAGGGCGCAAAGGCCAATGCGTTGCCCGATCCGTTGCCAGAAGCGATCAAGCAGGAGCGCCTGTCGCGATTCATGGAGCGCCAGGCGGCGATCTCGACGGCGAAACTCCAGGCCAAGGTCGGCAGCATCCAGCGTTGCCTGGTGGATGTGATCGACGGGGACCTGGCGATTGCGCGTTCCATGGCCGATGCGCCGGAAATCGACGGACTGGTGCAGGTCCAGAATGGGCTTGAGGCTGGATTGCGGCCGGGTGAGTTCGTGGACGTGGAAATTCTCGGAAGCGACGAGCACGACCTGTACGGTGAAACTCTCATTGAGGAAACAATCGCATGACGAAGACAACTGTGGTGTTGCTGGCCCTGGCGGTTTCGCTTGTACAAGTGCCCACTACCCACGCAGCCATCGAGAACACGGCGGGTACTTGTGCGGGGAGCACGTCAATCTGTGCCTGGCGCCAGCCAAAGCTGTCGCCACCGCCGGGCTGGCATCAGGCCGACGTTGCCAGTGCGCATTACCAGGCCAATGTCTTCGTACCCGCGGGCTCCGATTTCCGCAATGCCGCAGCGGTCCTGTACGCCAAGGCCGTCCCCGCGAATGGAAGAGGCGATCTGGCGACGTTCATGGCCAGTGATCTGGGGGAGTTCAGGCGGCAATATGCTGGCTTGGGCATCCAGAGCGGCCTGACGTCAGCCAATGGAGATGGCCGGATGCTGCCCACCGCGCGCCTGATGCCGGCTTCCGGTGGCAACGGCCAATGGCAGACGATTGCATACGATCGCGACGGAAGCGACTACGTGATCTTTACGCTGAGCGCCCGCGACAAGGCATCCCATGATGCGGCATTGCCTGCGTTTCAAGCGATGCTGAAGGGCTATCGTTTGGGCGGTTAGGGGCCGCGCTGACTGGTTGAGCGAAAACACACCAGAAATCCTTCGACGACGCACCGTTTCCGCCGCCTAACGCCTCTGAGAGTTGAATGCTCCGGCCAGGGGCGTACCCTGCGATGGGCGGAGGAACGTGTACATGTCGGCGATATCAAGTGATGCGGTGGAGGTCGCCAAGAGCCGTGGCGAATGGCGCACGGTGCTGCGTCATCGCCTGCCGTTGCGGGTGATGCACTGGATCAACCTGTTATGCATGTTAGTGCTGGTCGGCAGCGGGTTGCAGATCTTCAATGCACATCCGGCGCTGTATTGGGGGGCGGCTTCGCGTTTCGATTCACCTGCCTTTGCCACGGAGTCGCGCCGGGGTGCGAACGGCAAGGCGCACGGCATCACCACGATTGGCGACAGTCAATTCGACACCACGGGCGTCCTGGGTGTTTCGAAAAATGCCGCGGGTGTGCGCCTTCAACGTGGATTTCCCACGTGGGCGACGATTCCCGGGCCGCAGTCGCTGGCACTGGGGCGCCGCTGGCATTTTTTCTTCGCCTGGTTGTGGGTGATCAACGGCGTGGTTTACCTGCTGTGGTCGCTCATCAGCAGGCACATGACGCGCGATCTCGCGATGCAACGCCGCGACTGGCGCGGGATCGGAAAATCCATCCTGGATCACCTGACATTCCACCACCCCACCGGGGATGACGCGGTGCGTTACAACCCACTACAGAAGTTGTCGTATCTCGGGGTGATCTTCGTGCTGGCGCCACTGGCGGTGATCAACGGGCTGGCACTGTCGCCCCAGATGGCCAGCATCCTGGGTTGGTGGTTGGGTTTGGTCGGCGGACGGCAGTCGGCGCGAAGCATCCATTTCATCGTCATGTCGCTGTTCGTGTTGTTCACGCTGGTGCACGTGGTGATGGTGGTGTACGCCGGTCCGATCAACGAGATGCGCTCGATGATCAGCGGACGCTTCCGCGTGCGGTATCCGGATTCAAACGAAACGACAGTGCCCGGCAATGGAGCGAATCGCCATGAATGATCGCTTGGTCATCTCTCGTCGCCGGTTGTTGCAGGCTGCGATTGCCGGCACGGGCGCCAGCCTGCTGGCAGGTTGCGATGCGTTGTCCAACAGCTCGCGTTTCGTCGACGCTCTAGGAGTCGTTGAGCCGCTCAGCCAGCGCCTCCAGCGTGCATTGACGGGCAACCGGTTGGCAATTGAATATCCGGAATCGATGATCTCGCCGGTGTTTCGACCCAACGGTTCGATCGACCCCCAGACGCCCGAATATCTCGCACTCAAGGCAGGCAACTTCAGCAACTATCGATTGCAGGTCGCCGGACTGGTGGAACGTCCCCAGGAATTCTCGCTGGATGCGTTGCGGGCAATGCCGGCGCGCACCCAGGTCACTCGCCACGACTGCGTTGAAGGCTGGAGTGTCATCGGCAAGTGGAGCGGGGTACCGCTGTCACGATTAATTGATCTGGCTGGCGTGAAGCCCGGCGCACGTTACGTCGTATTCCATTGTTTCGATGACCTGACAGGCGATGGTTCGCGTTATTACGAAAGCATCGACCTGGTCGATGCGTACCACCCGCAGACGATTCTTGCCCACAGCCTCAACGGATCGCCAATCCCGGTTGCGAATGGCGCGCCGGTACGCATGAGGATCGAGCGCAAACTTGGTTACAAGCAGCCCAAGTACGTCAAGCTCATTGAGCTCGTCGACGGATGCGGGCGCCTGGCTGCCGGCAAGGGTGGCTACTGGGAAGACCAGGGATACGACTGGTACGGAGGCATCTGAGTCCCTGAAATCGGCGCATCACCCGCAGTTCGTGCACAATCTGGCCATTGTCGCGGCGCAGGGGATACAAGACCGAAATGCGCACCATCGGCTGGTTTACCCGGATGGCGAAGGCGGCGTCCCGTTTCACGGGTCGGCCGCTTTGTTTCATGCTGGCGGTGGGCGTGGTCCTGGCGTGGATCGTCACTGGACCAATTTTCGCCTTCAGCAACACGTGGCAGCTGGTCATCAACACTGGCACTACGATCATCACGTTCCTGATGGTGTTCCTGATCCAGAACACACAGAACCGCGACACCCAGGCGTTGCAAATCAAGCTGGACGAGCTCATTCGCGCCACGCAAGGTGCGCATAACTCCTTGCTTGACCTGGAGGAGCTTGAAGAAGCAGACCTGCAGGAGTTCCAGGACCGCTATGAATCGTTGGCGGCAAAGGCGCGCGAATGCCGGCCTGAAGGCGAGGGTGAATCCGGCACGCCGTCACTGGACGCATGATTCCAGCCATCGTCCTGGTGGCATCCGGCGTCGATTTCGTCGCCTTCCGTTCCGTCAAGTGGGAGGCCGAAGCCTGAAGTCTCACGATGCGCCACTGGACCCGGCAGCCAACACCCATTGCGACCGCCACGCTTGTTTCGAGACGCCGCCTTGTAGAGGGAGAACGCAATCAACACCTAGTTTGCGTGCGCGATCATGAGCGATACGCGGTTGATGCTACCTCAACCCTTCACCAGCCTGATTCACGGAATCAGCGTAATGCAGCGCGCGCACCTGCAGGCGTACGACGCCATCGGGCAGGGTGACGTCGAAGGCATCGTCGACATGCTTCTTCAGCATTGCCCGCGCCAGGGGGGAATCAATGCTGATCCAGCCCAGCTTGGCGTCGGTTTCGTCAGGGCCAACGATGCGATAGCGCCGGGTCTGGGTATTGGCGATGTTTTGCACGTCGACTGTTGCGCCAAAGAACACCGCCGTGGGATCCGTTGGGGGAGCGTCGACGATGCGCAAGGTTTCCAGGCGTTTGCTGAGGTAGCGCACGCGACGATCGATTTCGCCAAGCTGCTTCTTGCGATAGGTGTACTCGGCGTTTTCCGAGCGATCGCCTTCTGCTGCGGCGGCGGCGAGGGCTTTGACAACATCCGGGCGCCGGACGCGCCATAAGTCCTCCAGCTCGGCCTTCAGCCGGGCATGGCCTTGCGGCGTGATCAGTGCCGTGCTGTTTTCAGGAGGTGGACGCCAGCGGGTCATTGCGATAACGGCGGGTCGGGGCCGCCGTTATCGCAGAGTCTGGCCGCTGAACTCAAGGCTTGCTGTAACGGTCGACCATCTCGGTGGCGGAGTAAGGCCCGACCACATATGTGTCCGTATGCGACTGGATCATCGTCCTGAATTCAAGCGAAGCCTTCGGCCCGGCAGTCAAGCCGTGCTTGCGCACGAGCGCATCAACGCGCCCGGAAGTCGCCTCGTCGAGGTCCGGACTGATCGCCAGGTAGTCCCAGCTGTCACCATCAACGTGGGCATAGACCTGGGTCGGTGCGACTCCAGCTTCCCTGTCGACGGCTTCGCGCGCGGCAAACCATTTGAGCAAGTCGAGCTGCTTGCCCGGCGCGGCGTGGTAGATGCTGATCAACGCCCGGTGCGTTGCATCCTGCGCGGACGCCATCCCCGGCAAGGAGAGCAGGCACGAAACGAAAGTTGCTAAAAGAACACGGGTGGAAATTGACATGTGGATCTCCAGGCGCCATCGGCGCAATGGCCGGCAAGGCGGCGCTTCGCCTCCGCGGCCAGGAGGCGATGGACACAGCCCACATCCCCAAGCCATGCATGACCTGTAACGATGGAATCGATGAAGACCGGTCAACATGGATTCGATCGATCCATGCCGCGCTTGGATCGTGTAGCAGGGCAGGACGGGTGCATGGCCGGTAAGTCGAGCAGGCCTTTCATCACCCAGCGGCTTGAGGTTGGCGTGTCAGCGTCGCCCGCCAAAGATTCCGCCCAGAACGCCGCGCAGGATCTGGCGGCCGACCTGGCTGCCGACCGTGCGCGCGGCCTGCTTGGCCATCGATTCGACCATGCCCTGGCGGCGACTGGTGCCGAACATCACATCCTTCACGGTCTGCCCGAAGCCGCCTGTCGCCGCACCCGCAGTGACCACCGGCGGCGCGCCGGCCTGCACGCTCGCGGCTTCGGTGCGTTTGGCGAGCATTTCCGTTGCCGACACGCGATCGACAGTCTCATCGTATTTGCCACCGACCGGACTACCGGCTCGCACCTGCGCACGTTCCGCGTCGGTGATCGCCCCCATACGGCAACGCGGCGGGGCGATGAGGGTGCGCTCCACCGGCATCGGCACGCCTTTGTCCAGCAGCATCGACACCAGCGCCTCGCCGACACCGAGTTGCGAAATGGCGGCTGCCACATCCAGGTGCGGATTGGGCACGAAGGTTTCGGCAGCAGTCTTGACTGCCTTCTGGTCGCGCGGAGTGAACGCACGCAACGCATGCTGCACCCGGTTGCCGAGTTGGCCAAGGATGTTGTCGGGCACGTCGTCGGGAAACTGCGAGCAAAAATACACGCCGACGCCCTTGGAACGGATCAACCTGACGACTTGTTCAATACGCTGCTGCAACGCCGGTGGTGCGTCGTCGAAGAGCAGGTGCGCCTCGTCGAAGACGAACACAAGCTTGGGTTTGTCCAGGTCGCCGACTTCGGGGAGTTTCTCGAACAGTTCCGACAGCAGCCACAGCAGGAAACTCGAATACAACCGCGGCTTGAGGATCAATTGGTCGGCGGCCAGGATGCTGACCACGCCGCGACCATCCTGGGTGGTGCGCATCAGATCGACGAGTTCCAGCGCCGGTTCGCCGAAAAACGCATCGCCACCTTGTTGCCCGAGCTGTAGCAACCCGCGCTGGATCGCTGCGATCGACTGCGTGCTGACAAGACCGTACTTCGCCGAAATATCCTTGCGATTGTCGGACACGTAGGTCAGCAGCGTGCGCATGTCGGCCATGTCGAGCAGCAGCCAGCCGTTGTCGTCGGCCAGCTTGAATACGATTTCCAGCACACCTTCCTGGATGTCGTTGAGTTCAAGGATGCGGCCGAGCAACGTCGGCCCGATTTCGCTCACCGTGGCCCGCACCGGATGGCCGAGCTTGCCGTACAGGTCCCAGAAGATCGTCGGATTGCCTTCATTGGTGTAGTTGGCGACACCGATCTCGGCAATGCGCGCCTTCAGCTTGTCACTGGGCGCACCTGCGACAGCCAGGCCGGCGACATCGCCTTTTACGTCCGCCAGGAACACCGGCACGCCGAGTCGGGAAAAGCCTTCGGCCAGCGTCATCAAGGTCACCGTTTTCCCGGTGCCGGTGGCGCCAGCGACCAGTCCGTGGCGGTTGCCGTATTGCGGCAGCAGGTAGACGTTTCCGGACTGCGGCGTGGTGATGGCCTTGCCGACGAGGATGGGATTCATGTGTGTGTCATTCCGGAAGTTGCCCCGATTCTATGCCCCAGCGATCCGATCAGATGGTTATTGCCAATATTCGAGTGGAGGGCGTCGGAAACCGTGCGAATCCAAAATTGAGCAGTCAATCCTTCGGGATTGCTGCTGCTTTGGAAGGCATTCTGCAACTTGATCGCGTACCCAATTCATCACATGCGGTTGCCCCGCGCGTCGTGGCAGGATTACCCTGCAGGCCCCCTCACTCACGCCGCCATTGATGAATGCACTTGTCGTTGTGTCGCCCTTCAAGCCTTCCAGTCATGCTCCCTTGAAGCTTTGTGCGCTGTTATTCGCCTTGGTGTTATCGAGCGTTGTCACGGATGTCGCCGCCGCGTCACGACGCGATCAAGCCAGTGTCGACGCGATGGCCAGGGCTGAGGGTAGTTATCGACAAGCGCTGGTCAAGATTGGCAACAACGATCCCGATGGCCGCAAGGAAAGTGACGCAGCCCTGGAGGACATGGAGGACGCCGTCAGTGCCTGCGGGAAACAACGCGGATGCCAGGTCTCCACGCTGCTGGCCACCTACAAGCGCCTGCTGAAACTCGGTGCGGACAGCGAGGCACAGGGCTCGGGCGATGCCGAGATCGACCCCAACGATCCTGATCCGGACCATGACGGGAACGCTGCCTTCAACACGGCGGTCCCGCAAGCCGCCCAGGCCGCCAGCCTGCTGAACGACGGTCCACGCCGCTTCGACTCGATGGTGCAGTACAACCCCGCGGTGCAAGCCGGGATCCGCCGCTGGCTGACCGACCTGCGTGGTCCGTTGCTCCAGAGTTACGAGAATTACGAGTACATGCGTGACCTGATGTGGCCTTCGTACCAGCGTGCGGGGCTGCCGGAAGCATTGCTGTTCGGGATCATGGCGAAGGAGTCCAACGGAAAGGTGCATGCGACGTCACGCGCGGGTGCGGCCGGGCTGATGCAGTTCATGTATGCCACCGGGAAACGGTTCGGGCTGGGGCCGGACGGCACCGGTTTTGATACCCGCTACGATCCACGTGCCTCGGCTGAAGCCAGCGCCAGCTATCTCAATGAGCGCATGGGCCAGCTCAACCGCAGCATCGAGTTGTCGCTGGCTGCGTACAACGGTGGCGAGGGGCGCGCCCTTCGCGTCTATCAAGGCGCCGGGGGGCGGGGCTTCTGGGATGCCGACATCTATAACCAATTCCCGCCCGAAACCCAGGACTACGTGCCGATGGTCATTGCCGCGGCATGGCTGTTCCTGCATCCGCGCCAATACGGCTTGAGCTTTCCCGATGTCGACTTCAAACCCGCGCCGCTGCACCTGGCGAAAGCGTCGTCGATCTACGAACTGGCGATCTGCCTGGGCAATCGTGGCGTGCGCGAGGGATACATGCGTCCGTTGCGTAACCTCAATCCGCGTTACGAAGCCGACAGCTTTATCCCGGCAGGCACGACATTGAATGCTTCCACGAAAATCGTCAGCCTGTACGGCCGCTATTGCCTGCAGGGCCCGCGCGCGGAACTGGCCGCGCAACTGGTCCACAGTGATCCCAGCATGGCGATCGTGCGGCCCGGCCCGAACACACCGTTACCCATGCCGGACTCATCGGGCGGCGCGGTTGCCAGTGGCGTGCCGACTACCATTGCAACAGGAATACCGGCCAGGGTATCGGCAGCATCCGGGTCGCAAAGGCACCGCAACTACATCGTGCAGCGTGGCGAAACGCTCACTTCGATCGCGCAGAAATTCCAGTGCGACATGCGCGTGCTCGCCGGAGCCAACAACGTCAGCGGGCCGGCTTACAGCATCCGGCCCAACCAGCGATTGCGGCTGGAAGGCTGCAGTGAGTGAGTTGAGTTGCAGGATGGTCATGGCGGATCAAACCCGTCCTTTGAAGGTTGCATGATGGGTTTCGCCTCGCTCTACCCATCCTGCGATAGGGTCGCCAATTTCTGACCCAACCGCACGTGCGTTTCCGCGCCCAAGCCATTGGCAAGCGTGGCGACGCCTTTTGGCAGTAGCACGATGACCGTCGAACCGAAGTTGAAGCGACCCATCTCGGCGAAGCGCTCGATGGTGATGTTTGCGCCGCGATAATCCTTGACCGTGATGGCCTCGCCGTAGCGGGGGATTTCAATCCCGCTCCAGACGGTTTCCACGCCTGACACCAGCATCGCGCCAACCAGCACCAGGGTCATCGGGCCGAAATCGGTATCGAAGTGGCACACCAGGCGCTCGTTGCGCGCAAACAGGCGTGGCACCAGCCGCACCGCATCCGGGCCGACGCTGAACAGCCGTCCGGGCACGTGCACGGTTTCGCGCAGGGTGCCGGTCCAGGGCATGTGCACGCGGTGGTAGTCCTTGGGCGACAGGTACACCGTTGCGAACAGGCCATCGGCAAATGATGTTGCCGCATCGTCGTCGGCCAGCAATTCGGCGACCGAGAACGTGCGGCCCTTGGCCTGGAAGATGCGCCCGTCGGCAATCGGGCCGCACTGGCTGACCGTGCCATCGGCGGGCATGAGCAACGACGACGGATCAGGATCCGGCGTGCGTGCACCGGGCTTCAGGCCACGCGTGAAAAATGCATTGAACGACGGATACGAGCGTGGATCAGGATCGTGTGCCTCGGTCAGATCGACATCGAACCTGCCCAGCACGTGGTCAATCAACCGGGCGCTCAACCCTGGATGGGTCGAATGTGCAAGATGGCGCGCCAGTGTCGACAACGCACGGTGCGGCATTACGTAGGTCATTCGCGTGAGCAGACTCACCGCGAGGAACCTTGCGCCAGCGCCAGGAGATCCGCGGCAATCGCTTTTGCGTCCACTGTTGGCGGAATCATCCCGGCCATCCGCGCCTGCGGATCCAGCAGGGCCAGCGCGGCCGAGTGGTCGATGCTGTACTGATCGACGGGTGCACCAGCTGGTGCCGGGACTTTCATGAAGACCAGCGACAGCGAGCGCGCCAGCGACTCCAGGGCAGGGACGGTCCCGGTCGCGGCCAATGTGTCGGGATGGAAGGCGTGCGCATATTCACCCACGGCGTCGGGCGAGTCGCGGTCAGGATCGACCGACACGAACAACACGCGCGGGCGCGTGGAATCCGGTAGACGCGCCCATTCTTTCTGCGCCTGTGCCAACTGCGCAAGGGTGGTCGGACAGACATCCGGGCAGTGCGTGAAGCCCAGGAAGACCAGCGTCCAATGTCCTTTCAGCTCACCCGGCACGAGTTGGGTGTGATCGGATTGCTCCAGCGAGAATGGAGGCAATGCACGGGGGTGGTCGAACAAGCGCACCACCTGGAGTTGCGGAGCCGGGGGAATTGACGGCACCAACCAGTGCTGCGCCGCCCAAAGGCCCAATCCCGCAGCGAGCGCGGCAATCAGGATGAAACCCGTGGTGCGGTTGAACATGGCGGCTCGCTGCGTAAGGCGTGCAATCATGATACCGGGGCTGCATCGTTATAATCCTTCGTATTCATCCTGACGCCACCTGCATGTCCTCCTGCGCATGACCGACGAACTCGAAACGATCATCGACCTGATCCGCTACGGGGCCAGCCGCTTCAACGCGGCGGGGCTGACGTTTGGCCACAGTTTCGACAATGCGATCGACGAAGCCACGCAGTTGACGTTGCATGCCTTGCACCTGCCCCACGATATTGGCCCGGCTTACGGCCAGGCGCGGGTGACGCTGGCGGAGAAAGAGGACGTGCTGGGTTTGTTCCTGCGCCGGATCGAGGAGCGCATGCCTGCGGCGTACATCACCGGTGAAGCCTGGTTCGCAGGCCTGAGTTTCAAGAGCGATCCGCGCGGGCTGGTCCCGCGTTCGCCGATCGCGGAACTGATCGAATGCGGGTTCCAGCCGTGGCTGGGCGATCGCGAGGTGCGGCGCGTGCTGGACCTGTGTACCGGTTCGGGCTGCATCGCGATCGCGACGGCGCATTA
This sequence comes from Lysobacterales bacterium, assembly GCA_038236935.1. Classification (GTDB taxonomy): domain Bacteria; phylum Pseudomonadota; class Gammaproteobacteria; order Xanthomonadales; family Xanthomonadaceae; genus Cognatiluteimonas. The sequence continues at coordinate 14,709 of JBBRZH010000025.1, forward strand.
CAACCCGGAATGGCACGTCGACGGCGCGGATCTCAGTGATGACGCACTTGCGTTGGCGCGGGAGAACCAGGCGCGGCTGCATGCCGACAACGTCCGGCTGTTGAAGTCGGACCTGTTCTCCAAGCTGCAGGGCGAGCACTACGACCTGATCGTCAGCAATCCGCCGTATGTCACCAATGCTGAAACCGATGCGCTGCCACGCGAGTACTCCTACGAGCCCGAACTGGGCCTGCGGGCGGGAAACGATGGCCTGGATCTTGTGTTGAAGATCCTGCGCGACGCACCGCTGCACCTGACCGACGACGGCATCCTGATCTGCGAAGTCGGCGAGGCGGAACAGGCGCTGGTGAAGTTGTTGCCGGAATTGCCGCTGGCGTGGGTCGAGTTCAAGGTTGGGCAGATGGGCATCTTCGTTGCGGAGCGCCATGACCTGGTCACCCACAATGCGCGCATCAAGAAACTGGCGGACAAGCGGCCCTGAACACCTTCGGCCAGCTGTTCCGCGTCACCACGTTCGGTGAATCGCATGGCCCGGCGATCGGGTGCGTCGTCGATGGCTGCCCGCCGGGGATTGCAATTGCCGCCGACGATTTCACCCATGACCTTGTGCGCCGTTCGACCGGAAAATCGCGGCACACCTCCGCGCGCCATGAAGCCGACGCCACCGAAATCCTCTCTGGCGTCTACGAAGGCATCACCACCGGTACGCCCATTGCACTGCTGATCCGCAACACAGACGCGCGCAGCAAGGATTACCACCGGATCACCGAGCAGTTTCGCCCGGGGCATGCCGACTACACGTATTGGCACAAATACGGCATCCGCGATCCGCGCGGTGGTGGTCGATCGTCGGCGCGCGAGACCACCATGCGCGTCGCTGCCGCGGTGATCGCAAAGAAATGGCTTGCCGAAACGTTCGATGTGCAGGTGCGCGGCCATCTTTCCCGGATCGGCGACATGTTGCCGTTGAACTTCGATCTGGAAGCGGTGGAAGGCAATCCGTTCTTCTGGCCTGATGCGTCCCAGATTCCCGCGCTCGAAGGCTACATGGATGCGCTGCGCAAATCTGGTGATTCAGTGGGTGCGAAAGTGACCGCGATCGCGACCGGTGTTCCGCCTGGATGGGGCGAACCGGTCTATGGAAAGCTTGATGCTGAACTTGCCGCCGCGATGATGTCGATCAACGCCGTGAAGGGCGTCGAAATCGGCGATGGATTCGCCGCCGTCATGCAGAAAGGCAGCGAGCATCGCGATGAAGCGACACGCGCGGGATTCCTGTCCAACCATGCCGGCGGAATCCTTGGCGGCATCAGCAGCGGGCAGGACGTCGTGGTGTCGGTGGCCTTCAAGCCGACCTCCAGCCTGCGCCTGCCCGCACGCGGCGTGGATGTGCATGGTGATGAGGTCGAAATCGTCACCACCGGGCGCCACGACCCCTGCGTTGGCATTCGCGCCACCCCAATCTGCGAAGCGATGCTGGCGCTGGTGTTGATGGATCATGCATTGCGCCATCGTGCGCAGTGCGGTGATGTCGGTGTTGTGTCGCCACGGATTCCAGCGCAATCCAGGTAATCCTGCGCAAGCGGTTTCAGCCGCGATTTCCTGCTCTTGGCTCCGACACGCAAGCGGGGCTGACGCTGCCGACAATGTAAAAGCACCACGAACCGGATTCGAGAAGATGGAAAAGACTTACAAGGTTGCAGTGGTCGGCGCGACAGGCGCGGTGGGTGAAGTGATGTTGTCGGTGCTGGCCGAGCGCAGGTTCCCCATCGGCGAACTGGTCGCACTGGCGAGTGAGCGGTCGGCGGGCGCAAAGGTGAAGTTCGGCAATCGTGACATCGTCGTGGAGGACCTCGCGACATTCGATCCACGGGGCGTCGACATCGCACTGTTCTCCGCCGGCGGTGCGATCTCAAAGGAATACGCGCCGAAATTCGCCGCCGCGGGCGCGGTCGTGATCGACAACTCATCGATGTTCCGCCGCGACGACGACGTGCCGCTGGTGGTGGCGGAAGTCAACCCGGATGCCGCGAAGCACCGTCCACGGGGCATCATCGCGAATCCGAACTGCTCGACGATGCAACTGGTGGTTGCGCTTGCCCCGATCCACAAGAAAGTGGGGATCGAGCGATTGAACATCGCAACATATCAATCGGTGTCGGGGACCGGCCGGCGTGCGCTGGAGGAGCTCGGCAAGCAGACTGCCGGACTGCTCAACTTCCAACCGGTGGAACCCGAGGTGTACCCGGTGCAGATCGCCTTCAACGTGATCCCGCATGGCGGGGAGTTCACCGACAACGGGTACACCACCGAGGAAATGAAGCTGGTCTGGGAAACCCGCAAGATCCTCGGGGACGACACCATCCGGATCAACGCGACGGTCGTCCGGGTGCCGGTGTTCTACGGCCACGCCGAAGTCGTCAACATCGAGACGCGCGGGAAGTTGTCGGCAAGCGACGCCCGCAGCCTGCTGGAACACGCGGAAGGGGTGGAGGTGGTCGACGAGCCTGTTGATGGCGGGTATCCGACGCCGGTCACGCATGCGTCCGGCAGCGATCCGGTGTATGTCGGTCGTATCCGCGATGACCTGTCGCATCCGCATGGGCTGAACCTGTGGATCGTGTCGGACAACATCCGCAAAGGTGCGGCGCTCAACGCGGTGCAGATCGCCGAACTGGTCGCAGGCGAAGGTTGAAGCATTGCGGTCAATGGGCGCTGGCGGCTAGAGTCGGCGGCACGCGTCGTATTGCGCGGACGCCCTGGGGATGGACGTGAACAGGTTGCCAATCGCACTTTCATCGGCCTTCGCCATGTTGCTGGCGGTGGCATCGGGAACTGCCTCCGCGCTGGGACTGGGGCAGATCCAGGTCAAGTCGCAGCCGGGACAGCCGCTGCTGGCGGAAATCCCCATCATCTCCACCGATCCGTCGGAGCTCCAGGGATTGCAGGTGCAGCTGGCTTCTCCGGAGACATTCAGCCGCATCGGGCTGGAACCCCCGCAGGGGATTGTCTCCACCCTGCATTTCGAGCCGGCGCTGGACACCGGCGGTCATCCCGTCATCCGCATCACCAGTGCCGCAGCGGTGCAGCAGCCGATGCTGACATTCCTGATTGAAGTCGACTGGGGCCAAGGCCGGCTGGTGCGGGAATATTCGGCGCTGCTCGATACGCCACGCACCATTGCGGCGCCGCTGCAGCCACCGATCCAGGCCCCCGTGGTGGCGCCCTCCAACACGATCGTGCGGCCTGACGTCATGCCGGTGGCGGCTGCTCCCCCTCCGCCTCCACCCTCGAATCCGACGCCAGCAGCAAGCCCGGCGGCGCCACCGCCTTCGGCAATTCCTCCGGCCCCCACGGAACCAGGCCCACCCACGCCGCCCGTCGCAGAGGCTCCCGTGCCGCTCGCAACGCCGCCGGTTAGTCAATACGGACCGGTGAAAGCAGGTGAGACCCTCGGCCAGATTGCGGCGGGGATCGATCCGTCGCAGGAACACAGTGCCGCGCAGACCATGTTGGCGCTGTTGCGCGCCAACCCTGAGGCCTTCATCAATGGCAATGTCAACCTGCTGAAGCGCGGCGCGATCCTGCAGGTGCCGGATCATTCCGAATTCGCGCAATACAGCGCCAATGAAGCCGCCGCGCTCGTGCATGCGCAGATCGTGCAGTGGCGTGGTGCGCAACGTACGCCTTTGCAATCCGACGCCTCGCCGGACTCCGGCAGGGTAGCCCCGACCACTCGCACGGCGGTCGCCACCACGCCGGCACGCAACGTACCAGCCCGCATCCTGCCGACACACACAACGGTTGCGCGCTCCACAGGTGCGCGACTGGACATCATGCCGCCGTCGACCTCGCACGGTAAGCGGGCAGGCGCGGCCAACCAGGCGACACAATCCGGCATCCAGGCCGGCGGCGAGGGCGACATGCTGCGACAGCAACTGCAGGAAACCAAGGAAACCCTGGCCGCACGCGATGCCGAGGTCAACGAGCTCAAGACGCGCGTGGCCGAACTCGAGAAGCTCCAGCAGCAGCAACAACAATTGCTCACTCTCAAGAACAGTGCATTGGCCGCAGCGCAGCAAACGCTGGCAACCTCGAATCGCAAGGTCGAGATGCCTGTTTCCGTGCCGCCTGCGCCTGCCAAGACCGCAACAACAAATCCAGCAGCCGCTGTCGCCACGCAACCTGCGCCGCACGTACAACCGGCCGCGCCGTGGGGGAATGCATGGCTGTGGGCTGGACTGGGGCTGGTCATCCTTGCCTTGGCGGGGTGGCTCGTGAGTCGTCGCCGAGGGGTGGCCGTGGTGGCAGCGCCACGACGTGCCTTCGATACCGCAGCGCTTGCCGCCAGTATTCCATCCAAGACCCATGGCCTGGATGTGAATGAAGATGAGGTACTCGCGATGGAGGCGTTACGTGATGCGAAAGCGCCGCCGGCCGGGCGCATCTCCAGCACATCGGGGCCCGTTACTCCCGCGCCGACATGGCATGCACCCGACACACATGGCCAGGATCCAGAGCCACCGTCCGTGAGCCAGACGCCGTTGCAACGGGTGCAGGCGATGCTGGATTTGGGCGATGACGACTCGGCACGCACCTTGCTGCTCCAGATACTCGACAGCCGTGATCCGGCGGCTCGCGAAACGGCCGCCCGCATGCTGCGCGATCTGTGATGGCCTTCGACGGCAACGAGGACTGACCGCGTGCGCTATGCGCTGGGCGTCGAATACGACGGCAGCGAATTTTCCGGTTGGCAACGGCTGAACAAGCGCGGCGCGCCTGGGCTTCGCCGAGAACCCACCGTGCAGGCTGCCGTTGAGGACGCGTTGTCGTTTGTTGCAGGCCATCCGCTGGAGGTTGTGTGCGCTGGACGCACCGACGCGGGGGTGCATGCCGCGTGCCAGGTGGTGCATTTCGACAGCGACGCGCCACGTGATCCGCGCAGCTGGATCCTGGGCAGCACCACCCACCTGCCGCCGGCAGTCTGCACATTGTGGTGCGTGCCGGTCGCCGATAATTTCCATGCGCGTTTCTGCGCGCGCGCGCGACGATATCGCTATCGCATCCTCAATCGGCCGGTACGACCGGCATTACAACGCCAATACCTGTCATGGGAGCGCCGTCCACTGGATGCGACCGCGATGCACACCGCCGCCCAGGCGCTGGTCGGCGAACATGACTTTTCGGCATTCCGTACCGTGCATTGCCAGGCGCCACATGCACGGCGCAACGTGTACGCACTCAACGTCACCCGACAGGACGACATCGTTGAAATCGATGTGCAGGCCAACGCGTTCCTGCACCACATGGTGCGCAACATCGTCGGTAGCCTGTTGCCGGTCGGGCGTGGCGATCAGTCGCAGGACTGGATCGCGCAGGTGTTGAATGGCCTGGACCGCAGCGTTGCCGGCCCCACCGCGCCGTCGAACGGACTGGTGTTCGTCGGGCCCCGCTATCCCGCAGAATGGCGGATGCCAGCCGAGGTGACATTGTGACTACATCCGTCGACGCTCCCAACATCGATTCCCGACTCAACAAGACGCTCTACCGCACGCGGATCAAGTTCTGTGGCCTGACGCGCGCCGGGGACGTCCGCCTGGCGAGCGAACTTGGTGTCGATGCGGTCGGGTTCGTGTTCGCGCATGGCACTTCACGCCGCATTCGTCCCGAGGAAGCGCGTTTGATGCGCATCGCACTTGCTCCGCTGGTGGACGCAGTTGCCTTGTTCATGGACAACACCGCCGAGGAAGTTCGCGAAGTCGTGCGACAGGTGCGACCAACACTGCTGCAGTTCCACGGGCAGGAGGAGGATGCGTTCTGTCGCGGGTTCGGGGTGCCTTGGATGAAAGCGGTGGCGATGGGCGGTGCCGAGACTGACTCGACGAAGTCGCTGCAATTGCGATATCCAGGAGCTGCCGGATTTCTCTTTGATGGCCACGTCGCCGGCAATCACGGGGGCAGCGGAAAGGTATTCGACTGGTCCCGGATGCCGACTACATTAGGCAAACCGATGATGATTGCCGGTGGACTGACGCCGGAGAACGTCTTCGATGCGATCGTGGCGACCTTGCCGTGGGCGGTGGACGTGTCCAGCGGCATCGAAAGCGCACCTGGTGTCAAGGATGGCCACCGCATGCGTCGTTTCGTCGAGGAAGTCCGCCGCGCCGATTGCCATGTCGAGCATTCGCACGCCTAAGGGGTGACGACGAGCATCCAAGCCACTGGCTCGCGGGCGTTCGCTACACTGTACGGCCGCCGTTGAGATGTCGCCGGAATGGATCGCGCTGCCGAGATTGATTTTCATGCCTACCCCGACGAAGCCGGCCATTTCGGCCGCTACGGCGGACGCTTCGTCGCCGAAACGCTCATCGGGCCGATTGCTGAACTGGCTGCCGCCTACGATGCCGCGCGCATCGACCCTGCGTTCACTGCCGCGATCGATCGCGATCTTGCGCATTACGTGGGGCGCCCGAGTCCGATTTATTTCGCCGAACGGCTGACCGCCGATGTCGGTGGCGCGCGCATCCTGCTCAAGCGCGAGGACCTGAACCATACCGGCGCGCACAAGATCAACAATACGATCGGCCAAGGGCTGCTCGCCTCGCGCATGGGCAAGACCCGGATCATCGCCGAGACCGGTGCCGGCCAGCATGGCGTCGCCACCGCCACCGTGGCCGCGCGCCTGGGGCTGGAATGCGTCGTCTACATGGGCGCGACGGACATCGCGCGCCAGAAGATCAATGTCTACCGCATGCAACTGCTCGGCGCGACCGTTATTCCCGTCACCAGCGGCTCGGCGACCCTGAAGGACGCACTCAACGAAGCCATGCGCGACTGGGTGACGAATATCCGCGACACGTTCTACATCATCGGCACCGTCGCCGGGCCTGATCCGTATCCGCGCATGGTGCGGGACTTCAATGCCGTGGTCGGTCGCGAAGCACGCGAACAGATGCTGGCAGAGCATGGCCGCCTGCCCGATGTCGTCACTGCCTGCGTGGGCGGTGGGAGCAACGCCATCGGTATCTTCCACGCGTTCCTCAACGATCGCGACGTGCGCCTGGTCGGCGCGGAAGCAGCGGGCGAGGGAATCGCGACCGGGCGTCACGCCGCGTCGCTCGCCGCCGGTCGTCCCGGTGTGCTGCACGGCAATCGCACCTACGTGTTGTGCGATGACGATGGGCAGATCATCGAAACGCATTCGGTGTCCGCAGGCCTCGACTACCCTGGTGTCGGACCCGAGCACGCCTTCCTCAAGGACGCAGGCCGTGCCGACTATGCCGGGGTGACCGACGACGAAGCGCTCGCTGCGTTCCACCAGCTGGCGCGCACCGAAGGCATCCTGGCGGCACTGGAGTCGAGCCATGCCATCGCGCAGGCAGCCAAGCTCGCTCGTGACCTACCCAAGGACGCCATCGTGCTGTGCAACCTGTCTGGTCGTGGCGACAAGGATGTGCAGACCATCGCTGCGCGCGAAGGGTTGTCGCTTTGAGCGTCACGGCAAGTTCGATGAATCGCATCGACATCCGCTTCGGGCAACTCAAGGCCTCCGGCCGCAAGGCGCTGATTCCCTTCATCACTGCCGGGGATCCATCCCTTGAAGCCACCGTTCCCGCCATGCATGGGCTGGTCGCTGCTGGTGCGGACATGCTTGAGCTGGGTGTGCCCTTCTCCGATCCCATGGCTGACGGCCCCACCATCCAGCGCAGTTCCGAGCGTGCCCTGGCACGCGGAGTGGGCCTGTCCTACGTGTTCGACTGCGTCCGCCAATTCCGCGACAACGACCCGCAGACGCCAGTCGTCCTGATGGGTTATCTCAATCCTGTCGAGATCCGCGGCGCCGAGCGATTCGCCATCGACGCGGTCGCCGCTGGTGTGGATGGCGTGCTGCTGGTCGACCTTCCGCCGGAAGAACTTGGCGAATTCCGGACCTCCTTCGCCACGCACGGGCTTGCCTTGATCCTGCTTGCATCGCCGACCACGACCGATGCGCGGATGGCACTTCTGTCAGCTGGCGCGCAAGGCTACCTCTACTACGTGGCTCTCGCCGGCGTGACCGGGGCCGTTCAACTGGATGCCGATGCCGCCCGCGAGCGGCTGCGAGCCATCAAAACGCATTCGCGAGTCCCGGTCGTGGCGGGTTTCGGGATCACCGATGCGGCCTCGGCTGCGGCAATGGCCTCCGATGCCGACGGTATCGTCGTCGGCAGCGCATTGGTGGCCGCGCTGGAAGGCGCAAGGGATCCAGGCGATGCCGCAACGCGAGCGGAGGCGTTCCTGGCGCCGCTGCGGGCTGCCCTCGACGGCTCGACGCAGGCGCTGCGCTAAACTGCACGTTGTCCGCCGTTTGTGGCGTCGAATGTATTCCTGCCCGAGGTGCCGTCCCGGTGAGCTGGCTGAAAAAACTGATGCCTGCGCGCATCCGCACCGAGGCCCCGGCTGGTCGAAAGCGCAGCGTTCCCGAGGGTTTGTGGGAGAAGTGCGACCGCTGCGGCGCCGTGCTGTACCGGCCGGAGCTCGAGGAAAACCTCGAGGTCTGCCCCAAGTGCAACCACCACATGGCGATCCGCGCACGCGTCCGCCTGACTGCCTTTCTTGATCCTGGCAGCACCAGTGAGATTGGCGGGGCGCTTGGCCCGACCGACGTGCTGAAGTTCAAGGACCAGAAGAAGTACGTCGACCGCATCAAGGCCGCGCAGAAAGCCACCGGCGAGCGCGACGCGCTGATCGCGCTGCAGGGCGCGCTCAAGGGTCAGCCACTGGTCGCGTGCGCGTTTGACTTCGCCTTCATGGGCGGTTCGATGGGTTCGGTGGTCGGCGAGCGTTTTGCACTGGCAGCAGAGCGCGCGCTGCAGTTGCGTTGCCCGCTGGTGTGTTTTTCCGCCACCGGTGGCGCGCGCATGCAGGAGAGCCTGTTCTCGCTGATGCAGATGGCGAAAACCTCCGCTGCGCTCGCACGGCTGCGCGCGGCGGGACTACCGTACATTTCGGTGATGACCCATCCGACCACCGGTGGCGTGTCCGCCTCGCTGGCCATGCTGGGAGACATCAACATCGCCGAACCCGAGGCACTGATCGGTTTCGCCGGCCCGCGCGTGATCGAGCAGACCGTGCGCGAAATCCTCCCCGAAGGGTTCCAGCGCAGCGAATTCCTGGTCGAGCACGGCGCCATCGACCAGATCTGCGACCGTCGCGAACTTCGCGACCGCATCGCCGACCTGCTGGCGATGCTGATGAAGCAGGCCAGGCCGCTGGACGATTCCGAGGTCGCGGCGTGACCGACTTCCGAGTCACCGTCCCATGACCCGCAAATATTTCGGTACCGACGGCATTCGTGGCCGGGTAGGCGAGGGCGTGATCTCGGCCGATTTCGTCCTGCGCCTGGGCAATGCCTACGGGCATGCGCTCAAGGAGCAGCAGGCGCAAAGCGGGCGCGAATGGCGCAAGCCCATGGTCATCATCGGCAAGGACACGCGAATCTCGAACTACATGTTCGAGGCTGCGCTGGAGGCGGGACTGGTGGCGGCTGGCGTCGACGTCCAACTGATGGGGCCGATGCCCACGCCAGCGGTCGCGCACTTGACGCGTTCGCTGCGCGCCGATGGTGGCATCGTGATTTCTGCTTCGCACAATCCGCATCACGACAACGGAATCAAGTTTTTCTCGGCACGAGGAGAGAAACTGGACGACCAGGCGGAGCTGGCGATCGAAGCCGCACTCGAACTGCCATTCCACACCGTGGCATCCGGTGAGCTTGGCAAGGCGCTGCGCACCCGCGATGCGCTGGGGCGCTATGTCGAGGCCTGCAAGAATTCCGTGCCCAAGCGCTTCGACCTGGGTGGCATGCGCATCGCGATGGATTGCGCCAATGGCGCTACGTACCAGCTGGGACCATTGGTCCTGCGGGAACTCGGCGCCCGAGTCGACGCCATCGGCGTGGAACCCAACGGCACCAACATCAATGATGGGGTGGGGTCGATGCACCCCGAACAACTCGTCGCGCACGCCAACGCTGTCGGCGCGGACCTCGGGATTGCATTTGATGGGGATGGCGACCGCGTGCTGTTCGTGGATGGGGATGGTGCGGTGTGCGATGGCGACGATCTGCTCTACGTCTTGGCGCTGGACTGGCAGCAGAGTGGCAGGTTGCGCGGGCCGGTCGTCGGTACGCTGATGACGAACTATGGTTTCGAACGCGCATTGGGTGAGCGGGGCATCGGCTTCGTCCGCGCCAATGTCGGTGATCGCAATGTGCACCAGGCGTTGTTGCAGCATGACGGCGTACTCGGCGGCGAAGCGTCCGGGCATCTTCTGTGCCTGGATCGCGCGAACACCGGCGACGGCATTGTCAGCGCCCTGCAGGTGCTCGAGGTGCTGCGTCGGCGTGGCATGACATTGCGCGAGGCCTTGCATGGCCTGCACCGCGTGCCGCAGAAAACAATCAACGTTCGCTTTAGCGAAGGCATGCGCCCGGCAGAAGCTGCCAAGGTAAAAGCCGCATTGGCCGATGCGCAGCGTGCCGTACAAGGTCGCGGCCGTGCTTTCCTGCGCCCTTCAGGCACCGAGTCTGTCGTGCGCGTTACGGTGGAAGCCGATGACGTGGAGTTGATGCAGGCGACGCTGGATACGCTGGCTGACGTGGTGCGTGCGGCTGCGGTGTGACCGCACGCTCGTCATCTCCGCGTAGGCGGGAATGGCGTGCTCTCAGGCCATCCAGAAAAAGACCGCCGCCATCCGCTTGTCCGCAAGCGTCTTTCCCCAATAGCCACTGGCGCTATGGATCAGATTGGAGCGATACAGCAACAAACGGTTGTAGCGATGCGGGACCTCGACATCCTCAACGAAAGAATGGGGAGCAACAAAGCGTGTCCCCAAGGCCTCGACCAGATTGACGTGCGGCGGCGACACGAGATTTCCGCCGTGCTGGCCGTTGCCCAGTCGCTGTCGGTAAAAGCTTGTCCCGCACGCATCGGGTACCGATGGATTTAGGTAAAGCACGGCGGCGTAGCGACACAGCGCGCGGGAGTCGGTGTGGGGGCGCGGTTCGCACTCGTCGATGCCGACCACCTGCACGCAGTTGTGGTTCAACCGTGTGCCGTCAGCTGTCGCCCCGACCCATAACTTCCTGGCCCCGGTGGCTTTCAGGACATGGGCTTCCACCGCTTCGAGTTCATCCGGCTCAAGGCCGGGCATGACGCGAAGTCCCGGCCAGCTTTCCGGCTTGTGCGGATAGCCTTCAATCCAGTCGGTGCGCGCCAAGCAGCGGGCACGCACTGTATCCGGATCCGCCAGCACATCGTCGAACACCCAGTAATCGCGTGCCAGCGTTGGTTTGCGATACGGCAGGATCGGCAAGCGGATGGGTTGGGGTTGCGCCATGGCGGCACTCTACAAGATGCCCGGATGACCTCGATGCGCATTTCTACTTCCACCCCGGGCGGCCACATGCGAGCGGCTGATAAACTGCACGTTCTTCATTGAACAGGGTTCGGCATGACATCGCCAACGCGCCAGCGCATCGTGGCGGGAAACTGGAAGCTGCATGGCGATCGCGCCTTTGCGCACGCATTGCTTGACGCGGTGACCGCAGACCCTGCTCCCGCAGGCGTCGCGCTGGTCGTCCTGCCGCCACTGCCATACCTGAGCGAACTGGCCACCGACTATCCGGCGATTGCATTCGGGTCGCAGGATGTCAGCGCCCATAAACACGGCGCTTTCACGGGCGAGGTCTCTGCGCAGATGCTGGTGGACGTAGGCGCGCAATACGCGCTTGTCGGGCATTCCGAGCGCCGCGCCTACCATCAAGAAAGCAGTGAACTCGTCGCCCGCAAGTTCCGGGCCGCGCGCGAGGCAGGGCTGGTTCCCATCCTGTGCGTTGGCGAAAGCCAGCAGCAACGCGAAGCCGGCCAGACGGAAGATCGTATCCGGCACCAGCTCCAGCCTGTCTTCGACCTGGGCATGGAAATGCTCGCCGGGGCCGTGATCGCCTACGAGCCGGTGTGGGCGATCGGCACCGGTTTGACGGCCTCCCCCGAGCAGGCGCAGGCCGTGCACGCCTTCATCCGTGGCGAAGTCGCCGCCCGCGATGCTAAAATTGCTGGCTCGCTGCCGATCCTGTACGGCGGCAGCGCCAAACCCGGCAACGCTGCGGCGCTGTTCGCCAAGCCCGACGTCGATGGCGGGTTGATTGGCGGCGCCTCGCTGGTCGCCGGTGATTTCCTTGCCATCGCAGCCGCGGCGGCACTGTAAGTGGCTGTCATGACAGCCAAATCGAGAACCCTGCAATGCTGATGTTGATCCTGAATGTCGTTTACGTGCTGCTCGCGATCGGAATGGTCGCGTTGATCCTGATGCAACGCGGCGCAGGCGCGCAGGCGGGCTCGGGTTTCGGCGGCGGTGCATCGGCCACCGTGTTCGGTTCGCGCGGCGCGTCCAACTTCCTGTCCAAGAGCACCAAATGGCTGGCGATTGCGTTCATTTTGATCAGTCTGTTCATGGCGTGGTACGCGACGCACAGCGCCGCCCCCGTCGCCTCGCAACAGGACTTGGGCGTGATGGCGCAGGCGCCGGCCTCACCGGCGGGGATTCCCGCTTCCGGCAACAGCGCAGGTGCCATCCCCAACGCACCGGTTGCCCCAACGCTGCCGGGCGCACCTGTACAACAATCACTTCCGGGTTCGACGATTCCCGCCGCTCCGATCCCAGTGAAGCAACCTGCGGCAGCGCGGACGATTCCGTCGCAAGCGCCGGTCAAGCCTGCTTCGGGTGGTTGAACAAGCGCAGTGAACAATTGATTGAAATCAAGATTCAACGTTCGGCAGGATGCCGGCGGATGGGACTGGATGTTCCTACAGGCTTTGCCCAGGTGGCGGAATTGGTAGACGCACTACCTTGAGGTGGTAGCGGCTTAGGTCGTAGGGGTTCGAGTCCCCTCTTGGGCACCATTACACGGTTTCAGGGCGTCTCATAGCGTCCCGAGAATCGACACCAAACCCCGGATATTCCGGGGTTTTTTGTGTCTGGAGGTTTCAGCGTGTCCCATTGCAGCGCGCGCGTCAGGCTGCCGTCAATACACCGGATGAATCCCGCAAACGCGATGGCAACCCCAGCATCTGGCTCGTCGTCGCGACGGCATGGTCGCCGCTCCATGCGTAGAGGGCTGACGCAGGATTGCAAACCACCGCAACGTCGCGCAGATATCAATACTGATGAACAGGTGCGGTGAAGACTCACCCTTGAGCAACAACACTCGTGATAGCGTCGTGACGGTATCAATCTAAAGAACAGCGCGGACGCGCATATGCGTGATTTGGCTGGCCGGATTCGTCGTCCAAATTGCATGAAAAATGTTCCGTTCAATTCATGGCGTGTGTTCGCTGGCGAACAGACCGAGACACGGCAACGGGTCAATGTGTACGTCACATAGCCTCGTTTGTCGATGCAAAGGAGAGCAACGGATGTTACGAAATCTACGCGATCTGCACGACTATGCTATCGGTGCGACCGATGGAGACATTGGCCACGTGAAGGATTTCTATTTCGACGACCAGGCCTGGGTGATCCGCTATCTCGTAGTCGAAACCGGTCAATGGCTTTCGAGTCGAAAAGTGCTGATCTCCCCGATCGCGTTCGGCCACTTGGACCTGCAGGAGAAAATACTCCCAGTATCGATAACAAGGGAGCAGGTAAAGAACAGTCCCGATATCGACATCGACAAGCCGGTGTCGCGACAGTACGAAAGCCAGTACCACGGCTATTACGCCTATTCCCCATATTGGGGCGAGACCGGACTCTGGGGCCCGAACTTCCTGATGCCGGAATTCGTAGCGACACCATCGGATGTTCAACCCGACAGCGTCAGTGTCGACGCTTCAGCTGCGCAACATCGCAGTGAGGATAGTCATTTGCGCAGTTGCAAGGTCGTCATGGGCTATCACATCCACGCAAGCGATGGCGAGATTGGCCGTGTACACGGAATGCTCGTCGATGAGAAGACCTGGGCGATTCGATTCGTCATCGTGAACACAGGCAACTGGTGGATAGGACATCAGGTGCTCATCTCACCCGAGTGGATTGACGACATCAGTTGGGCCGATGGGACAGTTTCGCTCAATGTCACGCGGCATAAATTCAAGGACGCGCCGCCATACGATGAGTCAATCAAGGTGGATCGGATGCACGAAATCAGCGTCTACAAGCATTACGAGAACATGGGCTACTGGGTGAAGGAGCAGATACCCGATGCTCCTCGCGCGAGCTTGCCTATACGTGATGCGAACGAGCGGAATCGAACAGAACAATCTGGGCTTAGGTAGTCGGCAAGCCTCAACTTTCCCTGTCGATCAGGGATGCTCTGATCTACCAACCCGAAAGACGAGGCAGGACGGCCTGATGTCGAGATCAGAGCATCTCCCCAGGTCGCTCTTCCGAATGGATTCTCTCTTGCCGATTAAGAAAGCTCACGCCGGCAATCGTTTCATCAGTCATCAATCATCAATCATTGATCGGAGATTGGAATGCAGCATTATTTCTGGAATAGCTGGTACTTCGGTTGGGGCTGGTTCCTGTGGTTTGGCATCATCTTCCTGCTTTTCTCCAGCATGGGTAACTGGCGATACACCTATGCTGCCCACAGGAAATACGGCATGCCCTCGGAGAAAGGTGCGCTCGACATACTCAATGAACGGTATGCCCGCGGCGAAATCACTCGTGAAGAATTTGTCGGCATGAAATCCGACATTTCAAAGACGGCATGAAGCCAGGTTGATGGCGTAAGTTCCCATGGCTTCCACAAAGCCAAGCATCCTGGCTATCAACGGCGGCTCGTCGAGCATCAAGTTTGCCCTGTTCGAATCCGGTGTTGTACCGCTGCGCATCCTGGGCGGTGCGATTGAGCAGATTGGACAACCGCATCCCACTCTGAAAACACAAGGTGCGGAAGCGGCTGACAACACCTCGCAATCAGTGAGTGCGCCCGACCACGCCGCGGCTGTCGATGTCGTGATGGACGCGATTCAGAAGCGCCTGGGTCGGGACGCCATCGACGCCGTAGGGCATCGCGTGGTGCAGGGCGGGCCGAAGTACTGGTCTCCACAACTGATCACTGATGCTTTGATCGAGGACGTGCGTCGACTCTTTCCCTTGGACCCCGAGCATTTGCCCGAAGAAGTCCTGCTGATCGAGGCAGTTCGTCGCAGATTTCCTGACGTACCACAGGTCGCATGTTTTGATACGGCGTTCCACCATGACTTGCCCCGCGTGGCCCAGCAGTTGGCGATCCCGCGACGCTACGAGAAGCAGGGCGTACGGCGCTATGGCTTTCACGGCCTGTCATACGAGTTTCTGATGGGCGAACTTGCCAACCAGGCCGGAGCGGAAACGGCGCAAGGCCGGGTCATCTTTGCGCATCTCGGCAATGGCGCGAGTCTGGCCGCAGTCCACCACGGCAAACCCGTCGACACAACCATGGGGTTCACCACGATCTCCGGGTTGCCCATGGCGACGCGCTCCGGCGATCTGGATCCAGGACTCGTCGGCTACTTGGCATACATGGAAAAGATGAGCGCAAAGCAGTTCAACCACATGGTCACTTTCAAGTCAGGACTGCTCGGGATATCTGAAACCAGTGGCGACATGCGCGAGCTGCTGGATCACGAGGCGCAGGACGTGCGCGCGGCCGAAGCGATCGCGTTCTTCTGCTATCAGGTAAAGAAAACGATTGGAGGTTACGCGGCGACGCTGGGTGGTCTGGACACACTGGTCTTCGCCGGTGGTATCGGCGAAAACGCATCATCGATCCGCGAGCGGATCTGCGAGGACCTCGGGTTTTTGGGGATCGCGCTCGATAGAAACCGCAACGGGCAGAACGCTGGCTTGATTTCCCGCGATGGCGCGCGCGTCAAGGTGCTCGCCATTCATACCGATGAAGAAGTCACGATCGCGAAGTCCGTATCTCGCGTCCTTAAACTCGCCTGCGGAACCCCAACGTGATGACAGCCAACACCGAGATCAATATCAAAACACTAAAGCCGGAACTGTCGCGCAAGATCGATGCGTACTGGCGCGCCGCCAATTATGTTTCGGTCGGCCAGATCTATCTCTACGACAACCCACTGCTGCGCGAACCCCTGACGCTGGCACACGTGAAGCCGCTGGTGGTCGGTCACTGGGGCACGACGCCGGGTCAGAATTTTATCTATGTGCATTTGAACCGCGTCATCAAGAAGTACGACCTGGACATGTTCTATGTCGCCGGTCCTGGTCACGGTGGCCCCGCGATCGTGGGCAATGTCTATCTCGAAGGTACCTGGACCGACGTCTATCCCAATGTCACCAAGGACGAAATCGGGCTGAAAAAGCTGTTCAAGCAATTCTCGTTTCCCGGGGGCATTTCCAGCCATGTGGCGCCCACCACACCTGGCTCGATCCATGAGGGTGGTGAACTGGGGTATTCGCTTAGTCACGCGTTCGGTGCCGCCTTTGACAATCCCGGCCTGATCGTCGCTTGCGTGGTCGGTGACGGCGAAGCGGAAACAGCGCCGCTGGCCACCGCGTGGCAATCCAACAAGCTGCTCGACCCGATCACCGACGGGGCGGTACTGCCGATCCTGCATCTCAATGGCTACAAGATCAGCAACCC